>CAZEWR010000020.1:0-93092 GCA_964516175.1 uncultured Fimbriimonas sp. | reverse complement strand
AAACTCGGTCTTTGGGGCAATCGGCCCCTCGCAAACATAAGGACCAAAAGACCTAATCGCCTTCCCGGCATCGTATCATTAACCCGCACGGAACGCGAAAACCTCGGCAGGACGCCCGGTTCAAGACGCCTTTGTTCAACAACGACTATCGTTATCAGCCGCCCTCGAGGGGCGAGGGGGCGCTGCGCGCCCTCCTTGGATGGCTTCGCAAGTCGCACGCGGGCTGGAAGTGGCTTCTCGTCGTGCTTCCCGTCCAGTGCGTCTCTGCCTGGACGAACATCCACGGCATCTCCCTCGCCCTTCCGATCGTGCCCGCGGTCGCCCTCGGCGCCGGGCTCCAGGCGATCGCTCTCTACGCGGGCGTCCAGCTTCTGAACGCGAGCGAGGAGGAGCGCCTGCGTTGGCGAAACCCGCTCGCGGCGATCCTCGCGGTGAGCGTCTTCTGTTCGTTTATGGGCTTCACGTCGTTCTACTCCGACTACAAGGAGGCCCAGATCCTGCCCTTGAAGCAGCGCGACGACCTCAAGACCCAAACCCTCGCCCTCTCGCAGAAGGCGAACGAGGCGCGTCTCCTCGCGAACGCCAAGCTCTCCAACCGCGTCGAGTACGCCCGCTCGATCCGCGCCCGCATCCTGAGCCGGCAGGCGCGCGGCGAGTATCCCGACGAGGCGGCCGCCCAGGGCATGCTCGCGGAGCAGGACGCGATGATCAAGAACGCCGAGGAGGCTGAGGCCAAGTGGTCGGACTTCCAGTTCGACGCGACGGAAGCCCTGAGCGCGGAGACGAACGCGAAAGGATTCTCCATCCTTCAGAAGGCGTACACCCAACTGAGCGGTCTCGTGGGGACCCTCACCAAGAGCGAGAGCGCGAGCTTCTCCATGCCGTCGGCGCCGGTACCCAGTCTCGCCGCGATGGACGGCGCCGCCTCGACCGCGAAGATCGAGCAGACCTTCGGCTCGCTCTTCTCGCTCGCGGGCATCTTCTGGTTAGCCCTCGCCGCCCTCCTCGAAGCCATCCCCTTCTGGATCGCCCACGCGCGCATGAACGACGATGAGACGCCGGAAGGCTTCGTCGCGGACGGCGAACATCCTCTGGGCGTCGTCGCCCTGGGACCGCAGGAGGCGGCCCTCGCCGCCGAGGTCAGCCGCTTCAACGCGATGCTCCGCCCCGTCAACCTCGTGGGCAACGGCGACATGAAGGACCTGGAGGAGCAGGCCCAGCGGATCGAGACCGTGACCCGCGAGATGCGAGAGGCGTACGTCGAGACCCTCCGCCACGAGGCGGTCGAAAAGCGAGCCGACCTACGCCGTCGCCAGCTCGACCTGATCGTCCGCGAGGCCGAGGCCCGGGGCGTCCCCGAGCCGCAGGTGCGGAAGATCGTCGAGGAGAACTGGCTTCAGTTCCTTCAGGACGTGGGGGTCGAGGAAGTCCGGCTCGAGAAGCTCCGGGACGAGCGGCGTGAGGGCGCGATGCGACCGGTCGAGGACGGGACGGCGTAGTCGCCGCCCCGTCCTGCTCCCGTCCTGACGGTGGACGTCTTGGGCGTGGTTGCCAAAGGACGGAACCGAGCGCGCCTACGCCAGACTGACGGACTCCTCCAACAGACCCCGCTCCCGCAGTTCCGCCTCAAGCTCGATGCGGGCGTGGTCGGTGAACACGATGATCATCAGCACGACGCTGCCGTAGCTGAACACCTCGGCCGGCTCGCACTCGTGGTCGACGAACGTCATGTCCCACGAGCCTTCGTCCTCGAAGCGCAGGACGAGATCGGCGAGGCGGGCGCGGTTCGCCTCGATCCGGGCGAGGCGGCTGGGGAGAGTCCCGTCGTTCGAGGTGGCCGGGCCGCCGTCGAGCAGGTGGATCCAAGGCTCCGCAAAGCCGCAGGCCCCGTTCATCAGGTCGTCGACCGTCATGGTGGGCGGAAGCCACGGAAAGGGTTGGCGGGTCTTCGCCGTCTCCCGCCCGGCCTCCGGATGGATGTCGAGGACGGTCGCGAGGCGCGTGGCGGCGCGGGCGTGGTCGGCGAGCCAGAGTTCGATCAGTTTCATCTCGATGCTTCCTTGCCGTGGAGAGAGGATGGGCTCGCCCGGAGCGTAGTGGATCCCGCCGAACGGCGGAACCCGCCATTCGGTCGGGTGGAGGCGGCGGAACTCGCGCGGAGCGAGGCCGTACGCCCGCCGGAACGCGCGGGTAAAGCCGCTGGTGTTCCCGAAGCCCGCGTTCAGTCCGAGTTCGCTCACCGACTCGTCCCCGTAGAGCAGTCGGTAGGCGGCGCGCTCGATCAGAAGCCGCCGGTGGGCGCTCACCGGACGGTCCAGGCCTTCGGCGGCCATGTGTCGGTACCACGCGGAGCGCGAGGCCATCGCTTCTTCCGCGAGATCCCGCGCGCCCTTTCGTTCGAGCCTTCCTCGTTCCATTGGCCTCAAAAGCATCCCCGCGCCCGCTCGTCGAGGATTTACCCTTTCGTCCCGATCTGCAGGGAACCGCCTCTAGGCCGTCGTGAAGGTCAGGGTGCCGCTCATCGTGGCCGCGCCGGCCGCGCCGCCACTGCTCGCCTCGATCACGACGTTCGTGAACGTCAGGGTGACCGACGCCGATCCCCGAGAGGTGACGGTGATCGTGCCCGATGAAGCGATCCACGTTCCGTTGGGGTCTCGGTAGGTCACGGACGAGCCCGCACCTCCGGTAAGGTCGATGACCGTTCCCGTCACGAGGGGATCGTTGAGGGCGGTGACGCTGACGGAGCGGGTACCCAGGGTCACCGACGCATCGATCGCGTCGCCGATGGCCGAGCCGTTGAGGCGATCGAACGTTGAGATCGACGTCGAGCTTCCCGTGTAGCCCGTTCCTCGAACGAAGCTCAGCGCGACGGCGCCGGTCGTGCCTTCGACGAACGACGAGCCGCCGCCGCCGCAACCAGTCAGAAGGAAGGCGAAGAGGAGATGTCTGGGCTTCATCGTTCGATTCTAGAGCGGACGGGTGAGGATGGCGTGAATGTCGCGGGGCTAAGGCACGACGATCCGGACCGGCGCGGCGAGGAACGGATCGCCCGTCTGCTCCAGCCCGTCGCAGTAGATCGCGAGGGACGGTTTGAGCTTGAACTCCTTCCGAACTCCGTCGCGGACGACGGTCACCGGCTTGGAGAGATCGACCAACTCGGACGAGAGCCAGAGGGCGATCTCACCCTGCCCTTCGGTCTTCAGGGTGATCGCGTTGCCTTCGACCGTGGCGTCGATCCGACCTTTGGCGGCAGGCTTGAGGGCCTCCAGCCAGTAGAAGCGGTGGAGCACGTCGTCCGTCTGAACCCAGATCACCCGCTTCGGATGGGGCTCACGGGCGTACTTCCGCATCTCGGCGATCTTGTCGGCCTCGAAGTCGTTGATCAGGTGGCCGTGGCCCTTGACCTCCTCCAAGCCGCCGTCGAAGCCGCCGTATCTCGTCTGCCAGTCCTTCCAGGACTCGGCGAACTCCCGGTCCAGCTTGATCCGGCCGTACGCGGTGTCGTTCTCGCCCACCGCCCAGGTGAATCGGACGTTGCGTAGGTTCTCTCCGGCGGTGCGGTCGGGCGTCATCGCCCCGGCGGCGGGATGCAGGGCGGCAAAGCGGTAAGGGATCTTCGGCCCGATCACGAACGTCCCGTAGCCGCCGTGGGAGGCGCCCGTCGCGTAGATCCGATTCGGGTCCACGCCGCCGTACTTCACGAACGAGCGGACGAGCCGCTCGACGAGGGGCGAGATCGCGGCGTCGTAGAAGCCGTCCCACTCGTCGTTCGGGGCGCGAAGGGCGAGGTAGACGTAGCCGCCCGCCTCCGGGTGGTCCTTGTAGTAGCGCTCGAACATCCCCGCCCACTCGCCGTCGTTCACCGCCTTGGGCGCGCCGCCGCCGCCGTGCATCGCGATCACGAGCCCCCATCCGTCTTTGGGCTTCTCGCCCACCGTGCGCCACTTGTAAGGAGCCGTCCGATCGGCGGTCTTCACGACGTTGGCGTCGTAGTCGGCCTTGAGGAGGACGTCCGGCGCGGCCAACCAGGCGTTCCACGCGGCTTTGGCGCTCGCCGCTCCGAACGGCTCCTTCTCCAGCCCCTTGGCCGCCGTTTCCGCCTTGGCCCGGTCCGCGCCGAAGCGGTCGGTCAGGAGCAACGTCGGTACGGTGGAGGCTTTGGCGTCGAGGTCGATCCGCACGACGGTGTCGCCCGCGACCTTCGCCTCCTGCGTGACCGTCTTGCCCTTGTAGGTCGCCGTCACCACGTACGTCTCTCCATCCTTGGCGGGCGCGTTGAGATGGAGGTTCATGTCGGCCTGCGGCCCGAGCGATCGTCCGCGCAGGCACTGGTCGCCGCTGGCGGCGTTCAGGGCGACGACGTCGGCCATCACGCGCTCGCCGTTCTGCTTCACCTCGACCATCAGCCGGGGCTGAGCCGCCGAGAGGGCCATCGCGTACCGAGGGGTCACGTTCACCGCCGGAACCGATGCCTCGTCGTTCCACACGAGCGGGAACGTCGTGCCCGTGGGCTTGTAGGTAACGGCGTAGACCGTTTCCAGGGGCTTCGTTCCGGGAACGCGCCCCGCCTCCTCGGCGAACCAGGCGTGGTCGAGCCCTTTGTCGTCCGGTTCGGCGGCGCCGACGAAGTGCCAGGCGCCCCGATCCCATACCTCGACCCAGGTGTGGTTGCCGCCCCGGCCCGGCCAGGAGGGAATGCCCGCGATCCGGGAGGGGACGCCGACCGCGCGCAGCGCGTCGACGAGCATGATCGAGAGCCCGGTGCAGGTCGCCATCCCCTGCGCGATCGTCTCGGGCGGGCTCTGGTCCGTTCGGAGACGCTTGGTGTTGTAGGTCACCTTCGTGTCCTTGAACAGCGTCCGGTTGACCAACAGGGCCGCCTCGCCCGGCGTCTTCGTTCCCTTGACGAGCGGGCCGTACCGCTTCGCCCATTCCGCGCGCATCGACCGCCGGGGCTCCGTCACGCTCGCGTAGGGCACGACCGCATCGAGGAACACCGTCTCCGGGATCGACTTGCCCCAGGCGACCGCCCGTCGGGCCTGGACCGCCCCGTGCGCCGCCTCGGCGACCTGGGACGCGGGCAGCGTCTTCAGATCGTCGAGCGGCATGTAGGTCAGCAGGTACTCGACCGCCGCCTTCTCGCCCTTGGGCGTCTTCGTGAGAAGCGCGCGCCACTCCGCTCTGCGCGTGGGGGCACGATCGAGGGAAGCGTCGAGGGGCGTGGCGGCGAGGGCCATAAGCGCCAGGAGGGGCATGGTCTACTTTAACCCAGTTTGTGTTTTGGGAAGTCACCCATCGGGATTCCCGTCCGTCGTCGGTCGATTCGCGACGGCTTTGGGAACGAGAGACAAAAAAACGCCGGGAGCCTAGTTGGGCCGCCCGGCTGAGAGATCCGTTTTCGCTTCGCTTTCGCGGGCTAGTCACCCTAGTGAAATCACTAGGTGCGCTCGCCTTGGTATTTAGTACTCCCGTACCGGACAAACGTTCCGTAGTTTCTGCAAACGCTCAAAGCCCCGCCGACTTTTCATCCTACGTTCACGTCCCACGACGCTTTACGAGGAGACGTTGAGGCCCAAAGGGTATCCTTGCTCTCTTGAGCAAGGCCGACGCGAAAGGTCCGGAAGGGTTCGTCCAGTGTCCGGCGTGCAAAAAAATCGTTTTCGGGGCCGATTACGAGGCAGCGCTCCGGGTTTGTCCGTACTGCGGCCATCACGGGAGAATGCCCGCCCGGCTCCGGCTCTCGACCACGTTCGATCCCTCGTCGTTCGTTGAGATGGACGCGGATCTCCGTTCTCGAGACACGCTCGGCTTTCCTGAGTACGGGGTCAAGCTGGCGACAAGTACCGAGAAGGCCGACGCGACCGACTCCATGATCTCCGGCGAGGCTACTCTCGAAGGCCATAGGGTCTCGGTCGCGGCGGCGGACTTCAGCTTTATGGGCGGCTCGATGGGAAGCGTCGCGGGCGAGAAGGTCGCGCGCACCCTAGAGCGCGCCGCCGACGAGCAGATGCCGGCGATCGTGTTCTGCGCGAGTGGCGGGGCCCGGATGCAAGAAGGCATCCTGAGTCTTATGCAGATGGGCAAGACGGTCGCCGCCGCCGAACGGGCGCGCCGAAAGGGCGTCCCGTTTATCACCGTGTTCACCGATCCGACGATGGCGGGCGTGCTCGCGAGCTACGCGAGCGTCGCGGACGTGATCCTCGTGGAGCCGAAGGCTCTCGTCGGCTTCGCCGGGGCGCGGGTCAGCAAGCAGGCCGGCGTGGGAAAGGTCCCGAACGACTTCCAGAGCGCCGAGTGGGTGCACGCGCACGGGATGGTAGACCGGATCGTGTCCCGGAAGGAGATGCGAGGAACCCTTGGAACCCTGGTCCGAACTCTTGGAGGCCACCTTGCGCGATAAGGCCCCGCCTAAGACGCACAAGGAGTGGGAATCGCCCCTCGTCGAGCTCGAAGAGGGCGTCGCCCGCGCCCGCAACCTCGTCGAGCGCGAGAAGGACGCGGTCAAGCGGCAGGAGCTGCTCGCCCAAGCCAGCAGCATCGAGGAGCGGACGGAGCAGTACCGCGCCGTGCTCTACTCGAACCTCGGGCCTTGGGAGAAGGTGCTGATCGCGCGGGCGGAGAAGCGCCCCTACACCCTCGACTACGTGCAGGGGCTGTTCACCGAGTTCGTCGAACTCGATGGCGACCGGCGCGGCCAAGTCGACCACGCGATCGTGGGCGGCCCCGCGCTGTTCGAAGGACGTCCCGTGATCGTGGTCGGCCACCAGAAAGGGCGCAACATCCAGGAGCGACAGTTCCGAAACTTCGGGATGGCGCGTCCTGAGGGCTACCGCAAGGCGATCCGGCTGTTCGACATGGCGGAGCGTTTCCGGATGCCCGTGGTCACCCTGGTGGACACCCCCGCCGCCGACCCTGGCGTCGAGAGCGAGGGCCGAGGCATCAGCGAGGCGATCGCGGCGGGCATGATGAAGATGTTCGAGCTGACCGTGCCCTCGGTGAGCGTCGTCATCGGCGAGGGTGGCTCCGGCGGGGCCATCGGGATCGCGGCGGCGTCGCGGGTGCTGATGCTTGAGCATTCCGTCTACTCGGTGATCCCGCCGGAAGGCTGCGCGGCGATCCTCTGGCGACAGCCCGAGCGCGGCGCGGACGCGGCGAAGGCCCTGCGCCTGACCGCACAGAGCGCGTTGGATTACGGCATCGTCGACGAGGTCATTCCCGAGCCGTTCGGCGGCGCCCACCGCGATCCGGTCGCGGCGATCGGGAGCGTCCGGGAGGCCCTGCGTCGGAACATCAACCTTCTCGAAAAGCAGGACGGCGAGGACCTTCGGGACGAGCGGTACCGCAAGTTCCGCGCGATGGGCATCTTCGACGGGGCATAGCTCATCTCAACGCGAAGCGCCTGTAGTCGAAGGCTTCGTCTTCGACTACAGGTCCGCGACTCAGGAGGCCGCCGGTCTGGACACCGGGCGCGATCCTAGGACCAACAGGCGAACCGATCGCGAAGGTGAAAGCCCTACGCGCTTCGCTTACGCCTCAGAAGCGGGTTTTCCAAAGTTAGATCGAGCCAGCCTTTCCGCGCGAACACGAGATACACGATTGCGGAACCAAGGGCCCCTGCGCAAGCGCCCGCGATCACGTCGCTGGGCCAATGGACGCCTCGGTAGATCCGGGAGACGCCAACGCCCGCCGCCCAGAGAAGGGCAGTGGGGCCGACCCACCATCGCTTCGTGCCGAGCGTCATGAAGACGATCATCGTCGCGAGGGCGAAGGCGGTCGTCGTGTGGCCGCTGACGAAGCTCGTGTGATGCACGTCTTCCTGGGCGACCGCGTAGCTTAGATAGCTTGGGCGGTCTCTCTTGACGAGAAGCTTGATGACGTCGGCGATCAGGATGCCGCTGAACGCGATCGTCGTCACGCAAGGCACGATAAATCGCCGAAAGCGGGGCCGTCGGTACATCCCGAGGATGAGGAAGGCTTCGATCACGCCCTGGCCGCTCTGGCTGACGATCAGGAAGAAGAGGTCGAGGAGCGGCGAGCGGAAACCCAGGTTGATCGCCCGGAAGGTCGCCATGTCCCAGTGGTAGAGGCCGTCCAAGTTGGAGACCAGAATACTAGGGTTCGGCTTCTGGCATCGTTCTTAACGCTGGATGAATCCGGGGCTAGGTACCCTTTAGGCCGATGTCCCTGCTGAACGCCACCATCGGTCCCGACGCGCCGGAAGTCTTCAACGCCGTGATCGAGATCCCGCGCGGAAGCACGAACAAGTACGAGGTCGACGCCGAGACCGGGATCATCAAGCTCGACCGGGTGCTCTACTCGCCCCTGTTCTACCCGTTCGACTACGGCTACATCCCCGAGACGCACTACCTGGACGGCGACCCGCTCGACGTGCTGGTCCTCACCTCGCACCCGCTGATCCCGGGTTGCATGGTCGAGGCGTCGCCCATCGGCGTCCTGAAGATGAGCGACGAGAAGGGGCCGGACGAGAAGATCCTCGCCGTCGCTATCCGCGATCCCCGCTACGGCTACCGCAAAACCCTCCAAGAGCTGAACAACCACACCGTCAAGGAGATCCAGCACTTCTTCGAGGTGTACAAGCAGCTCGAGGAGAAGTCGGTCGAGATCGACGGCTGGTACGGTCGAGAGCTCGCGCTGGAACTGATCGCCCAGTACCGCACCCAAAGCTGAAAAGGGCGGGCTTGACATCCGCGCGGCCCGCATACTAAACTGATCCGTTGGTCCGTTGCGCGTTAGGCGTATCGGATCGATCATTTTGCGAGGGAGCAGGGGTCCCTGACGGTTCGAGAAGAAGACTTTCCGAGGAAGGCATCATCCACCACCAGACCCCGCGCTCCCGTCGAAGGATGCGCGGGGTTTTTGTCGCCATAAGGCTGGCCGCAAGCCCCGAAAAACCAAAAGCAAGACAAATGAAGCCCAACCGAGGTATCAATGCCGACCGTTAACCAGCTGGTTCGAAAGGGCCGCACGGCCCCGAAGGTCAAGTCCAAGTCCCCCGCGCTCCGGAGCAACCCGTTCAAGCGCGGCGTGTGCACCATCGTGCGCACCATGACGCCCAAAAAGCCGAACTCCGCGCTCCGCAAGACCGCGCGCGTCCGTCTTACCAACGGCGTCGAAGTCACCGCCTACATCCCGGGCGAGGGGCACAACCTTCAGGAGCACTCGGTCGTGCTCGTGCGCGGTGGCCGTGTCAAGGACCTGCCGGGCGTGCGCTACCACATCGTTCGCGGAACCCAGCAGACCGCCGGCACCGCCAAGCGGATGCAGGGCCGGTCGAAGTACGGCACCAAACGGCCGAAGCCGGGTGCGGCTCCCGCCAAGGGCGCTCCGGCGAAGGGAGGTAAGCGCTAATGCCGCGTAAGGGTCCCGTCACCAAGCGCGTCACGCTCGCCGATCCGATCTATGGGTCCGAGATGGTCACGCGGTTCATCAACCGCATGATGGTCGACGGCAAGAAGGTCACCGCCGAGAAGATCTTCTACGGCGCGATGCGAATCTGCGAGGAGAAGGCGGGCGTGCCTGCGATCGAGGTGTTCGACAAGGCCCTCCAGAACTCCATGCCGACCGTCGAAGTCCGCCCCCGCCGCGTCGGCGGTCAGACCTACCAGGTTCCGATGGAGGTCCGCCCGGATCGCCGTCGCACCCTGGCTCTTCGCTGGATGATCGGCGCCGCTCGAAAGCGCAGCGGCAAGACGATGATCGACAAGCTTTCGGCCGAGCTGCTCGACGCCTACAACGGCGCGGGAAGCACGATCAAGAAGCGCGAGGACACGCACCGCATGGCCGAGGCGAACAAGGCGTTCGCCCACTACCGCTTCTAAAAAGGCGGTCGGTCAGACAAGAGGCCCGAGGTCGACGACCTCGGGCCTCTTTCGTCTGTTCTTGCGAGCCCATCGTTCGATCGGTACCGGCTCCGTCGTGGGCTAGGGTGATGACTCGGCGTGTTAAAGCCCTTCGACGAGGCCCCGGATCAGGGATTCGACCTCGGGGGTGGCGCGAATCTCCGAGGCGCGCGCGTAACGCATGAAGCTCCGCAAGGCGAGCTCCAGCGCACCCAGGAATCGGGGATCCGCGCTCTCCGCTTCGCTGTGCCATCGCCGCAGCTCCAAAACGCCGTCGCGACACCAGAACTCGGCCCGTCCGGCGAACGTCTCGCCGAACAGGACGGGCAGGACGTAGTAGCCCCAACGTCGCTTAGCCTCGGGCTTGTAGATCTCCCAGAGATAGTCGAACCCGAAAAGGTGCGCGACCATCCTGCGGTCCCACACGAACTGGTCGAGCGGAGCGACGAACACCACGCGCGGCTCGATCGAGGGTTGGTCGAGCGTCGAGACGAACGCGGGCGTCGCGTGAGCCCGGACGCCTTCGATCTCGATCGGCACGATCTCGCCCCGTTGCCCCAGTTCCGCGATCGCGTCCTTGCGACCGGCGGAGAGGACCGGGTTCGCCCACACCTCGTACGAAGCCGTTGGCCTCAGAAGGCCCACGGCCCGGTGCCGTTCGAGAACGAGTTCGCGGACGGCGTCGGCTTCGGACAGCATCGGCTGGTTGAAGAGATTTGCGGGCACGACGCGCTCTGTGAGGTCGTAGAGGTGCTGACCGTTCTTGCGTCCCGCCGTCATCACAAGCCCGGAGTGCCACAGGGCGCGGAGCGTCTGCTTCGTGAGGCTGGGGCCGTACCAGGAGCCTTTCCATTCTTCCTTCCGCATCTGGAATTCGCACTCCTTCGGCATCAGCGGACCTCGCTCCGCGATCTCGCCCAAGATCCGGTCGACGGCGTCCTTGTGGTCCTCGAAGATCTTCTGTTCGAACATCCGCCGATGCACCGCGTAGTTCAGGCGGCGCACGGGCCACCCTTCGAAAGGCACCAGCGAGGCCTGCTTGTCCCAACCGTCGTAAATGGCCCGATGTGTGTAGGCGAGCGTCGCCCAATCGCCGATCTGGTAGTCGGGGACCCGTGCTTGGAGAACCAGATCGTGGTTGCAGCCTACCGGGGCGATCGGGTCGAACTGGACGCTGCGCAACCGGTCGAACGCCTCGCTCTGCGTCGAGCGGAAGGAGAAATGATGCCTTACCATCGCGCGCCGGGCGTCGGCCTTCGTCAGTCGGATCGGGCTGGGCATCGCCTAACGTACCCGCGTTTCGGGAGGGTTTCGATCACGCTATACTCACGCGCATGACGCTGGAGTTCGGAGGAGAGGCGATCGAGTGGCGCGGTCCCGCGCCTTTCGTCTTCGTCCCGGTCCCTGCTGACCTCGCGGCGGAGATCAAGGCCGTCGCGTCCCACTTCACCTACGGCTGGGGTGTGATCCCGGCGATCGTGCGGATCGGGAAGACCGAGTACTCGACCTCGCTGTTTCCCAAAGACGGGTCGTATCTGGTGCCGGTGAAGGTCAAGGTCCAGCGGGCGGAAGGCGTAAACGTGGGAGACTCCGTCCAGGTCCATGTGGAACTCGTTTCGGGTTCAAAGACTTTCTAAAGAACCGAAGGAGGCTTAGAATCCGGCTCTTCCGATTTCAGGATATCGCTCGATCCGAAAACGCCCGATCCGGCTCAGAAGCCAGCCGGGCACAGATTCCATCGGACCGACCAACACGAGCCGCGTGCCGACGGTCGGGGCGGCCTGCGCCAAGACGTCGAAACGGGAAGACGATACGTCCCGCGAGATCGGGGAAGTCCCTAAAGAAAAACGCTCAAGCCTTTGAGGAGCTTGAGCGTTTGGTACTCCGGACGGGATTTGAACCCGCGATCTTCGCCGTGAGAGGGCGATGTCCTAAACCGCTAGACGACCGGAGCAAGCGATAACGATTATACCCGCGTACGAGAACGCTGTCAACCACGCGTGAGGCTTAGAAGCCCATCGCCTTGTAGGTCCAGGTCCGGGCCAATTCGGCTTGGTCGACGGCGTGCGGGCCGCGTTCGACGTTGCCGGGGGGCAGATTGTCGCGTCCCTTCGGGCCATCCTTCAGAAGCTCGACGATCTCGATGAACGTTCCCCGGTTGCTGTAGGGGATGGGATCGCCGCCCGGAACGGGGATCGTGCCCGGTTGGTAGGGGGCGGGATCGGCTGGGACTTTCGCGAGGGCGGCGGCGACCACCTCGACGGGCGTTCGCCCCGCGAGGTAGTCGAACTTCGTGCGGCCCTCGAGCGCGGCGAGCATCAGATCCGGCTGGAGGGCCTGGCGGAAGTTGTCGGGCGAGACGAGGTTCCCGACCGCCGGGAGGAACAGCTCCTCCCGCAACCGATCGAGGAACAGGCGATAGCGGGCGGCGGGCACGGAGCCCGCGAGAAGCCAGCCGTCGAAGCCCGGGACGAACGACCCGAACCAAGGGTAGGTGTCGTCGCGGCGGGCGATGGTCCAAGCGGCCTTCTCCAGGTCGGCGAGTCCCTTCTTGCCCGCCGGGAGGGCGCGGCGAAGCTCGCCGCCCCGAAAGGCGCGCCCCCAGACGGGCGTGTCGCCGTTCGCCCAGCCGGGCGCGGGCTTGTCGTTCCAGTTCGTGAGGGTCGGCGGGTCGTAGGCGTGGGGCATCCGCGCTGGAGGGACGAAGCCGCGCCACGCCGCTTCCGGCCCGGCGGGAAGGGGAAGGCGCGGATCGAAACCCTTCGCGCGGATCGGAACGAGGCCCGCGTAACGGTAGGCGGTGTGGCCGTCCGCGTCGGCCAGGAAGACGTTGAAACTCATCGTCGCGCCCTGCATCGCCCGATCGGCGGCGCGAACGTCCTTCGCGCTCCACAGTCCGGCGAGGGCGTCGAAGGTCCGAAGCTCGCGCATCCAGTGGGCGCTTCGCCGCACCATCGCTCCCTTGGCGCCTTCCAGGATCACCGGCCCGTCGACGGTCCGCCTCCGCGCCAACGGCTGCGCGGCGCCGCCCTTGACCTCGACCGTCGGCGCGTCCTGCGAAACGTAGCTCGGCTTGACGTCCACCACGATGTCGTCCGTGTCCGCGACGCCGCTCGTAAGCCCCCAGGCGATCCGCTTGGTGTGGCCGACCACGATGCCGGGAACGCCCGGTACGTCGATGCCGGTCGCGGCGAAGCCGGGATAGCTCACCGAGACCTCGTGGACGAAGCTCGGGGCACGCATCCCCATCTGGGGACCGTTCAGAAGGAGCGGACGTCCGGTCGCGCTCTCCTTGGCCGGAACGAGGATCGCATAGGAGCCGGATTTGAAAGGCGCGTTCGCGCGCTCCGCCACGCGGGTGGACTCGCGCCGTTCCGCGACCCGCAGGGCTCCGAGCAGTTCCAGCAGATTGAAGGCGGGCAGGAGGGCGAGGTGTCGCTCCGTCCCGGCGCGCGAGACCGGAGGAAACACCTCCGGAGCCTTGAAGGCGGCGAGAGTCGTCGGAGCCTTGGGATCCTCGCGCCAAGCGAGATCGTCCAGCAGATCCAGGGGCTTTGCGTCCTTGTGAGACTTCAGGTACGTCAGGAGCGCGAGATTTCGAATTTCGCCCGCCCCACCTCGACCGAACGTTCGGAGGAGCTTGATCGCGATGGCGGCCGAGTCGAGCTCCGTCCAAGGAAGGGGCTTCACGCCCGTGGCCGCATACTCGGGCGGCAGCGCGCCTTCGGCCAGGAACGCGTTCACCCCTTCCGTATAGGACCGGAACATCGCTCGGGACGAGGGGGCGAGCGCGGCGAGTTGGGCACGTAGCTCCGCATCGGTGTAGCCCGTCGTCAGGGTCTCCCGATCGCTCGGGACGTAGGTCGGGCCGAAGGCGGCGGCCATCGTGCCGCGCGAGGCGCGCCGAGAGGTTTCGAGCTGCCACATTCGGTCTTGGGCGACCGCGTAGCCCATCGCCCGCCACGCCGCCGGCGCGTCGGTGGCACGGACGTGAGGAACGCCGTAGCCGTCGCGGACGATCTCGGGTAGGGCGAGGAAAGGCAGGATCATGGTGGCCCGGTTTACCCCACCCTGACCGACGCTAGGGAAGGGTTCGTCGGCCGCTGCCGAGGGCTTTGCGGTTGACGACCAGATACAGCACGCCGACGATCGCGCCGATGGCGACCAGGGGGACGACGAGCGACAGGATCCAGCCGAGCACGGTGGTCGCCAGGTGGAACAGCACGTACCCACCGAACACCACCGCGAGAAGAACGAGCGCTAACCGTAGGCTTCCTGACATCGTTGTGATTGACCTCTCTGGCGACCCTGGAGGGTCGCTCTAATCCAAGAAGACGCCGCGCGGTCAACACGCATCGTCGTTCTAGGACCTTCGACCCTCTTTTGGACGACTATACTCAACCTATGGCCTTGCCGGTATCGCGCGCCGCGCATCACGATCCCTACAGCGACGAGCCCCTGCGCATCAACGCGCCCTTGGTGGCGGACTGGCTCGTTCGGTTCCTCAAGGACGAGATGGTCCGTCGCCGGGGCATCGAGCGCGCGGTCCTCGGACTTTCCGGCGGCGTCGACTCGGCGGTGGTCGCCTATCTCGCCGCCCGCGCCCTCGGCCCGGAGAACGTCTACGCCTTCCGGATGCCCTACAAGATCTCCAGCCAGCAGTCCATCGACCATGCGAACCTCGTGGTCCAGGACCTGGGTATCCAGGCCCGCACCATCGAGATCACCGACATGGTGGACGGCTACGTGAACACGATGGAGCCCGACATCGCCGCCGGAAGGCTGGGCAACGTCTGCGCGCGATCCCGGATGATCGTGGTGTTCGACCAGAGCGCGAAGCTCCAAGGTCTTCCCATCGGTACGGGTAACAAGAGCGAGCGCCTCTTCGGCTACTACACCTGGCACGCCGACGACTCGCCGCCTATCAATCCACTCGGCGACCTGTTCAAGACCCAGGTCTGGGAACTGGCGCGCGAGCTGGGCGTTCCCCGGGAGATCGTCGACAAGCCCGCTTCCGCCGACCTCGTCAAAGACCAGACCGACGAGATGGATTTCGGGATCACCTACGCCCGCGCCGACCGGATCCTGCACCACATGACCCAGGGCTACAGCCGGGCGAAGCTCGTCGAGATGGGCTTCGATCCGACCGAGGTGGATCTCGTTTGGCGACGCGTCGACGGCACCCACTGGAAGCGCCGCCTGCCCACGGTGGCGATGGTCAGCGCCAGCGCGATCGGAGAGTACTACCTGCGCCCGGTCGATTTCTGAAGAAAGAGAGCGAGGATCGTGAAAACCCTTCTCTCCGCCCGATGACCCAATCACCTAGGCCCTGGTATCCTCCCAAAGCATTGACGTCCATCGCCCGCCAGTTTGACGAGGAGCTCCGGAACGCGTCGTCGGTCCTTATCGGGACGCACCTGAACCCCGACGGGGACGCGCTCGGCTCCTCGCTCGCCCTGGCGGCGTATCTGGATCGCCGCGGGTTGGACGTGCAGGTGCTGTGCCACCATCCCGCGCCGCGCAACCTACGCTTCCTTCCGGGCGTCGGCAAGGTGCGACAGTCGCCCAAGCGGGAAGACGAGGCCGATCTGGCGATCATGGTCGACCTGGAGAGCCGCGACCGCCTGGGCGACGTGCGCGACTACATCCTCCAGACGCCGCGCCTCGTCGTGATCGACCATCACGTTCCCCACGAGGAGCCCGGCGATCTGCGGATCGTGGACGTCGGCGCGAGCGCGACCGCCCTCATCATCGCGCGCCTTCTCATCGACCTCGGCGCGGAGATCACGCCGGACATGGCGACGAACCTCCTGACCGGCATTATCACCGATACCGGATCGTTCCGCTTCCGGAACACTACGCCGGAGTCGCTCTCGATCTCGGCGATCCTCCTGGAGAAGGGCGCCGATCTCGCGCTCGTCAACGAGGAGATCTTCCAGCGGAAGCCGCTCGCCTCGACGCTCCTCCTGGGGCACATGCTCGACACGATGCGCCTGGAGTGCGGAAACCGGATCGCGGTCGGCGTCCTCACCAAAGGCGACTTCGAGCGTGCGATGGCGACCGACGAGGACACGGAAGGCTTCGTCAACGAGATGCTGAGTATCGATTCGGTCGAGATCGCCGCGATCTTGCGGGAGCCCAAGCCGGGCCGCATCCGGTGCTCGCTCCGCTCGCGCGCCGAGCACGACGTGGCGACCGTCGCCCGCGAGTTCGGCGGCGGCGGGCACCGAAACGCGGCGGGTTGCACGCTCGACCTGACGGTCGACGAGGCGGAAGAGACGATCGTCCGGAGGCTGCGCTCGTGTTTGGCGTCCTGCTAGTCGACAAGCCCATCGGCCTCACCTCGCACGACGTGGTGAACCGCGTCCGTCGCCTCCTCGGCACGAAGCGCGTAGGTCACGCCGGTACCCTCGATCCCCTTGCGACGGGCGTCCTCGTCGTCGCCGTCGGCCCGGCGACCCGCTTCCTCCAGTACCTTCCGCTGGAGCCCAAGGAGTACGTCGCGGAGGTGGCCTTCGGGCGCGCGACGACGACGTTCGACGCGGAAGGCGACACGACCGCCGAAGCCGAGGTCCCAGAAGATCTCGACGCGCGGATCGCCGCCGCCCTGCCGTCCTTCCTGGGCCTCATCGAACAGATCCCCCCCATGTACAGCGCGGTCAAGGTCAAGGGCCAGCCGCTCTACAAGGCGGCCCGACGGGGCGAGGAGGTCGAGCGCGCCGCGCGCCGGGTCCACATCGCCACCTTCGAAACGATCGCCGCCGAGGAAGGCCAAAGGACGATGCGGGTGGTCTGCTCCGGCGGGACCTACGTGCGGACCCTCGCCCACGACCTGGGCACGGCGATCGGCGTACCTGCCCATCTCGCCGGGCTACGCCGCACGGCGGTCGGTCGCTTCCACGAATCCATGACCGTTCCCCTGGCGGACGTATCGGGAACGCTCCTGACGTCCTTGGGCGAGGCGCTCGATCCCATGCCTAAGCTAGAGTTGACGCCCGGCGAGGTCCGATCCGTCCGCGAAGGGCGGGCGCTCGCGCGCGACGACGTGCCCGATGGGCCTTTCGCCGCCCTGTGCGACGAACGCGGACGCGTGGTGTCCGTCGCGCGCGTAGAAGGGAAGGTCCTGCGCCCGGAGTGCGTGATCCCGGCGGAGACGATGCCCGATGAGCCTTTCCTCGTTTAGTCCGTTCCCGCTCGGTCTCTCCGAGCCCGCCTTAAGCCGCCGCGATCTTGCGGGCTCCCTCACGATCGCCTGCGGCTGGCTCTTCGTCACCGTCGTCGGCCTGATCCTCACCCCCGACCGCCACGGCCACGGTACCCACCAGCGGCTTGGGATGCCGCCCTGTCCCAGCGTCGTCCTCTTCGACCGCCCGTGCCCCGGCTGCGGCCTCACGACCTCTTGGACCGCCTTGCTGCACGGCGACCTCGCCCTGGCGTTCCACGCCCACGCCCTGGGTCCCTTCCTCTACCTGGGGCTGACCGCGTTCGCGCTCTCGACCTTCGGGCTCGCCCTTCGGAACCGCCGCTGGCGAGACGCCCGGTGGATCACTCCGGCCTACTCCATCCTGTTCGGGGCGTTCCTAGCCTACGGCCTTGTTCGGATGGTCCTCACCCCGCACTACGCGACGGGCAAAGAGCGGCTTTTCGGGATCGCGACGGGCCAACGCACGCCGTAGAATCCGATTACGTGGAACAAAGAATACGGGGCCCTCGCGGGCATCCCGATACTTATCTTCGATGCGGCGCCGGTGGAGACTGCGCGACGGCCGAGAAACATGACCACGTGCAAGAACTGTAGCCTCGTTCCCCAGGCCCTTCCGGCGGAGGGAACCCTGGTCCTGACCGGCCTTCCCGAGCGTGAGGCGCTCGCCCTGTCGGAAGCCCTTGGGCCCTACGGCATTCCCCTGAACGCCGTCGCGGGCGGCCTCTGGACCTTCGATCTTTTCGCGGGGGGCTTCGAGATCGTGCTCGACTGGGCTCGACTCGTGTCCGACCGTCTGCTCCAGGAGGGCGGATGGCTGCGCCTGGAGCCGACCGAGGTCTTGTCGTTCGCCCATCTGGGCAAGGTGCGTCCGCTCACGGATCTTGTGAAGCGCATCAAGAACGCCTGGGTGCTGGGGATGGTGCGCGACAACCGTTTCACCGTCCATTACCATCCGATCGTAGAGACGAGCGACCCGCAGGTGGTTCATGCCCATGAATGCCTGATGCGGGGTCTCGATCACGCGGGAGGGATCGTCTCCCCGGGACATATCCTCGACGCGGCGGACGAGGAGGGACTCGTGTTCCATCTCGACCGTGTTTGCCGATTGAACTCGATCCGAGGATTCGCCGCGCAGGGCGTCGAGGGCAAGGCGTTCATCAACTTCAACCCGGTTTCCGTCTACAATCCCGTCGCCTGCCTTCAGAGCACCGTGGCCGCCGCGCGGTCGGTGGGGCTCACGCCCGATCGCATCGTGTTCGAACTGATCGAACGCAACCACGTCGCGGACGAGGCGCACCTCTTGCGGGTGGTCGATTTCTACCGGGCGGCGGGCTACGGCGTCGCCCTGGACGACGTGGGGGCTGGCTATTCGGGCTTGAACCTGCTCACCGTCCTCAAGCCCGACTACATCAAGCTCGACATGAACCTGATTCGCGACGTCGACCAGGATCCGGTTCGCCAGAGTATCGTCGGCAACATGCTGGAAATGGCCCGCAGGCTGGGCATTCGCTCCGTGGTCGAGGGCGTCGAGACGGAGGCCGAGTACGAGTTCGCGCTTCGAGAGGGCGCCGATCTCGTGCAGGGTTATCTGTTCGCCAAGCCCGCCGCCCGCGCACGGGGCGCGACGTCGGTCCCGGTCGCGGCCTGAGAGATCCTGACTCCAGCGAGCATCCCGGATAAGCGTCGGCTTTCCTTCCTGCCCATCTCCACGACAGCCTAGGGGGACGCGGTCTCGACGGAGCGCGTCTCTTTGGGCGTTCTTCGATCGGAAGCGGTGGTCTCCCGACCACCGCTTCCGATCAGTCCCGGTACTCGAGTTCGGCGAGGATGCGGGGATTCTGCCGCCAGCCTTCCGACACCTTGACGTGCAGGGCGAGGAACACCTTCTGACCGAGGGTCTTCTCGATCTCCTCCCGCGCCTTGGTGCCGATGTTCTTCAGGAACTGGCCGCCCTTGCCGATCAGGATGCCCCGTTGGGAAGCCTTCTCCACGAGGATCGTCGCTTCGATGCGCAAGGGCGTCTCGTCCTCCTCCCAGCCGTCGACGAGCACCGCGACCGAGTGCGGCACCTCCTCGCGGGTGGCTTGGAGGATCTTCTCCCGCACGAGCTCGGCGGCGAGAACGCGGCTCGACTGGTCGGTGAACTCGTCGTCTCCGAACTCCGGCGCCCGCTCCGGCAGCCGGGAGACGATCATCTTGACCAGCTCGTCCACGTTGTCGCCCCGGGTCGCTGTCGTCAGCATCGACTCCTCGGTGCCGAAAAGCGACTCGTAGGCGTGCACGTTCCGCTCGACGTTCTCCGCCTTGAGGAGATCCATCTTGTTCAGGCACAGCAGGGGGCGGGGCGCGTTCGGAGTGTCCTTGAGCATCGCCGCGATCTGCTTGTCGACCTCGCCCGGATGGTGGGAGCCGTCCGCGACGTAGACGATCACGTCCACGTCCATCAGGCCGGACCGCGCCTGCTCGACCATCGCCCGTCCGAGGCGGTTGTGGGGCTCGTGGATCCCAGGGGTGTCCACGAACACGATCTGCCAGTCTTCGCCGTGGGCGATCCCGAGCGCCTTGCGGCGAGTCGTCTGGGGCTTGTTGCTGACGATGGAGACCTTCTGCCCGACGATGCGGTTCAGAAGCGTGCTCTTGCCGACGTTCGGCTTGCCGACGAGAGCGACCCGTCCGCTGTGGAAAGATTGAGAGTTAGACAAATCGGTTTTGGGTTTGAGGCTCGCACCCCCGAACCGAAGCTCGGGGACGCGGGCCGGGTCTTACTGTCGCTTGCGGAACACCACCGAGATGCCGGCGTCGTCGTTCGCCACCGGGGCGGACGTCTCGGAAGCCTCGGGCGCGCCGCGATCGTCGCGCTCCCGGCCTCCCCGGCCCCGGCGGCGGCGGCGGCGGCCAACCTGGTCGGGACTCTCCTCGGCCTGGGCGGGCTCGGGAGCGCTCTCGTCGGCGGCGGGCGTGGGGCGCAGGAACCACTCGTCGGCGGCCTCGTCGCCTTCGGCGTTCTCGATAAACTCGCCGAGCTTCATGACCGGCACGTCGAAGTCGCTGACGTCCTGCCGAACGTTAAGCTCGCGCGGCGGCAGACTTTCGACCCGCAGCGCCTCGGCGGGATCGCTCTTCAGAAGGTGCTCGATCTCCGCGCGGGGACCGACGAGGAACGCGTGGGTCGCGCCGTCCACGCCGATAAAGCGCAGGTTCGCCCCGTCGACCGACGCCCACTGCCCGGTGACGAGGTCGTACGCCGCCTCCCGGCCGGGAAGGGCCACCGTGCGCTGCCCCGTCCCCTTGCAGTGGACGGTGAGGAACGGCGG
Source organism: uncultured Fimbriimonas sp. (assembly GCA_964516175.1). GTDB lineage: Bacteria > Armatimonadota > Fimbriimonadia > Fimbriimonadales > Fimbriimonadaceae > Fimbriimonas. The sequence continues at coordinate 72,714 of CAZEWR010000020.1, read as the reverse complement.
ACGCACGTGCACCACGTCGTCGTTGAAGTCCCAGACGTGGGCTCCGGCCATCTGCGCCAGGGCGCGAACGAGGGCGGGGGTGACCTTGGGTTCGCCGAGGAACACGCTCGTCCAGCGCTCCGCCGCCGGGCCGCCCGCGCCGAAGTCGCGCACCACGAAGGAGGGAAGTCCCGTCTGGGTGTACTCGCCCAGTACCGTCGCGTCCTCGGGGATCGCGAAGTACGTGGGTTCGAGGGCCGCGTTGCCGCTCACCGTGCGCTCGGGGAACGCCTCCGTCAGCGGATGGCGCCGGTTGAGCAGCGTCGTGCCCGCCTTGCTGGCGAACGGCTGGGGCTTGAGGGCGATGCCCGTGACCTCGCGGGCGCGCTCCAAGGAGTCGCGGCCCGAGTCGAAGAGACCCGCCGCGTACACCCAGAACAGCACCTTGCCATCGCGCTGGAGCCGCGTCTTGATCGCCGCGCGGGCGTCGGGGCGGATGTCCCAGGCGTTGAGGAACAGGTAGAGCTTGGAGTCGGGGAACTTCTCGCGGTGGGCGAGGTCGCTCAGGAGGTAGAACGCCGCCGAGACGCCCGCCCGCAGGATGGACTCGCGTACGTCGCGCACCAGCAGCTCGAACGCGTCGCCGTCCACGAGGTACGCCAGAGCGCGCTCGTCGATGAACACCGCCACGTCCGGATCGCCCATCGGGGTCCCCATGCGAAGCGTCAGGGCCTCGCGAACCCGCGACGCCCGGTCCCAGACGGAGTTCGAACGGAGCGATCCCTCGCCGCCCGCGTCGGTCCAGGCGACGCCCATGCCATGCGCGAGGGCCGCCCCCACGCCCCGCCAGTGCAGGCTCTCCAGGGCCTGCGGCGTCTTCAGGACGGGGTTGCCCGGCTCGTCCTGGAGGTGCAGGTTGCCGCCGAGCGACGTCCGATAGTCCTCGACGCTCACGTAGAGCTTGCCGTTGAGCGGGAACGAGTCGACCGGGGCGGGGAACGCCGCCGAGCCGCCCGGCTCGCGACCCTCGTAGCTGGGCGGACCCGCGACGAAGTCGATCTCCGGCGTTCGCATCACCTTGCCGAGCGCCAGATGGCCGCCCGCCGGGTGGAGCCCTTCGAGGGTGGGACCGTAGTCGACGCCCACGAGGAGGCAGCCCCCGCTCGCCTCTTTCACCGTCCGGGCGAGATCGCCGATCCGCGAGGCGGTGATGTCGCTGAGGAACAGGTGGTAGTCCACCGTCCGCCGCTCGCGCCGCCCGGCGCGGATAAAGCGGTCGCCCGTGCGGCCCGCCTCGGCGGCGTCCGGTCCGGTGAGCGTGTCGAAGCGGGCCGAGCCGTCGAACCAGGCGGCGCGCAGGGCGACGACGTCGCCCCCGTAGCGCGTCCGGGCCCAGGCGCGGAACTTGCCCACGGCGGCCTTGCTGGTGTCGTAGCCCTCGGACTCCGGATGGAGCCAGCCCCGATCGATCTGGAGGCCCATCAGCCGGGGGTGGCTCTGAACCTGGACGATCACGCCCCTCAGGACCTCGGCGGCCTCGCCCCAGTAGGCGTCGTCGCACACGCTGGGCTCGGCGGGTCGCCCGTCCGTGCGCCGGTACATCGCGTCGGGGAAGCGGCGGTCGGCGTCCCGGGCGGCCAGGAACTCGACGAACAAGATGACCTGACCCTCCGGATCGGCCTCTGCGACCTTCCCGAGGAGCCCGTTCGCGTACGCGGCGATCTCGTCGGTCCGCGCCTTGTCGACCTCCAGCGGAAGGCGGAGGATGTGCAGGTGGACGCCGTCGACCGCCGCCATGCGGACCTGTTCGAAGGTCAGCGCCTCCTGGCGCGGCGTTCCCGAGGGATCGCCCCCGAAGGCGATGGCGGGGAAGGCCCGGCCGTCGCGGACCAGGACCGGCACGCCCTCGCGCAGGACGACCTGGGGCGCGCTCGGCGGAATGGCGAGCGGCGGCTTGACCACCGGCTTCGGCGGCTCCGGCTTGGTGGCCGACGCGGACGACGAGTCGGCGGCGACCGAAGCGTCGGCGGCGACCGGATCGCGCTCGTTCCGACGACGGCGACCCCGGTCTTCGCGCGCTTCCGGCGCCGGCGTCGACTCGTCGTCCGCGTCGGGGATCGGCGTTCCCTGGCCGCGCGGGCGCCACGAGATCAGCGGCATCTCCTCGTCGGAGATGTCGATCGGCTCGGCGGCGGGACGAGGGGCGGGAGCCTCTTCCTTCGCCTTGGCCTCGACCTTTCTCGGTTCCGCCTTCGACGTTCCGGCGCGGGCGCGGAAGGTGAAGGTCGGCAGCGGCTCCTCGTCGTCGACGGACGCCACCGGCGGGGACGGGACTGCGACCGGCGCCGTCTCCGCCGCCACGACGGCGGGCTCGGTCGGCTTGGGCTCGGTCGGCTTGGGCTCGGTCTTGCGCGATCCCGCCCGAGGTCGGAACGTGACCGCGAGCGAGCGTCCGTCGCCCAGGTCGAAGGCGTCGCCTTCCGCCGCGACGGCGGGCTCGGGCGCTTCTTCGGGCTCTTCGGCGGCGACGGTTTCGGCGACGACGGGCTCCGCCGTCGCGATCTCCCCGTCTTCGGTCTCTTCGATCGTCGGCTCTTCGGTCGCCGACTCGGCGACCGTCGCTTCGGTTACCGGCTCTTCCACCGTCGGCTCCGCGGTCGGCTCCGCGGTCGCGGCGACCGGCTCTTCGAACGGCAGGGCCTCGGCGAGAGACGCCTCGGCGCCCTTCTTCGGTCGGCTCCGGCGGGCGGGCGTCGCTTCGACGGCGGGCGTCGCCGGGGCCTTGGCGCCGCGCTTGGGCTTTTCGGCGACGGGGGCGGCCTCCGGCTTCGCCTGGGTGGCGCGGACGCGCTTAGGCTTCTCGGAAGACGGGGCGCTCACGGCCTCGCTGACGACGGGCGTGGTCGTCGCGTCGGGCTTCTTGCGTCCGCGCTTGGGCGCGGTGGTCGCTTCGCCGGCCGGAGGCTCGGAAGCGGAGGTCGCCTCGGCGGGCGCGGCGGCCTCGACGACGGGTTTGGCGGCGCGGGCTCGGCGCTTCGGGGCCTCAGCGGCGGACGAAGGCGTCGGGTCGGTCGTCGGTAGGGTGGGATCGGGCTTCTTGCGGGGCATGGTTCGGTAGGGCGGTATGGGCCCAGGCCAGGAGCGCCTCGGGCGTGTCGAGCAGGAAGTCGGGATTCTCGGCTTCGAGAGCCTCGGGGGCTCCCGCGCCGTAGGCGACGGCCACGGCCTTCACGCCCGCCTCGCGGGCGCAACGAAGGTCGTACACCGAGTCGCCGATCATCGCGGCCTCGTGCGGCTCGACGCCCAGGCGGGCGCACGCGAGGCGCGCGCTCTCCGGGTCGGGCTTGGGTCGGGAAACGTCGGAGGCGCAGACGACGGTTTCCACGTCGGCGGCGCCGGAAAATCGTTCGAGGAAGAAGACCACCTCGGGGTGGGTCTTGCTCGTTACCAGGGCGGTGCGCAGACCGCGCGCCCGGCAAAGGGCGAGCGTCTCGACCGCCGGACCGAAGGTCGTCTCCAGGTGGACGAGGGCCTCCATCCGGTCGATACACTCGGCCACCATCGCGGCGAGGTCGGCCTCGGCGGCTCCGTAGATGCGGAACTGCTCGAAGAGGGGAACGCCGATCAGGGAACGGATGTAAAGCTCAGCGGGGCGGTTCCCCCCGTGGGCTTCCATCGTGTCGCCGATGGCGATCACGACCGCCGCGAGACTGTCGATCAGCGTTCCGTCCACGTCGAACAGGACGGCCCGCAGGTTCGGCAGAGTCGTTCCCGTCGGCATCGGGCTAAAGTATGGCGCATCGCGAACCTCGCGCGCCGCGATGGGACGGTCGAACCGGGATGCGACGGTCGAACGGGTTAGCCGAAATCCAAGCGCTCCCTAGGAGCCGGCTCTCCCGGGATAAATCCGAGCGCGCTCGCTGTTCGACCGTTCGTCCCCATGGCCGTCTCGATCCGTCTCTCCGCGCCCGTCTCACGCCTCGCTCCTCGTTCGAGCCCGCGAGCGCGTAGAGATCATTCAAACCCGTCGTTTTTCTCGTGTGCGGAACGATCGGAGGATCTTCGACCCTTCTCCCCTCCGAAGGGCGAAAAGGGGAAAGGGCGTCGAAAAGGACCCCGCGCCGCGGAACGCGTTCCCGACGGCCGTGGAAAGTCGGAAGGATCTCCGAACGCTCGACCCGTAAGGGGCTTCCGCGTACGCTCGGCCGCCCTCCCTCGTAGAAGGCCTGTGTCCAAGCCGTACCGACGGGCGATCTGCTGGGTGCGGCGCGACCTCCGGCTGCGCGACCACGCCGCCCTCGCCCTCGCGACCGCGCGGGCCGAGCGGTTGGCCGTCGTCTTCGTGTTTGACCGCAACATCCTGGATGCCCTGGAAGACCGCGACGACCGCCGCGTGGGCTTCATCCACGCCTCGCTCGCGGAGATGGACGCGAAGCTTCGGTCCGTCGGCTCGCGCCTCGTCGTCCGCGTCGGCGATCCGACCGCGGAGATCCCCCGGCTCGTTCGCGAGCTGGACGCGGAGGCGGTGTTCGCCGCCCGCGACGCGGAGCCCTACGCCAAGGCGCGCGACCGGGAAGTCGCGCGGAGGGTTCGGTTGGAGACGGTCAAGGACGCCGTCGTCTTCGAGGGCGGCGAGATCCCCGAAGACGCGCACCGCGAGTTCGAGCGGCGATGGCGGGAGCGCCTCGTACCGGGACGGGACGTCGCCTACCACCAGGCCGACCGGCACGCGCTCTGGCCCGCCGAAGAACTGTCCGACTCCCAATGGTCCTTGGAAACGATCGGGTTCGCGCCTCAACCGATCGAGGCGGGCGAGGACGCGGCGCGGGCGCGGCTCCGCGAGTTCCTGCCGAAGCTCGCGCGCTACCGCCAGGACCGCAGCCGCCCCGACCTCGACGGGACGAGCCGCCTCTCCCCGCACCTGCGCTTCGGCACCCTCTCCGTTCGCGAGTGCGTCCGCGCCGCCCTCGCCCACCCGAGCGAGGGCGCGCGCAAGTGGCTGGGCGAACTGATCTGGCGCGACTACTACCACGCCTACCTCGACCGCCATCCCGAGGCCGTCGACGGACCCGTCCGGCCCCGCGCGCTCGCCCCTTCCGGTCGCCCCTCCCACGGGGCGGCGTGGCGCGAAGGGCGGACGGGCTACCCTCTGATCGACGCCGCGATGCGAAGCCTGGTCGCCACCGGCTTGATGCCCAACCGGCTGCGGATCGTCGCCGCCTCGTTCTACGCGAACCAGCTCCGGCTCGACCCGAAGGACGGCGAGGCTTGGTTCGCCCGCCACCTGCTCGACTTCGACCTCGCCAACAACAACGGCGGGTGGCAATGGTGCGCGGGAACCGACCCCAGCGCGCCGCCCTACCCCCGCCTCGTTAGTCCGATCGCCCAGAGCGAGCGCTACGACCCGGAAGGCGCCTTCATCCTCCGCTGGGTTCCCGAGGTACGGGAACTGATCGGACCCGCCCTCCATTTTCCGTCCCGCGCGACGCCGCTGGAACTGGAGGCGGCGGGAATCGTCCTGGGCGAGGACTACCCCTGGCCCATCGTCGATCCGGTCGAGGCGCGTCGCCGCGCGGGAGGGCGCTAGCCCTGGCGTCTCCGCCTTCAGCGCAGCGCCGAGGCCAGAGCGCGCATCTCGTCGCGGTCCGCGTCCACCGCCCGGTAGGCGAGGTTCCAGCGCGCGCCGGGCAGGTCGAGCGGGAAAGGCTCGTGGACGCGCCCGTCGGCCAGGGAGCGGGCGGCGGCGAAGTGGGGCACGATGCCCACGCCCATCCCCAGCTCGACCGCCCGTACGACCGAGCGCAGGTCGGGCACGACGAGGCGCGGATCGGCGGCGAAACGCGCGCCGAGGTGCTGCGCGAAAAAGCGGCGGGTTGTCGGACGCTCTTCGCTGTAGCTCACCCAGGACAGGGCGTTCAGCCGGGACGCGACGTCGCCCGTCGGTCCAAGAAGGTCGAGGTTGGCGGGGATCTCAAGGCTGGCCGGGGCGATAAGGACGAACCGCTGCTCCGCCAAGGGACGGTGCTGGAGGGCGCGTCCCGGAACGGCCTGCACCGCGGCGGCGTCGAGATCGCCGCTCTCGACCGCCGTCAGGAGTTCCCGATCCGTACCCAGGGTCACCGCGAAGGCGAGCCCAAGCGGCGCGAGGCGGGGAAGCGCGAACTCGTGAAGCCACTCGGGCGAAGCCCCCAGACGGAACGTCGTCCGCCCCCCCGCCCGCGGCAGGAACGATCGTGTGACCCCTTCCAGCCGGTCGAGTGGGTCGAACACCTGGGCGTAGAGGGCCTCTCCTCGCGCCGTGGGCCGCATCCCGCGCGACATGCGTTCGAAAAGCGGTGCCCCCAGGGTGGTCTCCAGCGCGGCGAGCGATTGGCTCATGGCAGGCTGGCTGATCCCCCGCTCCCGCGCCGCGCGCGAAACGGAACCTGCCCGGTAGACCGCGACGAAGTTCCGGTACCACTCGATCGGAACCATTCGTCCAGCTTATATCAAGCCCCACGATGATCGATGGCTGGGGATGCCGGAGAGGGCGCAGACTAGGATCGTGGAAGCGAGATCCAGTCAGGAGCAGTTCGATCGTCAGGCCACCCTGTACGCGAAGAGCACGGTGCATCGGAGCGGCCCCAGTCTGCCGGTCCTCATCGAGTACGCGGACCCCAAGCCCGGCGAGCGGGCGCTCGACGTCGCGACCGGGACTGGGAACGCCGCCTTCGCCATCGCGGAGCGGGGGGCGGCGGTCGTCGGCGTCGACGTCTCGAAGGGGATGCTGGAGCAGGCCCGTCGGCGCGCCCAGGAGGAAGGTCGGGACGTCCTTTTTCAGGAAGGCGCCGCCGAGGCTCTCCCGTTTCCCGCCGGATCGTTCGACCTCGTCGTCGCCCGGCACGCCCCGCACCACTTTCGCGACGTCGCCCGCTTCCTCGCCGAGGTCCGCCGCGTGCTCCGCCCTGGCGGTCGGTTCGTCATGGCGGACGGAATCTCGCCGAACGCGGCGATCCACGACGGGTTCAACCACTGGCAGCGGCTTCGCGACCCCTCTCACTTCGACGCGCGGACGGTCGCCGGATGGCGGCGTCTGGCCGATAGTGCGGGGTTTCGATGGACGCAGGACACGATCGTCCCCTACCGGCTGGAGTTCGGCTGGTGGACGCGGCAGGCGGGCTGCTCCCCCGAGATGATCGCGACCCTGACCCGCGAGGCGCAGTTCGCCCCAGCGGCGTTCCGGGAAGCGATCGGCCTGGAGATGGACGCCGAAGACCGCCCGATCGCGTTTCACGACCCCATGCTCGTGGTCCGCATGGAGCGTCCTTAGGATGGGGGAGAGCGGACGCGGTCCGGCTTCGAAGAATACGAGGCGATCGGGGAGAATGGAGCGATGCGTCAGCGGATCGTGCCGCCCGATGGCCGTCGGCCTCCTCGAGGGTCGAAATGAGCCGCGCCAGCGCCGGGCTGCCGTTCTCCCACGTCCGGCCTCTGGAACCCCACGAGCGGGAGTGGTTGATCGAACGCGCCCGGCGGGCGCGTCAGCGGCGGATCGCCTTCGGGTGTGGAACGGCTCTCGTGCCCGTCCTGATCTGCTTTCCCCTGGCCCTGTTGCTCGTCACGAACGCGGCGGCCCTCTTGATGATTCCGGCGATCTGGGCCTGCCTGTGGCTCCCCTTGAAGTGGGTCGACGCGCGCAAGCGATCGGCGGTCGCCCTCGCCTCCGCAGGGGCCGAGTCCGCCGAGGTGTTCGAAGGCGTGGCCAACGCGGGCGCCTTCGCGGAAGTGAGCCTTCCGGAGCTTCTCGACCGAGGGCTGATCCTGGACGGGGAGACCCCTCAACGTCTTGACCGCGTTTCCGCGTCCGGCGAGTCGATCCGGGTGAACGAACTTCGGCTCGATCCGCCGGTCTGGGTCGACGAGACCGACGTCGCCCCGCCCGAGAGCCCGACTCCAGACTTCCCGGCTCTCGTCCCCGAGTTCGCGATGGCCGACCCGAGCCTCGGGCGGCGACCCCTCTCCCCTGCCGAGACGGAGGAACTCCGGCGCCTCGTTCCCGCTCGCGAGTCCCTTCGCCAGCACGGGTGCTTCCTCGGATTCTGCGTCTATGTCCTCGCGGGCACGTTCCAGCGGGTCGAAGGCGATCCGGGAGCGACCTTCTTCTTCGTCCTCCTCCGGTTCGTCCTGCTGGGCTACCTCACTTGGCGCTTCTACCTTGCGGGACGCGAGCGGGTTCGGCAACGGCGCGACCTCGCCGAGGCGAGCGTGGTGCGCGTGGAAGAGGACGGCGCCTTGCTGGAGTTCCTACCGAACCTCCGCCTGATCTGGACCGTCGACGGGCATCCTTCGCCTTGGCGGCACGCCGCTCAGAGCAAGCCCCGCCCTCCTCGCTAAGAAACGGCGAACTCGGGAGCGAGGCGATCGAGCGCATGGGTGACCTTCAACCAAGCGCCGTCGAACGCGTCCGGGCTTTCCCACACGCATTGGGCGGTCCGCACCAGGGCCCAACCCCAGATGCGCTCAGGCGGCTCGCCGAGTCCCTCGGCGAGCCGGAGGATGCGCCTCCGCAAAACGCCCTCTATATCCGGTTCTCGCCCGAGGGCCGGCACGGGATTTCGGAGGAACGCGGCGCACTCGTAGGCGGGATCGCCCGTGAGGCCTTCCGGATCGATGGCGGTCCAATCGTCGCCGTGCCGCAGGACGTTGAAGTGGTGAAGATCGCCGTGAAGAAGGCGGGGCGGCGGCGAAGTATCCAGAAGACGACGCGCCAGAGAAGGCGCGTCGGTGGCGAGTCGAAGCTCGGTCGGGGTCGTCCAGAGCGATTCGAGATACGTCTCGATTCCAGGGGCCTCTCCGGTCGCGCCCCGAAGACGCCGGGCGAGGGCGATCCAAACCTCCGTCGCCTCCTCCTCCGGCAAGGAATCCAACGGAGCGCCAGGCTGGAGACGGGGCAGAAGAACGGCTCCGTCTCGCGCGTCCTCGCGAAGCACGGCGACCCCGCCATGTCCATCGAAGGCACGGAGCGTTCGCAGGCTCGTCTCACGCTCCCATTCGAGCAGGGGCATTCGGAGTACGAACGAGCCCGCCGCGAGCACAAGGGAGCAGGTGGCGCCCGGCAAGGCGCCTTCGAGCTTCACGTCCCATTCCCGCGCTCGCCGCTCGGCGACCGCAAAGGCTTCGTCTAGGCGGAACGAAGCCTCGGGCGCGAGCTCGGCGCGCAAGCGTTCGAGATCGACCTCAAACACCGACCTTCAACCGATCCCGAACGCGCTTGAAGGCGCTTAGGGCGAACTCCAGATCCTCCTTGGTGTGCGCGGCGGAAGGCATGGTGCGGATACGGGCCTTACCCTTGGCGACGGTCGGGTAAGCGATGCTGAGCGCGTAGACGCCCTCCTCGAACAGCATCCTCTCCATGCGCTGGGCGTCGCCCTCGTCGCCCACGTAGACGGGCGTGATCGGGGTTTCGCTCCCCATCGTGTCGAAGCCCGCCTCCTGCAGGGCGGCTTTCCACCAGCGAGTGTTGTCCCAAAGCCGCGTCATCGGCTCGGGATCGTTCTCCATCACGTCGAGCGCGGCGATCAGGGCCGCCGCGACCACGGGCGGATGGCCGGTGGAGAAGAGGTAGGGGCGGCCCCGGTTGACGAGGTAGTCCTTGAGCAGGGCTGAGCCCGCGATGTAGCCGCCCATCACGCCGAGCGCCTTGCTGAGGGTTCCGAGCTGGATACCGACCCGGCCGTAGAGGCCGAAGTGCGAGGTCGTTCCGGCGCCCTTGTCGCCGAGAACGCCGCTCGCGTGGGCGTCGTCCACGTAGACGACGGCGTTGTACCGCTCCGCTAATTCGACGATCGTCGGAAGAGGGGCGATGTCGCCGTCCATGGAGAACACGCCATCGGTGATGATGATCCGCTTCTCGAAGCTCTGGGCTCCCTGAAGGATCTTCTCCAAGGCTTCCATGTCCTTGTGCGGGTAGACGTAGCCCTCGCTCTTCTTGTACTTCGCCGCGCTGAGCCGGACGCCGTCGATGATGGAGGCGTGGTTCAGCTCGTCCGAGATGATCACGTCCTTGGCGGTCGAGATCGCGGGGATCGTGCCCGCGTTGGCCGTGAAGCCACCGGTGAAGACGAGGACCGCCTCGGTGTGCTTGAACTTGGCGAGCCGCTCCTCAAGCTCCTGATGCACCGCCATCGTGCCCCCGATCCAGCGCACTGCGCCCGCGCCGACGCCCCAGCGGTCGATCGCCTCGTGCGCCGCCTGGACCACCTTCGGGTGGTTGGCGAGGCCGAGATAGTTGTTGCTGGAGAGATTGACGACCTCCTTGCCGTCCATCGTCACGCGCCCCCCGGCGGGGGTCTGGAGGATGCGGGGGACCTTGTGCAGGTGCGCGCCCTTCAGCTCGTCGATCTGCGCGCCGAGCCAGGACTGGAGGTTGCCGTTCACACCCTCTATTGTGGCGCGGGCAGGTTTATAATGCGGAACCAGGATGATCGCGTTCCTCCTTTCGGCCACGCTTCTTTAGCGACGATAGGCGGTGAACCCGTACGTCAGGTCTACGTCGTCCTCCTTCGTGGGGTCGAAGCGGCTTCGGACGAACCGCAGCTCTCGCTCGTGGACGGTCGGCTTGGCGAACCCGCTCCACACGATCGTTCCGGCCGGGAGCCTGAGCCAGTTCAGGTCGTCGGGCGACTTCACGCCGTCGTCGGCCATCGGTCGTAGTCGCCCCTTGAGAACGCTGGACGGGGCGCGGACGATCACCTCCGCGAACCCGATCGGGCCGTGCCACGAGGCTCCCGTGTGCAGGGTGTAGGACGCTTTGCGGAGGAACCCGTCCTTCGCCTGGCTGTCTCCGGAGGCGTCGTAGGCGACCCTCACCCGCTTCGTCTCGCCCCGCCGGAAGGCGACCGCCTTGACCCGCCAGCCGGTGGCTTGGTCCTTGTCCTTCGCGTCGCGCAGGAACGCCGTGGGCACGGACCGGCCGTCCACCCACGAGCGGAAGCGGCGGAGGACGCCTTCCTTGTCGTCGCTCCCGTCGGCGTAGCCCTGGACGGGAAAGCCCATCCGGACCGAGCAGGCGGGGCCGTCGTTGCGGAACTCGAACGTCGCGTCGACGTGGTAGCCCCGGCCCTTGAGATCGATCACCACCCTTTCCCGGCCCATACGGATCGAAGGGTGGTTGGACATGAGGCGGGGAGTGCCGCCGTAGGTGAGGAACGCGTCGTCGGCGCGGGCCGCCCCGGCGAGAACGAAGAGGAAGACGAGGGAAGGCGCGTTGCGCACGACGCGCATTGTAGCGGGCCGCGAACGATTTGACAAGCGTGATTTCTGGCGGAGCCTTCCTCGCCTGTCCAGATAAAAGCGCCTTCTCCCATCTCGGGGCCGAGCGTCCCAGAACGAAGTCCCAGTTCACGGGTATGGGCACCCTCTTCCCGGTGACGGAGGTCGCTTTGCCCTTTTCGAACTCGACCGTCCGTACCTTCACGAAGCCCTTCGGGACCTTCGCGACCTTCACGACGCCTTCCACGTAGTTTATGGGCGTCGAGCGGTCCGGACGGAGCCGAAGACTCGTTGGGATCCCCTGCGCGTTCACGTCGTTGGGCTAGGCTAAGATCAGCATCCCTTCGTTCAGGTAGCAGCAGACATCCTCCAGCCCCAGGCACAGGTTGCGCCTGTTCCAGGGCGATTCGTGCCGGTTGTGGTTCTCGATCCACATGACGGTCGTCGGCAAGACGCGGGGATCGCGCATCGAGAACCACGGATATCCGGTGTCGTCGTTCGTCGCGGTCGTCCAAGCGAAATCCTGGGAGAGCTTCGGAGTACGCTCGCTGAAGACGGCGAGCAGATCGGCGAAGCCTCTCCGGGCGGGTCAGGCGGTAGCGTCGGCGGGAGTGGAGCCTTTCCAATCGAGAGTCATCTTCGTCAGGCCGGAGAATCGCTTGCCGACCTCGTACGACTGGTATTCGCCGTTCTTCGGATAGGTGAAGTGGTCGCGACGAGGGGAGGGAGGAGCGAAGCGTTCATCGGTTCGGGTTCCGGGTCGGGGCGAGACTATCCCCGGACGTCGTCTCGATCGCCTTCTCAAGCGCCGTGAAGCCTTCTCGCAGGTACACGGCCAAGGGGTGGCGTCCCTCGTCGCGTCGCCAGACCGCCTTGGCGACCCGCGTCGCGGCGATCGTGACGGCCGCGACGATCCGGTGGGCGTCCCGCATTTCGGGCTCCGGCCAACGCGCGCAAAGGGCCCCGTAGACACAGTTCTCCATGTCCACAGGCGCCGCTTGGACGCGCGATCGCAGGGCTTCCGTTGACTCCAACAGTTTGTAGACCGCGAGCGACCTCTCGGAATCAGGGGAGGAGAACAATTCGAACAGGCTATCGCGAACGGCAACGAACGGCGACGCTTGATCCGGCTTCGCGAACAGAAGTGGGGGGAAGGAGGGAACGAACCCCGCGTCCATGAACGCCAGGAGGATCGCCTCCTTGGACTTGAAGTAGTAGAAGAACGTTCTCCGGGCGATGCCCGCCGCCGCCGCGATCTCATCGAGGGTCGTGGCGTCGTAGCCCCGCTGAAGAAAGAGGTCGATCGCGGCTTCGGTGATCCGGCCTTCCGTCTCCCGCTTCTTCCGGGCCCGCAGTCCCTCGGTTCTTTTCCCCTCGGCTTCTTTCGGAACGTCCGTCATCGTCGGCCACCCTAAGCGGGCTTTTCTTTTCCGAGATTTTACCGGCGAGACCTTGATGTAAAATTCGCACCCAGTGTAATAATAAGAAGAAGATCGCACTGAGTGCGACTTAGGGGAAACAAGAGCATGCGTGTCTTCATCACCGGCGCCACAGGCTTCGTCGGTTCGGCCATCGTTCAGGAACTCGTTGCAGCGGGGCATCGGATCACCGGGCTCGCCCGCTCTGACAAGGCCGCTCAGGCTCTTGTCGACGCAGGCGTCGAGGCCCATCGGGGGGACGTCGAAGACCTGGAAAGCCTGCGCGCCGGGGCAGCGGCCTCGGACGGCGTGATTCACGCCGGCTTTATCCACGACTTCACCGACTACTCGCGGTTCGTGGAGGCCTGTGAGATCGACCGGCGGGCGATCGAGGCGATCGGCTCCGCGCTGGCGGGCTCCGACCGCCCTCTCATCGTCACATCTGGAACGGCGGCGGCCCTGACCCCGGGCCGCCCCGCGACCGAGGACGATCCCGCGAACTCACCCATGCCCCGGGTCGCCTCGGAGCAGGCCGCCGACGCCGTGTCGGCAATGGGCGTGCGCGTGTCGGTGGTACGCCTTCCCCAGGTCCACGACCCTTGCAAACAGGGCCTGATCACTCCTCTGATCGCGGTCGCCCGCGAGCGGGGCGTCTCGGCGTACGTAGGCGACGGCCTCAACCGCTGGCCCTCGGCGCACCGTCTCGACGTCGCTCGGCTCTACCGCCTGGCGCTGGAGCAGGGAACCGATGGCGCGCGTTACAACGCCGTCGCGGAAGAAGGGGTCGCCCTCCAAGAGATCGCGGAGGTCGTCGGTCGGGTTCTGGGAATGCCCGTCGTCTCCAAGTCGCCGGAGGAAGCGAGCGAGCACTTCGGATTCCTCGGTCCGTTCGTGGGGCACGACATGCCCGCGTCGAGCGCGCTGACGCAGGAACGGCTGGGATGGAGACCCACTGGCCCCGGGCTCATCTTCGACTTGGAACAGGGTCTGTTCTAAGCTTTCCTTTTCCCCTAGTCGAGGGGGCATGAGAGTGTCCCTCGAACACCGAAGTGGAGGTTCGCTACTCCATGTCCTGGACGATCTTGGTGAAGGCCTTCGTCCCCGCGACGATCCCGGCGGCGACTTCCCGAACTTGTTCCTCCGAAAAGTCCAGGCGGTGGAGATTGGCCAGTTCCGCGCTGTCGATGGCGGCGTTCTCCGCCAACATGGCGAGGATACGTTGGCGGCGGGGGTCCGCTTATCGCTCGGAGGCCTTTTGGAGCTTGTTTAGCGACTCTTGAATCGAATGATGGGATGCCCGGAAGGTCGCTTCGTGCCCCTGCTCCTCTGTGAGCGGACCGTCTACCTCTTGGCGAACGGTGAGGAGGAAAGGCATAATTTCTTCCACCTTCAAACGCGTGACCGTATCAAGGTCGACGATCTGGACCGCGAAATTCCGGTTGTGCCGCCCACGAATCATTTCCTCTTTTCGTGACCGAAGGCGCTCGATTTCCTCCGGCACCCTTTCCGGCCAGCGGGGGAGGGTGCGGTCCCACTATTCTTCGTCGGTCAAAGCCGCCATCTCGGCCTGGCTTTGACGATCCGTTCCGTAGCGGGTCTATACTCCGTACGGAGACGATCCATGAGGGTGCCTAGGAGTTCCGATCGTCCACGATTTCTACGATAAGACCGTTGAACAGCGGACGGAGTAGGCGGAGCACCAACCGCGCAAACGTCCCCTTGGCGCTTTCTGAGGAACCCGATGGCCCGTGAAACGTTGAACCTATCGATGAAGAAGCGGCTACTCGTCGGATACGATGCGGTGATCGCGCTGCTGATGGCCTCTTGGGTTTGGCTCACGCCCCGCGCTAGATTCTACAAGGTCTCTGTTTGGACGATCTGTGTGCTTGTGCTCCTCACCTCCGTCGATGAGGCGTTCGTCCTCCCGGGGATCGAAGGTTGGCTCGCCGTCGTTTCCTTCGGCGGAGTTCTGGCGATTCTGGGAGCGATGGCTTGGCGGTGGTCGATCGATGAGTCGGTCGACGTGCCGCGGCGATGGATCGCGCCCGTGCGCCAAGAGCCCAAGGGATGAAGCGCGCTGACGAGAACGCGGGTTCTCGTCAGCGCGCTACCGGAAACTGGGGGACGCGCTCCTGGCGACCCCGGTTCTGCGCGCGCTCCACGAGGCGCAAGGGTACGAGAAGTTCACCGTAGCCGAGACGGCCAGTGCGAGCGTGTTCTCGCGAATGCCGGGGGTAGCCGCCAATCTTAGTCTCTCGATGGCCCGGCCCTCAAGGCTGGGGACCGTTCGCGCGGGATTCCGGGCGCGCCGCTTTCGGGCCGACGTGGCCCTCGTTCTGACCTTTAAGCGCCGCGCGGCGATCCTTGCGCGCCTTGCCGGCTGCGGTACGCGATACGGGGCCGCCACCCGCGCGGAAGATTTTGCGAGCCTGACCCACAACGCCTACGCCCCGGCGGTTATCGTTACATGGGGCGACGAAGAGGACGAGCGGGCGGTCCGGCACGTCTAGTAGAAACCGCGAATCCGCCCGCGAAGTGCTTTAAAAGCGGTAAGTAACCAAAGGTCGGGCCGTTCGGACTCTCCCATCGAGTCCGAACGGCTGCGTTCTTAGCCGCCGTTCTCGGCGATCGTCCGATCAAGCCTCGGTGGCCTTTGGTCCACAAAACTTCCCTGAAGGGGCTCAAAACCTTTCGCTACTCTTTCGGGGCGTCAAGCTTGTAAAGGCGGTAAAGCTCGTGCGGCGGAACCTCGATCTCGTGGAGTCGCCCCTTCGCCGCCGCGACCTCCTCCGGCCCGATCCGGTTCCAGCGGGTAATGATCCACGTCGGGCGCGTCTCAGCCAGAACGTTCGACCACTCCTTCGTCTCCAGGGCCGTGCGATCCAGGTAGAAGAGCAGGGAAGGGTGGCTCGTCTCTTGCAGCCGGAGGCCCGGCTTAGGGGGGAACCGCTTCGACTTCGGCAGCGCGTACATCACCACCTCGTCTCCCGCCGCCGCGTGGTCATGGACGTACCGCGCGATCCCGTGCACCTCCGCGTGGAAGCCGGGAAGCCGCAACGGCCCGAGCGCGATCCCGTAGTAGTAGATCCCGAAGCCCAGGTTCGCGACGAGACAGAAGATTCCCGCCCGAACGAGCGACGGCTTGAGGCGCGGCCCCTCGGCCGGTAGGCTCGTCGCCACCAGCAGGGCCAGCGGCGGAATCGCCGGAAGCACGTAGTGGATGAGCTTCGCGGTGCTTATCGTGAAAAAGATCACGATCGTCAGCGCCCACGCCTTGAGGTACCGCGCGAGGTCGTCGTCCGCCTTCCAAGCCTGCGGCACGCGCAACGACCACGGCGCGAAGCCGACCAGCAGCACGAGCAGGTAGAACGCGAACCCGCCCTTGAGGAACGGCACGTTGTGCGCCGTGTCGCCGCCGGAGAAGCGCCCGAGGTTCTGCTCGACGAGGAACTTCTGCACGAAGTCCCGCTTGTGCGCCTCGTAGGCGGGCAGGTACCAGGTGGCGATCACCAGCAGGAACGCCGCCGAGCCGACGAGCCACCAGCCCCGGAAGGCGGGCCGCAGGTTCGGGCTCTTCCAGTAGGTCCAGCCCGCCACCGGCAGGAACAGCGCGCCGACCACCGGCCCCTTCGCCAGCGCCCCCAGCCCCAGACAGACGGCGGTGACGACCCGCCAGCGGCGGTCGCCCACGAGCGACTCCCAGAACGTGAGGAACGCCCCCGCCATCGCAAGGTCGAGGAGCGGGTCGGTCAGGACCATCCGGCCCGCCCCCACGACCAGCAGCGAGGAACCGAGGATCAGCGGCGTCCATCGCGCCGCGCTCTCCGACATCCGCCGCCGCGCGAACCAGGCGCACAGCGCGAACAGCCCGGCGGTGGCGAATACGGAAGGCAGGCGCGGCCCTAACGTGTCGCCGAAGATCATCAGCGCGGGCTTGAGCGCCCAGTAGGTCAGGATCGGCTTCTCGAACCAGGGCTTGCCGTTGAA
Organism: uncultured Fimbriimonas sp.; assembly: GCA_964516175.1. GTDB lineage: Bacteria > Armatimonadota > Fimbriimonadia > Fimbriimonadales > Fimbriimonadaceae > Fimbriimonas. The sequence continues at coordinate 56,080 of CAZEWR010000020.1, read as the reverse complement.
GTAGGTGGTGATCCACGCGCCCCGCCGGTTCATCTCGGCGGCGATCGCCGCGTAGAACCCCTCGTCGAGGTCGAAAAGCCCCGTGGTCCACCAGCCGAGCAGGGGGATCAGGGCGACGAGAAAGGTCCAATAGCGGCGCAAGTCGTCCTCAAAGTACCCTTTCGGACGTGTCCGCACTCGAGTCTCTGAAGTACAACGCCGACGGCCTGATTCCCGCGATCGCGCAGGACCACGCGACGGGCGAGGTGCTGATGCTCGCGTGGATGAACCGGGAAAGCCTCGCCCGAACCCTGGAGTCCGGCCTCGCGACCTACTGGAGCCGCTCGCGCCAGGAGTTCTGGGTGAAGGGCCTCACCAGCGGCCACACCCAGCGGATCGTTTCCGTCTCCGTCGATTGCGACGCCGACGCGATCCTGATCAAGGTCGACCAGACCGGCGCCGCCTGCCACGAAGATTACCGCTCCTGCTTTTTCCGCGACCTCTCCCCCGAAGGCGAACTGGCCCCTAACGGCGTCCCGAAGGTGTAGGTTGGGCCGCGTCCCCCGTTCCCGCCTTTCGTCCCTCCTTGCCGAAACCGGTCCGGGCGGACTCGAATGATCGAGTCCGCCCTCCACGCCCACCTGATCCGCCTGCTCGTCGCCGGATCCCTCTCGGTCGCGGTGGGCTTGGTCCTGTACCGGAGGCCGTTCGGAGTCATGACCGCCGCCTGGGGCCTCGTGAACGTCCTCATCGCCCTCGCGAGCCTTCGCGGCGGCCCTCCTGGACCGGGCTTTCGCCCGTTCCTCGCCTTCAATCTCGGCCTGAACCTGGGCTACGTCGGCGTCGGCGTCGCGATGGCCGCCCTCGCCGGAGAACGAGGGACGATCCGTGGTTTCGGACGGGCCGTCGTCGTGCAGGGCCTGATCCTGCTCGCCCTCGATGGGGCGCTGTGGATCGCTCTCCCGGCGCCCTGAGCCAAGGCCGCAACCTCGTTCCTCTTCTCGCCGTCGTCCCCGTATGGAGACGAATCCCAAGGGCTTCCGAACCCCTCCGGACTCCGGGTGGACCGCCGTCGCGTCGGGCGATCCCCAAGGCGTGGTCGTCGTCGATCTGGAGAGCGCCGAAGAGGCGGAAGGGATCGTCGCCTGGCTGCGCCTCAAAGGACAGTGCCCCATCCTCGCGTTCTGGCGGGCGCCGGCGGTCGATCTGCTGGGCTACCCCGTCGTCGGGATCGTGACCCAGCGTACGGACGCGCTCGACGAGATCGCCGACCGCTACCCCGGAGCCCTCCGCATCGCCCTCGTCGAGCCGGGGGCGGACGCCCCCGGCGCCGACTTCGTCATCCGGCGGCCCTTTCGCCGCGATCTGGTCCTTCCCTAATCGCTATGGAACCGAAACCCTCACGCGACGACGTGCCGCCCGGACGCGGCCTGACCGCCCTCGGCTCGGAAGGCGCGCCGTGCGTCTTGGTCGCGCTGGCCGACCCGGACCAAGCCTTCCGCATGGCGCAGCAGTTGGCTGAGCGAGGCTGGCGATCGCTTCGGGGTGGCCTGACCAGCGACTTCCCGCCCGGCTTCCGGGCCATCGTCTCCGACGACCCGGCCACCCTGCTGTTCGGCGAGGCCGTCTGGCCCGAAGCCCTGATCGTCTCCGTGCTTCCTTAGGGCGCCTACGAGTCGGTCGACTACCAGGGAGTTGGCGTGGACTGGCGGCTGCGGGGCCGCGATCCCCTCGCCAAACCCGATGCCTGGGGACCGCTCGCCCATCCGCCGACCTCGTCGTCTACTTGACGAGCGTGAACCGCACCGTCACGCTCGCGCTGAGCGACACCTCGCCCGGCATTACCGGCGCGCTCCGGTCCGCCGTGCGCGCCATCGCCATCATCGGCATCTCGAAGGGCCGCACGATCGGGCCGCCCCCCTCCTCGACGCTATAGACTTCGCCCAGCCGAAGGCCCAGGCCCTCCGCCATCGCCTCCGCCTTCTCGCGCGCCTCGCGCACCGCGTCCATCAGGGCCTGCTTGCGGGCCGCCTTGTCGTTCTTCAGGCCGAACGAGATCGAGTCGAGGTTCGTCGCCCCCGCGTCGGTCGCCGCGTCCACCAGCGGCCCGATCTTCGAGAGATCCTCGACCCGGATCACGAGGACGTTCCGCGCGCGGTAGCCCGAGACGCGCATCGGCTGGTTCGGCGCCGGCTGCGTGTACTCCGGATTGAGCGACAGGTCCGAGGTCTGGAACGCCTTCCGGTCGGGCACGACCTTCAGGGCCGCCTCGATGATCCGGTTCGCGAGCACGTTGGTCGAGGCCTGCGCCTCCTTGGCCGTCTTGCCCTGCGTCTCGACGCCGATTCGGATCGTCGCCATGTCGGGCGCGGCCTTCGCCTCGGCGTTGCCGCTGGTCGAGATCAGGTGGGGGATGGACATGGGTGGGGTCTGCTGGGCGGAGGCGGCCATCGCGAGGAGCGCGAAGGCGGGAACGACGAGTGAGCGGAGTCGCGTCATGCTCCCTTAGACGCGTGAGAGATCCGAACGTTAGGACTTTAGTCCAGGTTGGAGATAAGATAGAACCGAACCTTGACCGACGCCCTGGCGACGACCTTCTTCACCGGACGCCGCCCAAGAACCATCCCCGGTGGGGACTGAGACGGCTCGAACCAGGGGGTCAGGGACGCGCCTTCCGATTCGAGAAGGGCGACCGCACCAAGTCGGCAACCGGCCGCGCTCGCCGACTCCTCCGCTTTCTCTCGCGCATCCAGGAAGGCGGCGCGGAGAACGGCCTTTCGGGCGGCGGCAGGATCCTTGACGCCGTAGCTGTCGATGTTCGCCGCCGTTCCGTCGATCCCCGACACCGCCTTGGTCAGCCGGTCGATCTGAACGTCGTCGAGGCCTTCTACTCTGAACCCGCTCTCGGCGCTGTATCCCTTGATCTTGGGAACGCTGGCCTCCTGGCCGCCTCCAAAGCCGCCGCCCCCTAGGCCGCTTCCGCCAGAAGGTTCGTACTCCGGCCTTGGCTCTGCGTCCTGCGTCGGAAAGATCTTCGCCCCCGGTAGGGCGCTCAGCAACGCGGCCCTCGCTTTAGCCGTGGCGGTCGTCGTGAACTTGGAGGCGGTTCCCGAATCGGCGTCGAACGTACGAGCGGTCACGGACACGTTAACCACGTCTGCCTTGAGCGTCTGCTCGGCCTGGCCGCTCGTCGACACAAGGTTCGCACCTTGGGTCCGGTAGAGGACGAAGGAAAGAAGGGCGGCGCCGACCATAAGGCCATTATCCTTCAATTCCGCCCTATCCTTCGATTTCGTTGGGGTAGGTAACCTGCCTGCACGATGGATAGGCGAGCGTTGATCGTGTGGGGCGGATGGGACGGCCACGAGCCGGAGCAGGTGGCGGATCTCTTCGCGGACATCCTTCGCGTCGAGGGTTTCGAGGTGACCGTCGGCAACACCCTGGATCGGTTCGCCGACGAGGAACTGGTGCTCTCCCAGAGTCTCATCGTGCCGATCTGGACCATGGGAGAGATCTCGGCCGCCCAGCGCGACCCGGTGCTCAAAGCGGTCGCCGAACATGGGATCGGCCTCGCGGGCTGCCACGGCGGCATGTGCGACGCGTTCCGGCTGGACACCGAGTGGCAGTTCATGACGGGCGGCCAATGGGTCGCCCATCCCGGTAACGACGGCGTCCGCTACCCGGTACGGGTCACCGTCAAGAACCACCCGATCACCCAGGGCCTGCCCGAAGAGTTCGAGGTTGTGAGCGAGCAGTACTACCTCCACACCGATCCGGGCAACGTCGTCCTGGCGACCACCCCGTTCCCGACCCCCGGCGTCGAGGGGCGGCACACCGCCAATCCCTGCGACATGCCGACCGTCTGGACAAAGCGCTACGGCGCGGGCCGCGTCTTCTACAACGCCCTCGGCCACAACCGCAAGGTGCTCGAGGCGGAGACGCCGCGCGAACTGATGCGGCGCGGCTTTCTCTGGGCGAACAAGACGGACGAGATCAACCGCATCACGGTCTAAAGGGCGCGCGGTAGCGCACCAACGTTACCGCGACCTCGCTCGCTATCCCTTGAAGCTCCTCAAGGATCGCCTGTTCCGAACGCTCGGGCGTGAGGCCCCAGGAGCCGCTTCCGATCAGGGGGAGGGCGAGCGACGCGAAGCCCGCCGCCTCCGCCGCGCGCACCGCGTTCCGGACGCTCCGGCGGGCCGCTCCCTCCGAGCCGCGCCACAGGTCGTCGATCCCCGCCACGTGGACGATTCCCCGGAAGGGCAGCCGCCCCGCTGGGGTGACGACCGCCTCCCCCAGCGCCATCCGCCCGTGCCGCCGCAACTCTCGGAACGGAGCGGTCCCGCCCCGCCGCTTGATCGCTCCCGACACGCCTTGCGGCAGGAGGAGCCACCAAGGGATCGTGTTGCGGTTCCAGGCGTTCACAATCGCCTCCACCGGCTGATCCAGGAGATCGCCCTCGACGACGCGGACGTTCAAGACAGATCCGGCGAGTAGGCGTCCGCCTCGACCTCGACCCGCCACTCGGGCCGCAAAAGCTCCTTCACCAAGACCATCGTCGCGGCGGGCCGCAGATCGCCGAAGAACTCCGCGTGGACCCGGCCCGCCGCCTCGGCGTCGGCGGCATCGGTCAGGTACGTCCGCGTTCGGACCACGTCGCGCGGCGAAACGCCGACCTCGCGCAGGGCGTCGAGCACGATCGTCCAGCACCGCCGCGCCTGGGCGGTCGCGTCGCCGGGCGTGCTCGACCCGTCGGGCTCGATGGGCGCGGTGCCCGACACCGCGGTCACGGGGCCGACCCGCAGGGCGCGGGAAAAGCCGATGCTCGCTTCGAACGGCGAAGGGCCGTGGGCGCGTCGTCCGACCATGCGCCCATTATAACGACGAAAGGCCTCCCCGGTTAGAGAGGCCTTTCGAACGGAGGAAAAGATCCTACGCCGTGACGAGGCTCGGCAGGACTTCCTTGAGGAGACCCGGCACGTCGCTCGTGCGGTCGGCGACCTTCGCGCCCGCGTCCAGAAGGGCGTCCACCTTCGACTGGGGCGTACCGGTGTTGCCGCTGATGATCGCGCCCGCATGGCCCATGCGCTTGCCGGGAGGGGCGGTGCGGCCGGAGATGAAGCCGACGACGGGCTTCTTCATGGTCTTCACGAACTCGCAGGCCGCTTCTTCGTCCGAGCCGCCGATCTCACCGATCATCACGACCGCCTCGGTGGCGTCGTCCGCCTCGAACATCCGCATGATGTCGATGAAGCGCAGGCCAGGAAGCGGGTCGCCGCCGATGCCGACGCAGGTGGTCTGACCGATACCCGCGCGGGTCATCTCCCAGACGATCTCGTAGGTGAGGGTGCCGGAGCGGGACACGAGGCCGACACGACCCGGCGCGAAGATGTGTCCTGGCATGATCCCCATCTTGCACTCGCCCGGCGTGATGATTCCCGCGCAGTTGCCGCCGAGAAGCTGCATCGTGCCGTTCTGCTTGACCCGGCTGACCACGCGAAGCGAGTCCTGCACCGGCACGCCCTCGGTGATGAGGGTCGTGAAAGGCAGTCCCGCCGCCTCGCACTCCAGCACGGAGTCGGCGGCGAAGGGCGGCGGCACGAAAATGATGCCCGCGTTCGCGCCCGTTTCCTTCACCGCGTCCGCCACGGAGTCGAAGACGGGAACGCCCTCGAACGTGGTGCCGCCCTTGCCAGGGGTGACGCCGGCGACGACCTGCGTCCCGTAGTCGATCATCTGCTTCGCATGGAAGCTGCCTTCGCGCCCGGTGATGCCGCAGACGACGACCTTCGAGTCCTTTCCGACGAGGATGGCCATATCTTCGAAAAAGCCTACCCGTATGGGCGAATCCGTTGTAGAATGCTCTTTGGTCGCATCGCCAATAACGCCGAGTTTCCCGTGAGGGGAAGCGGGGGAACCGTACCTTGGGGCGAATGGGGGCTTCGGCTTCCCTAGGGCAGCTCTTGGCCCGAGCCCGGCAGCTAACCTCGTAGGCGAAAAAGGCAAAACGCGCGCGCACGACGCCGGGGACCCTTCAGGGAACGCGGAAGCGAAGGGACCACGAGGCTGTGGTCCCCAGCGCCGGGACGCTTGACGGTTCGACTGAAGGGAGGAGAAGGAACGCAGACCGCACGCCCCTGGCCGCAACGGCGCGGCGCCAGCGGACGGCGAGGGTTCCCGAACCTCGGATGTCTCCTGAAGGCCCCCGCGAGGGGGCTTTTCTCATGTTGGCCTCTCCCTGATTCGGCGGCAACCCCAAAGGCCGAAAAAGGGTCGAACGGAACGCCATGCCCGATCCGATCCTGACCCGGCGCTCCGTTCTCACGGCAGGCGCGGGCGTCGCCGCCGCCGCTCTGGCCCCCCTGGCTTCCGCCGAAGCCCCGAACGGCGCCGTTCCGCAGACCCCCGTCGTTCCGCCCAAGCGCATCCCCCTGCCGCCGTTCGACGCGGAGACGGAACGGAAAGGCGCCCCTGCCCGGACCCCCTATCCGCCTCAGGGACGCGTCGGCTTCGCCCTCGTCGGCCTCGGGCGGCTGACCGTCGACCAGATCCTTCCCGCGATCGACAAATCCGAACGGTGCCGGGTGACCGCCCTCGTAACCGGCGACCGGGCCAAGGGCCTGGAACTAGCGCGCCAGTACGGCGTCCCCGAACGCAGCGTCTATACCTACGCCGAGTACGACCGGATCCGGGACGACGCCGACGTCCAAGCGGTCTACATCGTCCTCCCGAACGGGATGCACGAGGAGTACGTCGTCCGCGCCGCCAAGGCGGGCAAGCACGTTCTGTGCGAAAAGCCGATGGCGAACTCCAGCGCGGAGGCCCGTCGGATGGTCGAGGCCTGCAAGGCGGCGAACCGCAAGCTGATGATCGCCTACCGTATCCAGTACGAGCCACACCACCGCCTCGTGCGCGACTGGACCCGGGCCGAGAAGTACGGCAAGGTCCGCCTGATCGAGGCGTACAACGGCCAGAACCAGGGCGAGCCCGACCAGTGGCGCCACAAGCAGGCCCTCGCGGGCGGCGGTTCCCTCCCCGACATCGGGCTCTACTGCCTGAACACGATCCGCTACGTCCTGGGCGAGGAGCCGATCGAGGTGATGGGCTCGATCTACAGTCCCCCCGGCGACCCGCGCTTCACCGAGGTCGAGATGAACTGCCTCTGGCAGATGCGTTTCCCCAGCGGCGTCCAGGCGAGCTGCGCGACGGGCTACGGCTCCCACGAGTCGCGGCGCTACCGCGTCCTCGCCGAACGCGGCTGGTACGGCCTCGATCCCGCCTTCAGCTACCAGGGGCTTCGCATGGAGGACTCGCACGCCGAAGGCGACGTGGAGTACCGCCAGAATCCCTCGCGCGGAGGGTTCGACCAGTTCCAGCGCGAGATGGACCACTTCGCCCAGTGCGTCATGGAAGATCGCCGACCGTTCACCCCCGGCGAGGAGGGCGTCCAAGACCACGTCCTCATGGAGGCGATCTACCGCTCGGCGCGCGAGGGTAAGCCGGTGAAGCTTTCCGAGATTAGGGAGAAAGACCCTTTTCGCGGCCCGATCTGGGCGGATAATGGGTCTTGATGCAACGCTTTACCGAGGACGAGGCGCAGGAGATCCTGCGCCGCGCCGCCCGCTCTCCCTTGGAAGGCGAGTACACCCAGGACGACCTTCATCGGAGCGCCGCCGAACTGGGCATCTCGCCCGAGGCGGTGGCGCGGGCGCAGGCCGAGGTCCGCGAGGAACGGACGCGCAGGGAGTTCGAGCTCTACCAGAAGGCCAAGGTGCGGAGCGAAGCGACCCAGACCCTGGGCATGATCGCCATCCTGGCGGCGGTCAACCTCGTGACGAGCCCCCACTACCTCTGGTTTCTCTGGGCCGCACCCTGGATGCTCCTTTCCCTGGTCGGCACGGCCCAGAAGGCCCGCAACCGCCACGGCGAGAGCTACCGCCGCGCCTTCCGGCGTTGGCAGGCCAAGAACGCCCGCGTCCACGAAGCCGAACTCGCCTGACCAATCGGACGAGGGAGCGCGAAGCGTGTGGCCGTAGGCGAAGCCTTCGCGAGAGATTCGGCCCTCACGGGGTCAGTCCGCCCAAGTAAACTCCCGTCTACCGGATGGACCCCGCCGCCCTCGCCGCCGACCTTCGCCAGCAGATCGAGTACCACAACGAACGGTACTACCAGCACGACGCGCCCGAGATAGGCGACAGCGAGTACGACGCCCTGTTCCGTCGCCTCGTCGATCTGGAGACGGAGCATCCCCAACTCATCACCCCGGACAGCCCGACCCAGCGCGTCGGCGCCGCGCCCCTGGGCGCCTTCAAGACCTATCGCCACGCCGTCCCAATGCTCTCGCTCGACAACGCGTTCGGCGAGGAGGAGCTTCGGGCCTTCGACGAACGCGTCCGCAAGGGGCTGGAGACCGAAGAGGTCGCCTACTACTGCGAGTTAAAGTTCGACGGCGCCTCCATCTCCCTCACCTACGTGGACGGCCTGCTGGAAACCGGCGCCACGCGCGGCGACGGCATGACGGGCGAGAACGTCACCCCCAACGTCAAGACGGTGCGCGGCATTCCCCTGCGCCTCAAGGAGCCGCTGGCGGGCCGGCTGGAGATCCGGGGCGAGGTCGTGATGCTCAAGGACGACTTCGAGCGCGTGAACGCCAAGCGCGCGGCGGCGGGGCAGCAGGTCTTCGCCAACCCGCGCAACGCCGCGGCGGGAGGCCTGCGTCAGCTCGACAGCAAACTGACCGCCCAGCGCAAACTGAGCTTCTTCGCCTACGGCCTTGGCCTCGTCGACGTCGGTTCCCGAAGGCTGGAACCGACCCAGAGCGGCGTCCTCGCCCGCCTGAAAACCCTCGGCTGCGCCGTGCGCGACGAGCCGCGCGTCGTAGAGGGCGCGGACGGCCTTTGGACCTACGTCCAAGAGGTTTACGAACGGCGTGAGTCCCTCCCGTTCGGCATCGACGGCGTGGTCATCAAGGTGGACGATATCGGCGACCAGGAGCGTCTCGGCTCGACCGCCCGCGGCCCCCGCTGGGCCATCGCCTACAAGTTCCCCGCCGAGCAGGCCTTTACCAAGCTCCTGCGCATCGGCGTCCAGGTGGGCCGAACCGGCTCCCTGAACCCCCTCGCCGAACTGGAGCCGGTCAACGTCGGCGGCGTCGTCGTCTCCCGCGCCACCCTCCACAACTACGACGAGGTGCGCCGCAAGGACGTGCGCGAGGGCGACGTCGTGATCGTCCAGCGCGCGGGCGACGTGATCCCCGAGATCGTCGGTCCCGTGCTGGAGAAGCGCGAGGGCGAACTCCCCCTTCCCGAGGAGCCGAAGGAATGCCCGTCGTGCGGGACGCCCGTCGCGCGAAAAGAGGGCGAGGTCGTCCTCAAGTGCCCCAACCGCCACTGCCCGGCCCAGATCTCGATGAAGCTCCAGCACTTCGTCGGGCGGCGCATGATGGACATCGACGGCCTCGGCGAGAAGCTCGTCGACCGCTTCCTCGAACTCGGCCTGCTTACCGACCAAGCCTCGATCTACCGTCTGCCGGACCACCGCCCGCGACTCGTCGAGCTCGACCGCCTGGGCGAGCAGTCGGTCGACAACCTGATCCGCAGCATCGAGGCGAGCAAAGACCGCCCTCTCCCCCGCTTCCTCTTCGCTCTCGGCATCCCCGAGGTGGGCGAGAAGGGGGCGCAAGACCTCGCCCGCGAGCTTCGCACCCTCGAAGCGATCCAAAGCGCCGACTACGAAACCCTCCTTGCGGTCCCCAACATCGGTCCCCGCACCGCCGCCGAGATCCAAGCTTGGTTCAAGGAGGAGGAAAACGAGGGCTTGGTGCGAAGACTGCTGGAGAACGGCGTCGCCCCCGTCGAGGCGGAGGGACCCAAAGGCGATGCGCTGGCGGGCCAGACCTTCGTGTTCACCGGCAAGCTGGAGCGCTTCACCCGCGAGGCCGCTGAGGCGGCCGTCGCCTCCCTCGGCGGCAAAGCGGCGGGCACCGTCACGAAAAAGACGAGCTACCTCGTCGCCGGCCCCGGCGCCGGCTCAAAGCTCGCCAACGCGGAAAAGCTCAAGGTCGAGGTCCTGGACGAAGAAGGCTTCCTCGCTCTGCTTCCAGAAGGCACGCTCTGATCGAATCTCCTCTCGCTCCACCGTAGAAACCAGTCGCGAAAGTCCTTTGAACCGAAAGCCTTTTAGGTATCGAGGTGGCCTGACGACGAGTTCTGGACGAGAACGATCTTGGAGCCCCCTGACGGATTCAAACCGACGACCTTCACTTTACAAAAGTGTTGCTCTATCGCTGAGCTAAAGGGGCCCGAGATCTGAGAGTACCTCGGCGCCGAAAGCCAAGTCCCGGCTTCCATCGTGGGTTCTCGTCGCTGACACCCCGAAGCCATTCAATAGCGGTCAACGTCTCGGTTGCACCAGGCTCTGCGGGAAGCCGGTGGCGACGGCGAGCAGGTGAGCCTTCGCGGCATCCTTATCCCCCCGCGCGTGAGCCTCGCGGAAGCGAGCGGCGCGACCATCGATAAGCAAGAGCGCCTCGGCGTTAGCGAGGGCGCCCTCGACGCGTCCTTCCTCGTACCAACCGAGCGCCTGAAGGGCCAGAGCCTGCTCGTGACCGGGAGACCGCTGGAGGGCCGCTTCTAAGTGGTAGGCGGCGTCGGCGCGGTCGTCTATGCGACGCGCGATCTGAGCGGCGATGAGATGGCGCTCCGCCGTGGGATGCGCGTACGAGAGCGCGACCTCGATCTCGTCGCGCGCCCGGGCATATTCACCCCGCGTCCACGCGGACTCGGCGAGCTGAGTATGGCACTCTGCGAGATGGAAGCGGGCCAGACGCACGGTCGACTCTCGGTTGCTGCTTTCGAGGCACGTTGTGAAGGCGCGCGTCGCGGACTCGAAATCGCGTCGATCGAGCGCGGCGAGACCTTCTTCACAACTCTCCTCGGGATTCGAACCGAACAACCTGCCAAAAAACGACATGGGATAACCAGCGCCGACGGGCGTCGTTGACACGAGGGCAATAGCGTAGAGACGACTTACAGAAGCCGGTCGTTCCGCCGATAGGTCCTTCGGCTTAAACGATCTCGCACTTCGAGCGGCTCTGGTCGTGTTTCCTGACGAACGACGCGCCCATGATCTCTACCGGACCGTCTTGATTGCGTCGAGGGTGATGAAACCGTCGCCCGCTCGGCATAGGCAAACATCTCGCAAGGCTCACGGAGCCCTTGCGAGGCGCCTCTCGTCAGAGGATAAGGTGAAGTTTAAAGATCGGATCGACGGGGGCGAGCGGCTGGCGGAGCGTCTAGGAGATTTGGAGCGTCCGTTGCTCCTTGGCCTCGCCCGGGGCGGCCTGCCCGTCGCGGTAGCCGCTGGAAAGGTTCTGAAAGCGGAGTTCGACGTGCTGGTGGTGCGCAAGGCGGTAAGACCAGGCGACCGGGAGTTCGGTGAGGGAGCCGTGGCGCCTAGCGGGATCGTGGTGGGCGACGCGTCGAGAGAAGAGATGGATCGGGCAAGGGCAGAGATGCGCCGACGGATCGACGCCTACCTGGACGGTCGCCCCGCGCCGGAGGTCGAACGCAGGCTCGTCGTGCTTGTGGACGACGGTTTCGCGACCGGGGTGACCGCCTTGGCGGCGATCCGCTACGTGCGGACCCTAGGCCCCGCGCGGGTCGTCGTCGCGGTCCCGGTAATCTCCTGCGAGGCGTACGAAGCGGTCGGACGCGAGGCGGACGAGGTGGTCTTCGTCGAGATGCCCGAGCCGTTCCATGCGGTCGGGAATTCTTACGAACGCTTCGAAGAGGTCACGGACGAGGAGGTTCGGACTTTGCTGAGGAAGGAAGCGGAGGCGTAAAGAAACTACGAAGTCTTTCGTATATACGAAAGACTTCGTATATAATGGGTGTATGGACGAGCCAAGTGGGCCCAAGCCGACCAAAGCCGAACTTCGTATCTTGCAGGCGCTCTGGACTCTGGGCCCCAGTACGGTAAGGGAGATCATCGAGTCGCTCGGACCGGACGTGGGCTACACGACCGCGCTTAAAACGATGCAGATCATGGTCGAGAAGGGTCTTCTGGCCCGCGAGGAGCGGGGAAGGGCCCACGTCTACCGGCCGGTTGGGCCAGAGGCGGCGGCCAAGCGCGACCTCGTAGGCGACCTGATGGACCGTGCCTTCGGGGGTTCGGCTCGCGACATGGTGATGCACGCCCTCGCCGCGAAGCCCGCGTCGGCGCAGGAGCTGGGGGAGATTCGACGCATGATCGACGAGATGGAGGCGCGCCGTGGTTGAGCGGCTGGGCTGGACCCTCGTCCATTTCGTCTGGCAGGGGTGTGCGGTCGCGGCTCTCCTCGCTCTCGTCCTGCCCTTCATGCGGGGCGCCTCCGCGTCCGTCCGGTATGGGCTCGCCTGCGCCGTCCTGCTTCTGCTGGCCTGTTTTCCTTTTGTCACTTTTCTTGTGCTCGCTCCCTTGTCGATATCGGCGGACGGTGGGGGAACGACCTGGACGGCGGGAGAGACGATCCTCGGGACGGCCCGTCCGACCGTCGGAAGGTTGCCTCTTCTCGTGCAGGTTTGGGCAGTGGGCGTGACCGTCCTGAGCCTGAGGCTGGCCGGGACTCTGATCCAGGTCGAGCGGTGGCGGCGGCGCCACACGCGGCCCGCCGAATCGGCTTGGCAGGAGCGCCTTGACGCGCTGGCCCGTCGCCTCGGCGTCGTCCGCCCGGTCCGGTTCCTCGTGTCCGAGCGGATTGGTGTGCCCTCAGCGTGGGGCGTGCTGCGTCCCCTGATCGTGCTGCCCGCGAGCCTTCTGGCGGGTTTGCCGTCGGAGCAGGTCGAGTCGATCTTGCTACACGAGCTGGCTCACGTCCGCCGCCACGACTACCTTGTTAACCTCGCGCAGACCGTCGTCGAGACGATCCTGTTCTACCATCCCGCCGTATGGTGGGTCTCCGCTGTCGTGCGCCGCGAGCGGGAGCACTGTTGCGACGACGCCGTCGTGGTCGCGCTCGGAGATCCGATGCCCTACGCCCGCGCCCTGCTCCACCTCGAGGAGCGGCGGCAGATCCTGCCCCATCCGACCCTGTCCGCGAAAGAAGGCAACCTCATGAACCGAATCGCCCGCATCCTGGGGGCCAAGCCCACCCCCATCCGCCTCTCTCCCTTGGCCCCGATCCTCGCCGCCCTCGGCGTCGCCGTCCTCGTCTCGGGCGGCGCCTTCCAAGCGAACGCCCAGTCTCCGGCAAAGACCGCCTCGAAGAAGCCGGTCGCCAAGGCAAAGCCGAAGGTGAGAAAGGCCACGATCAAGGTCGCCCCTAAGGCGCTCGCGAAGCCCGTGCCGACACTGAGGCTCATCCCCTTGACGAAACCGACGCTTCTCGCGAAGCCCGCTTCGAAGACGGCCGTCGCGATCGTCGCCGACGCTAACGGAAAAACCTATGCGGCGGACGGAGCGGCGTCCGCACAGTCGCAAATGTGGAGCTATCCCACCGCCATCGCGCGGAAGACGACCACGGTGTCGGCCCTCTCGAGATCCTCGCAGAAGAGCGTCGCGGGGCCGATCACGACGACGAAGAACTCGACCTTGACTTTCTCGCTGTCTAAGGCGAGCGGGACGGCGGTCTTGAAGGACGGGTTGGTCAAGACCCAAAGCGGAACACCTACGCTCGGCTCGGCGGTCCTTGCTTCCCAGGCCCAAATCCCCGCTTTCATCCAGGGCGGTACGGTCTATCGTCGGAGCGGCGCGATCAATGGGCGTTCGGCGACGGTCAGCGGCCTCGGTGGGAGCGCGTTCGGCGACCTTAGCTCGGCGCAGAGCGGCGCCCGATCCGCGCTTGGCGGCGGTCAGGCTGGCGGCTTCGGCTCGGTGCAGGACGGTGGCGGCTTGGGCCGCAAGGGACTCGGGAACCTCTTGGGCGGCGGCGCGTTCGGCTCGCAGAACAGGGCTTTCCGCACGTTAGGAGGCTTCGGCGCCGCCCTGATCCCGCCCGGCAATCTCAAAGCCATGATGGACGCCATCGTCGTCGAGACGAGAACGGCCGGCCACGTTTCGGTGGACCTCGACCACGCGCCCTTAGCGATGACCCTGCGGAAGCTGGCGAAGCAGACCGGACTGTCGATCGTCATCGGCAAGGGTTCCTACGGGAACCTGACGATGGTCCTGAACGATCTGCCGGTCGAGCGGGCGCTCGGTATCCTTTGTCGCGCGGCGGACGCCAACCTGCGGCAGGAAGCGGGCGTCTGGTTCGTCGAGCCTCCGACCGAAGGTCCCGTAACGTTCAGCGGAGCGACCGACTTCTATCAGTTCGCTCCTTCTCACTCTGGGACGACGAAGTCGATTACCCTAAAGGGCTCGGTCGGGGGACGCAACAGATAGGGCCACCTACGTTGCCATAGACCCTTCCCTCATTCTGCGGGGCGTTCGAAGGGCGACAGGATCCTGCCGCTTCGCTTGGGTGCGGATTTCACTTGGCACCGGTTGGGGACGAACGATCGCTCCGACCTACGAGCCTAGAATCAAGGGACGGGAGCCCCAGGCTCCCGTCCCTTTTCGTTGCTCGGTCCGCAACCGAACGCGGCATCGCGCCTAGTGGATTCCGGGGAAGCCCCAGCCGCCGTCGTTCTCGTAGCCGTAGTTGTTGTTCGGCGCCGTGTTGATGTTACGGCGGTCGAGCCAGATGTTCTTGAACCACTGGACGGAGCCCTTCTTCATCGCCCGGGCGTGGCCGTCGGCGAACGCCATAGGCGCGGTCTGGGTGTAGCGGTAGCGCGCGTGCGCCGCGCATTCCCATTTGCCCTGGGCAGCGTCCGAGGAACAGTCGGAGTCAAAGTTCGGGGTGTACCCCGACCAGTTTGGGTTGACCGAGTCGTCGCCATCTCGGTAGACGGTGGAAGGATCGCCCGCCGTCTTGCAGATCGCGCCGACCCACTGCTGCTGCCAATCCATGAACCAAGGGAAGTTCCAGCCCTGGTAGTTGGCGCCCTTTTCCATCAGGGCGATGAGGTCGGCCGGGTTTGCGACCGCCGAGGCCGAGACGCCCGGATTTGACGGGCCGCCCTGGTTGCCGTAGTTATCGACGAAAAGGCCGTGGTGAACGCCGTAGGTGTAGGTTCCGGGACCGGAAACGCCGGGCGTGATCGGTCGGGGATTGCCGGGCGAGCGGAAGATGCCTTCTTGGGCGAAGACTTGATCGACGCCCTTGGCGCTGACCTTCTTGTCCCCGCTCTTAAGATAGGGGTAGATGGCGGTCGCCCAGGTGACGTGATTGTCGTCGTTTCCGTACTCGGACTGCGGGAACGTGTCGTCCGCGTCACCCATATACATCTGGACACCGAGATCCAGCTCTTTGACGTTACTCAAGGAGACGGTCTTTTTGGCGGCGAGTTTGGCCTGGGCGAAGACGGGGAAGAGGATGGCCGCGAGGATCGCGATGATCGCGATCACGACGAGGAGTTCGATGAGGGTGAAGGCTCGTTTCATAAGGCTCAGCTTTGAGGCGGTCGGGCCGTGCTGTCACGAATGTCGAGAGAGCAGGGAAAGAGGGTCGATGAGGACGAAGGGGCATTCCCCTCGATAAGATCGATGAGGGTCGTCGCGGCGCGGGAGGCTATCTCGTGGATCGGCTGACGCACTGCGGTCAGGCGAGGGCGAGTGGTCTCGCAGTAGGCGGTCGAGTCGAAGCCGACGACGCTGAGATCTCGTGGTAGGGTAAGTCCGGCTTCGGCGGCCCGGAGAAGGATTCCACCCGCGCAGCGCTCGCTCCAACCCATCACGGCGGTCGCGTCGCCTCGAGCGGCGGCGAACTCCGAGAGATCCCAATCAAGGGAGACCGAACGAGCTCGCATAGCCCGGCGCGCGGCCCCGTTCAGGAACGCCTCACGCCGCTCGATACAATCAGGCGCGGCGTCTTCCTCGCGCTCGTTCACGAAGAGAAGATCACGATGGCCGAGATGGGCGAGGTGGTCGAGGGCCAGCTCGATCCCTTGGCGGTTGTCGCAGGCGACGGATGGAGAGCCTTCGTTCCCGGCGCCGTTCATGGCGACGATCGGGATCGGACAGGTGCGGATCTGCTCCAGAACGCGCTCGTCGCGCACCATCTTGCACCAGATCACCCCATCCAAACGACCGTCGCCGAGGGAACCGAAGAGGTTGTCGTGGTCGAATTCGGAGAGGATCGTGAGGCGATAGTGGCGCGGAAAGATCGTGCGGGCCACGCCGTCGAGAAGGCTGACGATGTAAAGAGGTCCGGAAGCGAGACCGGCGAAATTCTCGAAGAGAAGACCTATGGTGTGGGTCCGATTGACGCGAAGCGAGCGGGCGAGCGCGTTGGGAACGTAGCGGAGATCGCGGGCGACGGTCCGGATATGATCCGCCCGAGCCTCGCTGACGCGGATCGTGCCGCCGCCTCCGTGCAAGACGCGCGACACGGCGGCCGAGGAGACTCCGGCGGCCGCCGCCACTTCCTTGATCGTCACTCCCATCGCCTTCTCTAGCGCTTCTGGGACGTCCCGCCGGAGGGATCGCCGCCCAAGCCGAGGTGACTTTTCATCGACGCCTTCTGCTCGGCGGTCATCGACGGGTCGGCGTCGATCGCGGCCGCGCGTTTAGCGTCCGATGCCTTGATGTCCGTTTCGGTCGGCGCGTTCGTGGGGTTGCTGTCGCAGCCCGTAGCGACGACGAGAGGAACCGCCAGCAGGAGGAGAGAGAAGAGTTTCTTGAGCGCCATCGCCTTAGTCCCGCCATCGAGCGCCCTGCTCGATGGATCGATTAATCATATCATAGAATCTTGGCGATGAATCGATTTATCGAGTAGATTTGAGCTATGGTCTCGACCCTCCTCGGCATCGCCGCCGCGGCTCTCGCTCCCCTGCCCAAGCTCGTTCCGTTGCCTCCGCTCCATGTGGAGGGATCTCGTCTCGTCGATCCGAAGCGTCGGACGGTTCTCCTCAAGGGGTGCAACCTCGGCAACTGGGACGTGATCGAGTTCTGGATGCTCGCCCTGAAGAACCCGCCTAAAGACCAGTACGCCTTGGAGGCGATTCTGACGCGGCGGTTTGGGGAAGTCGAGAAGGACCGGCTGATGGACGTTTACCGGGCGTCCTGGATGACGGAGCGGGACTTCAAGATCATTCCGACCTTCGGCTTCAACTGTGTCCGGCTTCCGACCCAGTATCGCCTGCTTGAGGACGATCGAAAACCCTACCGTCTGAAAAAGGACGCCTGGAGGTGGCTCGACCGGGCGATCGACCTCGCGGAGCGCAACGGGCTCTACACGATCCTCGACATGCACGGCGTCCAGGGCGGACAGAGCCCCTACGACCACACCGGCCGCTCGGACCAAAACCGTATCAAAGATTCGCCCGAGGATCAAAAGCGGCTCGCGTGGCTTTGGGGCGAGATCGCGAAGCGGTACCGGAATCGCTCGGCGGTCGTGGCCTACGACGTCTGGAACGAGCCGTACGGGACGCCCAAGCCGCTTCAGAAACCCATCTTCGAGCGGTCGCTCAAGGCGATCCGCGCGGTGGACAAGGACAAGCTCGTCTGGGCGATGGGCAACTTCGACGGTTTCGACCAGTACGGCGATCCGAAGGCGAACGGCTGGCGCAACGTCGGCTTCCAGATGCACTACTACCCCGGCCTGTTCGGTGGCGGCGATCCCACGGTGCGAACCCAGACGCGCCACCTCGCCTCCCTGGAGGGCGTCGCGGCGCAGGTGCGTCAACTCGACGTTCCATTCCTCGTGGGCGAGATGAACGTGGTGTTCGACGCGGCGGGCGGGGCCGACATGATGCGTCGCACCTACGACCAGCACGCGGCGTACGGATGGGACACCACGATGTGGTCGTACAAGATCCAGCACGCGCAGGGCGGTCATGGCGATGCATCGTGGGGAATGGTCGTAAACCGCGACCCGGCCCTTCAGATCGACTTCGACGCCGCCTCGAAAACAGAGATCGAGGCGTACTTCCGATCGTTCGCGACCCAGGCGTTGGCGGTCAACGAGCCCTTGCGCAAAGCCCTGGGCGATCCTGCCTACCGACCCTCTCCGCTGCCCGCCATCGCGCCCGGACGGACGATCGCGCCGCAAGAGACTTTGGCCGGGTGGACGGCGACGGACGTCGGCGGCGCCCTGCGGGGCGGGCTGGAAAACGTCGCGGGCGGTTTCAACCTCTTTGGCGGCGGGCACGACGTGTGGGGAACGAAGGACGAGTTCCGGTTCCTTCACCGCGAGACCGAAGGGAATTTTCGGATCGAGATCACCCTCGCGGACGTGGAGGACGTGGATGCCTACACCAAGGCGGGCCTCATGATCCGCGCCTCGACCGCCCCCGACGCGCCTTTCGCGCTGGTTTCCTCGTTTCCTAGCGGTGAGGTCCAACTCTCACACCGCGATGCATCGGGCGAGGAGACGACGGCTCCGCCCACTCTGAAACTCAACGTCGAGGGGCTGCGCCTCGTGCTCGAGCGCAACGGCGGGACGATCACCGCGAGCGCGGTTCGGAACGGTGTGCTCACGACGGTCGCCTCGATCCCTGATCGACTTCCGAAGAGGGTCCTTGTGGGACCGATCGCGTGCAGCCATGACCCGTCGCGACTGGTGAAGGTGGAATACCGTGAAATGTCGTTTTCGCCAAGAGAGTGAAATGGGGCTAAAAACCTATTAACATTCTCTTAATCCCACTTTAACCCTTCGTTAAGGCAGAAGTTACACGATACTAGGGTCGGACCCATTCAGGTCTGGCAAAGGCGCCCTTATGAAGAAAGCGTTCACCCTGATCGAACTTCTCGTCGTGATCGCGATCATCGCGATCCTCGCCGCCATCCTGTTCCCCGTCTTCGCCCAGGCGAAGCTCGCCGCGAAGAAGACCGCCGACCTCTCGAACGTGAAGCAGTTCGCGCTCGGCACGAACATCTACCTTAGTGATAGCGACGATACGATGCCTCTGCAGGCGGGCAAGAAGTGCGGCGCGGACCAGGCGAACGCGGCCTGGAACCAGAATTCCCGCATCCTCGTTCCCGCGAACTGGAGCGCCTCGGCCAACGCCGACTTCGCCGCTGGTTCGGGAGGGAACTGCAACCGCGTGAACGGCGCTCTGAACGCCGCGCCGAACGCGATCCAGCCCTACCTGAAGAGCATGGAGATGTACACGATGCCCGGCGCTCCGAAGGCCGCGGGCAGCGTCGCCGCTCTGGCCAACGAGAAGCCTGCGAACGTGTCGTACGTCTACAACGGCCTGATGAGTTCGTGGAACGCCTCCTCGACGCAGGATCCTTCCGGCACCCCGGCGTGGTGGCCTGCCTTCGGTCAGGTCGCGCGTATCGGCGACACCTACTCCAATCCGTTCCTGATCTGCTCGAACGGTTCGCAGGCCTGCGTCTTCAACGGCGGTGGGAAGACGTACGGCAGCGCGAGCGACTGCGCGGGCATGGCGAACGGCAACAGCGAGCCAAACGGCAGCGCCTCGGGCTTCGGCAACATCCACTACACGTCCTGGGCGTTTGGCAAGACCCAGAACTGGGCCTTCGCCGACGGCCACGCCAAGTCGCGACCTGCTGGTACGGGCGACCAAACAAAGGACCCGTTCCCGCTCGCGGGCTACAGCGCCCAGGGCGTTCCCGACTCGATGCCCGGCTACTCCGGCTACGAGGCGGTGTTCGATCCGCAGTGCCACACGCCACTGTTCCGCCCCGACACGAGCCACGGCTAGGCGCCTTTCCGCCCAGCCTGTGGTTGGGCGGGCCCCAAAAGAACCCATGAAGAAATCCTTGATCCTGCTCGCCGCCTTCTCCTCCGTGCTCGTCGGATGCGGCAGCGAGCCCGCTCCTTTGCCCGACACGTCCGAATCAAAGCCGCGTCCTGCCCCCGGAACGCAGACGAAGGACGTGATGGTTCCCGCCGCCAAGTAGCGCCAAACTCCCGTCCATGACCCGTCCGTTTCTGTACGCCCTCGTCGCGGGGGGCGCGGTCTTCGCCGTCGCCGCCCCGGTCGCCCTGATCGTCGCGCGCAAGCCGGGGTGGGACGTGAAGCGGGAGCGGTTCACCCTTCCTAACGGTTGGCGACTCACGCCCGCCGGACGGGCCGTCTCGTTGCCCGGCGACATGCCGGGCAACATCCTCGTGCTCGATGGCGGCAAACGGGCGCTCGTCAATACCTGTGGCTTCCACGACCACTCACTTAGCCTCGTGGACCTGGAGACGGGAAAGATCGTCTCCACCGTCCCCTTCGATAAAAGCTGGATCGGCCTCGCACGACGGGGAGACGAGGTTCTCGTCTCGGCGGGGAAGGCGGGCGACGCCCCGGCGATCCACCGGGTGGGTCTCGATCTGAAGCCCCAAGCGGGCATCGCGCTCGCCGACGTTCCGGCCAAGGACCGGTTCGTGTCGAACATCGTCGTCGGGCCGGAGGGGACGTACGTCCTGAACGTCCAGTCCGACGAGGTGTTCCTGTTGGGTGCGGACGGGACGAAAGCGCGGGCAAAGGTCGGTTATCGGCCCTACGGAGCCGCCCTTTCCCCGGACGGCAAGGTCCTCGCTATAAGCGAGTGGGGGGCGCGGGCGGTCGTGTTCCTCGACGCTCGGACGCTCTCCCGACTCTATCGGGTCGGAGTCTCGGCGCACCCGACCGCCCTCGCCTACGCACCCGACGGGCGGCTCTTCGTGGCGAACGCGGGCTCGACGACGGTCTCCGTCGTCAAGGGAGGACAGGTAGACGAGACGATCGAGGTCGGCGTGGACGCGGGGCGGCGAATCGGACCGACGCCGGTCGCCCTGGCCCTCGCGCCGGATGGTCGGCGACTCTACACCGCCAACGCGGGTGAGAACTGTGTGGCGGTCACCGACGTCTCCCAGCCCGGCCACTCGCGCACCCTCGGCTTCGTGCCTACCGAGCGGTATCCGACCGCCGTCGCCGTCACCCCGGACGGCAATCGGCTGCTCGTCGCCACCGCCAAGGGATTCTACGGTCCGAACGCGGGGCCACAGGCCGATCTTGGAGTTCTCGATCGAACGCGGGGCGGTGATTACGGCGTGAAGTACCGCTACATCGAGGAGCAGCTCGAGGGGCGGCTCCTGATCGTCGACCTGCCGGACGCTAAGGGACTCAGAGCGATGACCCTCAAGGTGCGCGACAACCTGCCGCCGGGCCAGCCGGGCGTCACCCCGGCGGAAAGGGAGCGGATCGAGAAGGGCGCGTTCGCGAACATCAAGCACGTTCTGTACGTGATCCGGGAGAACCGGACGTACGATCAGGTGCTGGGCGACGTTCCGAAGGGCGACGGGGACCCTAGCCTGACGATCTTTGGGGAGAAGGTCACCCCCAACGGCCACAAGATCGCGAACACCTTCGCTCTCTTCGACAACCTCTACACCGATGGTGAGGTGTCGCAGGTCGGCCACCAGTGGACCGACGCCGCCTACGCGAACGACTACGAGGAGAAGCAGGTCCTGCTAAGCTACTCGAGGCGCGGCGAGGTCGATAGCGACGACCGGATGACGAGCTCGCCCGGCGACTACCTGTGGACCGCCGCGCGGAAGCGAGGAAAGTGGGCGCGGGTCTACGGAGAGTACGTGGATATCCAAGAGGGGCACGACTCCCTGGAGGTGGCCGAAGTCAAGAAGGACCCGGAGCGGTACGGCTACAGCGAACCGTTCGAGCGGATCTTCGCGCGGGGCGGGCGCGACACGGAGAAGGTGGACGAGTTCCTTCGCGAGATGAGGGAAGGGGAGAAGACGGGCAAGTGGCCCGACCTGATGGTTATGGCGCTCCCTGAGGACCATACGCACGGCTTCAGCGCCGGAGCCTACAGTCCGTACGCGATGATCGCCAACAACGACCTTGCGGTCGGGCGGCTGGTCGACGCCGTCTCCCGCTCGCGGTTCTGGAAGGAGACGGCGATCTTCATCATCCAGGACGATGCGCAGGATGGGCCGGACCACGTCGACTCGCACCGGACGGTAGGCTACGTCGTGTCGCCCTACGTACGGCGCGGGGTCGTGGACCACACGATGTACTCGACCGCCTCGATGCTGCGGACGATGGAGACGATCATCGGCCTGCCGCCGATGACGGAGTACGACGCGAAGGCGACCCCGATGCACGCCGCGTTCACCACGACGCCGGACCTCACGCCGTTCGCGTTCGAACCGGCGCGCGTGGATGTGAACGAGAAGAACCCGCCGAAGACCGCCCTGGCCGCCCGTTCGGCCAAGCTCGACTTTTCCGCCGTGGACCGCGCCGACTTCGGCCAGCTCAATCGGCTTCTCTGGGACGGCTACCGTCCTAAAGTGCCTTACCCAACGATCCAGCGACGCCGGTAGAGCCTAGACCGGGAGCCGGAGTTCGGATCCGGCCTGACGCGCCTAACGAGAGGCGAGCGCCCAGGCCGTGATCGTGCCCGCCCGGACGAACCCCAGGCGGGCGTACCACGTCTCCAGCGCGGGAACGCACTGGAGGCAGGCGGAGCGATGCTCCGCGGCGGCCTGCGCCAGCGCCCACCCGACCACGTTCCGACCAAGGCCCCGGCCCCGAAAGGGCGGGGCGACGCAGACGTTGTAGAGGCCGAGCATGCCCTCGGTCCGGGAGAGAGCGACCGCCGCGACGGGCCGCTCGCGAAAAAGATGCGTCGACGCCGTCAACGCCGTTGTCTGGGCGAGCCCTACGGCGAGCGCCTCACGAATCGGGGCGGACTCGCGGAAGAAAAAGGCGTCGGACATGAATCGGCCCGCCCTAAGCCGCTCCTCCGCGCCTTCGGCGGACGTCATATCGAGATCGGAGGGGGTGGAGTAGGGCTCTGCGACGAGGCTAAGGAGCGTTTGAACCGCCTCGAATCCGGCGCGGCGGAGCAATTCGGAAAGATGGGCGGGGCCGTCGCCCGGAAGGGCGACGGCCTGAAAGGCGGGGCGGCTCGCGGCGAGATCGCGCAGACCGGCGGCGCACCAGGGGTCGAGGTCGAGACGCGCGGCGAAGTTTCCCGAGGGGTGTGGGAGATCGGAGAGGAGAGCGACGTAGCCCGGCGTCTTGCGAATCTCGGCGCCGGGCAGGGCACGGCCCACGGCGAGGTAGGTGGCGAGAAGATTCGCGTTCGCGCTCTCCGCCAGCGTCAAAGAACCGCGCTCCAGAACACGCCGATGCCGAACCGCGAACGACCGCCGAAGGTGCCGACGGCTCCGATCGAAACGCCTTGCACGATGCTCTGGCCGACGAATATTCCGGGCCCGCGCGGCGTGACGAGGAACGATGCGTACGCGCTGGCGCGAGGACCGAAGTGAAGGAAGTCGATCCCGGCGGCTAGATCGAAGCCGTTCGGGGCGGCGACCAGAGCGCCGAGCCGGAGGGTGGGCGCGACGAGGCGGCGCGGCGGCACGTAGCCCGTTCCCGACATCTCGTCCCCGAAGAAGCGCGCGACCTCACGCAAGGCTTTGCGCTGGACGAAGATACCTCCGTAGTGACCCGTGTCGATCTGGAGCCGAAGCGGGTCGCCCAAGGCCCGCGCGAGAGCGGCGGTGTTCGCCGGAGGCACGACCGTGTCGTACTTCGCAGAGATGACGAAGGTCCGGCCCGGAACTTCGCGTGGTAGGTAGGTCAGCGGCTCGACGGGGGCGAGCTCCTGACGGAGCTTCGATTCCGAGTAACCCTGACGGCGAAGGGCGTCGCGCTGAAGCACGATGCGGGACGAATTCCATATGATGCCCGCGAAGTCGACGCCACCGAGGAGGAACGCGGCGTGGGTGATGCGCGGTTCGACGCCGTAGCTGAGGGCGGCGATCAGGGCCCCGAGCGATGTTCCCACGAGCCCGCGCGGCGCCTTGGTGAACTCAGGGCGTGAGTCGAGGAAGTCGAGGGAACGACGCACGTCGAGGGTCGCTTGCCGGAGGGTCTGTCGGATTTTCGCCGGGTCCGGTACGATCGCCAGTTCGCCCGAGCGACGGCCCGGAGGCGTACGGGAGAGGTGGTAGGGAAGGGTCATGATCGCGGCGGCCACGCCACGCGATACGAGATCCTCGCCCAGCGCTCGCTCGGCTCGTAGGTCCGAGGCGCCCAGGTAGTGGGTGATCAGGACGACCGGAACCGGTCCTGTCGCGCTCGCGGGGACGAGGATGCGTAGAGGAACGGTGTCGTTCTCGACGACCCCCGAGGTGAGGGCGCTGGGAAACTCCTCCGTGTACTCGGCGATCGTCTCGTCGCGTTGAACCTCCCGCCAGGGCGCGAAAGCGATGCGCGGCGGCGTCAGGTCGGCGACGTCTTGACGGAGGAGCGCCGCGAACGCGATGAGGACGGCGGCCATCGTATTAGGATACAGGGTATCGGGAGCGCCTACCCCAACCCGCCTAGCCATACGCCGATCGCGAATACGATGCCGCCACCGACGATCACCTGGAGCACGGTCCTACCCAAGGGGCTCTTCATAAAGTGGAAGCGGATATAGGCGATCGCCAAAAGCTCGATCACCACGACGGCATAGGCGAGCGTGAGGGCGGTGTGCAGACTAGGGAGCAGGAACGGAAGGGTGTGGAGCATCCCGCCCAGCGTGGTGGCGACGCCGGTGATCGTCCCGCGACCGATCGGGGCTCCTCGTCCGGTGACCTCGCCGTCGTCGGAGAGGGCCTCCGCGAGCCCCATGCTGATGCCGGCGCCGACCGAGGCGGCGAGACCCACGAAGAACGCTTTGTGAGGGTCGTGGGTCAGCCCCGCGGCGGCGAAGAGAGGGCCCAAGGTCGAGACGGAGCCGTCCATAAGGCCCAGCAGGGCGGGCTGGACCTTCTGGAGCACGAACGCCGGGTCGTGGGTCTGAGCGGGCTGAGGCGAGTCGTCATGAGGCATAGGGATACTCGTTCCTAGATAGGAACGAGTATCCCTATGCGCTGGAGAGTTTGCCAATGCGGCCAAAAACGTCTAGAATCCTATCGTGGGCGACTCTTATTTGGAGATCGACAGGAAAACGGCTCTCCGGCGTCGGCTCGCCGCCGCCGGTTGCCGAATGACGCCCCAGCGCCTCGCGATCCTCGACGCTCTGCTGCGACCCGATCGCCATCCCACCGCCGACGAGATCTACACCGACGTACGGCGTGTGAGCCCGACGACCTCGCGTGCGACGGTCTACAAGACCGTCGAAACGCTGAAGACCCTCGGCGAGCTCCGGGAACTCGACCTCGGATTGGGACGCGCCCATTACGACGCCGTCGACCCGAGCGCCCACCCGCACGTCGTCTGCGTCCGCTGCGGAAAGGTCGACGATGTGCGGATCAAAGGTTTCGACAGACTTCTCGAAGAAGCCCGTCGGGCCTCGGACTTCGTCCTCGAATCGGAGCGTCTGGAGTTTTTCGGGCGGTGTCCGGCTTGCGTCGCCCTCCTGTCGAACCCACCCCTAAGCTAAGGTCCGGTCTTCGCCCCGGCCTGAACGGGCGCATACGGAAGGTCTTGCCCCAGTCCTCCGGGCTTCTGGAGGTGGATGCGTAACTGCCAGAGGTTCTTGTCGATTTCGTAAGCGAGATCCTGGAGCTTGTTGCTCGTGGGCGGATCGGACTCCTCGGTCTCCTTGATGAACGTGTAGACCTCCTTCTGCAGCACGGTCACGCGATCGAGCAAAAGCTTGAGCGACTCGTTGTCCGTTACGTAGCCCGCCGGGAAGTCCGGGATTTTAGTCGTCCGGGCGATGGTTGAGTATCGTCCGTCCGCGCTGAACCCCAAGTGAAGCGAACGCTCGGCGAACACGTCGGCCTGGCCCCGGTAGTAGTCCGCCGATTCTTGGTAGAACTCGTGGAGCGGCAGATAGAGCGGACCGTTCACGTTCCAGTGGGACTGCTTGTACTGGTTGAAGAGAGCGAGCAGATCGACCGTCATCTGCTGGGTGATGCGGGCCGTCTTCTGGCGGTCGACTTCGTCCTTTAGGGGGTAGGCGTCTTCGACCCGCTTCGGCTGCGGCAGTTTCTGGTTGCTCCCTTGCGATCCGCCCTGAGGGAAGGCGGCGGCTAGGGTCAGTCCGGCGGCGAGGCCGGAGAGAAAGGTGATCGGTCTCATAGACGTTTGTGAGACTTAGGCCTAAAAAGGGACGCTGCTGAGAAGCCGCTCAACAATCCGCGCTCGTTTCGTATTCTTTCCCTCCGAAACCTCGCAAACCTGCCGAGAACAAGGATGAGACCATGCGCGTCGGCACCGCATTCCGCTACGATCAACTCGCGGCCAGCATCTCCTCCTCCGAGGCGAAGATGCTGGCCGCTCAAAACCGGGCGATCACCGGGAAGCGGATCAACGCGCCTTCCGACGACGCCTCCGGGACGCGGCAGCTTCTTGGGATCGGCGAGATCCGCAAGGGCATCGCGGCCTACACGAAGAACCTCGACGTCGCGAAGGGCTCCCTGACCGTCACGGACGCTACCTACGGCGACATGGGCGAGCTGATGCAGCAGGCCCAGTCGATCGCCGTCGAAGGCGCGAACACCACGCTCAACGAAAACCAGCGCGCGAATCTGGTGGCCCAGATCGGCGATATCCAGATGCGGCTCGTCAGCCTCGGCAACAGCCAGGGACCGGACGGGCGATACCTCTTCTCTGGCCAAGCGACCGACACCAAGCCTTTTTCCGTCGATACGAGCGGCGCGCTGAGCTATGCGGGCAACGCCGTGCGGCCCGCGCTAGAGACCGGACCCGGCGAGACGGCGAAGGTCGGAGAGACGGGGGGCGTGGTCTCGGACGCCTATGCCTCGCTCGCCAAGCTCAAGGACAGCCTGAACGCGGGCGACGTGAGCGCGATCTCCAACGGACGGCTGGACGAGCTGAAGACGAGCGCCGACGCGCTCGTCTCCGCCCGCGCCGACGTGGGGCGGCAGGAGAACGCGCTGGACGCGACGCGGGCCGTCCACGGTCGACGCGACGCCGAACTCGAGCAGCGCGCGAGCGATATCGGCGAAGTGGACTACGCTTCGGCCCTCGTTGACTACACGGCCGCGCAGTCGGCTTACGACGCGGCCATCAAGGTCGCCAGCAAAGGCTTCACGACCGGACTCATGGACTACATCCGATGAAAACCACCCTCGCAGGCACCCGCTTCGGCAACGTCGAGTTCGACGGCGACGACGTTCTCCGTCTCGACGGCGGTCTCGTCGGCCTCCCGGACCTCCAGCGGTTCGTGCTGTTCGAGGCCAAGCCCGGCAGTCCTTTCTCCTGGCTCCAGAGCCTGGACGACCCGAGCATGGCGTTCCTGGTCACCGAACCGAGCCGGTACGTGCCCAGTTACGACACCGACGTGGCGCGCCGCTGCCCCGATCTGGCCGAGGCGGTCGTTCTCGCGACGGCCCACGTGCCCGCCGGAAAACCGCGCGAGACCACCTTGAACCTTGCGGGTCCGATCGTCGTTGACGCCGTATCGCGCAAAGGAAGGCAGATGGTCCTTGAGGACGGCGCGTATACTACGCCGTATCGGGTTTTCCCACACTCTGAGACGCACGAAAGGCGCGCGGCTTAGGTAGGGTGTTGGGAACGGCCAGGGAAGGCTAATCCTCAATGTTGGTGCTGACGCGCAAACTCCATCAGAGCATCGTGATCGGCGATGGCATTGAGATCGTGGTTCTCGAGGTCAGGGGCGAACAGGTTCGTATCGGGATCAAGGCCCCCAAGGACGTCGCGGTTCACCGGAAAGAGGTGTTCGACCAGATCCAAGAGGCGAATCTCGCGGCGGCGGAAGTGCGCGTCGAGGACGTTCCGGACATCCCTGAGTAGCGTAGAGGGTCCAAGTCTTGATCGATTCTCTGCCACCGGACCGCCCCACCGAGCGTTTTCTCGCCGAATCGGCGTCCCTCTCGGATTCGATGGGCCAAGGCTATTATCCTCGTTCCCAAAACCCCCTGAGTCCAGAGATCTTCAAACCCGTTCCTTTGTGGTTCACCCTACCCTTGGCACGGGCCATTCTGAGCCTTGGGGGTTACGGGCTGTGGTTCGCGGCCGCTCTCTTCTGGAACGGAGTCGGCTTTTGAGGGGAAGGGGCGCCGAGAGTCTTCATGCCTTCGAGGCGGGCCTGAACGATGGGCATGGCCGTTCTAACGAGGATTCCCGTTTCGAGTCCTGGCTTCAGGCGTGGTTCGAGGCAGAGCCTGCAGAGCCCGTTCTTTTCGATCCTTCGGATCAAACTCCCGAGATCGCGCCATACGGTGAGACGTTCGCCCTCTTCGTCGCCCGGTCCTGGATGCAGGGAGGCGCGTTGCTCCGTCGCTACCCCGCCGAAGCGATCGGACAAGCGGTCTATGGGCAACTCGCCTACCTCCATTGGAACCTTTCCTCCGAGCGTGGAGGACGGTTGGTCTGGGACGCGGCCCTCACCCTCTATACGGAGGTTTTCGAGCCCTGCGCCGACGACCGTCTCGCCCACCTCAGCGAGCCTGGAGGAGCCATGGCCAGCGCGCTCTTTATGTTCTGGGATCTCGCGCGGTGGCGAATCGACAGATCCGAAGACTTTCAGCGGCGGGCGTTCTTGGGGATCCTCGAACGAGCGCTCGCTTCTCCGAAAGCCGCCGTTCAGGAGTCGGCCCTTCATGGGATCGGCGAGTACACGCCTTGGGACGGTGAAGGAGAAGGCGCCCTCCCGGAGGCGTCGGCCCTCGCGAGAACGTTCATTCGCCACGGAACCACGACGCGCCCTGAGCTCTTCGCCTACGCTGGACGGGCCGCGACTGGAAAAGTGCCCTGAGTCGTCTATCCCGACGTTCGTTCGCTACTCTCGGGAGCATGGTGCAGCGCGCTCGATACCCTCGTGGACAGATCTAGTTCGTCTGCCGATCGTGCGGCCTTCGCCGCAAAAAGGGATCTCCGCCGAACTCATACGTGTGAGTCGAGTCAACTATCAGCATGGAGAGGCTGCAGGCCGTTCGTGCGACCGTCGATGCTCGGGATCAGGCGGAGATCCTGGCGAACGCGTTGCGTCAGAATGAGCCCGACGTCGAGTTCCTGATCGCCCACGCCCGGCAGCTTTTGGCTTATTGCTGCGAGATCGCCGAAGCCCGGCTAAACTAAACCGGCGGTCGGAAACGTCCGTACAGGCAATAGGCATGAGCGACGCGAACCGGACCCAAGTCCTCTCCACCGACCCCAACCGCACCCAGATGGGCGCGCCGCCCCGTCTCGATCCCAACAAGACGGTGATGGGAGCCGCTCCGACCAAGTTCGAGGCGACGGTCACGATCAAGCCCGTCCAATGCTCTGTATGCAAGACGTTCAATCCAGCGGGGGTGATGTTCTGCGTCGACTGCGGGCTGATCTTCGACCGCGCTCTGCCCGACGACGCGTTCGGCGCCCCGGTGATCAAGCTTCCCATGATCGTGGACGCGAGCGGCAAGGAGCAGCCGGTGCGTCCCGGCGAGAACGTCGTAGGCCGCGAGGCCGACGTCTCGATCGTCGATGGCCGCGTCTCACGCCGTCACGCGATGCTCACGAGCCAGCACGGCCAGATCACACTGGAGGATCTCGGCTCGACGAACGGCACGAAGATCGACGGCCAAGCTCTCACGGCGGGCGAAAAGCGCGTCCTCAAGGGCGGTGAGACGATCTCCTTAGGCGGAGCCGAAGTACGCCTCGCGCTTCCGGGAGCGGCAGGCGGCAACGTTACCCAGGTCTTTTCCAGCAACAAGACGGCTGCCATCGCCGCTCCGCCTCGCAAGGAGGCCGCCCCCGCGATCCTCTCCGGTCCCGACGGCGAGCAGTCTCTGCGCGCGGGCGTCTCGACCTTCGGGCGCCGGGACGAGAACGATATCCCGATCAAGGATTCGTACGTCTCCGGCAAGCACGGTCAGATCGAGGTCACCGAACACGGCATCTTCCTCACCGATCTGGGCTCCTCGAACGGCACGTTCCTTAACGGCGCGAAGCTCGCGCCGAACATGCGAACCGAGCTCTCGCCCGAGGACACGATCCGCCTCGGCTCGCTGGAGTATCGGGTTAGGATGGCCTGACATAATCCTGTTCTGTCGATGGCCTGCGGCTAGGTCGCCGACCGTTTGGGCGAAAGGGTCCGAGTTTCTTCCGCCCCGCTCAACCCCTCATCGCCTCGTTCCGTCGCCTGGATGATGCTCGAACTGCTCGGCGATCTCCTCGGCTTTTTCTTCGACGCCTGCTTCTGCGGCCTCTGGGACTCCTCGTCGGACGACGACGGCGACTGGAAGCCGCAGGTCTGATCGCGCATACTCCTTCCGATGCGGGAGAAGGCGTGCGACGTGCTGATCGTCGGCGGGGGAACGGGCGGTGTGGCCGCCGCGCTGGCCGCCGGCTCGATGGGATTGCGGGTAATCCTTACCGAAGAGACCGACTGGGTGGGTGGACAGCTCACGGCGCAGGCGGTGCCCCCCGACGATCATCCTTGGATCGAGATGTTCGGATGCACCGCACGCTACCGGATCTTCCGGAGCCGGGTAAGGCGGGCGATGGACGGCCCGCGTCCCCCGGAGATGCGACGTTTCAATCCCGGCGGCGGCTGGGTGAGCAACCTCTGCCATCCGCCCGCCGTGGGCGAAAGGGTCTTGCGCGGAATGCTGGCCGAGGCGGGCGACATCGAGCTTCGCCTGCGTACCGTCGCTCAGGGCGCCAACCTTCTGGCGAGCACGGTTTCCGTGGACACGGGGTCGCAGCGACCAACGGTCGAAGACGACCGAGTCGTCGCCATCCCGCTGCTCGACCTGGAGACGGGTGGGGAGACCCTCGTGCGGGCCGCCTACGTGCTCGATGCGACCGAGCTGGGCGACCTGCTGCCGCTTACGGGCACGGAGTTCGTGCAGGGAGCGGAGAGTCGCGACCAGACCGGCGAGCCGCACGCCCCAAGCGGTCCCGCGCAGCCGGACAACCAGCAGGGCTTTACGTGGTGCATGGCGATCGCCCACGATCCCGGCTCGAACCGGACCATCGACCGTCCGGCGCAGTACGAGCGGTGGGCGACGTACGCCCCCAAAGGATGGCGGGGAAGGCTGTTCCAGTACGGGGATCTCGCGCCCGCGACGAACGAACCTCGTGAGATCCCTCTCTTCAGCGATGAGTGGCGATGCTGGTTCAAGTACCGCCAGATCGTCGACGGCTTCCGCTACGATCCGCCCCGCCACGACGCGACGATCGTCAACTGGCCCCAGAACGACTACTTCGTGCGCCCGCTGACCGCCTCCGAACCGTGGACGGCCCTGGAGGACGCGCGGCAGATGAGCCTGAGCTGGCTCTACTGGATGCAGACGGAGGGCGGCGCGCCGGGCCTCTATCTCCGACCCGACCTAACGGGAACCGCCGACGGTCTCGCGAAAGCCCCCTACGTGCGCGAGAGCCGCCGTATCCGTGCCCTGCGGACGATCGTGGAGGGGGACGTGATCCCGCAAACGAATGTGGATCGGGCGGGGCTTGACCGGGCGCCGGCGATGCGGGATTCGGTGGGCGTCGGCGCGTACCGGATCGACCTGCACTTCTCGACCGGTGGCGATCCTTACATCGACATCCCCTCCCTGCCGTTCCAGATCCCTCTGGGCGCGCTCGTGCCCCAGCGCACGCGCAACCTCCTCCCGGCGGCGAAGAACCTCGGCACGACCCACGTTACCAACGGCTGCTACCGCCTCCATCCGGTCGAGTGGAACATCGGCGAGGCGGCGGGGCTGCTGGCGGCGTTCTGCCTTCGGAACGGCACAGAGCCCCAATCCGTCGCCGCCTCGGCCACGCTGACCGAGGCGTTCCAGAGACTCGCGCGGGAACAGGGGATCGAGACCGAGTGGCCCACGCTCCGCGCGCTCTGATGCGGGCGCGGACTACGGCGCGGCGGGCTTCTGGATCGCGAAGTAGTATTGGTCGCGATCCGTTAGATCGAACGCGTTTGGATGCTCTTTGGGGAATTTGAAGGGATAACCGATCTTTGCGGCTTTCATGCCGTCGGTCAGAGACATCGACGGACCAAGGTAGCTCGGCTTTAGCGACTTCGCGTGGCCATCCATCCAGTTCACGTTCGCCGACTCGCCGCCATGACGTGCGTGCAGGTAGTCGAAAGGACCGATCATCGGCGAAAGGAATTCGCATCGGATCGGCGCAGCTCCCGGTCCAAGATACTGAGCCGCATCGCCGACGAAGATCGTCTCGACCGGATTCTCTACCTGCGTGAAGCTGACGACAATGCTGGGGTTTTGCCCTGCGGGAGCCTTTACGTTGAGGAAGAGATACCAGTTCGCGCCATAGGCGACCGGCTTCGTATCGGTCGTCGTGAGAGCGGACGCGCTCGGGCAGTCGACGAGGGGTCCCGTTTTCATGTATGGGCCGAGGTACCCCTCCGAGAACTTGGGTTTCTTACCATTCGCGGTATCAGCAAACCAATAGCGAGTCCAGTAAGCGCCGTCAGCGTCGCTGTAGCCATAGCTCCAAGGGAAAAGCGTGTCGTCGTTATCTCCGCCATACATCACGGCTCCGAGTCCGACCTGCTTGAGATTACTGAGGCACGCGGTCTTCTTCGCGGCCTCCTTGGCCTGGGCGAAGACGGGGAACAGGATGGCGGCGAGGATCGCGATGATCGCGATGACGACGAGGAGCTCGATCAGGGTGAAGGCGCGACGGTTCATAAGAATTCCAGAACGTCGCAGGCCGTTCGGCGACGGGATAGGATTAGGATAAGGTCGGTTCGGCGATCCTGAATTTTCGTGGACTCAATTCGATCAGGAATACTATTCTGGCCTGAGCGAATTGTTCGGTATCTTAGAGGGATGTCGCGCCGGAGCCTGAAGGAGATCGCGCAGGGCCGAGATCCCGCGCTTCTTGGAGAGAACGTTCGGCGTCGCCGGGAGGAGCAGGGCTGGTCGATGAGCCGCCTCCACCGTGAGACGGGCGTCGCCCTTTCCACTCTGCGCCGCGTCGAGCGCGGACTAGGCTGCACGCATCTCGTCGAGCGTAAGCTCGCCAAGGCGCTGCGCACCGCCGAGGGGCGGCTGTGGCAGCGATACGAGTGGACGAAGCTTTTCGCGCGGCCCCTCGCCGAGGCGCGCTGGCACTTCATGGTCTGGGAGGAGTGCCGTCGCTACCTGCTTCGACAGGGACTCGATGAGGCGCACGACCCGTTTCCCTACGATCCGGAAGCGATCCAGGATGAGGGGGAGCGGCTTCGTCTGGGCCGGAACGGCCTCGCCTCGGCTTTCTTCCGTCTCACCAGTGCGGTGTTCCGCACGGGCAGCACCGTTTCGTCCGTGATCGAGTTGTACGGCGCGCTGCCCGGTTCGCTCGAGGAGGGTACCTACGCCCACTTTTACGCCTTGCGGGGCGACGTTCGCGTCCACAACGCGGGGGAGACGGCCGAGTTGACGGAAGGCGACGCGCTCACCATCGAGTACGAAAGCTCCTCGTCTTTGGAAGCCGCGCGCCCGGTCGGCCTCGGCGAACTCCCGCCGCTCGTTCTCTTCGTGGACTGCGATTCCTACCGCCGGGTGCCGCACCCGGCGCGAGGCCCGGCGCCGAAGCGGTAGCTCAGGAAAGCCCCTAAACCTGCGGCTCCTAGCCTTCCTCAACCCCTTAGGGCTTGTTCGAAGTCCTCAAGCAGGTCGGCTTCGTCTTCGATACCCACGCTAAGCCGGAGCATCGTCGGCGGGATGCCGCGTTCGAGGCGCTGGGCTTCGCTCATAACCGCGTGGGACATGAGCGGCGGGTAGGCGACGAGGCTCTCGACGCCGCCGAGCGATTCGGCCAGAAGGAACACCTTCGTCGATTCCGCGACGCAGCGCGCGATCTCAACCGTCGGAAGTTCGATGGCGAGCATGCCGCCAAAGCCGCGCATCTGCCGCTTAGCCGTCTCATGGTCGGGATGGTCGGGCAGGCCGGGGTAGTGGACCTTCGCGACGCGCGGGTGATTCGCGAGAAACTCGGCGAGAACCTGGGCGTTGTGGCAGTGCTGCTTCATACGCAGGGCCATCGTCTTCACGCCCCGGAGGGAGAGCCAGGTGTCGAAAGGCGAGGGGACGGCACCCCAAGCCTTGTTCCACTCGAACAGGTGGTGGGCGATGGCGTCGTCGTTCGTGACCGCCGCGCCACCGATCACGTCGGAGTGGCCCGAGATGTACTTCGTGGTGGAGTGGACGACGACGTCCGCGCCGAGTTCAAGAGGGTTCTGGAGGGCAGGGGAGGCGAAGGTGTTGTCGAACACCACGGTCAGACCGTGCCGGTGCGCCGACTCGCAGACCGCGCGAATGTCGGATACGCGCACGTTCGGGTTTGTCGGCGTTTCGAAGATCAGGAGCTTCGAGTTGGGGCGTAACGCATCCGCGATCGTCTCCGGGTTGTGGGCGTCGAAGAACGTGGTCTCGATGCCTTGACGCACGAGGTGCTGTTCCGCCATCCGGAACGTCCCGCCATAGATGTCGTTCGCCATGACGAGGCCGTCGCCTTGCTTCATCAGCGCGAAGACGGCGCCGATGGCGGCCATGCCGCTGGAGAAGATGCAGCAGTGCTGGCCACCCTCCAGGCTCGCGATCACCGCCTCGAGCATTTTGCGGTTCGGGTTCTGGCACCGCGTGTAGTCGATGGACGGGATCGTGTCCAGGTCCTGCCAGGCGAAGGTGGTCGACTGGTAGAGCGGCGGAATCACCGACCCGAAACACGACTCGGGATCTTGGGCGACGCGGATGGCGCGCGTAGCGAAGCGCATGGTTCGTCATTATCCATGGTTCGCAGGCCGAGGGTGGGAATACGGAACGTCCGAAGGCGAAAGCGACGGCTTTCCGAAGGGGGTTCGGGATAGGGTAGGCGGCCTTTAAGCGCTTGGGCCGCCGACCGAAAGGTCTTAATCCTCTTCCGAGGTGAAGTACTTGTAGGCTCCCAAGGTGGGTTGGCTTTCGTCGGTGACCTTCGTCATCGCGGCTCCAGGCTTGAGCGACTTCGCGTGGCCATCGGCCCAGATCACGTTGGTCGAGTCCGTGTAACGGAACACCACGCCGCCGTCCAGGATGTTCGTGCCGCCGTCGATCCCAAGGACGTTGGCTCCGTTCACGTTCGTGACGCCGGGCTGGCGAGCGATGTCCTCCCAGGCGACCTGAAAGCTGCCGTTACCGTCGGCCGCAAGGATCGTGCCGGAGACGTCGCCGATACCGGACTCGGTCTTCAGGCCGCTGTTTCCGTCGGAGAAGGGCGGGGTGCCCGCGCCGCCCGCGCCCCAATAGGCGAGGTTCGCGGCCCAGCCCCCGAAGCGACGGGAGGTGGCATCGGTGTTCGTCAGGGGCGAAGGCTGGACCAGTCGGTCGCGGTTGACGTACTTGCCGGCTTCACCGAGGTTGCCCTCGTTCGTACTGAAGATCGCCTCGCTCTTCGCGTAGGGATAGACCGCGTCCATCCACTTGTACGACTCGCCCTGGCTTGCCGGAAGGGTCTGCCACCAGGTGGTTCCGTACCAACCGTACGGATAGACTCCGTCGCTATCGGTGTTGTACTGCATGACGGCGAGCCCGATCTGCTTCGCGTTGCTCAGGTCGGCCGTCTTCTTCGCGGCGTTCTTCGCCTGGGCGAAGACGGGGAACAGGATCGCCGCAAGGATCGCGATGATCGCGATCACGACGAGCAGCTCGATGAGGGTGAAGGCTTTCCGGAGGGACGTCATTGGCTTAGACGTTTCTACGTCTTTCTAGTGTTTTTAAATCCATTACCTAAGTACTTTATAACTCGCGTTGCGTCTCGCTTGGCGAACGACGTCGGAGACGACCCTGATTTTGGGGGACGTTGTCGCCAGAAAGGCGAGGCATTCGCGCCGCTTCTTCGCATGCGTCGTGAGCGACCACAAGATCACCGAGTTCCGCGTCAGAAACGAGGTACGGAACGATTCCCGGTTGCCGTTGAAGCAGAAGCCGCCCTTCAGGCATCGGAGAAGGGTGCGACGAAGAATGTGTCCCAAAACGAGCGGCTGGGCGTAGTCGAGCCACACGACGGTGTCGGCGAGAGGCAAGACAAGATCGTTGATCTTCGAAATAATTCCCGGAGACGACCCACTGGGGCCGATCATGGTCTCTCGGACGAGATCGCGAAACTCCTCGACGGAACGCGTCTACCATCCGGGCAGCCACCAGAGATCGTCCAGGTCGATCGCCGGTATGCCGGGCGATCTCAAGGCCGAGAGTCGTCTTTCCTGATCCGCTGGTACCCCGGATCCAGACGCGATCCACGTCAGCGCCGCGCGGCGACGCAGATGCGGCGCCAGCGCTCGCTCAGATAATCCCGCGCGATGCCGTGGTGGCCGGAACTGGAGTGGGTGAAGTAGCCGCCACCCACGTAGATGCCGGTGTGGCCGATCTTGTTGCGCTTGGTCTCCCAGAAGTAGAGTCGGTCGCCGGGCCGAAGGTCTTCGTAGCGGGTGATGGGCATGCCCACGTTCGCCTGTTCGGCGGCCGTTCGTGGAAGGCTCATGCCGATCTGGCCCGCCATCTTCTGGACGAAGCCGGAGCAATCGATACCGGAGACCAGTTGCGTCCCTCCCCACTTGTAAGGCGTGGTTCCTTCCTGGCTCATCGCGATCTCGGCCATGCTCTCGCGAGCGTCCAACCTCATTCGGGGAAGCGAAGAGCCGCGCGAGGCGACGTAGCGGGTCCGCGAACGGGCGCTTACCGGCTTCGTGCCGTCTTGGGTGACCTCGTAGGCCAGGGTCGTGATCGACTGGGAAGGAACGTAGGCGAGGCGACCCGTGTCCAACACGATCGCGGTCCACTTCTTTCCGGCGGGGCGCACGACGAGGTAGCGTCCGGCGGCGACCCGACCCATCGCCTTCGCCTTGGGCGAAGGCGCGGAGTAAAGCTGGGCGGCAGCCTTCGTCTGTCCAAGTCGGCCGAGCACGACCTTATCGGCGTGCGCGAGGGCGGCTAAGGAGCCGAGGGTCACGAGAATGACGGTTCGCATGGGCGGTGTATAGGAAGGATCGGCAGGAAACGATACGGCTTTAGACCGTCGCGGCGACGCGACTAAAACCTTCGAGAACCAGCCGTCCATCTTCGCTCCCCAAGATCGCGTCGCAGGCGCGCTCGGGGTGCGGCATCATTCCTAGTACGTTACCCGCTCCGTTAAGGATTCCCGCGATATCGTTCAAAGATCCGTTCGGGCTGCCGTCGACGTAGCGGAAAGCGATCCGTCCATCGCCTTCAAGGCGGGCGAGGGTTTCCGAATCGGCGACGTAGCGCCCTTCGCCGTGGGCGATCGGGACCCGGATTTCCCGGTCGACGCCACGCGTCCACATCGAGTCGCGATTCTCCGCCCGCAGGCGTACGTTATGGCAAAGGAACTTCTCGCCCGCGTTGAGGAGAAGCGCGCCGGGAAGGAGCCTCGCCTCGCAGAGCACCTGAAAGCCGTTGCAGGCGCCGATCACGGGGCGTCCCTCTTCCGCGAAGCGGCGCACTTCCGCCATGATCGGGGCGCGCGAGGCCATCGCGCCGCAGCGCAGGTAGTCGCCGTAGGAGAACCCGCCGGGCAGGAACACGCCGTCGAACCCGTCAAGGTTGGTCTCCTCGTGCCAGACGTACGCGCCATCGAACCCCATCGACCGGACCGCGAAGAGCGCGTCCTGGTCGCAGTTGCTCCCGGGAAACCGTAGGACGGCGACCCTCACGCCACGATCTCCTCGATGCGGTAGTCCTCGATCACCGGGTTTGCGAGCAACCGGTCGCACATCTCTTTCACGCGCGCCTCGTCGTAGGTCTCCAGCCGAAGCTCGATAAGCTTGCCGATCCGTACGGACTCCAACTCGGCGTAGCCCATCTTCTCTAGCGCGCCCGCGACGGTCCTTCCCTGGGAGTCGAGAAGCGAGGGCTTGAGGGTGACGGCGACGCGAACGAGGGCCATGCGCTCAAGTTTGGCACGTTCGGCTTCCGTCGTCGTTTATGAGCCGAAAATGAATTCTCTTTCGTAAACTTTAATGCCTCGTTAAAATAGGGGTTTGAGCCGTCTAAAATGCCTCGGCTACTAGATTGGCCTGTGAAATGCAGTGAACGTACGCACGATGTCGGTAGAAAGCGACTTCATCAGGGGAAACACCCCCGCCATGGTCCTCGCGGTACTCCGTGACGGCCCCTCATACGGCTACGCGATCGCCAAGGAGATCAACAAGCGCAGCAGCGACCAACTTCGCCTTCGTCAAGGCACCCTCTACCCCGCCCTTCGGAATCTTGAGACCAAAGGATGGATCGTGGGGGAATGGATCGTTAGCGAGGGCGCCCGTCCGCGCCGCGTCTACACGATCAGCGACGAAGGGCGTGCCGTCCTCAACGAGATGGTCAACGCCTGGCGCGGCTTGGCGAAGGCCCTCGACGGAGTTTTCGTCGGGGCGTGAGCGCGGTTGGCTCTTCGCGGGGCGGCAGATTCCCGCGAAGAGACGGATAAGGCGGGCTCCTCCGAAGGTCCGCCTCCATCCTCACCGGTCCCTATCCGAAGAAGCCCTCTTCTTCCATCGTCCGTCGCAGGCGCTCTAAACAGCGCGCGCGCGTCGGGCCGATCGTGCCGACGGGAACGCCCAGCCGTGCCGCGATCTCTGCGTAAGACGCTTCCTCTTCTCCGTAGAGCGCGCCAAGCAACTGACGACAGCGCGGCGCCATCCGCGCCATCGCGCTCCGGACCCGGTAGCCGTCGTCGGCGAGAACCGCCTCCTGTTCTGCGCTCGCCTCCTCCTCAGCGACGATCTCGTCCAGAGGGACGTCGGTGACCGTGCGGTCTTTGAGCCTTCTTAGTCGCTGGCTTTCACGAGCGGCTACGACGGCGAGCCAGCGCGGCAGAGCTCGGCTGCTTTCGATACGGTCGAGATTGCGCAGCAGCGACTCGAAAGTCGCCATAAACACGTCGGCAGCGTCGTCTTCGCCCAGGCGATAACGGCGCGGTACGGAGTAGACGACGTCTTGGAGTCGGCTGACGAGCGCCGTCCAGGCGTCGGCATCCCCCTTCTGGGCGCGCTCCAGGAGCCGGTCGAGTTCGGGATCGGTCGCGGCCATCGTGCGCCAGGCGTTCTGAGTCTACACGACGAGAATTCACCCTTGGGGACTGCTACAAAGGCCGTAGCGGTCTGCCGTCATGGCAAAACCGCACGTCGAAGCTCGTTCACGAAGAGATGGGCCCGTCTCGTCGGCGCGGGGATGCGTGTCCCGTCGCCGCAGGCGAGCGCGAGATCGACCGCGTGCGGAAGATCCATTCGGTGTCCGGGAGAGATGAAGACCGGCCCGACCCCGTCGCGCGTCCGCAGAGCCGCCCCGACGGTCTCTTCCCCGTGGACGAGGGGTTCGCAAGCGCCACGCTCCGGCGCAGGCTCGTCGTAGCGACCGACGAAGAGAGTTTTCGCGCACCCGATCGTCGGACGGTCGATGAGCAGACCGAAATGGCAGGCGAGTCCCATGCGTCTGGGGTGGGCGAAGCCCTGACCGTCAAGCATCGCTGCGTCCGGCTCGTTCTCCAGAAGGGACCAAGCCTGGAGAAGGGGAGGAATCTCGCGAAAGCTTAAGAGTCCCGGCACGTAGGGAAACTCCGCGGTCGTCCGGACTGCCTTTCGCTCGACCGTCTCAAGATCCGGCAGACGAAGGACCACAAAACCGGCATAGACCACGTCGGAGCCCCGATCGAACGAGATGTCGCCTCCTGCGATCAGTCTGATATCACGTCCTGGCGGCTCGATTTTAATCCGGGTCGCGAGCTCTTTTTGAATCGCTACCGCCCGCTCGGGATCAAGGGTCCAGGGTTCGAGAGGAAGGTGGGCGGCCACGAGGTCTCTGACTCCCAACGCAGGGCGAAGGGTTCTGACCCTACAATAGTCGATGCTCCCGCTTCCGACGTCCGAAGAATTGGAGGCCTCCCTCTGGCGCGACCTGCTCGACCGGTGGTTTCCAGCTTGCATCGATCCCACGGGAGGCTATCGCCAGAATTTCGACGCGGATTTCCGACCGACGGGCGACCGCTCAAAGGGCGTCGTCTTCCAGTCGCGTATGGTGTGGGTCTGCGCGGCCGTCGCGTCGATCCGTCCGGAGTTCGCGAGCTACGCCCGCCACGGTGTGGAGTTCCTTCGGGACCATCTCGACGCCGGGCTCGCTTGGTCGGTGGCGGAAGACGGCAAGAGGGTCGAGGAACGCCACGCCTACGGCCTTGCGTTCGCGATCTACGGCTTGGCCGCCACGGCGCGCCATCTAGGAGACGAAGAGGCGCTGGCGATGGCCCAGCGACTCTACCGCTATCTCAATGCGAGCCACGCGGATGCTGAGTCGGGGGGCTGGATCGAGACGTCAGGCCCCGACGGCATGCCGCGCCTCGCAGGAGAGGGAAGGGACGTTATCGGAACCTCCTATGGCCAGCTCTCCCAGAACACCCACCTTCACCTCTTAGAGGCGATGGCCGAGTTGCACCGGGTCTGGCCCGATCCGCAGGTCGCAAGCGATCTGCGGACGTTGATCCAGATCTTGGCCTCCGATTTGAAAGGCGAGTCGGGCCACCTCTGCCTCTTCGTCGATCGCACCTGGCATCCGACGTCGCCCGACGTTTCGTACGGGCACGATATCGAGGCGGCCCATCTTCTGATCGATGCCGCCCGACAGTATGGGACGATTCCGACCGACCCGGGGGACGACGACGCACCGGACGCCGACCGGGCCATTCGTGCCTTGGGCCAGAGCGCACTCACCGAGGGCTGGGACGCCGAGGCGGGCGGCCTGTTCTACGGAGGCGGCACGAGCGGTCCGACCGATCGCGCGAAGAACTGGTGGGCGCAGGCGGAGGCTCTGCTTGGGTTCGCCGCCCTGTGGCGGTACACCGGGGAGAGCCGCTACGCCGACGCTCTGGCTCAGCAATGGGCGTTCATCCGCGACCATCAGATCGATCGCGTGCGAGGCGGCTGGTTCGAAGAGACCGGTCGATTCCAGATGCCGAAGGGGCACGCTTGGAAAGCCGCGTACCACGACGGGCGGTCGCTTCTGTTCACCGCGCGGCTACTGCGGGAGGGTCCAGCTTTCGATGAGCCGTCCGAAAAGATCAGACCGTTTCCATCGGACGGCCCCATTCGAGGGTGAGAAAGGAAAACAGAATCCCGTCGATCGGATTCCGCTCGATCACCAAAACGGCAGCCATCTTGTCGGGTTCGTAGGCGTAAAGGCCGTCGATCACGTCGAGGGCGTCGGCCAACGGGAGCCCTAGTTCCGCCAGAAAACCGGGCTTGACCGACTCCATATCGGTGAGAGCGATCTGATATCGCCCGTCGCTCGCCATCCGTACCGTCGCCAGTCCTCGCATCCGCCCCATCCGGTCAAGATGCCGCCGGACGTCTTCGGCGACGGTGCCGGCAAACTCCAGATGGTGCGGATACGCGGCGAGTCGGGTAGAAACCATGACAAGATCATTCTACGGCGCTTTGAGACAAGCGTCTACTGTTTTCCGAGGTTGCCGCGAAAATCACGCTATCGCCGCGCTAGGCGTTGATGACCGACCGACTGGTGGCGCGTTTGACCTTCGACCTGCTGAGCGTCCTCGTCTCCCCCATGCTTTCTGGTTGTATCGGAGGCAGGAGCTGGGGCATCGACGATGGAGTCGGCAACCGAAACTCGGCTGGAACCGGTTCGGAAGAGTCCACTGAAGCACGAAAACGTGCGGGAAAACGTAAAGAGACGAAGGCTCTTCCTTTCCGAACGGCCAAAATAGAGGTTCGGCATGAACGCGACCGCCCCCACGAACGAAATTCAGAGCGAAGCCGCGCGGCGGCGGACGTTCGCGATCATCTCGCACCCCGACGCGGGAAAGACGACGCTCACCGAGAAGCTCCTGCTCTACGGTGGCGCGATCCAGCTCGCGGGCTCCGTACACGCGCGGAAGAGCCAGCGCAAATCGACCTCTGACTGGATGGAGTTGGAGAAACAGCGCGGCATCTCGGTCACCTCCACCGTGCTCCAATTCGAGTACCTAGGACAAGTTCTGAACCTACTCGACACGCCAGGTCACAACGACTTCAGCGCGGACACCTACCGCACCCTCACCGCCGCCGACAGCGCGGTGATGCTGATCGACAACGCGAAGGGCGTCGAGGCCCAGACGAAGAAGCTTTTCGCGGTCTGCCGTCAGCGTGGCATTCCGATCTTCACCTTCGTCAACAAGATGGACCACCCGGGTCGTGGTCCTCTGACCCTCCTGACCGAGGTCGAGAACGTTCTGGGTATTCGGAGCGTGCCCGTTAACTGGCCTATCGGGCAGGGTGACGAGTTCCGGGGCATCTACGACCGCGAATCGAAGCACGTCCACCTCTACGAGCGTACGGCGCACGGCGCGACCAAAGCGGAGCTTCGGGTGCTCGACGTCGACGACCCTGCCCTTGAGTCGGTGATCGGCACGGACCTCTACGCGCAACTGCTCGAAGACATCGAACTGATCGAGATCGCGGGCGAGGAGCTGGACTTGGAGCGGGTCGGCAAGGGAGAGCTCACGCCGGTTTTCTTCGGCTCGGCGATCACCAACTTCGGCGTCGAGCCGTTTCTCCAGCGCTTCCTCAGCATGGCTCCGCCGCCTGCCGCGCGCTGCTCGGACGGCGAGTGGGTCGCGCCGGAGGCGCCCTTCAGCGGCTTCGTGTTCAAGATCCAGGCGAACATGGACCCCGCCCACCGCGACCGTATCGCCTTTATGCGCGTGGTCAGCGGCCGCTTCGAGAAGGACATGGAGGTCGTCCATGGGAGAACGGGCAAGAAGCTCCGGCTGACCCGGCCCCAGCGTCTCTTCGCCCAAGAGCGCGAGACGGTCGAGGAGGCGTACGCGGGCGACGTGGTCGGTCTGACCAATCCAGGCGCGTTCAAGCTGGGCGACACTCTGAGCGTAGACAGGGGGGTTGAGTTCGAGGAGGTTCCCGCCTTCACCCCGGAGACCTTCGCCACACTCGTGAACCGAGACGTGACGCGATTCAAGCATTTCGACAAGGGTGTGGAGCAGCTCACGGAAGAGGGCTTGGTGGATCTGTTCTGGGATCGCCGTTCGGGACGTCGAGAGCCGATCCTCGGTGCGGTGGGACGCCTTCAGTTCGAGGTCGTGCAGTTCCGCCTCGCGACGGAGTACGGCGTGAAAGCCGACATCGAGCCGCTCGCGTTCGAGAAGATCCTGTGGCTCAAGGGCGACGAGACCGATATCGCGGAGGCGTACTTCGGAACCGGTAACCGCCTGGTGGAAGACGCGGTCGGCAATCCGGCCCTTCTCACCATGGACGAGCGTTCCGGGGACTACCTGGCGCGGCGCCATCCGAAGATCGAATTCTTGGATCAGCGTCCGATTTAGGCGAAGTCGTCGGCCTTCCCAATTCCCGGCTTCGATCGAGCTTGGTTCGCTTTAAGGAAGAGACGAGGTCCTCCCCGGTAACCTAGAGAGGATGCACCGCCTCGAACTCCTGCTTGGACTGCTCGCGGCGGTGGCCTTCTTCGCCGCCCTCGGGCGGCGGCTCCGGATCGCGGATCCGATCGTTTTCGCGATCGGAGGCCTGATCCTGGCCGTCATCCCTCAAGTGCCCGACGTCCGGCTCCCGCCCGACTTGGTGCTGCTTCTGTTCCTGCCGCCGCTGATCTTCGCGGCTTCGCGCCACACGTCGTGGACGGAAGTGCGGCACAACGCGCTGCCGATCCTGTTCCTAGCGGTCGGCCTGGTTCTCGCCACGATGACGGCGGTCGCGCTCACCGTCCATCTGGTGATCCCCGAGATCCCGTGGGCCGTCGCCTTCGCCCTCGGCGCGATTCTCGGACCGCCGGATGCGGTGGCCGCTACGAGCATCGCGGGCGCGCTACGCCTTCCGCGTCCCGTGGTGGAGATCTTGGAAGGGGAAGGGCTTTTCAACGATGTGAGCGCGCTTGTGGCGTTCCAGATCGCGGTGGGCGTGATGGTGGAGGGCAAACGGTTCCACCTCCTTCCGGCTACGGGAACGTTCCTGATGTCAGGGGCGATCGCGGTGGTCGCCGGGCTCTTCGTGGGCTGGTTAGGTCATCGCGTCCTCTACCGGCTTCACAACGCCACCTCCGAGGTGACGCTAACCCTGCTAGAGCCCTTTGCCGCCTACCTGATCGCGGAACGCTTCCACGCGTCGGGCGTGATGGCGGTGCTCGCCCTCGCACTCTACCAGAGCAATCTCAAGACGCAGTCCATCTCGGCCACGGCCCGCCTTCTCAGTGGCGCCACCTGGGAGATCGGCGACTTTCTTCTGACCGGCTTCGCCTTCATCCTCATGGGGATGCAGCTCCCACGAGCGGTAGAGGGTCTCGCGGGTGAGACCGTCCCGCACGTCGCGCTTCTTTGCACCCTGATTTCGATCGTCGTGGTGGCGGTACGCCCGATCTGGATATTCGGCGTGGGATACATCACACGCTCCCTTCGTCCGAGGAACCCGGATGGCTCT
Source organism: uncultured Fimbriimonas sp. (assembly GCA_964516175.1). Lineage (GTDB taxonomy): Bacteria > Armatimonadota > Fimbriimonadia > Fimbriimonadales > Fimbriimonadaceae > Fimbriimonas. Next base: position 11,788 of record CAZEWR010000020.1, on the reverse strand, counting down.
TGGAAGGACGGCCTGAAGCGACCCGGATTGATCGTCGTCAGTTGGGCCGGGATGCGCGGTGTGATCTCGCTCGCCCTCGCGCTTTCTCTACCCATGCAGCTCGCAGACGGCTCCCCCTTTCCTGGGCGAGGCATGGTCATCGTGGTCACCTTCGCGACGATTCTGGTGACGTTGATCGGTCAAGGTCTGACCCTACCATTGGTGATCCGGCGGTTGGGCGTACAATCTTCGGGCCGGACGGCGGCGAAGGCCGAACTCCGAGCCCAGCGACGCCTCGCCGAGGTCGCTTTACGGCGTTTGGACGACGAGGAGGACGGCGAGGTAGCACGGCGGATCCGAAACTACTACCAGGAACGCCTGGAAGCTACGGAGCGTCGTGTTCGCGCGGGCGAACCGGAGAACGAGTCCGACGCCGACGCGGAAGCCGCCCGTCTGGTGCGAGAGGTCGTCGCCCTGCAGCACGAAGAGCTTCAAGAGATGCGCCGCGCCGGTGAGATCGACACCCCAACCGCTTTGAGGCTTCAGCGGCGGCTCGACGCGCAGGAACGGCTCAGGGGGTAGTCTAGACCGCGATGAACGAAGGCTTGAGCGGTTGGTACGGACTCTTGATGATCCTGGCGATCGTCGGCCTCTTGGTCACCGTCCTTGGCGTCCTTGGTGCGGCGGCAATGCGGCTGATGCTGAAAGACGAGATCTATTTTCCTGAAGAGAAGTAGAACGTCTGATTAGAGCCGAGGCGCTTTAGGCGATCCTCGGCTTCGATGATCTACGCCACCGGTCGTAGACCGTGAGCGTCGAACGCGCCGTTCTGGCCCCGCTGGCGAAGTGCGTGGTCCGCAAGAACCAGGGCGACCATCGCCTCCACCATCGGGATCGCGCGGGGCAGGACGCAGGGGTCGTGACGACCCCGCCCTTGAAGGGTCGTCGCATCGTGTCCGACCGTTACCGTGTCCTGGTAGGACATGATCGTGGCGGTTGGCTTGAAGGCAGCCCGGAGAAGAATCGGCATCCCGTTCGAGATGCCGCCTTGAATACCCCCAGAGCGGTTCGTCGCGGTGGTCACCTGCCTGTCGCTGTTCGTCACGTAGGGGTCGTTATGCTCGCGCCCGGTCAGAAGAGTGCCGGCGAAGCCGCTGCCGACCTCGAAGCCCTTGCAGGCGGGCAGGCTCAGGACCGCCTTGCCGAGGTCGGCTTCCAGCTTGTCGAACACCGGCTCACCCCAGCCCGCCGGGACGCCGCGCGCCACGCAGGCGATCGTGCCGCCGATAGAGTTACCGTCCTTGCGAATCGCTTCGATTCGCTCTAGCATCCGTTCGGCGGCAGCAGCGTCGGGACAACGTACGATGTTAGTGTCCACGGCTTCCGTGGTAACGGTCGCGGTATCCACCTCGGAGCCGAGGTCGCCCACCGTCGAGGTCCAGGCGACGATCTCGACACCCAGGGTGGACAGGAAAGAACGGGCAAGAGCTCCTGCCGCCACGCGCCCGATGGTCTCTCGGGCCGAAGCGCGCCCGCCGCCCGTCGGAGCGCGCAGACCGTACTTCTGGTCGTAGCCGAAGTCGGCGTGGCTAGGCCGATACTTCTGGCGCATCTCATCGTAGTCCTTGGATCGATGGTCCTCGTTGCGAACGAACATAGCGATGGGCGTACCGAGGGTCAGGCCGTTCTGGACGCCGGAAAGGATCTCGACCTGGTCACCCTCCTTGCGCTGGGTGGTGATGCGGCTCTGGCCCGGTCGACGACGGTCGAGTTCCCGCTGGATCGTGGCTTCGTCAAGAGGAAGGCGTGCGGGGCAGCCGTCGACCACTACGCCGACGCCCACCCCGTGCGACTCGCCGAACGTCGAGACGCGATATAGGGTGCCGAACGTGGAGGACATAGAAAGAGGATACTCAGAGAGGGTCGTGAGTCCGGAGCGAGGAGGGGTGATCATCGACCGCCGAGAGGATTTAAGGCCCGGGGACTTCGTAGCGCTTGTCTCCCTGGGTAAAGCCGATCACCTGTCTCGACTCTTTAGCCCGGCCCATTTTTTTCGAAGCGGGGCGCACTGATGATCCCGTACAACAGGAGATAAAGCACCAGATTGATCGGATCCGACCTTCGTCGCACCCTATGGACCAGTCGATCGATCTCTTCTAATTCCACGTCACTGAGTCGCCTTGTGCCGGGAAGGCGGTCATCCTGAACCAGCGGGTGGGGAGGCCGATGGGGTAATGCCAACCTTCGATCGGCCACTCCTTTCCATGGTCTCAGCAACGGATCTATCCCGATCCTCTTCGTATGGCTCGTTCGACATCGGGTCCCTCAAAACGCTCCAGGCGCGCCCTCCCTTTTCAGGGGAGGGCGCGCCTGGAGCAGCGAGAGGCGAGACCTAGCCGTTAAGGGCTTCGGCGCCGCCGACGACCTCGAGGATCTCTTTCGTGATCGCGGCCTGCCGCTCTCGGTTGGCTTTGAGCGAGAGCTCGCCGATCATCTTGCCCGCATTGTCGGTGGCGGACGTCATGGATGTCATGCGGGCGCCGAACTCGGACGCCGTGCTCTCCAGCATCGCCTGCCACACCAGGGTGAGGAAGTAGCGGGGAAGGAGGGTGCCGAGAAGCTCCTCCGCCGACGGGTCGAACTCGAACTCGACGGGTGGGCCCTTCGCCTCGACGACCTTGGGGGCCTCGATCGGGAGGAGTTGGACGATCTGCGGAACCTGCCGGATCGCAGAGAAAAATTTCGCGTAGCAGACGTAGACCGCGTCGACCTCGCCGCTCTCGTACATCCGGCGGGCGATGTGGGCGACCTCGGTCGCGTCCTGAAGCCGCGCGCCGGCACTGGGAACGCTCATCGAGTGGACGACGTTGTAGCCGCGCTTGCCGAAGAACTGGGTGCCCTTCTTGCCGACGGTAACCATCGAGACGTCATGCGGCGACTCCTTGACGAAGTCGGACGCCTTGCGGATGAGCGACGTGTTGTACGCGCCTGCGAGGCCGCGTTCGCTCGTCAGCAGGATCAGGCCGACCTTGCGGACGGTGCGCTTGTCCATCAGAGGGTGCGACGGAAGTTCGCCCGCCGCGCTAAGGCTGCCCATCACCTCGCGGAGCTTGTCCGCATAGGGCCGGGCCTCCAGCACACGGTCGGTCGCCTTCTTGAGGCGCGCCGCCGCGACCAACTTCATCGCCTTGGTGATCTGCTGGATGTTCTTGGCGGCCTTGATGCGCCCACGGATCTGCTTGAGGGTTGCCATTGAAGGGGATCGTTTGGTGGTTGGGCGGTCGAGCCTCGTATCTTGATGACACGAGGCTCGAGCGCCCTCGGCTTTACTTCTTGAACGAGGCCGCGTATTCCTGCACGGCCTTCTTCAACGTCTCCTCGACGTCCTTGCCCATCTGCTTGCTCGTGCGGATCGACTCCGTCACGTCGGGGTACTTGCTGTGGACGAAGTCCAGAAGGCCCGCCGCGAACGGCTTGACCTGCTCGTTCGAAATCTCGTCCAGAACGCCGAGCGAGCCGGCGTAGATCTGCACGACCTGATCCTCGACCGCCATCGGCGTCGCGAGGTCCTGCTTGAGCAACTCGGTGAGACGCTGGCCGCGGATGAGCTGGAGCTGGGTGGCACGATCGAGGTCGGACGCGAACTGCGAGAACGCGGCGACGTCGCGGTACTGCGCCATCTCGAGCTTGAGCTTGCCCGCGACGCCCTTCATCGCCTTGATCTGGGCGTTGCCGCCGACGCGCGAGACCGAGATACCGACGTTGATCGCCGGGCGGACGCCCGCGAAGAACAGGTCCGGCTCTAGGTAGATCTGGCCGTCGGTGATCGAGATCACGTTCGTCGGGATGTACGCGGACACGTCGCCCGCCTGCGTCTCGATAACCGGGAGGGCCGTGAGCGAGCCGCCACCGTTGGCGTCGGAAAGCTTACAGGCCCGCTCCAGAAGGCGCGAGTGCAGATAGAAGACGTCACCAGGGTACGCCTCGCGGCCCGGCGGGCGGCGAAGGAGAAGCGAGAGAGCGCGGTAGGCCTGCGCGTGCTTGGAAAGGTCGTCGTAGACGACGAGGGCGTGGCGGCCGCTGTCGCGATAGAACTCACCGATGGCGGCTCCGGCGAACGGCGCGAGATACTGCATCGCGTTCGAGTCGGAGGCGGAGGCGACGACGATGGTCGTGTAGTCCAGAGCGCCGTTGGCTTCCAGCGTCGCAACGACCCGAGCCACGTTCGACATCTTCTGACCGATGGCGACGTAGATGCAGTAGACCGGCTCGACGCCCGTCTCGTGACTACGCTTCTGGTTCAGGATCGCGTCGATGCAGACGGCGGATTTACCCGTCTGGCGGTCGCCGATGACGAGTTCGCGCTGACCCTTGCCGATCGGGATCATCGCGTCGACGGCCTTGATGCCCGTCTGGAGAGGCTGGGTGACGGGCTGCCGATCGACGACGCCAGGGGCGAGCGACTCAATACGGCGGAAGCCGGCGGAGGCGATCGGCCCCTTACCGTCGACCGGCTGGCCGAGCGCGTTCACGACGCGACCAAGCAGGCCCTCACCCACGGGAATCTCGATGATGCGGCCGGTCTCGCGGACGCTGTCGCCTTCCTTGATGTCCTTCGCGTCGCCGATGAGAACGGAGCCGATGGTCTCCTCCTCAAGGTTGAGGGCGAGGCCCATGACGCCACCGGGGAACTCGAGGAGTTCGCCCATCTGGCAGTCGGGAAGTCCGTACACGCGGGCGATGCCGTCGCCTACCTGCAGCACGGTTCCAACGTGCTCGGTGTCGACGGTTCGCTCGAACCTTTCAAGTTCGGCGGTCAGGATGTCGGTGATCTCTTCGGGTCGGATGCTGGCCATTGAGGTCTGTCTCGGGGGATGTCTTACGCTTGCTTGAGGACGTCGTGGTGGAGCCGCTCGCGGAGGCGGTTCAGGTGGCCGCGCGCGGAGCCGTCGAGGACGAAGTTGCCGTAGCCGACGCGCACGCCGCCAAGGACGCGCGAGTCGACGGCGAATCTTGCTTCGACCGTCTTGCCGAGCCGCTTCTCCAAAGCGGCGACGATCCGGTCCTTCTGTTCGGGATCGAGGGTATACGCGGTGGTGACGGTAGCGAACTCGATGTCGGCGGCGGTACGGCGCAGGTTAGAGAACTCGTGGGCGACGCTCTCGAACTCGGCCTCGCGGCCCTTGTCGAGCATGACCCGCAAGACCTGCATGGTCAGGGCGGTCACCCGGTCGCCAAGGACGTTCTGGAGAACCTGCTTCTTCTCATCGGCGTTGTTGAACGGCGCGATAAGGAAGTGCCGGAATTTGGCGTCGTCCCGCACGAGGGTCGCGATGCCGGACATATCGTCCTCGACCGCCGCGACCATCTTATGGGCCTTGGCGGCGTTGAACAGCGCCTGGGCGTAGCGTCGTCCGATGCGGGCGTCCTGCACGTTAGCGGGCCACCTCGAGACCGTTTACGAACTCGTCGACGAGGCGGCGGTTGCGCTCGGTGTCCATGTTCTCGCCCACGATCTTCTCGGCGGCGACGAGGGACAGCTCGACGACCTGGTTGCGGAGGCCCGTAAGAACGCGCTCTCGCTCGCTGGCGATCTCGGCCTGCGCGCGTTCGATCATCGCGTCGGCTCGTCCGGCGGCCTCGTTCATAAGGGTCTGCCGAAGATTCTGCGCCTCCTTGATCTGAGCCTCGATGTGCTCGCGGGCGGACGCCTCGGCGGCGCTCAGACGCGTCTCGTAGTCGTTGCGCATCTTCGTCATCTCTGCGCGCAGGCTCTCGGCCTCGCTGAAGGTGTGCTCGAGGTTCTCGTTTCGCTCGTGGATCGCGCCGCTCAGGGGCTTGAGGAAGAAGAAGTCGATGACGGGGAAGAGAATAAGGAAGACGCCGACCGTCGAGATGGTCTTGCCCAGGCTCAGCGGGATGCCCTGGCTGTTCAAAGTCTCAAGGGTGTGCGCCAGGCCGAACTCTCCGTTCGACGACGCCCAGCCGCCTAGGATGACCAGGAGGATGCCCGCACCGATCAAGACGGGGACAGGGGCGCCGGAGGACTTCTTCTCGTTGCTCATTAGGGTGTAAAAGCGTTAGCGGGTGGGGCGGCTAGGCCGCCCCGGAAGTTAGGATGGGATTAGGGGTTGGTCGGAGCCGCCGCGCCGCCGCGGGCCGCCGCGCTGGCGATGTTGGTCTCCTGCGCGCCGACCGAGCCGGGCACGACGAAGACGGTGAGGAGGAAGACGAGCTCAACGAACGCGAGCGCGATAAGCATCGCGACCTGGAGCTTGCTGATCGCCTCCGGCTGGCGCGACATTCCCTGGAGGGCGCTGTATCCGATGAGGCCGAGGCCGATGGCGACGCCGAGTGCGGCGAGTCCGATACCGAGTCCGAGCATGGTTCTTTGTGGTTCCTTTTTTGTTTTTGCGGTCAGAAATCTTAGGGGTTAGCCGGCGACCATCGGGCTGATCTCGCCCGGTCCGTGCTCGCCCGGCACGTCGTGCATGTCCTCGTGCTCTTCGTGATGCGTGACGAGACTGATGTATACGCAGGTCAGGAGCGAGAAGATCATCGCCTGGACGACGCAGGTCAGGAGCTTGATCGGCAGAAGGAGGGCGCCGAAGGGCAGGTAGGGGCCACCGAGGTTGTTCATCGCCGTCACCGCCTCGTGTCCGCCGTGGATGTTGCCGTAGAGGCGTAGACTCAGAGAGACGTTCTTCATCACCTCGGAGATCAGCTCGATCACGAAGATCATGATCGAGATCGGAATCAGAGCGATCCCGAGACGCGGGCCGGAAAAGTGGGACAGATGGCCGACAAGGCCGTTCGTCTTGATGCCTTCCCACTGGACGTAGCCGATGGCGACGAGCGCCATGCCGAGGTTGAAGCTGAGGTCGGCGGTGGGCGCGCTGGCCAGGAAGAGGGAAACGACGTTCGCGAAGAAGATCACCAGCCAGAAGGTGATGATCATCGGGACGTACTTGCGACCGTGCGCGCCGATCGTCCCTAGGCACATGTTCTCGATAAACAGGTACAGCTGCTCGCCGTAGTTCGCGGGCTTATTCGTGAACGTTCGCTTCGTGATCCCCTTCCGGGCGATCGCTGCGGTCACGAGGATCGCCGCCACGGTCAAGACAATGTAGAGGAAGAGGCCTACGAAGCTGACGTGGGCCTCTTTTTCCGCCTCCGCGAAGGCTAGCGGCATCGTGTTAATAAGGTCGCCCATTGGAATCGAGAGTCGGCTTCTGGGACTTTCCCAAGGCCCAACCCGCCAAAGCCAAGTATACCAACAGCGTGCCGGTGAGAAAGCACGTCGAGACCCCTCCGCCGACACGATTTACGGCGTAGTAGAGGGCGACGACGACCGGGAGCTTCATCAAGAACGCGAGAAACACGAGCAGGGTTCCGCCCCTGGGACTTTCGGTTTCGACCGACACGCGGCCTGCGAGCCCTATGAGCGCGTACCATGCCCAGAGATTGAGGGTCGAAGTTCCTGCTCCCAGGAGGTAGGCCGCCCATCCGTTCCCTCCCGCGATTAGAAAGGCGATAGGAGAAAGAAGGAGCAGGACGAGGGTGCAGGCGCGGAAACTCAAAGGCGCGAACTCTCGCGGTTGCTGAGGACGATCGCGAACACGATGCCGCCGATCGCCCCGACCACCGTTCCCAATCCCTTCCAGGCCGAACTTCCTGTGGCTTGGTCGATCAGGTACCCGATCCCGAGACCGGCCATAGAAAGGCCGAGGAAGGCGTAGGCGATCGCAAGCCCAACCCCGAGTCCCTTGGCCGCCTTCTGATCGCTCGCGCGCGCCGACGGCTCGCCTCCCTTGGCTTGGTGGTGCGTTCCTCGCGCCTTGGTCGTACGGGCTTCCAATTCTCGCAGACGGCTGTCGCCGAGTGGTACGTCGGGCAGGCTGGCCCTTCCTTGCCCTTTGATCGCGTTCAATCGCGCGTTCACCTCCTCATCGGAGATTTCGGGCAGTTCTAAAGCGCGCAATTCATCCTGTACGCGACGAAAGCGGGCTTCCGTCGACTCCTCTTCTTCGAACTCTTCGGCCATGTCTAAGGATACGTGGTTCGTCCCGCTTGCGTCGAAACCCTTCGGGAGACGAAACAGGGTACACAAACGTCTAGGACTTTACGATCCGGATGCCCGAACAGGACCTGTCGACCGAACTGACCTACCTCAAAGGCGTGGGGAACCGCGCCGCGCCCGCCTATGCCAAGATGGGCCTCCATACGGTGGGTGACCTCGTGTATCACCTCCCGCGACGCTACGAGGACCGCCGCAACCTGCCACAGATCGCCGACCTTCGTCCGGGCGATTGGGCGACGGTGCGCGCGAAGGTCAAGAACTTCGAGGCCCGCCCTACGCGCGGCGGCATGGTCGTCCTCACTGCCCGCGTAGGCGACGGGTCGGGTGTGATCGCCCTGACGTGGTTCAACCAACCTTGGATCCGCCGCCAACTGGAGGATTACGAGGGCGAGATCTTGGCCTACGGCCAGATCAAGGACGGCAACTACTACCTGGAGATGGCCTCGCCCGAGTGGGAGAAGATCGATCCTGAGGAGACGGAGGAGTCGTTCGCCCGCATGGTGCCGGTCTACCCCCTGGTTGATGGAGTCGCGCAGAAGCCGATCCGCAAGGCGGTACGGACCGCCCTCGATCTCGCCTTGCCCCTCGACGATCCCCTGCCCGCTTCGCTCCTGCGCTCGCAGAACATGATGGGCTTGGACGAGGCTCTGCGTCAGATCCACAACCCGGACGACGACGCCGCCCGTGCGGAGGCTCGGCGCCGTCTCGTGTTCGAGGAGTTCTTCTACCTCCAGGTCGCGCTTGCGATGCGCCGTGCCGCCACCCAGCAGGAGATGGGCATCGCGTTCCCGATCGAAAATCTCGTCGAGGGTAGCGGCGTGGGAAAGGAAGACGCAGAAGGAAGCGACCTCTTCGTCGGTGATCGCGAGGCCCTGCGTGATGGCGAGCCCCTCTGGGAACAGATCCATCGGATGCTCCCCTTCGCGCTGACCGGAGCCCAGAGGCGCGTGATCGGCGAGATCTTCGACGACATGGCCCACGCCCATCCGATGAACCGCCTCGTGCAGGGCGACGTCGGCTCGGGCAAGACGGCGGTCGCCGCCTGCGCCCTCCTCGCCGCCGTTCGGAGCGGCTACCAGGGCGCGCTTATGGCTCCGACGGAGATTCTCGCGGAGCAGCACGCCGCAAACCTGCGCCGCCTGATGGAGCCGCTCGGCATCGCCATCGAACTGCTCGTCGGTAAGCTCACGCCCACGGAGAAGAAGAAGGCGGCGCAGAGGGTTGCCAGCGGCGAGGCGAACCTCGCGATCGGCACCCACGCCCTCATCCAGGAGGGGATCGAGTTTCAGAAGCTCGGCCTCGTCGTGGTCGACGAGCAGCATAAGTTCGGCGTCCTCCAGCGCAAGGCCCTGCGGGACAAGAGCATGGGCAATCCCGACGTATTGGTGATGACTGCCACCCCGATCCCGCGCACTCTCACGATGACGGTCTACGGCGATCTCGACATCTCGGTCATCGATGAACTGCCTCCCGGTCGAAAGCCGATCCGCACCCACTGGAAGCTTCCCGCCGAGCGCGGTACCGTCTACCAAGAGGTGCGGCGGCTGGTGGAGGAGGGTCGGCAGGCCTACTTCGTCTGCCCGATGGTCGGCGAGAGCGAGAAGATGAACGCCCAAGCGGCCGAGGACCTGCACTACCGCCTCTCGAACATGGAGTTCTCGGACAAGCGGGTCGCTCTGATCCACGGCCAGATGCGCCCGAAGGACAAGGAGGCGGCGATGGACGCGTTTCGACGGGGCGAGCAGGACATCCTCGTGGCGACGACGGTAATCGAGGTCGGCGTCGACGTGCCGAACGCCTCGATCATGGTGATCGAAGACGCCAACCGCTTTGGTCTCGCTCAGCTCCATCAGCTTCGGGGCCGGGTCGGGCGTGGCGAGTACCAGAGCTTCTGCGTCCTCGTAGCCGATGCGAAAGGTGAGGACGCGCGAGCGCGCATGGAAGCCATGGTGGAAACGAGCGACGGCTTCCGCATCGCGGAGACCGACCTCAAGCTGCGCGGCCCGGGCGTGATGGCGGGCACCCAGCAGTCAGGAAACGCCGACTTCCGCGTCGCCGATCTGGTTCAGGATTCTGCGCAACTCGAGGTCGCCCGGCAAGCCGTGTTCCGTGCCTTGGAGCGCGACCCCGAACTGAAGTCTTCCGTTTGGGGACCGGTCATGGAGAAGGTCCGCGAACGGCGCGCAGACTTGGCCGTCGTCAGCGTGAGCTAGATCCAAAGCGGATCGGGTCAGGCTTCGATCCGCATCTCGGCGAGGAGCCGGGAGAGCAGCTCGTGGTCGTAGGAGTCCATCTGTTTTGCGCGGGCGCTCTCCTGCTGGGCCTCTTCGAGCTGGTCCATCTCTTCGAGCATGATCCCCAAAAGGCCGTGGTAGAGATGCTTAGCGGGGTCGAGATCGGAGGCGAGGCGCACCGACTTGACCGCCTCCGCCCGCCGACCGAGCCGCCAGAACGGGATCGCCGCGCGCAGGAAAAGGTGGTCGTCGCCCGGCGAAAGCTCGATGGCCGCGCGTAAGGATTCCAGCGCCTCCTCATCCTGCCCCGTGGCGACGAACTGGTCGCCGAGCCAGTAATGGTAGAACGCCTCGTCCGGCTTCACGGCGACCGCTCCCTGCGCCGCCTCCGCGGCGCGCTTGGGGAAGCCCGCATCGCGCAGGGTCTCGGCCAGCTTGATCCGGTAGAACGGGTTGTGTGGCTCGCGCTCGATGGCGAGGTCGAGCTCCCGGATCGCGTCGGAGAAGCGGCCGTAGCGCTTGTAGACGTCGCTAAGGCCCACGCGGGGTTCGGCGGCGTCCTTCTGCCGACGCAGGGCGACGAGGTACTGGCGCATCGCCTGAGGAGCGTCGTCGCCGTAGTCCAAGGCTCCCGCGAGGTTCAGCATGGACGCGATGTCCTCCTTGGGTCGCTGGGCGACCGCCTCCTTGAAGTGGCGAACCGCTTCGGGGACGTTGTTCTCTCCGAGGAAAAGTCCGCCGAGAGCCTCGCTTTCCTCCGGGGTCTCGCCGTGTTTCTTGCGCGAGGTCTCCTGACCGTCCTCGACGGGCGGCTGGGCGACGGCGAAAAGGTCGGCGATAATCTTGAAGTTTGGTTCCATGAAGGCTTGTGGTTTTTCTACGCTCGGGAAGGCGCCGGACGCTCTCATACGAGCACCCAACGTGCCCCGACGCTTGGGACCCGGGAGCTTGGTCGGCGGCTCCCGGACGATCAGGCGACCCCTCGGAGGTTACTTCGACGCGTGGAGGGCGTCGGTGACGGGGCGGATCGTAAGGGTCGCCGGGTAGGCGCTGCCGGAGAGGGGAAGGGTCAGGATGTCGAAGTTCTGAACTTGGCCGGGGGCGAGGCGGACCCGCATCACCTGGCCTTCGGTCTTCGGCGAGAGCTGAGGGATCACGACGGTCTTGCCGTTGACCACGAACAGGCCGCTGGCGTAGCCGGCGCTCGCCTCGAAGACGACCTCGACCTCCGTCGCGGTCGCGGTCGGGTTCTCCAGCTTGGTCTTCACCGTGTACATCACACCGAAGTTTCCGTCGAGCCCGCCCCCGAGATCCTGGCGCTGGATCGGACGTTGGCCGAGCCGCACGAAGCCGTAGCGGCCGCCGACCTGGTAGTCGACCGACTCCGTCTTGTAGGGGGTCGGGTAGATGTGGAGGCTCGCCTCCATCGGCGCGCGGTCGTAGTCGGTCATCGGGTTCGCGCCGACCTCGCGCCACGGCGTCGAGGAGAAGAGGG
>CAZEWR010000019.1:0-95647 GCA_964516175.1 uncultured Fimbriimonas sp. | reverse complement strand
ACGTCGCCTCCGCCGTCCCCGGCCCCATGGCCGCCCTCCCCTTCGCCCTCATCGCCCTGCGTCGCCGCAAGCGCGCCTAAGCCTCCGAAGACTCGACCAAGCCCCGCCAAGCCGAAGGGCCGCGCCTCCCTAGGGAGGCGCGGCCCTTCGGCTTGAGGGATCTGCGCTTCACGGTCGTGGATGGGGAGTATCCGAAGAACGAGCGATAGGGATAAATTAGACTCAATTTCGTAAGATCCATTGTATTATTTATTGGCTACTCTGCCGTGTCGCCATGCAGACCTCCGTTTTGCTCCGAACGCTCGCTCTCATCTCGTTTGCGGGAGCCACACTCTCCGCCCACGCCCTCGCCTTTCGGTTCGGCGGTGTCCTCGACGGCGCGACGTCGTCCGGCTTGGAGGCGGGCGTTCCGTATTCGAACCCTTACGACGTCTCCGGGATCACCTTCTCGGGCTACGTCACCGACACCCAGGTGGTCGTCCGACTCTTCAAGGACGGGTTGCCGTACGCGTTTCCTGGACGGGTCTTCCCGATGCTGGGTCCGCCCCCTCCCCCGAGCGGAATCAACCTTCCGAACGCCCTTCCGAGCGGCGACCCTGGCGTGTCCGTCACCTACGCCCACGCTCTGACGGGTACCCCGGCGGGCTTCTCCGGCTCTTACCGGGCCGAGGTCTTGCACTTCGCGGGCTCGGGGGCCATCGCCCGGTCGGAGACCGCAGGCGCGTTGGTAACGTCGACCTTCCTTCAGGTCTCGTCGGGCTACTCGGAGGATGGCTTCGACACGAACGACGGAGCGCTCGTCGGTCGAGTGACGTTCTTCGCTCCCGGCGCGACCCCCGGCCCCGCCGCCGCCTTGCCGTTCGCCCTTCTCGCCCTGCGTCGCCGCCGGCGCGCCTAAGCTGCCCTGGGGCAAGGCCCTGCCAAGACGAAGGGCCGCGTCCCCCTTGGGAAGCGCGGCCCTCTTGGCAGGGCTTTAACCGTCGGCCTAGCGGTTGGTCGTCGGCGGAACCACGCGCGTCTCGTGCGTGTGGACCTCCTTCGGCTTCTTCAGAAGCCCCGCGAGCCCCGCGAGACCCAAGAGGCCGACCCAGCCGTAGTCCTTATGGTCGTCGTCCGTGCGCGTGGTGGTGGTTCCCGAGTTCTGCGAGGAGCCCGACCCGGAACCGGATCCCGAGCCAGAACCGCTCGTCGTGTCCTGCGCCACGGCGGAGCCGCTCAACAGAAGGGTGAAGAAGGCCATCGCGAGGGCGGTGGCGGCAAAGTTTCGCTTCGATGCGTTCATAAAAAGGTTCCTCAACGCCCATCGGCGTCCAGAGCCCCGGGGTGCGCCTCTCGAAAGGAGCGCGCCTCGGGCCTGGGTGTGGGACGGCCTGGTTCAGGTTGTGTTCAGCCCACTTGTGAGGTCTGTTGAGAATTCGCAGACTCCTGACGTAGCCGTCCGTCCCGAAGACCTAAGGCCCCGATTCCACCGAGGGGTATAAATCGACCGATGGCCGCCTTCGACCGCTGCTCCCCCGCCTCTCCCCGTCGCCGCGCCGCCCTCGTCGCCGGTTCGGTCGCCGCCCTCGTCCCCCCGGTCGTCCTCTTCGGAAACCGCCTGGGCTCCGACGCCCTGACCGGCGCCGCCGTGGGCCTCCTCCTCGGAATCTCCGTTCTCGCCCTGATCCGCTCCCGCGACCGGGTCTAGATCCTTCACAGGAAGATCGCCGAAAGTGCCGCCTCTCCTAACCCTCGCAGGAAATCCTCAAAAGGTGCCGGTGCCAAAGGCCGCTTCTACGTAAGAGCGTCGCGAACTTCGTCGGAATCACGTTATGGATAGGTTCCCTCCCTGTGGCGAGGTGCAAGGGGGGTAAGAGCCCTTGCCTATTCGACTCGCTACAGCCCGGTGGCTAGGCGAGAAGCTTCGGAGAAGCGGTGATCGAAGTCATAGACGGTACGCCGCTTGATGCCGAGTTGGAGACGCTCTATAATCTGGGTGAGGCGCATACGGGCCACGCGTTCGGCCGGCATCAAGCCCTCGCAAGATCCCTGTTTCTCCGTGTCACGCGTGAATAGGTCGGTCGTCAGAATGATCCCCTTGGTCAAGCGGCCTAGAGCTTGAAGTCGCCCATGGGCGTAGGACGTCCAAGTGACTTCCCATCAGTCAAAGGAACGATGTACCACAGGAAGACGCCTTTGGCAAACTCCTTTATGGGAACGTTCAACTCAGGGAGCCGCCCCACGGTATAGGACCACATACGATCACGGCTCGAACCTCCAGACGCGGGGCTGTCCAAAACGACCAATATCCCGTAAGATGTCGCTCCAGTCTTTTTCGCCCATCGAAGCTTAACTGTGCCGTCTTCGATGATCGTTTCGCCCGCTTCGACTACTGCCTCGGTCTCCTTTCCGCCTCCCGCGGGGGAAGTCGGAGGAATGTACGTGTAGCTGAGCGTGGGCTCGCCAAGGCCCAAAGAATTTTGGAGGTTCAGTCGCAACGAGCGTTTACCTCTCACATCGACGACCCTCTTCACCGGACGTTGTCCGCGAACAACTTCGCCCGTGAGCACGTTCACACCATCAAGATCGATAGAATAACGGCAAACTTCGTTGCCCGGATTTCTATCGTCGGTACCAATCGCGAAAACAAACGACGCAAAGTTCTTCCCGATGTCGAAGACCGCCGATCGAGAGTCGTCTTCTGAGCATTCGCTGAGGATCGCTGTGTCGAATACGACCCCACCGATCGAATAAGGCGACTGCTCGCGTCTGAAGTAGCCCGAAATGGGCTCCTTCCTAGCCAAAGCGACGTCGGGCTTCTGCACCGAGGGGGGCGCGTACGACGCTCCCCTCGAAGGGTTGACGATAAAGGGAAGGAGGAACGTAAGGGGGAGCATTGACGGAGTTACGGGTCGAGGTCGTTTAGGGCCGAGTGGGAAGTGCCCGGATCTTGTGCCGGAGGATTATCGGAAGGAAGGTCGTCCAGTGCGCTCTTGGAGGGCTTGTTCTTCGGGGCCGGAGGATTTTCGGAAGGAAGATCGTCCAGTACGCTTTTCGAATGGGAGGGAGGCGCTCCGCTTTTAAGGCCGCCAGCCTTGAGACGAGGAGTGGCTGGACGATTGTCGGACTGGGTTTGAGGTGAATGACCCATGCCGCCAGAACGACCTCCGCCGTGAGAAAAGGATTCCCTAGGCATTGGATTCCGTATGGCGGAGGCTGCTCCTCCCTGCACGTATTGATTCGTGATGTACTGCTTCTGGACGATGGGCGGTGACGGTTTAGGTGCGGCGTCGTTCGACTTCGTATAGGCCATAACCGCAACCACGGTGCCAATGATCGTTGCCACAGCGGCGGTGGCGTGAAGAACGTCGTTACTCATCGCTATCCTGCTTCTTCATAATACGAGGTTTTTAAAAATTACGAGAAGTACGGAGCATCTTTTACGGTGTTGCACAGGCTATCCATGTCTGCAGGAGCCATCGGCAAGGATCGCCCCCTCGGTGGGCATCGGTCACCCTTGAAACCCAAGACGCCCCGACGCGCGAATGGCTCCTGCGCGGCGCCGCGCTCGGACGTCGTGTGGCGGCCCTCCTCGACATCAAGACGCCCGTCTCCGGTAAGGAAACCGGAAACCTCGATTCGCGGTCTGGAACTACCACCTCGGCGGCTACCAGGTTCTGAAGAAGTGGCTGAGCTACCGCGAGGAGGCGGTCCTAGGGCGTCCCCTAACCCTGGAAGAGGTCCGCACCTTCACCGCGATCTGCCGTCGCATCGCCGCCCTCCTCGCCCTCGGCCCTGAACTGGACGCCCACTACCACGCCGCAACCGGAACGATCTCTGCGGAGAACGAAGGTGAATCATAAGCTTGGTTCTGGTTACTCCGGTTGGAGAGGTCGCCCAAACGTGAGAGAAATAACGCGAAGCGTTGTAGCCGCACCCTCTGTGGGTGCGCGAAAGTCTTCGGTTTGCCTAAGATGTTAGTCCAGCGGAATCCCTGGCCATGAACGGAGTCTTCAGCCTGATCCAGTACGCCCCCGATCCGATGCGTGGGGAGACCGCGAACGTCGGTCTGGCGCTGCTGTGCCCGGAGGCCGAGTTCCTGAGGGCGCGCACGACGACGAATCACGATTGGGTGCGAGCCTTCTTCGACGTGCGAGGGCAAGACCTTGCCAACCTGCGGGAGCTTGAGCGGTCGCTCGTCCGCCGGATCGAACGTAAGACGCCGGAGCTGCTGCGCCCCGAAGGATTCGCGCGCTTTGCCCGCTTGCAGGTCAACGACCTGATCCTCACGCCGCCGACTTCGGTGTGGGTGGACGATGCGAGCGCGACGTTCGAGACGATGTTCGCGGAGTTCGTCGGAGCGCCTCGCGCGCAAAGGACCTCGGTATCGAATCTCCGACCGAGGTTGCGGAGCCTCTTCAAAGGCTTTGTCCGGAATAAATACGCTCGTGAGAATGTGAAGCTCTCGGTGCCGGTTATCGGTCGTGAGTTGGAGATGGATTACGCCTTTCGGAATGGCGTGATGAATTTCGTCCGGGTGCGGTCCATCGCGGCGAAAGGCGCAGAGTCGGAACCCCTGAGCCTGCTCACCGAGTGGGACCTCGTACGCAAACACGGTGAGCAGGCGATACGACGCGCCAAGCTCATCGTGCCCATGCCGATCCCATACGACGACGCAGAGGGGAAAACGCGCGAACGGCTCACGAATATTTACCGCGAGTACGACGTGATGCCTTTCTATGAAGAGGACATCGCGAGGCTTGAAGAGAAGGTTGTGCGGGAAATCGCTCAAACGCCTTTCGCCTTGCCGATGTTGTGAGATCTTCTCCTCGGTCCCGGTGAGGCGATGAGGGTGCCCTATAGTAAGAGCATGACGCCCCGGTGGGTCGCGGCCATCGTGTACTGGCTCCTGAACGCGGGGGTGTGGAGCCTTTGGCTGTTGGCGCTGGAGTCGAACGTGCTGACCGCGCGGAACCTCGGCTTCATGGCGGCTCTGAGCTTTGTCCTTTGGTTTGCCACGGGCGTGGGTCGCGCCCTCTATGCCGAGCGGAAGGTGGTGCGGGAAAGGGGGAGGCCCCAGGCGACGTTCTTCGAGATCGCGGATCGGCCCGTCGAACTGCGCGCCGCCGCGTAGTATCTCGCCACTGCCCGGCGGTTCCTCGCGGAACTCCTTTGGACGATCGCGATTCTCTGGGGCGTCGGCGCCTTGGTTGGAAAGACTATCCACCCGCTGCCCTGGGGGCTGCCGCTCCTTGTGGCTTACGCCGCCGCCCGGCGGGTGGTGCCGCCGTTCGCCGACGAAGCGCCGCGCGGACGGCCCACGACGGGACCCATCGCCGGAAGCTGAAAAATGGGGCGCGGGATAAATCGAGGGGGTTCGGACGGTTGGACTCTCTGTCCCCATGTCCGTCCCGACGCCCGCCCTCGCCGACCGTTCCGCGCCGACGTTCGCCCCCTCCTCGGTGCGACTAAAAACGCGTTTATCCCGCCGTTTGTCTCGTTGGAGCCCTTTTGAGGGCGATCGCCGCCCATCGCCGTTCCGGGACTTCGGAGGCGGCGAAAAAGGGTCTGGAAGCCCTCTCGCCGCGAAACGCGTTCCCGCCGAACCCACGCTAGGTAACCTTCCCCCCATGCCTTCCTCCCTCGACCGGCTCAAGGACGTCCTCGCCGATGTGAACGCCCTCCGGAGCGCGACCGCGCTCCTCGAATGGGACCAGCAGACCTTCATGCCCCACGGCGGGGCCGAGGCACGCGCGGAGCACCTGGGGCGGCTGAGCAAGCTGGCGCACGAAGCCTTCACCGCCGACGAGACCCAGCGGCTCGTCCGCGAAAGCCAGGGCGAGGGCGACGACGCGATCCTCCTGCGCGTCGTCGGGCGCGACCTCGACCTCGCGACCAAGCTCCCGACCGAACTGGTCGCGGAAAAGACCCGCCTCGGCGCCATCGCCCACGAGGAATGGGTCAAGGCGCGGGCCGAGAACGACTTCGCCTCCTTCGCCCCCACCCTGGAGCGGATGTTCGAGATCGCTCGCCAGGAGGCGGAGCACCTGGGCTACACCGACCACATCTACGACGCCCTGCTGGACCAGTACGAGGAGGGGGCCACCGCCGCCGACGCCCGCGCGATGTTCGACGCGATCAAGGGGCCGCAGGTCGAGCTGGTCAAGGCCGTCGTCGCGAGCGGGCCGGTCGACGACTCCGTGCTCTACGGCGACTGGGACGTCGACGCGCAAAGGTCGTTCACGGAGGAGGCGGTCCGGGCGATCGGCTTCGACTTCGGCCGCGGACGCCAGGACACCGCCCCCCACCCCTTCTGCACCGGCTGGTCCGTCGGCGACGTGCGCCTGACGACGCGCTACAAACCCTACCTGGGCAGCGCGATCTTCGGCTCGCTCCACGAAGCGGGCCACGGGATGTACGAGCAGGGCTCCCCCGCCAGATGGGACCTCACCCCCCTCGCAGGCGGCGTGAGCCTGGGGCTTCACGAAAGCCAGTCCCGCCTCTGGGAGAACATCGTGGGCCGCAGCCTGCCGTTCTGGCGCCGCTTCCTCCCCGCCCTCCAGTCGCGCTTCCCACAACTCGGGGGCCTGGCGCCGGAGTCGTTTTACCGGGCGATCAACAAGGTCGAGCCGTCCCTCATCCGGGTCGAGGCGGACGAGCTGACCTACAACCTGCACGTCCTCGTGCGCTTCGAGCTGGAGTGCGACATCCTGACCGGCGCCCTCGCGGTGAAGGACCTGCCCGAGGCGTGGAACGCGAAGTACGAGGCGTACCTCGGCATCCGGCCCGAGACCGACTCGGAAGGCTGCCTCCAGGACGTCCACTGGAGCATGGGAAGCATCGGCTACTTCCCGACCTACAGCATGGGCAACCTCCTGAGCTACCAGCTCTGGCACACCCTGCAGCGCGACCTGGGCGACACGGACGCCCTCATCGAGCGGGGCGACTTCGCGCCGATCCTGGGTTGGCTCACCGACAAGGTCTACGCCAAAGGCCGCTCGGTCAAGCCCAAGGATCTCGTGCGGGAGGTGACGGGCAAGCCGATGGGCGCGGACGACTACCTCGCGGGATTGGGATCAAAGTACCGAGAACTCTTCCGGGTTTGACCGCTCAGCGATGAAAGTTCGTTCAGTTGGGGGGTTTTTCCTGAGGATAGGAGAAAATCGACCTATATCTCGAATCAGGCGGGCCCTTAATCCCGTCGTTAGAAAGGACGTGTAAGGCCGGATGGCGCTGGAAGAACTGACTCACGCGCGGATTCTCCTCATCGACGACGATGAGGACAACACCGCCTATCTCGACGGCGCCCTCCGCAAAGCCGGTGCCCGACATACCGTCTGCGTCAACGACCCTTTCGATGCGGTGGCGACCTACCGGGAGTTCCGCCCCGACGTGGTGCTGCTCGACCTCCGGATGCCGCCGCTCGACGGCTTCGTCCTGATGCAGCGCTTTCGGGAGATCGAGGGCGACCTGCGCTACGTCCCCATCATCATGCTCACCGGGGACGACGCCCCCGAGGTGAAGGCCCGCGCCTTGGAATCGGGCGTGGCCGACTTCCTCCGCAAGGATTTCGACCTCGCCGAGATGCTTCTGCGGGTCCGCAACGTGGTCCGCACCCAGCAGCTCTACCGCCAGGTCCAGCGTCAGAAGTCGTGGCTGGAGGAGACGGTGCGCGTCCGCACCCGCCAGCTCCACGCCGCCCGGCGCGAGGTCCTAGAACGGCTCGCCCTCGCCGCCGAGTTCCGGGACGACCAGACGGGTGAGCACACGCGCCGCGTGGGGTCGTTCTGCGCCGTGGTCGCGGAAGCGCTGGGTGAGGACGCGTCGTTCGTCGAGGCCATCGGGGCCGCCGCCCTCCTGCACGACCTGGGCAAGATCGGGATCCCCGACACGATCCTGCTCAAGGCGGGACCCCTGACCGACGACGAGCGCGACGTGATGCGCGAGCACACGACGATCGGCGCCGCGATCCTGAACGACTGCACGGAGCCCGTCATGCGTATGGCCCGCCTGATCGCCCTCACCCACCACGAGTGGTGGAACGGCGAGGGCTATCCGCGCGGACTCGCGAAGACGGAGATCCCGCTCGAAGGCCGCATCGTCTCCGTGGCGGATGCCTTCGACGCGATGACGAGCAACCGGCCCTACCGGGCCGCCCTCCCGGTGGAGGTGGCTTTGGGCGAGCTCGAACGGAACGCTGGACGGCAGTTCGACCCCGACGTGGTGGCCGCCTTCAAGGGGGTTGCCCACCGGCTCCCCAAGTCGGGACCGGGCGGCGGCGAGTCGCTGATGTAAGGGGCTAAGCTCTGGAGAGTGCCCCTCGAGAGTCTCCTTAAAGAACGCTTCGGCTTCGACGCCTTTCGTCCGGGCCAAGCCGAGGCGATCGACGCGCTGATGCGCGACGGGGCGGCCCTCGCGGTGTTCCCGACGGGCGGCGGCAAGTCGCTCTGCTACCAGCTTCCCGCCCTCGCGATCGAGGGCGTCACCGTCGTCGTCAGCCCGCTTCTAGCCCTGATGAAGGACCAGATCGACTTCCTCCTGCGGCGCGGTATCCCGGCGGCGCGTCTCGACTCGACCCTCTCGTTCGACGAGGTGCGCGCGGTAAGCGCCCAGATGGCCTCGGGCGAGCTGAAGCTCCTCTACGTCGCCCCCGAACGCTTCAACAACGAGCGGTTCCTCGCGGAGCTGGGACGCACCGAGATCGGCCTTTTCGCGGTGGACGAGGCGCACTGCATCTCGGAGTGGGGCCACGACTTCCGCCCCGACTACCTCAAGCTTGCGGACACCGCTCGGAGCCTGGGGGCGAAGCGGGTCTTGGCCCTTACCGCTACCGCGACCCCGCCGGTGGTGCGCGACGTGTGCGCCGCCTTCGGCATCCCCGAGTCGGGCGTTTCGCTCACCGGCTTCTACCGGCCCAACCTCAATCTGATCGTCACCCCGGTGACGTTCGGAGAGCGGGTCGGCAAGCTCGTCGAGCGGCTCAGCAAGCGCCCGCCCGGCGCGACCATCGTCTACGTCACGCTCCAGAAGACGGCGGAAAGCGTCGCGGCGCGCCTCCAGGCGGAGGGGCTTCCGGCGAGGGCCTACCACGCGGGGATGGAGTCGGAGGATCGGGCGTCGACCCAGGATTGGTGGATGGGCGATCCAGGCGCCGTCGTCGTCGCCACCATCGCCTTCGGGATGGGGATCGACAAGTCCGACGTGCGCTACGTCTACCACTTCAACCTGCCCAAAAGCCTGGAGTCGTATTCGCAGGAGATGGGGCGCGCGGGCCGCGACGGCGCGCCCGCCGTGGTCGAGACCCTCGCCTGCGCCGCCGACCTGCCGACGCTCGCGAACTTCGCCTACGGTGACACCCCGGAGCCCGCCGCGCTCCGGGCCCTGGTGTCGGAACTCCTCGGCGGGCCGGAGACGCTCGACGTCGCGCCCCTCGATCTGGGCAACCGCCACGACCTTCGGCCCCTCGTCCTGCGCACCGCCCTGACCTACCTGGAACTGGCGGGAGCCCTGCGCAAGGGAACGCCGTTCTACGCGGGCTACGACTTCCGCCCCTTACAGGGCATCGACGCGGTCCTCGGCGCGTTCGAGGGCGAGGCGGGCGAGTTCGTGCGGGGCATCGTGGCGGCGGCGCGCAAGGGGACGAAGTGGTACGGGGTCGATCCCGACACGACGGCGGCGCGGCTCGCCGTCGAGCGCAAGCGCGTCGTGCGCGCCCTCGACGTGCTGGCGGAGCGCGGCCTAGTCGAGATCAAGGCGAGCGATCTGCGCGACCGCTACCACCGTCTGGTCGGTCCGGAGCGGGCGCATGATCTGGCGACGGATCTGGCGGAGAAGTTCGCGGTCCGCGAGCGAGGCGAACAGGAACGGCTGGCGCGGGTCCCCGCCCTGATGCAGTCGGCGTCGTGCCTGACGAACGCGTTGGTGGGCTACTTCGGGGAGGAACGGTCGGAGCCGTGCGGCCACTGCTCGTTCTGCCGCACGGGCAAGGCGGCGGTCTTCCCGCCGGGGCCGCCGCTCGAGCCTTTAGAGGACGTTGCGCCGCTCTCGGAAATCAACGCGCTGGCGGACGCGCATCCGTCGGCTCTCGGAACGCCGCGCCAGCGGGCACGCTTCCTGTGTGGCCTCACCAGCCCGTCGATGTCGAGGGTGAAGCTCACCCGCAACCGTCTGTTCGGTGCGGCAGAGGCGCACCCGTTCGAGAAGGTTCTGGAGTACGTCGGGTAGACGACTACTTCAATCGACTGCGCCAGTTCAGCACCGAGTCGAAGAAAAGGTGCTGGTGGGCCCAGCCGGTGAGGTCGCCGAAGCGGCCTCGGACGTGGGCACCGACCGCCTTATATTTAAGGTCGGTGATCGCGGCGCGTTCCCACTCGGGAAAGTAGAGGCGGGTGGCGGCGTGCCACAGATGGGTGTCGATGGGCACGGCGCAGGTGTGGTGGAGGGCGAAGAGGGCGATGCAGTCGGCGAGTTTGGGGCCGATACCGTGGAACGAGACGAGGGCGGAGTGGGCCTCTTCGTAAGGAACGCCTTTCAGATGCTCCAGGTAGGCACGCCCGCCGCGCCGCACCAGCTCTTCGCCCGCACGGGGGATCGTCGCGGCGCGGTAGCCGAACTTGCGCTCGCGAAGCTCCGCCTCGGGTATCGCCGCGATCCCTTCGGCCTCGGGGAAGCGGCGAAGCTCGGCGCCGTCGACGGTACCGAGCAAGGGACCGTACGCGGCGAGCCCGGCGACCATCGTCACGATGCGAGGCAGGTTGTTGTTGGGGGTGCAGAGGAAGGCGAAGAAGGTCTCGACGGGATCGCTCGGCCGCATCAGGCGCAAGCCTTCGAGGGAGCCGAGGTAGGGCTCTACCTCCGGCCCCCGACGCAGGATCTCCGCTCGGACCGCCTCCGCGTCCCAGTCGAGCCGGAACAGCCGTTCGAAGTCCTGCTGGCCCCCGTTCGTCTCAACCCGGTAGGTGACGGCGTCGTAGACGCGTCGGGGCTCCGCCACGTAGGCGAGAGCGTCGCGTCGGACGTCGCGGTTCATCCCGGTCGCATGGACGAGGGTCGAGGCGGGCCTGAACGCTCCTCCCTCTTGAAGGAGGGCAGGGTGGGGGTTGGCGGTCTCTCGCGTTCCTGTGGGTGCGTCGTGGACGCGGTACCACCGTTCGCCGTCGACGCCAAGCCAGCCGCCCTGGGGGTGGCGCGCCCACCGGAACACCTGGCCGCTAGAGACGCACAGCTCCAGGTCGAAGTGACCGGCGGGCAGGGAGACGTCGAAAGTCACCCCGTTTCTACGTCTAAAGTAGACCTCGTGAAGCCTGCGATTTCCTCGTCCTCCCCCTGCTCGCCCTTCCCTGGCCCTTCGCGCGACTCCCGCCGGACCGGGCGTGACGAAGCTCTCGAAAGGCGCCTACCGCTTCGAGATCACGACGGCGCCACGGACGGACGACTGGTTCGGCTGGTGGGGAGCCCCCGACCGGGGCGGCGCCGACGTCGTGACGAGCGTCAAAGCCTTTCGCGGTAAGGAACGGCTTATGGTTCCGGTTTCAGGCTTCGCGGGACTCGCCGATGCCCACGACTTCGCGCTGGAAACGACGAAGGGGGGCATGGATCTGAAGATCTCGGGCTCCGACGCCGGTGGGTCTTGGCATGGGACCTTTCGCTTTGATAAGCAAGGTTTGGTCGAACGGACGATCCTCGCTGGGGAGTTCCCAGAACTCGATCACGAACGCACGACCTATCGCCATCCCAAAGACGGAGAGATCGACTGACGGAATGCGCACTCAATGGGTTTAGACCGGGGCCGTACGGAACGGTTTGACGTCGATCCGATCCCACACGCGCTCGGTGACGTATACCTCGTCGCGAAGCCACGCCTGGACTTCGGCGTCGTCCGTCATCTCGATCAGCATCATCGAGCCGATCATCCGCCCCTCGGCGTCGAGGAGCGCGCCGCCCAGGTGGAACGTGCCCGCCGCCTTCATCCGGCGGACCCCGTCGAGGTGCCGCTCCCGCACGGCGAGGCGACGTTCGAGGGCGTCGGGAAAGTCGTAGGCGTGGACGACGTACTGCACTGCGGAATTGTAGCGCGCTAGTACGGTCGCCGATTCCACTCGGCGACCTCGCCGTCGTGGGCGACCCGCAGCGTGTTGCCGTGACCCTCGACGCGGAAGCGAAGGGGGGCGGGGGGCTTGGCCTTCTCGCCGTCGAGGGCGAGGGCGGTGAGAGCGATCTCCAGGGTCGTGCCGTCCCAGTCGTAGCGGCCCGCGCCGACGAGGGCACCGCCCGCGCACTCGACGGCGGCGGAACGGTCGCTCTGAAGGCGAAGCTCGCAAGGTTTGTCGGGGGCGAGGGGGAATGGGCCGCGCCAAGCCCCCTCGACGCTCTGGCCGGCGCAGCCGCCGAGGAGGGCGGGCGCCGCCAAGAGGGCCGGAAGGATCGTAGAACGCGACGGCATGGCCCTTACGATACCGATCGCGCACGACTTCATCTGCCCCTGGTGCTGGGTGGCCCTCTTCCAGACCAAGCGGCTAAGGGAGGATTTCGGGGCGACGATCGATTGGCGCGGCTACGAGCTTTTTCCGGACGAACTGGAGTGGCCCGAGCCGGGTGAGCCCGCTCCCGAGCCGCCCGCGAACAAGCCGGCGACGCCTTCGCGGCTCGACTTCATCCTCATCGCGGACGATCTGGAGCTTCCGAAGACGGTTCGTCCTCAGCGGATGCGGACCCACAACGCCCACGAAGCCCTGGAATACGCCAAGACGGAGGGGAAGGCCGACGCCTTCGCGGAGGCTCTGTACCGCGCTTACTGGGAAGGCGGAAGGGAGATCAACAAGCCGGAGGTCCTGCGGGAGTTGGCGGCGGGCGTGCTGGACGACGTGGACGCGATGGCGGCGGCGGTCGAGTCGCGGCGGTTCAAGGACGCGGTCGTCGGCTTCGACGACGACGCCTACGCGGCGGGCGTCTACAACGTGCCGACCTATTGGATCGGGGAGACGCGGTACGCGGAGCAGCCGTACGCGACGCTGAAGAAGGCGGTCGAAGGACTTTCGTGAGAAGGCGGTGACCCCGTACGCCCATATCGAATTCGAAGCCGCGCCTGCGGACCGTCCGACCGTGTACGTCAACATGGTTGCGACGATCGACGGGAAAACCGTTTCGGGCGGGCGAGAGGACGACGTCGCGGATTTGGGGTCGGACGTGGATCACGCGGCGATGAAGGCCTTGGAGATCGGCGCCGATGCGGTGCTCGTCGGGGCCCAGACCCTGCGCGCGACGACACGCCGCTGGCGACCCAAGGCGCGCTTCGCCCTCGTCGCCACCCGTTCGGGCGACCTCCCGCGCGACGCGCGCTACTTCGAGGGCGAGAGTTTCGTGATCTCCCCAAACGAGGGCGACTACCCCGCGCCACACCTGAGGCTTGACGATTGGCCTTCGCTCCTGAGGACGTTGCGCACCATGGGGATCGAACGGCTCTATGTTCTCGGCGGAAGCGAACTGAACGCGCAGCTTCTGGAGTGCGATCTGGTCGACGAGCTGTTCCTGACCGTCGCCCCGAAGATCAAACTGGGGCGGGACGTGCCGACCTACGCGGGTGGAAGTCCTTTGCCAAGAGGCGGGCTGATGGATTTTCGTCTCATCGAGTCCCACGTCGTGGGCGACGAGGCGTTCCTGCGCTACCGTCGGCGTAGAGATTAGGGAATGGACGTCGGAATCGAAGGGAAGCGCGCGGATCGCGCCCCACGCGCGGCCGCTTCGCCGCTCTCGCCGACGATCTTCCTGCGGCGAAACGCGGGAAAGACGGTGCCGCTCGTCGCGGTGATCACGCTGGCCGTCCTGCTCGTGGCGGCGATCATCGCCCTTATCGACTCGATCCCTTTCTCGATCCGCACGATCTACGACTATTCCAAGCAGATGGTCGGGGTCACGCCGCGCGGCGATCCTGCGGCGACGGCGAAGTTCGTGAAGGAGATCGAGGCGGGGACGCCGGTGCCCCTGGGCCGCGTGATGATCTGCCGCGCCTCCGGGGCGCAGGTGCAGAGCATCGTCGGCAAGTGGCCGTACGCGGTGATGGGCCTCGCGCAGGGGGACATGCCCTACTACATGGAGCGCATGGGAAGCCGGGGCCTGACCGGGCGGCTGCCGCGTGCCGGAGAGCCGGAGATGGTCGTCAGCCGCCCCGTAGCGAAGAACCTGGGACTCCTGATCTACGACCCGAAGGCGCCGCACGCGGACCGGGCGCGGGGCATCGTCCAAAGCCCGGAAAACTCCGACGCCTACTCGCCGTACCCGGTCAGGCTCGTCGGGATCGTGGACACCGACCGCTGGCTCATGTTCGGTTCCGTCGAGTACATGCGCGCCAATTACTTCCCGCCGGTCGACCTCGCCCTCGTCTTCGCCAAGGACCCCGCTCAGCAGGCTACCCTCGACGACTGGACCCTGAACCACTTCAAAGGGCGCCGCGCGATGGTGTACGCCTACAAGAAGGTGCGCAAAGAGAGCGACACGATGTTCACGACGCTCTACCGGATCTTGAACGTCGTGATCGCGACCCTGGTGACCATCGTGACGATCATGATGGCGATGCTGATCAACATCTACCAGTCGCAACGGCTCGTCGAGTTCGGACTGCTCCAGGCGATCGGCTACACCAAGCGGCAGATTCTAGGGCGCGTCTTGACGGAGACGGCTTTGGTCGTCCTCGGTGGCTGGTTTTTCGGGCTCTTCGTGTCCCTGGGAGCTCTGAAGCTTGCCGACCTCGTGCTCATGCAGCCCAAGGCGTTCGCCCTGGAGATCCTCGATCCCAAGGCTTACCTCTACACGATCCCTCTGCCGGTGTGCATCTTCCTCGTCGCGGGCGGCACGGTGCTGATGCGGTTCCGAGGCTTCGATCCAGTCGGTGTGGTCGAGCGGAGGCTCGTTTGAGCGTCGAAACCGGCCTCAAAGGCCATGTCGTGAAGGCCGAGGGGGCTTCGCTCGTCTACACCGACCACGGGCGCGAGGTGTTCGCCTGCCGGGACGTGGAGCTAGAGGTGCGGGCGGGCGAGTTCCTGGGCATCCTCGGACCGTCCGGTTCAGGCAAGTCGTCCCTGCTGTACCTGCTGAGCGGTCTGAAAACGCCCTCTCGCGGGCGAGTCACCGTCGACGGGCGCGATCTCGCCGCCATGGGCGACGAGGCACGCTCTCGGCTGCGGCTGCGGGAGTTCGGGTTCGTGTTTCAGCAACCCTACCTTCTGGGCTACCTTTCCGCCCTGGAGAACGTTCTGGTGACCCAAGGTCCGCCCGACGAGGCAGGGGATCTGCTGGAGCGGCTCGGTCTCGCTCCGAAGGCCCACCGCTACCCGCACGAGCTGAGCGGCGGCGAGCGCCAACGGGTCTGCGTCGCCCGCGCCCTGCTCGCCCGTCCCAAGGTGATCTTCGCCGACGAGCCGACGGCGGCCCTCGACCACACGAACGGCGTCGCGGTCGTGTCGCTCCTCAACCAGCACCGGGGTACGGGCTCGCTCGTGATGGTGACCCACGACCCGACGATGCTTCAGGAGGCCGACCGGATCGTGCGGATCGTGGACGGTGGGATCGTGGACTAAAGGGTACTCTCTCCCCTGATGCGCCCGCTCGCCCTCGCTGCCGTCCTCGTCGCTCTCGTCGGGTGCTCCCTGAACTACGAGGGCAAGACGTTCAAGGCGATCGAGAAGCCGCACCACATGGCGGAAGGCACGGAGAGCAGGGTCAACGATCGCGAGGCCGAGCACGCGCCGACCGATCCGGCTGGTGGGCACGACGGCGAGAACGCGAGCGTCGAGCCTTCGTTCGAACAGGCCCAGCCCGTGGTCCGCACCTCCGCTTCGTTCCCGAAGGGCGTCCAGCCCACCGGCAAGCCGCCGGTGATCCCGAAGAACGAGTACGTCAGCCCGAGCGCGGTCCGAACCGAAGGCGAGTAGCTCAAGGGGCGTAGAAGGAAGGATGCTCGACCTTCCGCCCGAGGCTTTCCGAAAGGCCGACCCTCGGCCCGATCCGGAGTTCTACCGCGAGCCGCGACTCGTCACCCACATCGACGACGCGGCGGTCGCCGCCGTGACCGACCTCTACCGCCATGAGGTTCCTGCGGCGGGCGCCGTTCTGGATCTTATGTCGAGCTGGGTGTCGCACCTCCCGCCCGAGGTCGAGTACGGGAACGTCGTCGGCCACGGGATGAACGCCGCCGAACTCGCCCGCAACCCGCGCCTGTCGCGGTGGTTCGTGCAAGACCTGAACGCCGACCCACGTTTGCCCCTTGAGGACGACGCGTTCGACGCCGTTCTCTGCTGCGTCAGCGTCCAGTACCAGCAACGCCCGGTCGAGGTGTGGCGGGAGGCCCTGCGCGTGGTACGCCCCGGCGGCAAGGCCCTGATCACCTTCTCCAACCGCTGCTTTCCGACGAAGGCGGTCGCTGTCTGGTCCACGACGGGCGACGAGGACCATGTTCGTCTCGTCGCCGCCTACCTGCGGGCGGCGGGCTGGACCGACGTCCGGGCGGAGGACCGCTCGCCCGGACGTCGAAGCGATCCGCTCTACGCGGTCGTCGGCGTCAAGCCCGCGTAACCCAAAACCGGCGATCCTTCCCGCGCCAGCAGGGGCAAGGAGAGGTACCCGTGGGGCTGTCGCAGCCAGCGTGGCCCTTCGACCGTCGATCCGTCGAGCAGGGAGGTCCAGCGGCCCGCCGGAACGTAGAAGTCGACCGTGCCCTCGTCGTTGAAGACGGGGGCGACGAGCAGCTCGTCGCCCAGCATGTACTGACGGTCGAGCCCGTCGCAGGCGGGGTCGTCCGGGAATTCCAAGGCCATCGCCCGCATCATGGGCACGCCGGTCTCGTGCGCCTCGAACGCCTTTTCCCAGAGGTACGGCATGAGTCGCTCCTTGAGCTTGGCGAAGAAACGAAGCACGTCGGTCGCCTCCTCGTCCACGAGCCACGGGACCCGGTAGGACGACGAGCCGTGCAGGCGCGAGTGCGAGGAGAGCAGGCCGAAGGCGACCCATCGCTTGTACAGTCCGGGCGGCGGGTTTCCCTCGAACCCGCCGATGTCGTGGCTCCAGAAGCCGAAGCCGGAAAGCCCCAGCGAGAGCCCGCCCCGGAGCGACTCCGCCATCGCCTCGTAGGTGGACCAGCAGTCGCCGCCCCAGTGGACGGGATACTTCTGCCCGCCGACGGTCGCGGAGCGGGCGAACAGGACGGCCTCGCCTTTGCCCTTCTCCTCCTCTAGCGTCTCGAACACCGCGCGGTTGTACAACTCGGTGTAGTAGTTGTGCATCCGGTGGGGGTCGGAGCCGTCGTGGTAGGCGACGTCGGTCGGGATGCGCTCGCCGAAGTCGGTCTTGATCGCGTCGACGCCTATCCCGACCAGCCCCGCGATCTTCGCCTTGAACCAGGCGGTCGCCTCGGGGTTCGTAAAGTCGACGAGGGCCATACCGGGTTGCCAGAGGTCCCACTGCCACACGTCCCCGTTTGGCCGCTTCAGGAGGTAGCCCTTGGCCCGTGCCTCGTCGAAGGTCGAGGCGGCCTGGGCGATGTAGGGGTTGATCCAGACGCAGACCTTGAGCCCGCGCTCCTTTAGGCGGGCGAGCATCCCGCGCGGGTCGGGGAAAACGGCGGGGTCCCATTCGAAGTCGGTCCAGTGGAAACCCCGCATCCAGAAGCAGTCGTAGTGGAAGACGCTCAGGGGAATGTCGCGCTCGGCCATCCCGTCGATAAACGAGTTGACCGTCGCCTCGTCGTAATCGGTGGTGAACGAGGTCGAGAGCCACAGTCCGAACGACCACTTCGGCGGGAGGGCGGGCCGCCCGGTAAGGGCGGTGTACTTCGCGATAACCTTCTTCGGCGTCGGACCGTGGATCACGAGGTACTCCAGGGCGTCGCCCGGAACGGAGAACTGGACGCGGTTCGTCTTCTCCGTCGCGACCTCGAACGACACCTCGGCGGGGGAGTTGACGAAGACGCCGTAGCCCCGGTTGGTCAGGTAGAACGGCACGTTCTTGTAGGCCTGCTCGGAGTTGGTGCCGCCATCCCGGTTCCAGATATCGACGCTCTGGCCGTTCTTCACGAAGGCGGTGAACCGCTCGCCGAGGCCGTAGACGTTCTCACCCACACCGAGGGAGAGCTGGTCGGCCATGAACTTGCCGTCACCCGTCTCCATCATCGCGGTCGAGCGGGGAAGGCTCTGGGTGACGGTCCGACCTTCCGCGTCGAGGAAGTCGACGCGCCATGACTTACGATCCACGCGGGCGGTCAGGCTCCCGCTGGTTAGGCTCGCGTAAGCGTCGTCCACCGTCGTGACGATGTCGCCCGGCGCTTCGTCCAGCGCGAACCAAGGGCCTCGGTCCTCCACGCCCCGGAAGTGCTCGACGCGCACCCGGATGACGCCGGGCAGGGGCGAGGAGAGCCGCACCGTCAGGGCGGGGCCGCTCAGGGTGTCGCCCCGGTGGCGGATCGGGTGGCAGGGGGCGAGGATCGTGAGCGCGTCGCCCTCGTCCCGCACCTCGTACCCTTCGGTGGCGTAGTGGGCCTTTACGCCCGGACGCATCATCCAGTTTCCGTCGGTGAACTTCATCGTGCGGCCTTAGGATACGCCGAACCGACGACCGAGAACGTCGGAACCGAAACGTCTTGAGAAAGGAATCCCGTCGCGCCTCTGCCAAGAGAGTGCGATTGCTCGATAACGTGAGACGCTGCTACGCGTCCTTCTCCTATGCGGAGGAAGAGAGTGGGGCTGGCAGCGTGGGCGGCGCTGGTTCCAGTGTCGGTGAGCGCGCAAAGCTATGACGAGCGGCGGCTCGTCGAGATCGCACGGGGGGCGGTGATCGCGGCGGTTCAAGGAACCAAGACGCCGAAGCCCTCTGGGAGCACGACGGCGCGGCCCGTCTTCGTGACGATCGAGATCGACGGGCGGGTGCGCGGTTGCCGGGGTGACCTGACCGCCCGCGCCCGTTCGCTAGAGGAAGAGGTCGCGCTCGCCGCGCGCTCCGCCGCCGCCCACGATCCGCGCTACCGACCTTTGGAGTCTAGCGACCTGAAGCGGTTCCTCGTGACGGTCACCGTGGTCGACCGTACGGAAGCTCTCACGAGCGTCGTCGGCTTGGTTCCCGGAGACGGGCTCGTCCTGAAGGCGGGCGGCAAGACGGGGATCGTGCTGCCCTGGGAGGGAAAGGACCCGCAGGTCCGTCTCGATTGGGCCTATCGCAAGGCGGGGGTGGGGAAAGGAACGGGCGCGTCGCTCGAGCGTCTGGTCGCGCAGAGGTTCCGGGGTTGATCCCGTTCCTCCCGCTCCTCGCCCTAGGGCAGAACCGGATCGACATCCCAAAGGGGCCGGTCAAGCACGAGGTCAATGCCTCGGTTTCGCTCGACGTGGCGCCGAGCAGCAAGATACGGGTGAACTTCAACACCCGGAACGTGCGGACGGTCCATGTCGTGGCGAGCCCCCTCGACGGAGTGCGGTGGTTCAACTCCCGGCGGAGCGAAGGACCGCGTCCCGATCCCGTCGGGCCGAAGGTGCGGACATGGGACGTCACGGTACCCGACAAAGGCCAACTTCCCAACCCGAACGGGGCCGACAGCTACTACGCGAGACAGGTGAACCTGCCTCCGATGAAGCCGGGTCTCTACCTGCTCGACTTCTCGGGCGGCGACAAGCCGGTCTGGGCGGTGGTGAACGTCACCGATCTCGCGGTGGTCGTCAAGCGCTCGCCCAAGCGCGCTCTGGTGTGGGTCACCGACTTCAAGACGGGGCGGATCGTGCCGAGCGCCGACGTCGTCGCCTACCTTCCGGGCGGCACGGCGGCGGTCCGAACCCGAACGGGGCCCGACGGAGCCGTGGTCATGGAGCTTCCACCCGGCGAGAAAACGTTCCTGGTGCGGCGGGGCGCGGACCTCGCGGGAATCACGATGGACGCCTCGAACCCGGATGGCCAGCTCCGGGCGCACTTCCAGACCGACCGTCCGATCTACCGCCCCGGCCAGAAGATCCTTTTCAAGGCGATCCTTCGCCGCACCCTTGGGCAGGGCTACGTCGTCGTCGCGAACAAGGTCTGCAAGGTTCAGCTTCGCGACCCCAAGGACAACGCGCTCGACGAGATCTCGGCGACTTCCAACGCGATGGGAAGCGTCGCGGGCGCGTTCGAGATTCCCGAGGAGGGAATGACCGGGGCGTACACGCTCGTCCTTCAAACGGACAAGGACACCGCCTACCGGACCCTCACCGTCGCCGCCTACCGCAAGCCGGAGTTCAAGGTGGACGTGCGGCCCGTGGCGAAGCGGTACCTCGCGGGCGACGAGGTGGCCTTCCAGGTGGACGCCGCCTACTTTTTCGGGGCGCCCGTTCCCCAGGCGGCGGTCCACTACACCGCACGGCGAACCGGCTTGGCTTTTGGCGGGAGCGACCCGTCCGAGCGGCTGTTCTACTCGGGCGACGGTAACCTCTACCCTCACGACACCTACGCGAGCGACGCGGTGGTGGGAGAAGACACCGTCTACACGGACGCGAACGGTCGGGCGACGATCCGCCTGAAGTCGGACCCTAGCGCGGGCGACAGCACGTACTCTGTTTCAGCCGACGTGACGGACGGCTCGCGGCGGCAGGTGGCGGGCGGTGGCTCGGTCCCGGTTTATGGTGCGTCGATCAGGCTCGGGATGAGCACGAGCCTCGTCTACGCCAACCTCGGCTCCCTGATTCCGGTCACGGTGCGGGCGGTCGACCTCGACGGAAAGCCGACGGCGGCGAACGTCGCTCTCGTTCTGAAGACGCCCGTCTACGACGAGAAGAAGGGCGAATGGCGCGAACGGGAGCTGACTCGGACGAGCGTCCGGGTGCCCGCCTCGGGAAGCGTCACCCTCAACCTTCCGGCGCGCGAAGAGGGCGAGATCCGGATCGATGCCTCGGCGCAGGACTCGACGAAGCACACCGCGCGGGCGAGCCTCAGGCTCTACGTGGAGGGCAACTACGCCAAGCCGAAGAAGGAGAAGGAAGAACCCCGGCTCGACCTTCTCCTCGACAAGCGGCTCTACGAGCCCGGTCAGCCGGCGAAGGCCCTCGTCCGTACGAACAACCCCGGCCTGCCGGTGCTGCTCGTCGCGGAGGGCGGCGACCTCTGGGACTACCGCGTGCTCCCGAACGTGCGGACGACGAAGACGTGGAGCGTCTCGACGAGCGTTCGGCTCTCCCCGAACGCCTACGTAACCGGAGCCCAGTGGGTGAAGGGACGGCTTCTGAGCGCGAACGTCCTCCTTCCCGTGCCCGACCGCACGAAGTCGCTTAAGGTGGAGGCGACCCCAGACAAGAAGGTCTACCGTCCGGGGGAACGGGCGAACTACAGTCTGCGGACGACCGACGGCAAGGGCAAGCCCGTCGTCGCCGAGGTCGCGCTGTCGGTGGTCGACGAGGCGGTCTACGCCCTGAGCCCCGACACCACCCCGGATCTCTACGGCATGTACTGGGGCCTGCGGGGCAACGAGGTCCAGATGCAGGCGTCGGCTCCCGAGGAGCTTTCGGGCGGCGCGTACCAGCGGGTCAGCACGGTCGCGCCCTTGCGGCAACGGTTCGAGGACACTGCCTTTTGGGCGCCGATGGTGACGACCGACGCGGACGGACGGGCGACGGTCGGCTTTGAGATGCCCGGCAACCTGACCGCTTGGCGGGCGACCGCACGGGCGGTGACGGCGGACACGAGCGTCGGGATGGGAACCGCCTCCGTGCTGGCGAACCGGCCTGTGATGCTTCGGCTCGCGACCCCGCGTCAACTGGTGCAGGGCGACCGCCTGACGATCATCGGCACCGTGAACAACCGCGACGACGCGGCCCACGACTTCGAGGTGGATCTCGCCGCCGAGGGCGTGGGTCTAGAAGGCGCTCCGAAGCAGACCGTTCGGGTGGCGGCGCGGGGCGAGGGGAAGGTGCTGTGGACCTTGCGGGCCGACGCTATCCCGCCCGGCGGGGCGGCGAGCCTCATGGGCCAAGTCGTGGCGACGGACAACCGTACCGCCGACTACGCCGACGCGCTGAAGGTGGCCCTGATCATCGTGCCGAACGGCCTGCCGGAACGGACCCTCGTCGGGGGCTCCGTCGCGCGGGAGACCACGGCGACGCTCACGTTGCCCGAGGACCGGATCGAGCCCGCGAGCGTGGTGACGCTGGAGGTCCGGGCGGGTCTGCGCCCCGTGCTTCAGACGGCGGCGCAGACCGTCCTGAACAATCCCCGCTACGGGAGCGTCGGAGCCGCGAACCAGCTTGAGGTCGCCGCCGCCACCGGGCTCGGCAACGACGACCGACAGGTGCGGGAGTCGCTCGCGCTCCTCTCGCGTACCCAGCGCTACGACGGCTGGGGACGGTGGGAGTCGGCCCCGACCGACACCGTCGTGACCGCCCGCGTGTCCTCGGCGATCGCCGCCGCGCAAGCGGGCGGCGTCCGGATCTTCGATAACCTGCTCCGCGCGACCCGCGAGGCGGCGTTCGCACGCTACAACGCGACGAACCTCTGGGAACACCGCGCCTTGCTGGCCTCCACCCTCGCGTCGCTTGGCGATCCGCGCGGCAAGGATCTCGTGAACGAGGTTCTGGCGCGGGGCCAACCGATGTCCCCCTACGCCCGCCTCCGGCTCGCCGAAGGGCTGATCGCCCTTGGGCGCGCTCCGGAGGCAGAGACCCTCGTGCGGGCGGTTCTGAAGGACGCCTCGGCGGGACCGACGGAGACGTTCGTGCCGGCGGGCGAGGGCACGGAGTGGAACGCGACAGCCGGAGAGACGACGGCGGAGGCGCTTTACGCGTTGGTGAAGCTCGGGATCGAAGGGAACACCCAGGCGGCCCTCGCGCGTTGGCTCGTCGCCCCGGAGCACGGCTGGCGCTCGACCGACGAGGAGGCGGCCTTGACGCGCTCGCTCGCCGCGTACCTGAAGCTCCACCCCGAGGCGACGCGCCTCGGGGACGTGACGGTCGAGGTGAACGGAACCCGCGTGGAAGAGAAGCGCAGCCCGGTGGCCGAGGCGGTCACCGTCCGCGTCCCCCGCGAACTCCTCAAGAACGGCGCGAACGCGCTGACGATCCGGCGCGCGGGCGACGGCGAGGTGCTCTACCGCCTGGACGCGCGGGTCTACCGCCCGGTCAAAGGCGAGAGCACGGAAGGGGTGCGCGTCCTTCGCCGCTACGAGGTGAAGAACGGGGGCGGGACCTGGGTGGAACTGAACCGCCCGGTGCGGCTTGGCGAGCCCGTGCGCTGCACGGCGGTCGCCTGGGGCGACGACGTGCGCGACGACCTGCGGGTGGTCGAGCCGATCCCTGCCGGATTCGAGTTCGTCGAGGAAGAGTCGAGTGGCCAGGGCTACCAGGAAGTTCGAGACGGAGCGGTGGTCCACTACCTGACGAACTCGGGCCTTCCCCAGACCTTCCGGTACTACCTGCGGGCGGAGTCGGAAGGCGAACTCGTCGCGCTTCCCGCGACGGCGGAGTACCTGCGTCGCCCGCGGACGAACGGCCATTCGGTTCCCGTACCGGTGGTGGTGCGCCAATGATCCCGCTCGTCGCGTTCCTCGCGCTGTCGGCCCCGGCGGTCGGCGACCGCCTCGTTCCCTTCGAGCTTCGGACGCTTGACGGCGCGCCGTACCGCTGGGCGCCGGGACGCACGACGGTCCTTTCGTTCTGCGCCTTCTGGTGCGACACCTGGAAGGACCAGCTGCCCCGCGTCCGCGAGGCGCGGCGGATCACGAACGGCCTGCCGGTCGACTACGCTACGGTCAGCGTCGATGGGCGCTGGACGGAACGGTCGAAGGCGGCGGCGGCGGGGGCGGGCGCGATGCTGGGTGACCCCGGAGGCGCCTGGACTCACGCCGTCGGGATCGACCGCGTGCCCTACACCCTGGTCGTCGCTCCGAGCGGTCGGATCGAGTGGGCGACCTACGGCACTGTTCGCACGACCGCGCTCGTCGACGCAGTGCGGAAGGCGGTCGCGGGGCGTCAGGCGGAAGGCGGCCCGATCTACCTCACCTTCGACGACTTTCCCGCCGCGCGGCTTTCCGACGAGCTGCTCGACGTGCTCCGGGCGGAGGGCGTCCAGGCGACGTTCTTCTGTCTCGGCGCGAAGGCGGAAGCGTCGAAGAGTCTCCTCCAGCGCACGGTGCGCGAGGGGCACGTCTTGGGCATCCACTCCTGGTCCCACGACGGCGACCGTCCTGAACTGGCGCGATGCGTCGCCGCGATCCGCGCGGCGAGCGGCCAGAGTCCCGCGCTTTACCGCCCACCGGGATCGGAGCGGGTCCTGACCCTCGCGGGCGAACCGCTCCCCTTGCCGGTGGACGACCCCTACGACTACACCCGGCCCGGCGTGGACGAACTGGCTCGTCGGGTCCTTGCGGGAGCGCGACCCGGCGCGGTCGTTCAGCTTCACGCCGGGGTGGAGGACACCCTACGCGCCCTCCCGAAGATCCTCAAAAGTCTTCGGGCGCGGGGCTACGCGTTCGAGACGCTGAAAGAGCTTTAGCCGCTATCGATCCGCGTCCTCACCCTTCTTGGCGCGTTGGCTCTCGAACTCCGCGTCGGTTAGGCGTTTGGCGGGCGGGTTATTCGTGCCGTCGTTCGAAACGCCGCCCGAACAGCCCGCCATGACGACCGACACGATCAGGAGGCCGGCGATCAGTAGCCGCACAGCACTCCCATCGCGACGTTGCCGACCGGGCCGTTCGACGCGCCCGTGTTGTCGGGTCGGTAGAAGCTCTGATAGGCGGGAGCGGTCGCGGACGACTTGCATCGGGCAGGATCGGCGACGTAGCCGCCTGCGATTTTTACGCCTCGCGCGTTGTCGCTGAACTCATAGGCGGGAAGGCGACGGTTGCTCGTGTTGAAGCCCTTAGCGGGCGTCTTGATGAACTTCGCGGACGAGTCCGTGAACGAGACGACGAAGCCTTCGGTCGCCGTCCAGGTGGTGTCGCTCGCCTTATCGAACGAGTACTCGTAGACGTCGCCTCGGGTACTCGCCGCCGCACCCGCCTGTGGCATCCCGCCGCCGTTGAAGACGCAAGGAGGCGCCGGATTGGTCGCGGTCCCGGTAGTGCTACATCGCATATTTGGGTTGGTGTAAGCCTGTCCTGGGTAGGCCTCCGCTCCATTGCCGTACGAGATCAGAGGCACGGACGACGGCGCTCCCACCGACGTGGTGGGGAAGGCGTTGAGCAAGCCGTTGATCGACGCGTGGATCTTTTTCAGAGCGCCGGGATTGGTCGTGATGATGGCCGCATCGACATCGACCTTCTTGGAAAAAGGCGTGTCGTGGATATCGAGGCTCTTGCCGTAAGGGAACGTCGAATTCATCCAGAACGAGCGGGAACCGTTGATTTGGGTCAGGGTCGCTTTGTTCATCACCTTCTCGTCGGCAGGAACGAGGGCGAGCATGTAGCGAGGCGACGACCAAGGGCCCATGGCCATCGTGCCATTCGCGTCGAAGCTGTAGGCGAGCGGGAAGGTGTCGTCGCTGTCGGTCGTGTAGAGCAGGATGCTCGTTCCACCCTGCTTCGTGTTCGAGAGGGCCTGCGTTTTCTTCGCGGCGGCCTTGGCCTGGGCGAAGACGGGGAAGAGGATGGCGGCGAGGATCGCGATGATGGCGATCACGACGAGGAGCTCGATGAGGGTGAAGGCGGACCTTCGGGAAGAAAGATGCATCGTTAAAGACCTTAGGCGATCGACAGCGACGCCTACCGTAACACTATAGAGGGTTTCAGACGCAGGGTGGGCAGAAAGTCTCGATGCCCAGTAGAAACATGAACCAGACCCAGTCTAGTCCAGCCTGGACGCGTCTCCCGGTGTGCGCAGAACGGGGCGGGTTCGATCGCACGCTTGCTCCCAACTCTCATCGATCGAGGCCGGTTGGTTCGGAAACCGGCCGGCCTCGTGAGTCAGGGCTTGCCAGGACCGCCCGGCATGTCCGTCCCGTCCCGGTCGCCCTTCGAGGTGTCGGCGGCGGTGTCCGCGTCCGAAGAGGCTTTCGTTCCTGGAACGGCGGTTGTCGAGTTGGCGGGAGTGGAGGCCGGCTCCTCAGACTTTCCGCAGCCTGCTAACGAGAGGGTGGCGGCTAGGGCCGCGATCAGGAAGAGTCTCATGGCCATTGGTTGTTGTTCCCGATGCTCCAGTATGTGCCTTCGCGAGTAAGGCGGCCCGTGACCATCGCCTTCGCATGGCCATCGCAGAAGATCGTGACGTTCAGTCCTTTCGGATCGGGCTCGTTCCGAAGTTGCGCGGTTCGCTTGTAGTTCGCGTTGTGGGGCGAGTCCAGGAATCGCTGCGCTCCGTTGCCGTCTGCGGAGGGGGCCGTGCCCGTGACGTTGTTGTTGTCGAAGAACGAACGGGCGAAGGCGCATCCCGGAAGATTGTGCGTCTTGCTGTAGTAGTCCCACGTCTCCGTGAAGACAAGAGCGTTCGAAGGGGCGACGACCTGGCTCGCGCCGACGGGAATGTAGGTGGTCGTCACACCAGACGGTTCGTACCAGTTCACAATATCGTCGCTTATGCCCCATGACGTGACGTTGCCCGTGGTGTAAGCAGAGCCGTCGGACGCCATCACCGCACCTTTCTGCGAGGTGAATCCCTTCATCGGATCCACGAACACGCCGGAGAGGTCATCGACCTTGGCTTGGGCGCCGGCTTTGTTCGCGGCTTTCTGGATGTAGGGCGAAACCAGCTCGGGCCAGTAGATCGAGGGCTGCGAGTAGCCAGTCGACGGAGAGTAGCCCGAGAAGTACGGCGTGAAGACGTCGTCGTAGTCGCCCATGTACATCATCTCACCAAGCCCGATCTGCTTGGCGTTGCTGATCGCGGCGGTCTTCTTCGCGGCGGCCTTGGCCTGGGCGAACACGGGGAAGAGGATGGCGGCGAGGATGGCGATGATCGCGATCACGACGAGGAGTTCGATGAGGGTGAAGGCGGAC
This sequence comes from uncultured Fimbriimonas sp., assembly GCA_964516175.1. Taxonomy (GTDB): domain Bacteria; phylum Armatimonadota; class Fimbriimonadia; order Fimbriimonadales; family Fimbriimonadaceae; genus Fimbriimonas. The sequence goes on along the minus strand of CAZEWR010000019.1, from coordinate 68,751 downwards.
CTTCGGGAACGAGAGCACATCATAAGGTCTCCTGGACGACACATGGTCAGCCCGAGTGCCCTACACTATAATCGACGGTTTGGCTTTCTGGCCGACTCTTTGTTGGTAAAGCGGCCGAAAGCACAAATATTCTAAGGTTCTCGGAGCGAATCCTTTCGTCAGGAGACGATCAGGAGATCGCCCGTCCGAACACGGGCGCCGTTCGCCCAGTCGCGGCCCGACATGCGGCGCTTGCCTTCCGGCTGGACCTCCAGAAGTCGCAGAGCGCCGCCTGCGAAGGCGACCACCGGATCGGGCGCGACGTCAAGAAGGGTGCCGGGCGGACCTTCGCTCTCGGCGAGCCGGGCGGCGTGGACGCGCAGCGTCCCGAGACTCGTGCGAAGGAACGCGCCGGGGGCAGGGGTGAAGGCTCGGAAGCGATCGTACTCGGCCCGTGCGGAGCGAGCGAAGACGAGCTCCGCTTCCGCCTTCTCGACCTTCGGCGCGACGGTGGCCTGGGTGGCGTTCTGGACCGTGCGGGGATAGTCGTCCGCGACGATCCGGGGCATCCACGCGACGGCCATCCCGGCGGCGATCTCGGCGAGACGGTCCTGCAACTCGCCGTAGGTCTCATCGGGGCCGATCGGGGTACGGACGACCTCGATCATGTCGCCGGTGTCCATGCCCCGGTCCATCTGCATGAGGGTGATGCCGGTCTCGGTGCGGCCATCCAGCAGGCAGCGCTGGATGGGGGCGGCGCCCCGGTACTCGGGAAGGATCGAACCGTGCAGGTTGATGCCGCCGCGCCGGGCCGATGCGAGGACGGCGACCGAAAGGATCTGGCCGTAGCTCGCCACGACGAGGGCGTCCGCGTCCATTTCCCGCAGGAGAGCGACGAACTCGGGGTCGCGGGTCTTCGCCGGGCTCTCGACCGGGATGCCTAGATCCTGGGCAAGGAGCTTGGCGGGCGCGGGCTGAAGTTTCATGCCACGCCCGGTCGGCCGGTCGGGCTGCGTGACGACGAGCGCGACGTTCGGCGCCAGCGCCCGGAGTGCGGGAAGGGCGAAGGCGCCGGTGCCGAAGTAGATGAGCTTCATGGAGGAGAGTGAGTGACGGCTAGTAGATCGTGGCGAGCGCTTCGGGAATCAGGCCTTGGGCCGCGCTCGGTCGATCGAACCACGATTCACCGTGCACTGATCTCCATTCACTCCGCATCGTGATTCGGATCGTGCCAGTGGAGGGTGGCTTGGTCGACCTTGTCGATGAACAGGACGCCGTCGAGATGGTCGATCTCGTGCTGGACGACCTTAGCGGGCATGCCTTCGAGTTCGAAAACCAGCTCGCGGCCCTTGCGGTCTATGGCCTCGACCTCGATGAAGGCAGGACGGGTCACGTCGCCGTAGAGGCCGGGGATCGAGAGGCATCCTTCCTCGCCCACGAACGTCCCCTCGGACTTGATGATCCGGGGGTTGATCAGGGCGGTCGGACGGAAGCCGTCGGGGGCGATCACGATCACGCGCTGGAGCACACCCATCTGGGGGGCGGCGAGGCCGACGCCGTTCGCCTCGCGCATCGAGCGCATGAGGTCGTCGACGAGGAAGCCAGTGCGTTTGGTGATCCGATCGACGGGCGCGGCGACGGCGCGAAGCACCGGGTCGGGCACCTTGAAGATGGGCCGTTTCGCGTCACGCGCGTAGAGGTGGCGAAACGCCTCGGGAACGACGATCTCCATGGGTCCCCTTAAGGTTACCGCGCAGGGCGGGAACCGGTTGAGACTACGGAAGCGGGCGATCTTACGATTCGGCGGCGGGCAACTTCGGCAACACACGAGCAACATCGTCGTCCTGCCGAAGTCTCCGTCGGTGCGGGCCGCTTCGAGCGGATCAAGCTGGCTGGCGGTACCAACGGCGTCGATCCCCTCACAAACGGCGGGATCGATCCCGCCGCAAAGGCCGATCTAAACGGCGCACTCGAACGACCATCGGAACCCCAGGACACGCTCGATGCCGCTCAGGTCTTGGCGGGTCGTCTCGTGGCGCCAGCCGGCGCCTTCGAACAGGGCGATCACTTCCGCCGCCTGACGGTGCCCGACTTCCAGCAGGAGGAGACCGCCGTCTTCGAGGTAAGCGGCGGTCTCGTTGGCGAGACGGGCGTAGAACTCCAGTCCAGTGGGGCCGGAGAAGAGGGCGCCCGCCGGCTCGTGTTCACGAACCTCGCGGGGAAGGGTCTCCGCGTCGCCGATGTAGGGCGGGTTGCTGACGATCAGGTCGAAGCTCTCGCCGAGCAAGGCTCCGAAGCCGTCGCTCAAGACGAAGCGGACGTTGGCGTTTAAGAAGCGGGCGTTCGCGCTGGCGGTGGCGAGGGCCTCGGGCGAGACGTCGACGGCGACGACGTCCAGCTCGGGCCGCTCCAGCTTGAGGGTCGTCGCAAGGATGCCCGATCCGGTTCCGAGGTCGAGGACGCGTCCTTGTCTTCCGACAGGGAGAGACGACAGCGCCGCCTCCAGAAGCTCCTCCGTCTCGTGCCGAGGGATGAGCACGGAAGGGTCGACCCCGAAGCTTCGTCCGTAGAACTCACGGTAGCCCGTGATGTAGGCGAGGGGCTCCTGACCCTCGCGCCGCTGGAGAAGCCCCTCGCCCGCGAGTTCGGGAAAGTCGTGGTCGGGATGCGCGAGAAGCCAAGCCCGCTCGACGCGCAGGACGTGGGCGGCGAGAACCTGAGCTTCTAGGCGAGGCGAGTCGACGCCCGCGAGATCGAGGCGGGTCGTCGCGTGACGGAGCCATTCGTCGAGGCGCACAGGAAGATTGTGAACCCTCTTCGGCGCGAAGGTCCCAGGACCCCTTCGGTTTCGCCTCTACACTGAAGGCGGTGCGTCCCTACGTCGAGGAGTTTCGGAAGGTGCGTTCGCTCGCGCGCACGGTGGGGACCAACCCACACCGTTGGGGCGTCGACGCGCACATCCGCAAGGGCGTGCGCGTCGCCGATCTGTTCGTGGCGGCGATGATGGTGGTCGCGCTGGCGCTCTCCGGTCTCCGGCCTCCCTGGTTCTTCTTCGTCCTGTTTCCCTTTCCCGTGTTCCTCTTCGCGTTCGCGCTGGTCCTGGTGGTCTCGGCACAGTCGCGGGACGAGGCGCGGATCGCCGAGATCCGGGAGCGGAAACGCAAGACGACGTGAAAGTCGACACTCAAAGGCGATGTGGGCGATCGGGGCAGAGGCGCGTCGGGCGTTCCGCATGACGTTCGTGGACGGTCTGGCCGCGATGCGGCTCGGACGGCGGTCCCACGCGGGTTGGTGGGCCGATCGGTACCGGCGAAATAGCCCTTTCGCCGGGTTCCCCATCTTCCTGGTCGCGGCCTTCGTCATGTTCAAGCAGGGATCCGAAAGCCACACGTTCTCGGCGTTCTTCCTCGTTACGCTTCCGGCAGCGATCCTGTGCAGTCACTTTTGGTTCGCGGTCGCAGCATGGTCAAGGGCCAAAAGCGAGACGTAGCCCTCGACTCGGAAGGTGACGGGGCAACCACGCTCGAGGCGCAGGTCGAGGGGCGGAAGGTTCGTCTCCAGGCGGATGCCCACCGCTTCGGCGGTCGCCGTGGCGGCCATGGACCTCTCTTCCGTCAGGCCCATCGGCATCGCGCTACTCGTCTTCCAGGTACTTCGGAACCTCGCCGTCGGGGCCGTCCTCGAACTCCGCCGGGGAGGCCTCGACGATCCCGCCGCGATCGTCCCGCAGGTAGATCGTGGTCCCGTCGTCCCGGGTGACGACCTCGTGTACGGTGAACGCGACCGTGTCGCCCGATTCCGTCTCGCTCGCAAAGCGCATGCCGCGCCGAACATCCATGCCTCTAGTTTACGGCCCATGCCCCGTCCGAGTCGTCGCCTAAGGGCGAACGCGCCGCCGAAATCGCCAAGAAAGAGCTTTTTCAGGCGGCGGGCGGCTTCGGGAGGGCGCGGGTCGAGTTGACCGAGATCCCGCCGTCGACGAGCAGGGTCTGCCCGGTGACGTACGCGCTCGCGTCCGAGGCCAGGAACACGACGGCCCCTTCGAGGTCTTGGGGCGCACCAGGGCGGCGGAGCGGGATCTTGTCCGTGAGATACTCGACCCACTCCGCGTCCTCGTACATCACCGCGTTCTGGGCGGTTCGGAACCAGCCGGGAGCGAGGCAGTTGACGGTGATCCCACGGGGTCCCCAGTCGTCGGCGAGGCTCATCGTGAGCTGCCGGACGCCGCCGCGCGAGGCGCCGTAGGGCGCGAGACCCGCATAGCCCGCGACGGCGGTGACGCTCCCGACGTTGACGATCCGCCCGTAGCCCGCCGCGACCATGTGACGCGCGACGGCCTGGGCGACGAAGAACGTACCGCGCAGATTGGTGTCGAGGATCAGGTCCCAGTCGTCCGGCGTCACGTCGAGGGCGGGCTTGCGGACGTTGCAGCCCGCGTTGTTCACAAGGACGTCGATCCGGCCGTAGTGGCCGTGCGCCGCCTCGACCATCGCCTGGATGCTCGCGTGGTCTCGCACGTCGCAGGCGAGCGGCAGGCAGCGGCGTCCCATCGCTTCGATCTCGTCCACGAACGGAGCCAACGACTCCGCATCGCGGGCGGTCACGACGAGCTCGGCTCCCGCCCCTGCGAGCGCGCGGGCGAAAGTCTGGCCTAACCCCCGACTCGCGCCGGTGACGAGGGCGACGCGGCCCGTCAGGTTGAACGGGTTCATGGGTGGACCATCACCTTCATGAGCCCTTTCTCGCCCGCGTGGAGCCGCGCGAACCAGTCGGCGGCGTGGTCGAGGTCGGTCTCGCCCGAGAGAAGCGGATCGACCTGGATGCGCCCGTCCGCGATCATCGCGAGGGCCTCGGGGTACTCGCCGCAGGAGGCCGCCGAGCCGAACAGGTCCAACTCGCGCGAGACGACCACCTGGAGCGGGATCTCGGCCTGGGGCGAGACGTTGCCGACGAGGACGACCCTTCCGCCCTTGCGCACGTTCTCGACGGCGGTGCGGATCGTGGGGGTGATGCCGACCACCTCCAGGGCCACGTCGACCGGCTCGCCCAGAGAGGTGTCGGTCGCGCCCAGCCGTCGGGCGAGTTCCAGTTTCTCTGGATCGAGGTCGATGGCGACGATTCGCGAGGCTCCGCGCTCGCGGAGAGCCTGGACGATCAGGAGGCCGATCATCCCTACGCCGATCACGGCGGCGCTCTGCCCGGCTTGGACGCCCGATCGGTTCACCGCGTGGAGGGCGATCGAGACCGGCTCGGCGAAGGCGGCTTTGTCGAACGGCATGCCTTCCGGCAACCGGTAGAGGATGCGCGCGGGAACCGCCACCGTCTCGGCGAACGCGCCGTTCTGCCGGTAGTCGTCGCACGAGACGCCCAGCACCCGCCGGTTGTCGCACAGGTTGATCCGGCCCCCCCGGCAGAAGGGGCACGCACCGCAGTAGACGGTCGAATCGAAGGTGACGCGGTCACCGACGCCCCAATCTCGCACCCCTGCCCCGACCGTCTCGATCGTGCCCGCCGCCTCGTGGCCCATCACGATGGGCGGGATGCGTCGTCCGGTGCGTCCATCCATGCCGTGGACGTCGCTGCCGCAGATTCCGCAGGCGCGGACGCGCACGAGAACCTCGTCGTCCGCGACCTCGGACACGGGAAGGTCGACGAGCCGGAACTCGGACGGGGCGACGAGCTGCAGCGCTCTCATGGCCCCATTCTGGCACGGCCTATTCGGGAAGGGGGCCGACGTCGTCCCGCAGGCCCGACGGGTAGCCGTCGGTAAGGGCGTGGGTCTGAAGGCGCGAGAGGTCGGGGACGGCGGGGTTCTCGCGGTAGAAGGCGTCCTCCGGTGCGTATCCGAGCAGCTCGCGAGCGCTGGAGAGATCGAGGCGATTGAGGCGGTTGTCGCTCACGCCATGGACGATCGCGAATCGGATCGCCTCGTCGTCGATGCACCGGACGAAGAGTTGCGTAAGGTCGCGCGGGGAGACCCAGGCGTCGAGGTTCCCGATCCGTGCGGGATCGCGTTGCCACTCGGGCGGTTGGAACGCGCCGATGCGGACGGCGATCGCGCTCACCCCCTCCTGCTCCGCCATGTAGCGAGCGAGGGCCTCCCCGAAGCATTTGCTCACGCCGTAGAGGTCACCCGGATTGACGGGATCGTCCGCTCCCACTTGGGCGTCGGGCGGATGGCCGGAAACGGCGTGGATCGAGGAAGCGAACACGACTCGGCGGCACCCTGCCGACTTGGCGGCGGCGAAAAGGTTGTACGTACCCACCACGTTGTTCGGAAGCACCTCGGCCCACCGCGCTTGCGGGGCTCCGGTGGCGGCTAGGTGGAGCACGGTGTCGATTCCCGCGCACGCCGCCTTGAGACGATCGAGATCGCCGAGATCGACTTCCACGACCTCGTGCGGCTCTTCAGGCAAGGTCTCGCCCGGACGCACCATCAGGCGGAGAGCGAACCGTCCGGGAGCATGGGCGGTGAAGTAAGAACCGATATTCCCCGTCGCCCCTGTCACCAGGATCCGGCGGCTTTTCGGCTCGGGAATTCGGAAGACGATAGTGTGGGCGGACGGCACGGTTCTCTTACCGAACGCGCCTTTGCGCCGGGCTGGCCTAGAGTACCGTGACGTCTCGTTGCCGCTCTTCGGCGAGCACGACCTGTGCGTGGGCGCGGACCTCGGCCTGGGTCTCGATCAGCCGCTGGGTGGCCTCGTGCATCCGAGCGCCGCGCAATACGTCGCCGTCGCGGAACGAGCGGCGGCTATGGCCAGCGAGGGTCCGTGCGGCGTCCCGGATGTGCCGGGAGAGGCGGAGCATAAGGCGAACCTTGCGGAGAGGGGGTTGGGCGGAGGCTTCGATGCCTGCGACCTGCTTTCGAATCTTAAACTCATCGATCAACGTGACTGACCTCGGCGTCGACTCGGTGAAACCGAGCTCGTCCACTAGAGAATACCGACCATGATCGCTAAAAGTGCGCTGCCAACCGCAAGATTTGACCGGTTCTTAACGATGTTCGGATTCGGGGGTCTTTTACTGAAGAAAGGACGTGGATGATTGTGTACTTGAAACTACAGATCCCTAGCCTTTGTTCGAGTTCTCGAGAACTCGAACAAAGGCTAGGGATCTATGCTCGCAGGGGCGTGGCCTGTTGGCCCGAACGGGGACGGGGCGAGAGACGACGTTCGTTTTTCGTTCCGTCTCTCATAGGTCGTTCGCGCCTTACATGCCCCAGGACTTCTTCAGGGCGTCGGCGGCGTATTGCTCAGCTTCCATCGCCGACTTGACGAGCGCCCCCATTCCGAAGAACTCGTGGGTCACGCCCGTCCAAGTCCGACCGGCGGTGGCGACGCCCGCCTTCTTGAGCTTGTCGTGGTACATCTTGCCCTCGCTGAGGAGCGGGTCGATGTCGGCGTGGATAAAAGTGGCCGTCGGAAGGCCGCGCAGGGCGCTCAGCGGTGCGTTGAGCGGAGAGGCCAGCTTATTGGTGGGCTTACCCTTGGGCGATCCGAAGTAGTAGTTGTAGAACCACGGCAGCATCGGCGTGCTGAGCGGCACCGACTTCATATTGGCCTTGTAGCTGGGGGTCACCATGCCCTCCTGGGTAACCGGGTAGACGAGGACCTGAGCCTTCGGCATAAATCCCTTGCGATCTTTCGCCATCATGCAGACGCCGGTCGCAAGGTTGCCGCCCGCGCTCTCGCCGAGGACGGAGATCTTGCCGGGGACCGCCATAAACTTCTTCGGATTCTTCGCGACGAACTGAAGGGCCGCGTAGGAGTCCTCGTGTGCGGCGGGGAACTTCGCTTCCGGAGCTTGGCGATAGGCGACTTCAACGACGTTGCAGTTCGCCAGCTTCGCGATCGCCTCGCAAGAGGCTTGGTAGCCCCGCGTTCCGGCGATCACCCATCCGCCGCCGTGGTAGTAAACGACCGTCGGCAGAGGCGCGACGCCCGCCTGCTTGGGCCGGAATACCTTCAGGATCAGCGGCTTGCCGCTTGGGCCGGGCATTGCGACGTGCATCGCCTTGATGTCGGGGTCGGTGGCGGGCTTGCCTTCCATCGCGAGCACGGCCGCGACCGCGTCGGCGGGACCCGCCTGCTCGCGCGCCTGGTCGTAGGTGAGCTGAGGGACGGGTGCCGGCTTGGTCGCTTTGAGGGCGTCGATCACCCGCTTCATGTCCGGCTGCATGGCCTGGGCGGGAGCCAGAGCGGCGAGAGCGAGGAGAGCGGCCGTCGGAGCGGCAAGATGGAAGGACTTTCGCATTCTGTCCGTTTGAGCGAGTCAACGTTTCCGAAGTTCCAGAGGCGGCGACCCTAGGGGGCGCTCGCGATGAACATTCGTTCATCCAACGGCCCATGCGCCTCATGTCCCATAATCCCCTCCGTATGGCGGAACTGCTCGATGCCGGTGGGATCCGGCGGACCCTAGGGCGCATGGCGCACGAGATCCTGGAGTCCAACCAGGGTGCGGAGGGGCTCGTCGTGGTCGGTATCCTTCGCCGGGGCTGGCCCATGGCCAAGCGGCTCGCCTTCCTGATGACCCAGATCGAAGGCACCACCGTGCCTTGCGGAAAGCTCGACGTGCGGCCCTACCGGGACGACCGTCCGAAAGCCGAGGGCGACGACACTCAGATTCCCTTCGAAGTGACGGGCAAGACGGTGATTCTCGTCGACGAGGTGGCCTACACTGGCCGCACCGTGCGCGCCGCGCTCGACGCGCTCATCCGCCACGGCCGCCCGAGCGCGGTTCGGCTCGCCGTTCTGATCGACCGGGGCGGTCGCGAGCTTCCGATCCAGGCCGACTACATCGGGCGGACCGTGCCGACCGAGAAGAGCGACCGCGTCTCCGTGCGGATGCACGAACTGGACGGCGAGGACGCGGTGGTTTTGGAGAAGGGGCCGTAGGTCGTTAGGCGCGCCTAACGACCTACGGCCCCTTGAACACCACGCAGACCGGCTTCCCGACCTTCGCGTGGCCTTTAGGGTCGCCGAGACGGCCCGTCGAAGGATCGATCGGGAGGCTGACGAGCGTGTCGTCGTTCTGGCCGCCGACGACCAGCCAGCGCCCGGAAGGGTCGATCCCGAAACCCCGCGGCTCCTTCACTCCCGCCGCCTTGACCTCGACCGGACGTAGGGTGCCGTCCGCTCCGATCTCGAAGAGGGCCAAGCTGTCGTGACCCCGGTTCGAGACGTAGAGCCAGCGACCGTTCGGATGGACCGCGATCTCCGCGCTGTGGCTCGCGCCCTTGAAGCCTTCGGGCAGGGAAGAGACGGTCCCGATCGCGGTCAGGGCCCCGAACTGGGGATCGACCGAGAAGGTGGTCACCGTGTTGTCCAGCTCGTTGTTGGCGTAGACGAATCCTTTGGTGAAGGCGAGATGGCGCGGTCCGGCGCCGGGGTGGAGTCTCGTCCGGGTCGGCGCGTCGAAGGGTTTCGCGTCGAGAGGGAAGGTGAGGATCTCGTCGGTTCCGAGGTCGCACGCGTAGACGAAGCCGTTGTGAGCCTGCACGAAGTGGAGGTGTGGCCCGTCCTGACGGGCGATGTTCGGCCCGCTGCCCCGGTTTTCGAAGGCGAGGGGTCGTCCGAGCGTTCCTTGGCGCTCGATCGGCAGGGCGGCTACGGAGCCGGCGCCGTAGTTCGCGACGAGAAGGTGGCCGTCTGCGACGGCGAGGTGACAGGGGTAGGAGCCAAGGCCCTGTCGCTCGTTCAGAGCCGAGAGCCCGCCGTCCTTTCCGATGCGATACGCGGCGGCCCCGCCGGACTCGGTTTCGAGGCAGGCGTAGAGCCGGTCGCCCGCGAGGGCGAGATAGCTCGGGTTCTCCGCCTCGGCGACGAGGACGGGGGCGGCGATGGCGCCCGTCTCGCGGTCCAAGCTCGTTCGGTAGATCCCCTGGCTGCCGTCTTTCGCGGTGTAGGTCCCGAGGTACATCGCGATCGGCTTCGGCGCGGCGAGACTCATGAGAAGGGGCAACAGCATCGTCCGGCAAAGGCTACCTGCGCTGAGCCTCGGACCGTCCCGAACGGGTATCAACGTAGAGACATGGCGAGGAACCTTTTGGGCATCCGGCACCTGGACGCGGCGGAGATCGCGGAACTGCTGAGCGACGCGGCGGAGTTCAAGGCGCGGGTGGTGGAGGGGAAGGACGTGCCTTCGCTGGGAAAGAAGACGGTCGGAATGCTGTTCTTCGAAAACTCGACCCGTACCCGGGTGAGCTTCGAGCAGGCGGCTTGGTACCTCGGGATGCGAAGCGCGAACTTCGCCTCCGGCTCGAGCAGCATGAGCAAGGGTGAGACGCTCAAGGACACGATCCTGACCCTGCGCTACGAGCGGCTCGACGGGCTCGTGATGCGGCACAAGGCGAGCGGCTCGCCCACCCTCGCCGCACGTCACTTCGGCGGTCCGGTGATCAACGCGGGCGATGGACAGCACGAACACCCGACCCAGGCTCTGGGAGACGCGCTCACGATCCTTGAGCGCAAGGGCAGCCTGGAAGGCCTGCGGGTGGCGATCGTGGGCGACGTGGAGCACTCGCGCGTGGCTCGCTCGAACGCGTGGCTTCTAAGCAAGATGGGCGCGGAGGTACGGCTCGTGGGGCCGCGTACGCTCATCCCCCACCAGACCGGGCTGTTGCCGGGCAAGGTGTTCTACGACCTGGGAGCGGGCATCGACCAGTGCGACGTGGTGATCACCCTGCGGCTCCAGAAGGAGCGGATGCAGGACTCGACGCTCTCCTCGATCAACGAATACGCGAAGATGTACCAGGTCAACAAGGAGACCCTGGAGTGGGCGGCCAAGGACTGCCTCGTCATGCACCCCGGCCCGCTCAACCGAGGCATCGAGGTGGACGACGTCGCGGCGGACGGGTCGCAGAGCGCGATCAACGCTCAGGTCGAGAACGGCATCTTCGTGCGGATGGCGGCCCTGAATTGGTGCTTCGGCGGCCCCCGCGTGGCCTGACCGTTCCTCGCAAGAGGCTTCCCAGCATCAGTAGCCCTCTATGCCGAGGAAGCCGGTGACTTCCTTGAGGTCGCGGTAGAAATCGATCGCCCGCTCGGAATCCATCGTGCGGAGCATCGCCCAGCGACCGAGGCCCGCCTGAAGGCCGACCGCGCAGTAGAAGCGGCCCGGCTGGCGCGCGTCCTCGCGGATCGTTACGAACACGCCGTCGATCTGGGGCCGGACGAACTCGTGCCGCCGGGCGATCCCGAAGAGTCCCCGTCGGGTACGGACGGCGCCGGTCGCGGGATCGACCCGAACCTCGTTCGTGAACCCCACCATGAGAACGCCCGCGACCAAGCCGGTCCATCCGACGAAGTGGAAGAAAGACTCCGCCGGATCGTGAGTCGCGAACTCCACGGTGGCGAAGACGAGCGCGAGGGGAAGGAGCGCCGCGCCGTAGAGCGCGTAGAGACGGCTCGTCGTGCCGACGAGCCAGCCGTCGCGCTCGCGGACCATCCAGCCGTCGCGCTCGCGGACCATCCAGCCTTTTTCCCAACGCCCGCCCAAGGCCATAGGTGTCAGTGTACGGTCGGGCGAAGCGGGGGCTCAGGACCGCTTGCGGCGACGAAGGGCGATCAGCGCGAAGGGAAGGGCGGCGACGGGACCAGGGACGGCGGAAGCGACAGGTGACCCCTGAAGACCCATGGAGAACTGGACGGCGTCGCCTTGGGTCAGGAAGGAGGTCGGAAGGAAATAAAGCTCCCCGCCTTGCGAGTAGAGGTAGCTGCTCCCGGAAGAGGAACCCTTCGCGTTCGTTCCGTCGGTCGCCGCGAGAAAGACGCTTCCGTTCGTCGTGTCGATGCCGGCCAATCCGAGAAAGTACTTGCCCGGGCCCAGCGTGACGCCGGAGACCAATCCGGTCACCGTGTAGATCGGCGTTCCGTCCGTGAAGTCGCCGTTAGGAGCGATGTTCGCGGCGACGTCGCCCGAGAAGAGCAGGGTTCCCTCATCGAAGGGGCCGACGTTCTGCCGGATCTCGTAGTGCAGCCCCGTCAGGGCGCCCACCTCGCGAACGAGGGCGAAGTTACCGAAGACGCTTCCGATCTGGGTCGACGTGCCCAGAGTGAAGTCTTGGAAAAGGAGGGCGTCGGCCGTGCTGCCTCGCTGGGAGTAGAACCCGAACGGCTCCGGATCGCCGCCGTAGAAGATCGTCTGGGCGGAAGCGGCGAAGGCGGTGCCGAGAAGGGTGAGAAGGAAGGCGGACCGAAGGGCGAAGGGCTTCATGAGGATCAAGGCGACGGTGCCCCTCGGAGTGTACGGGATGCGCCTTGGAGCCCGACGCGATAAATTTGCCGGTTTTCACCTCCAGAACCGACCGAAGAGGACGATCAGGCCTTCGGCAGATCGACCTCGAAACGGGCGCCGCGTTCGCTCGGGGCGACGCGGATCGTGCCGCCCCGACCCTCGACGATACGGCGACACAGGGAGAGACCGATACCGAACCCACCCATCGCGCGGTTGCGACTCTCCTCGCCTCGGACAAAGCGATCGAAGATGCGCTCGCGCAACTCTTCCGGAACGCCCGTTCCGGCGTCCTGGACGGCCAAGCGCGCGCGGCTGCCATCGACACGAAGCTCGATGCGGCAAGTGGAGGCGGCAGGGGAGGCCCGCAGGGCGTTGGCGAGCAGGTTGTCGAGGACGGAGCCGATCTCGCTCGGGGTGACGTTGGAGGCGACCGGGACGGTAGACGATTCGAGCACGACCTCCGCCTCGGCGTAGCGATCGAGCCAGCGCGCTTGGGCGCGCTCGACTTCGATGTCCAGCGCGAGGGGAGGCACGGATCGGGCGTACGCGGCGGTCGCGGAGCCGAGGAGGGCTTCGACGAGGGCGGAGAGCCGCTCGGCCTCTTCCAGCACGACGCCCAGGGCGCGGCGGTACTCCTCAGGGTTGCGCTCGCGGAGCAACGTCGTCTCGACGCGGCCCCGGAGGGCGGTCAGGGGGGTGCGAAGCTCGTGGGCGGCGTCGGCCACGAACTGTTCCTCGTTCTTTACGAGCGCCTCGATGCTGTCGAGAAAGCCGTTAAGGCTGGTCGCGAACGCGGCGTACTCGTCCTGCCCCACGACTTGGAGGCGACTGTGAAGGCCGCCCGCCCGGGCCGCGTCCGCCTGGCGCCGTAGCTCGTCGAGGGGACGGAAGGTGGCGCGCGACGCGATGGCGGTCGCGGCGGCGATGAGGCCCACGAGCGGGAACCATAGCAGGACGAGAACCTTCGTGAAGCGCTGAAGGATCTCCTCGCGATGACCCCACGGGCGGGCGGCGATGACGAGAAAGGGGCCGTCTCGGTCCACCAGGACCGTGACCTGAACCCCGTGGATCTCGGTCCGGCCGTTGCGCCGAAGCGACGCGACGTCGAGCGAGCCGGTCTGCGCGAGGACGTTGCCACGTTGGAGAACCGCGACGGAGACGCTGGGCTCGGCGGCGGCGATCGTCGCGACCTCTTCCTTCACCCGACCGTGCACCGCCCCTTCCATCGCTTGGTTGACGGTGGGGGAAAGGCCGTCGAACTCCTCGGTGACCTCGACTTGGCGGTAGAGGACGCTGGCGATCACGAAGAGGACCGCCAGGATCAGTCCCGACACGGACGAAGCGGTGAGGACCAGTCGCTGGCGGTAGGAAAGGCTCACGCGTCGGATAGGGAGGAGGATTCGCGCAGAGCGTAGCCGCGTCCGCGTACGGTCTGGACGAGTCGGGGAAGGTCGTCGCGGTCGAGTTTGGTGCGCAGGTAGCTGACGTAGACCTCGACGACGTTGGGATCGCGGCCCGCGTTGCCCCAAACCTCGCGCAGGATCTCGTTCTTGCTCACCGGTTCGCCACCGGCTCGGGCCAGGACTTCGAGCAGACGGTATTCCGTTTCGGAGAGGAACACGAGCCTTCCGCCCCGATGGACGCGGCGGGTTGCGGTATCGATCTCCAGGTCGGAGAGACGGTAGACGGTCGCGGAGGCGCCGCCTCGGCGTAGGAGAGCGCGGACGCGGGCGAGCAGCTCTTCCAGTTTGAAGGGTTTGGCGAGATAGTCGTCGGCGCCCGCATCGAGTCCCTTCACTCGGTCGTCGGTGGCGTCCCGCGCGGTAAGCATCAGGACGGGAACGGACGACTCCTGGCGGATGCGGCGCAGAACGGTGAAGCCGTCCTCGTCGGGCAGCATGACGTCGAGAACCACGAGATCGGGCGCGCTGGCGGCGAGCGACTCGGTCGCGGCGGCGGAGGTAGCGGCGACGGTCGGCGCGTAGCCCGACTCTTGGAGCGCCTGCTCCAGAAAGCCCGACACTGCAGGCTCGTCTTCGACGATAAGGATGCGAAGGTTGCTCATATAAACGCCTCTCATTGGGGAAAACCCTTTAAGGTTTGTCGACGTTCCCCTTTTTACCAATCCTTAAGACGTTTTTATGATCCTGCTTCACGCCCCCTGCTCTACGACCCGGCGGCGGCTTTCTCATCGCTGCCGGAACGGGGAAGGGCGGGGTACATCTCGCGGCTGATGCCGGAGGCGTCGACCTTCCACTTGCCGTTGCGCTTGTGGAGAGGAAGGCCGTAGTTCTCGTCGTAGGATCCGGGACCGAAGTTACGTTGGACCTGGACCTTGACGACGGCGGAGTCCTCGCTCTGGACGGTCGAACTGACGATAGTCCAGAAGAAAAGGTAGTGCTTCGAGGCGACCTGGGTCGCGAACTGCCAATCTTTGCTCAGTTCCTCCTGGCTTTTGCCGGGGGCGTAGGAGTCGGCGGTGAGCTGCTTGACGTCGCCGCGCGCGAGGGCGTCCATAAAGCGCGCGCCCGCCTCTCCAGGGCTCTCCTGATTGAAGAAAAGGACCATCGCAAGGGCGGCCGCGCCCAAAATCGCCACGAGCAAAAGCGGGCTCACCCGACCGGCGCGTCTCATGCCCCCGATTGTATCCGATGGGCGGTTGCGGCTTCGCGGACGCCCCTTGTCGTTCGAGGCGCGGACCTCGGAAAGGCAACGTGAACGGCTTCGGAAGCGGCCAGGCGAAGTTCCTGAGCCGAACACAGATCACCGACCGCAACTATGGTGTGCGCGGCAGCCTCGCTGGTGGCATCGATGGCGTGGGAACCGAAGGAGAGCAAGGGGGGCATGCGTTTCTTGCGAAAAGGCAACGCTTACACGATCTTTCTCGCCGATCCAGGCGCCGCAGGGCGGAAACCCGACCGCGACCGTGTTCCGGATCGAGTGGATCCGACGTGTCAAACTAGAACGCGATCATGGCCGGACATTCCAAATGGAAAAACATCCGACTTCGTAAGGGCAAGCAGGACGCGATCCGGGGCAGGCAGTTCACGAAGCTCTCGCGCGAGATTATCGTCGCCGCCCGGGCGGGCGGTGGCGACGCCTCGATGAATCCGCGCCTGCGCGTCGCGGTGCAGAAGGCGCGCGACGCGAGTGTGCCCGTCGACAACATCAAGCGCGCGATCGACCGGGGCACGGGCGCCATCGAGGGGGCGGCGTACGAGGAGATCGTGTACGAGGGCAAGGGCCCCGGCGGAAGCGCGCTCGTGCTCCAGTGCTACAGCGAGAACCGGAACCGCACCGTCGCCGAGATCCGCCACGCCTTCCTGAAGAACGGCGGCGCGCTGGGCGAGAACGGCTCCGTCATGTGGCAGTTCAAGCACGTCGGCCAAGTCGTGGTCGAGCGCGACGGCCAGGATGAGGATGAGTTCACCCTCCAGGCTCTCGAAGCGGGCGCCGAGGACGTGCTCGTCGACGACGACGCCTTCACCGTCGTAACCTCGGTCGAGGACCTGCACCGGGTCAACGCCGGTCTCGAGAAGGCGGGCGTCAAGGCGACCGACGTGAACCTGACCTACCTCGCCACGAACAAGGCCGACCTCTCGAAAGAGGACTCACTCAAGCTCCTTAACCTGCTCGATGCCCTCGACGACCTCGACGACGTTCAGGACACTTACGTGAACGTGGACATCGACGAGGACGTCCTAGCGGAAGCGTGACCCCTTCTCGCCCGGTCCTAGGAACCCCGATCCTGACTCTGCTCCTGATCGGGGCCAACCTCGCCGCCGCCTTCGCGGTCGTGGCGGGGCCGGGGCTCGTGCGAGACTTAGGCTTTCGGGCCGATCGGCCCACCCTCATGGGGGCTTTCGCGGGACCGTTTCTCCACGCGAACCTGTTCCATCTGCTCGGCAACCTCGTGTTCCTCGCGGCGGTCGGGGCGGCGGTGGAGATCGCGACCGGGCCTTTGCGCTTCGGACTGGTCTACTTCGCTTCGATGCTGGCGGGCGTCGGACTTCACTGGATCGTCCTGCGCCATGCGGACGGTGCGGCCCCGCTGATCGGAGCCAGCGGCGCGGTCGCCGGGTGCGCCGCCTACTACGGCGTTCGGTATCGCGGCCTGCGCGTGGCGGTCGGGCCGAACCTCTCCGCATCGGTCCTGACTATCGTAGGATTCTGGGCCTTCGTCCAAGTCGTCGGAGCCTTCGTGCGTCTGGGCGACGCGACAGCGGGCACCGCGTACTGGGCGCACCTCGGCGGCCTCGCGATGGGCGCGGTCCTCGCCTTCGCCTTCCGTGCGCCCGACCTCGGTCAGGCGAAGATCGGCCACGCCGCCCTCGACCGCATGAACGAGCGCTCGCCCGCCGCCGCCGAGGCGGCGGCCCGCGCCCATCTGCGCCGTCATCCGGACGACATCAAGGCCCTACGCAGCCTTGCCGCCGCCTGCCACGACCTCGCGGAGCCCGATGACGAGGCCGATGCCATCCTCGCTCTTCTTCGGCTGGAACCCGAAGAAGAGCGACCGGCGCTCCTGGCTCGACTGGTCGAGATAGGACGGGCCGACCGCATACCCGCCGCACGCCGCGTCGCCTTCGCGGAGAAACTCAAGGAAAGCCATTCCGTCGTCGCCCGCGCCCTGCTCGTCAGCGTGGCCGAGGCGGACGACGCATCGCGCCCGGAGGCTCTCCTGGCCCTCGCGGGCCTGGAGCGAGAACGCGAGCCCGAGCGTGCGGCGGCCCTTCTGCGTGAACTGACCGTCCGTTACCCTCTGCACCCCTGTTGCGACCTCGCGAGGAAACGCGGATGGATCGACTGAAGAAGCTAAAAAAGCGGTGGCGCGCTCGGCGGCCTAAGCTGGTTTCGCGCCTGATGCACGGGATCGTGGCGGCCATCGGCCGGACGCTCCGGGTCGAGACGCGCGGCTTCGAGCCCTCGCCCGAGCGGACGATCTACTGCGGCTGGCACGGGCGGTCGTTCCCCTTCGCCGTCCACTTCCGAGATCGCGGCTGGTGGGTGATCATCAGCCGCTCGCGCGACGGCGACATCCAGAACGCCATCTTCGAGCGCCTGGGTTACCGCATCGTCCGGGGCAGCACGGGGCGCGGAGGCGTGCGCGCGGCGCTGTGCGCGATCCGTGCTCTAAGGGAGGGGGCGGTTCTCGCGATGACCCCCGACGGCCCGCGCGGTCCGGCGGAGGAGGTCCAGGAAGGCATCGTCCTGATCGCCCAACGCTCTGGCTCCCGGATCGTTCCCGTAGGCGTCGCCGCAAAGCCAGCTTGGACGGCTTCCAAGTCATGGGACCGTTACCTCGTCCCCAAGCCGTTCGCGCGGGCGATCCTGATCGCGGGAGAGCCGATCACCGTGTCCCCGGAGGCGGGGCCTGAGGCGATGGAGACGATCCGGGTAACCCTTCAGTCGTCGATCGCACGGGTCCAGGCCGAAGCGAACGCCACGATGGGGCCGGTTCCTTCCCTTGAACCGGCCGACCGCTGACGCGGTCCGAATCATCCTCTGTCCGCCTTCGTCGGGGCTACTCTTCGATCGTCTCTTTTGAAGGAGCGACCGTGTCGATGAACGTCTTCAGCGCGCCATGGTAGTCCTCCGTCTGCTCCCAGCGCCCTTCGGCGTGGCCCATGCCCGGCTGCCAGACGACGGTGGTCGGACCCTGGAGGGCGGCGATGTTGCGCTGCGCCTCGGAAGGGAAGGCGATCGTGTCGCGCTCGCCGTGGATCAGGAGGACGGGCTTAGGCCCCATCCGGTGCAGGGAGGAGGCGACGTCCTTACCGTAGGGCGAGAAGCCGAGGAAGAGGCCGGTCAGCGGAACGCCCGGCGCGAACAGGCGCGCGAAGCGGCGGGTGAAGAGGAAGTCGAGGAAGCCGCGTACCGCCCGATCCATTCGGCCGTAGGCGCCATCGAGTACGAGCGCGTCGGCGAGCTGGGGCTCCTCGCCGAGCGCGAAGGCCGAGGCGGCGGCCCCTTGCGAGGAGCCCATGACGAGCAACGGAACGTCCGAAACCCGCTCGCGCAGCCAGCGGGCGCCCGCCTTCACGTCGTCGCGCTCGATCCAGCCGAAGCCTCCGAGGCCGCCCCGGCTCCGGCCGTGGGAGCGGGTCTCGAGGAGGAGGACGGCGAAGCCCTCCTTGTAGAGCAGGGCCGCCTCGGGCACGAACTCCGAGCGGTTCATGGCGTAGCCGTGGACCATGAGGGCGGTCCCGCGCGGCGTGGGGTGTGCGCACCACCAACCGTGAAGCTCTCCGATTCGCACGGATTCCGTCGGTACGCCGAGCGACCGGGGCGAGATCCAGGCGGGGATGCGCGGCGGGCGACGGGCGACGAGGGCGATGCCCGCGAGCAGGGCGATGTACAGGCCCGGAATGAGAAGAAGCCACGCCACGACCGCAAGATTAGACCTTTCCGCGCCACTAGGGCGCTCGGTAGGGGAAAATAAGGACCGTCCTACATGTACGCCCTAAACTTCTACACCGACCTCTACGGCGACGTCCTTCGTAACAACCGCAAGACCGTCACGATCCGTCTTGGCAATAAGTCGACCAAGTACGAGACGGGCACCGTGGTGTGGATCACCGTGGGCCCGCGTTTCGGGAGGCGGCAGAAGCTGTACTCCGCGATCCTCGACCGCGTGGAGGTGAAGACGATCGCGGAGCTCTCGCCGCGCGACATCGAGCGCGAGAGCCCCGAGTTCCGCTCGCAGGACGACGTGATCGGGATGCTCTCGCGCATCTACGGCGACCTCATCACCCCCGGACACACCGTGACCGTGGTCTACTTCAGCCGCATCGACGAGTAAGGCGTAGCGATGGTCTCTCGGCCATCGTCTGTCTCAAAGAGGCCTCCCGCCCTCGCCCCTAAGGGGCGAGGGCGGGAGGCGTCCATTCCACGTTTGCCCGAGGGTTTGGCGACCCTCTTCTCGAAACTCACGTCGATTGTGAGGTTTCGGGCCTAACCTCGTAAAGAATCCAGCCGAGAACTTAGGCGGGATGAACCGAGGAGTCTACACCGCCGCTACCGGAATGGTAGCCCAGCAGACCCGTCTGGACGTGGTGGCGAACAATCTCGCCAACGTGAACACGCGCGGCTTCAAAGCCGATCGGGTCACGTTCTCGGACATGATGGACCGAACGATGGCCGACGATGCGGGCTACGGCTCCAATCTCGGCTCCCTCGGCTCCGGCCCGGCGGTCATGACCCAGTCGACCGATTTCAGCGCGGGCGCCGCCGAGGCCACCGACAATCCCTTCGACCTGATGATCTCGGGCGACGCCAAGGCGATGTTCGAGGTGCGCAAGCCCAACGGCGACCTTCGGTTCACCCGCGACGGCTCCTTTTCCCTGAACGACTCCCGGCAGCTCGTCACCAAGGGGGGCGACCTCGTGATGGACGACAAGGGCCAACCGATCAGCGTTCCCGAGGGCGCGACGATGGACCGGGGCGCGGTTCGGCTGGACGGCAAGACGGTCGCCACCGTCGGTCGCTACGTCGGCGCCTTCGCGAAGGACCTGGACGGGAACAACGCCTATAAGTCCACGGACGCCCAGGCGAGCTCCGCGGTCTCCGTCGAGTCCGGCTTCCTCGAGTCGGCCAACGTGGAGCCGGTCTCCATGATGGTCGAGATGATCGGCCTTCAGCGCAACTACGAGCTGGCCCAGAAGATGGTCCAGGCTCAGGACGAGTCCACCGGCCGGTTGGCCGAGGCGATGGGTTAACACCGATGCTACGCTCCCTCTACACCGCCGGCACCGGAATGGTCGCCCAGCAGCACAACCTCGACGTCATCTCCAACAACCTCGCGAACGTCAACACCGCCGGCTTCAAGCAGCAGCGCGCGGAGTTCCAGGATCTGATGTACACGATCCAGCAGGGCTCTGGAACCCCCGAGAGCGGCCGTCCCGAGGCGATCGTCTACGGCACCGGCGTCAAGGTCTCCGCGACCGCCAGCAACTTCGCCCAGGGCTCGTTGGAGAACACCGACAACCCCCTGAACGTCGCGATCCAAGGCTCGGGCTTCTTCAAGGTCACCGGCCCCGACGGCAATCCGCTCTACACCCGCGATGGCAACTTCCAGCTCAACGCGAACGGCGACCTCACCAACGTCGACGGCTACCTGCTCGACCCCAACATCCACATCCCGACCGAGGCGAGCGCGGTCAGCATCGAGCGCACGGGCAACGTGTCGTACCTGCTCAACGGCGTGACGACGAGCGCCGGACAGATCAAGATCTCGACCGTCGCCAACCCGGCGGGTATGTCCCGCGTCGGCGGCAACAACTTCGTCCCGACCGCCGCCAGCGGCGCGGTCTCGGACCACACGCCGGGAACCGAAGGCGCGGGCGGCCTGGAAGCGGGCTTCCTCGAAGGCTCGAACGTCCAGGTCGTCACCGAGATGACCCGCATGATCACCGCTCAGCGCGCCTACGAGATCAACTCTAAGGCGATCCAGACCGCCGACGACATGCTCGGTATCGTGAACAACCTCAAGCGATAATGATCCCCTTCGCAGCCCTTCTGACCCTCTCGCCCGGCGTCCGCGTGGCCGTCGTCGGCGAGGGCAAACTCCGATTCGCCGTCGGCCGCGAGGCCTCGACCGCCGCCGCGGCGATCCTTTCGGCGAACGCTCAGGGACTCCTCGCCGACGCGCAGGGCCGCCCCGTCTCCCCCGCGATCCGGGTGGGCTCGGACGCCTTCCGCATCGCGATGAACGGCACCGTCACCGTGTCGGGCGCTCAGGTCGGAACCCTCTATCTGGAACGGCCCGGCAAGGGCGCGACGGAGATCGGCCTTCCCGGTACGGAAGGTTTCGGGATCGTCATGGTGGGCGAGACGGGCAAGCCGTCCGCGCCGCAGGCGATCAAGACGACGGCCGCTTCGAAGATCCCGACGTTCAAGACCGCCGCCGCTCCGGTCCTCACAAAGGCCTGCACGGTCACGGTCCGACCGACGAACGAGGTTTCGGGCGAACGCATCCTGCTGGGCGACGTCGCCGACCTGACGGGCGATGCGGAAACGACCGCGCGCCTCGCCAAGATCGACCTCGGCGGCGTGCCGACGCTCGACTCCTCGCGCAGCCTCGGCCTCTGGGCCTTCAACTCCGCCTTGCGGGACGCCGGCTTCCCGGTCGGAACGGTCACGATCACGATGCCGCGCGGCGACGTTCGGATCGTCCGTAAAGGACAGACCATCGACGCCATCGCCTTCGTGAAGCTCGCGACGCAGAAGGCGACCGAGTTCGCCGGGGTCGAGCCGACGCTCACCGCGCAGCCGATGTCGCTTCGCGCTCCTCTGGGGGAAACGACCTTCAACGCGATCGCGAACCGTGAAGGCGACTCCGACATGGTGAACGTGCGGATCGAAGTGGTGGTCGACGGCAAGTCGATCGGAACCCGCACCGTGGGCTTTCGCGCGAAGCTGACGGGCGTGAAGGTCGGCGACGCGGTCCGCGTCGCCTTCACGCGGAACGGGGCGGAGATCATGACGGAAGGCAAGGCGCGGAGCGGCGGCTCGATCGGCGCGACGGTGCAGGTCCAGACCGCCGACGGCGCGCTGGTCTCGGCGACGGTG
This sequence comes from uncultured Fimbriimonas sp., assembly GCA_964516175.1. Lineage (GTDB taxonomy): Bacteria > Armatimonadota > Fimbriimonadia > Fimbriimonadales > Fimbriimonadaceae > Fimbriimonas. The sequence goes on along the minus strand of CAZEWR010000019.1, from coordinate 46,965 downwards.
ACGGGTACGGGAACGGTTGAGGTGAAACTGTGAAGAAGGCGACGACGATCGGATTTTGGCTTTTGGTCTCGGTAGCGGCGGCGCAGGGCCCGATGCGGCTTGGCACGAACTCCCTCTACAACCCGCAGGCCGCGAACCCGGGATTCCTCCGGCGCACCGCGATGAAGAAGGGAGACATTCTGACGATCCGCGTGAACGAGGTCGTGAAGGGCCAGTTCAAGGCGAGCACGACGGCCACGAAGACGACCTCGGCCAACGTGAACAAGATCAACCTGCCGATCCTCGACGTTTTCGCCGGTCCGGTCCTGGGCAACATCCTGGGTTCGCAGGCCGGAACGCCGCAACGGTTGATCAACGGCCTCCTCGGTGGCGGCTCGACGGGCGGCAGCTACTCCAACGCGGGCGGCGGCACGGCGGACCAGAGCTCCAACCTCAACGCCGCGATGTCGGTGATCGTGACCGAGGTCGACGAGGCGGGAAACCTGCACGTCGAGGGCCACCGCGACATCCGGGTCAACAAGGAGACCCAGCGCCTGACCCTGCGCGGCATCGTCCGCGCCGACGATGTGAACCCCGACAACACGGTGGCGAGCGAGAAGATCGCGAACGCCGAGATCAGCGCCGACGGCAAGGGCGCCGTCGTCGAGAAAACCCGCCGCGGCATCCTCGGCAAGATCCAGGACTGGCTGTTCTAATGAAGACCCTCACCCTCCTCCCCGCCCTCCTGCTTGCCGCCTCCGCCTTCGGACAGTCCAAAGACGCCGCCAGCGCCACCGAAATCCCTGTCCGCGTCCAGACGATCGCGAACTTCCGGGGCGTCGCCGCGAACCAGCTCCAGGGTTACGGTCTCGTGGTCGGCCTCGCCGCGACGGGCGACACCAAGAAGGTGATCCAGACCCAGAAGGCGATCCTGAACCTGCTCCGCGCCAACGGCCTGGAGGTCGATCCGACCCAGAGCGAGACCAAGAACGTCGCCCTCGTCGCCCTCACCGCCACCCTGCCGCCCTACGCTCGGCCCGGCGCCCGGCTCGACGTGACGGTCGCCGCGATGGGCGACTGCACCAGCCTGCGCGGCGGCCAGCTCCTGTTCTCGACCCTCGGCTACCCCGGTCTGCCGAAGACGATCGTCACCGTGTCGGGCGCGGTCAGCGTGGGCGGCGTCTCCGCCAGCGCGGGCGGCAACACCTCCTCCAAAGGCTTCACCACCGTGGGCGCGTTGCCCGGCGCGGGCATCGTCCAGGAGGGCATCGACACCCAGGCGATGACCGACGGCAAGCTCTTCCTCGACCTTTCCGACGCCGACCCGATCCAGTCTCGACGCATCGAGCAGGCGATCAGAGCGAAGTACCCGCAGTACAACCCCCAAGCCCTCGGTCCCGGCTCGGTCCAGATCGAAGTTCCGAAGGGCACGAGCGAGAACACGGTCCAGGCGAACGTGTCGGACCTGAGCGTCGTCTCGACCGCCGAGGCGAAGGTCGTGATCGACGAGCGCACCGGCACCATCGTGATCGGCGGCGACGTGCGGATCGGCCCGTGCATGGTGGCCCAGGGCAGCGTGAGCGTCAAGGTGACGAGCACGCCGTTCGTGAGCCAGCCCAAGCCGCTCAGCCAGGGCCAGACGGTCGCCGGAACCGTGAAGACGGCCGACGTGAGTGAGCCCACCGCCGAGATCACCGCGATCCGGTCGAACACCTCGCTCGCCGACCTCGCCGCGATCTTCCAGGCGATGCACCTGAAGGCGACCGACGTGATCAACATCCTGCGGTCGATGCACGACCAGGGCGCGCTCAAAGCGCGGCTGGAGATCCGCTGATGATCCCGGCGGCGCTCTCGCAGGTCACGAAGGTGGCCGAGCACAAAGAGGAACTCACGAAACTTAAGAAGGCGTGCGACGGGATGGAAAGCTCGTTCCTGCGCCAACTGCTCCATACCATGCGCGAGTCGGTCACCGAGACGGATCTCGGCGGCGACAAGACCGGCATGGACACGTACCGCGACATGCTCGACGGAGCGATGGCGGACAAGATGGCCCAGCGAGGAACGCTCGGCATCTCGAAGATGGCCTACGAAGCGATGGCCGGACGGATTCTCAAAGGTAAGGAAGCACGATGAAAACGAAGGAACTGCAGACCCGCTGGAACGATTGGCTCAAGGCGAGCGATTCGCTACTCTTGACCCTCCACGAGCAGACGGCGGCGGTGACCCTGCGCGACGTGGGCCGCGTGGAGCGGCTCCAGCCCGCCCTCGACGCCCAGCTCAAGGGGATCGCCGAGATCGACGCCCTGGCGTCGGAAGGGGTCCAGCGGCTCGCGACGACGCTCGGCGCGGAGCCGACCCTGCGCGGAATCGTCGGCCATCTCGAGCGCACCGAGGGGCAGGTTCTCCACGCCCTCGCCAACCGCGTGACCCTCGCCGCCCGCAAGATCCAGTCGACGATGGAGAAGAACCGGGCGCTGTTGGACAACGAGATGACCTACGTCAACGGCACCCTCACCCTCATCGCCAAGGCGGCCGGCTCGCCTCCCACGCCCTACCGACGGCGCACGGGCGGTCCCGTGCTGATGGACGCGGCGGCTTAAGGCCATGGCATCGACGTTCCAGGGGATCTCGACCATGTCGTCCGCCCTGCGGGCGTACCAGACCCAGCTCGACGTCACGGGCGAGAACATCTCGAACGCGGAGACCGTCGGCTACACCCGCCGCTCGGTCACGCTGAACCAGAACCCTTCGGTCTCGGTCACCCAGGGCAAGTCGTTCTCGATCGGCACCGGCGTGAACGTCTCGGCGGTGTCGCGGGTCCGGGACCTGTTCCTCGCGGGGCGGCGCACCGAGGCCGAGTCGAAGCTCGGCAAGGGCAACGAGGCGCTCGCGGGCCTGAGCAAGATCCAGGACGCGATGATGGAGCCCGGCGACGAGGGTGTGAGCGCGGCCTACGCCGGGTTCATGAACTCCTGGTCGGCCCTCTCGGCCAGCCCCGGCAGCGCGTCGGCCAAGGCGGACGTCCAAGCGGCCGGACAGGACCTCGCGTCGAAGGTCTCGACGCTCGGGGTCAACCTGCAGGCGCAGAAGCTTGACAACGCGACGAGCGCCAAGGAGATCCTGGGCAAAATGGACGCGGCGACGAAGAAGATCGCCGATCTGAACGTGCAGATCTCGACCGCTCAGGCGCGTGGCGGTACCCCGAACGATCTCCTTGACGCGCGCGACTCGGTGGTCAAGGAACTCGCGGGCTACGCCGACGTGTCGGTGGTCCGGGGCGACAACGGCTACAGCGTCTCCCTCAACGGGTTCCGCCTCGTCGATCCTTCCGGCGCGAACCCCGTCGCCTCGAAGTACGACGCGGCGACCGGAACGATCGTGGACGGCTCGTCCTCCTTTGCGGTGCGTGGCGGTTCCCTCGCAGGGTTGCACGACACCGCCGTCGCTCTCGCCACGACATCGGCGAAGCTCGACCAGTTCGCGGACACGGTGCGGACGAGCGTCAACGGGCTCATGGCGACGGGGAAGCTGGCGGACGGCTCGACCGCCCCGCCTTTCTTCGCCGAACCCGTGCCGCCCGCCACCTCCGTGGGCGCGATCGGGCTTCGGCTGTCGGACGCGGTGGCCGCGAATCCCAAGAACGTCCCCTCGGGCACGAGCGGCCTTTCCGGCGACGGCACGTTGGCGACCCAGCTTTCCGCCCTCCGTAACTCGAAGGTCATGGGCGGGGAGACCATGGGCGGCTTCTACTCGTCTCTCGTGAGCGACGTGGGCCGTCAGGTCGCGACCGCCCAGGACGGGGTCGACGTGCAGGAGGCGGTGACGAAGCAGATCGACACCCAGATCGAAGGCACGAGCGGCGTCTCGATGGACGACGAGATGGCGAACATGCTTCGCTTCCAGCGCGCCTACCAGGCGGCGGCCAAGACCCTCTCGACCTTCGACAGCGTCACCGGCACCCTGATCGACATGCTCCAGCGGTAAGATCGCTCACGATCTCATGGGCGGGTAGGCCGCCACTTCGTCGAAACGAAGCGGCTGGCCCTCGGGAAGGTCCCGGATCTTCGTCGCCTCCCGGCGCGAAAGGCCGCCGTCGTCCAACCCGTCCCGCCCGACGCTCCAGACCCGGAAACCCTTCTCGTCCGACCGCAGCCGCAAAGGCTTCCCGGTGAAGGGGTCGATGGGGGACATCGTCGAAGGCCAACGACCGGTTCGGGCTTGGACGTCCATCGCCTCCGCGAAACCGAGCGCCACCGCGCGCTTCGCGTCGAGGTTCACGAACGCCCGGCTCATCGTGCCGACGCTGGGAAAGAGGATCGCGACGAGCGTCTGGCTCATGCCCCGCTTGGTTTCGTACTTCGCCCCGACCGCATCGAACCGTTTGCCCAATTCGATCGGCGGCAGGCGGAAGCGATCGGTCGCGTCGGCGGCCTCGGTCCACGCCTGAAGGATGCGCGCCATCATCGCGCGTTGCATCGTGCCGTCGGGCAGACCATCGTGACGCAGGAGGCGGACGTCGGGATGATCCGTGCGAAAATGGTCGAGATTCCGCCCGGACGCGACCCCCATCCAAGCCTCGCCGCGCAGGGCCTTACCAAGATCGGACTTCGGCGGAGCGACACGGAGCCACGCCACGTAACGGGCGATGCGTTCCGGTCGGCCTTTCGCGGCGGCGAGGCAGAGCTCGGCGCCGTCCAAGGCGATGGTCTCGATCGCGATGCGGTTGAGAGCCGAGATGATCGTGGGCTCTTCGCCCGCCCAAAGGCCGATCCTTTGGGCGAGGCCGAGGTCTCTCAGGGCCTTTACGTCGTCGCCCCGTTGGGCTTCGTGGACGGCGCGGACGGTCGCCGCGCGCGCCAGATCTTTCATCCCGGCGTACTCGGGGAACAGCACGTTTGGACCCAGGTCCCATTCGCGACGGAAGTCGACCCGAGGGCGATCCACGGCCGATGCGATCAAGGCCAGCGAGCGGGCGTAATCCGCTACGACCGGATCAGAGCCTGAACCGAAGTCGCGCATCGCCGAGGCCAACGCAGCCTTGGCCTTTCCCTTCGGAAGCGCCTTCAACGCGCTTCGGATCGCTGGGGTGGCGTCCTCGGCAGGCGAAGGACGGGGTAGCGCGATGTCGAAGGCCACGAAGGGGAGTCCGGTCCCCCGGTAGGCGACCACGGCTTGCGGAAGCTCGGACGCTGCCGGACCATAGTCGACGAAGAGGGTGATCAGGCGGTAAAGACCGTAGATCGAGCCGCCGAAGAACGCGACCGTCACTCCACCGATCCCGATCGCCAGCCCCTTGCGCATCAGATTCTTCTACGCTCGCTTGCGGCGGCGCAAGACGCCGATCGCGCTGACGGCCAAGACCGCGGTCCAGGCAGGCTCGGTAACCGGGGTGTCGGTCGAGGCGTCGCGGATGGGAACGGCGGGGCCACAATAGATCGTGGCCCCGCCGTCCGATCTCGCCCTCCTGGCCGAGCGCGAGCTCGACCGCCTCTGCGCGGCGTTCCCCTTGGGCTATCGCCCCGCTTTGGAGTGGCGGCCCTTCCGGACGACCGCCGGGATGGCCTACTACCGGCGAAGGGCGATCGGTCTCGGCGCGCGGATCCTGACGACGCCCGACCGGGTGACGGACACCCTCGTCCACGAGTACGCCCACCTTCTTGCTTTCGTCCGCCACGGCGCGCGGGGCGTCGGCCACGGCCCGCCTTGGGGTCAGGCGATGCGCGACCTCGGAGCGGAGCCTCGGGTGCGTCACACCTATGAGGCCGCCCGGAACGTGCCGCGTCAGAGCGTGCTCTACCGCTGCCTGCGGTGCGGCGCCGGGATCGAGCGCCGTCGGCGGCTGCCCAAAGGCGGAGCCTACGTCCACGCCCGTTGCGGAGGCGCGCTTCGGCTTGAGGAGATCAAGAAGCTCGGGAACGACGCTCCAAAGATCGACTCGGCCGTCTAAACGGGGCCTCGTCCTTTCGATCCGCGACGATCCTTCTCTCTTTGCGTAGACCCCACTACCGACTGCCATGTGGATTTCGAGCGGGGAACACAGCCGGAATATCGACCGACGGGCCAGCGAGGAGTTCGGCCTTCCCGTCAACGTCCTTATGGAGCGCGCGGGGCTCGCCGTGTTCGAGGCGGTACGCGAACTCCTGCCCGAAGGCGGTCGGATCACCGTGCTGTGCGGCAAGGGCAGCAACGGCGGGGACGGCTTCGTGGTCGCCCGGGTGGCCCGCGACCACGGCTACCACGTCGAGTGCCTCGTCGCCTGTGAGGAGGAGGATCTAAAGGAGGACGCGCGCGGACAGATGATCGTCGCGCGGGCCCTGGGACTCCAGCCGATCTTCTACGACGACGCCCGCTGGCGTCGGCGCCTCGACGCGCTCGGCGCCCGCGACCTGATCGTCGACGCCCTCCTCGGCACCGGGGCCAGGTGCAACGTGAAGGGCCCGATCAAGGAGGCGATCCAGTCGATCAATCGTTCGGGCGTCCCGGTAGTCGCGGTCGACGTGCCGAGCGGCATTCAGGCCGACACGGGCGAGGAGCTGGGCGAGAGCGTCTGGGCCCTGCGCACCGTCACGATGGGCCTGCCCAAGCCGTTCCTGTTCGAGGGCATCGGTCTTGAGCACTCCGGCCACTGGACCGTGGCCGAGATCGGACTGCCCGCCGTCCTGACCGGCGCGCCGACCCACGCGCGGCTTCTCGACGAGGAATGGGTCGGCCAACTCCTGCCCGAGCGGCTGAAGGCCAGCCACAAGGGCGACAACGGAAGCGTTCTGATCGTCGCGGGCTCGCGCCGGATGCGCGGGGCGGCGGCCTTGTGCGCCCGCGCCGCCCTCCGCTCGGGAGCCGGTCTTGTCACGGTGGCGAGCATCGACTCGGTATGCGACGCGGTCGCCGCCCAGCTTCCCGAGGTGATGTTCCTTCCCCTGCCTGAAAGGGACGGCCACATCGCCCCGGAGGCGGCGGAGATCGTGCTGGAGGCGGAGTCCCGGACGAAGTCCGCCGTGTTCGGTCCTGGCCTGAGCCACGAGGCGGGAGTGAAGGAATTTCTCGCCGCCGTCTGGGAGCGGTGGCAGAAGCCGTGCGTCCTCGACGCCGACGCCCTTAACGCGATCGCGATGGGCGTCCCCGCCCCCATGGCGGAGCGGGTCTTTACCCCCCATCCGGGCGAGATGGGACGGCTTATCCAGTCCAGTATCGCGGAGGTCCAGAACGACCGCTTCCGGACCGTGCAGGCGGCGGTCGCCAAAACGAAGGCCTGCGTCCTCCTCAAAGGACCCTACTCCATCGTGGGCGAGCCCGGCCAGCCGATGCTGGTCAACCGAACCGGCAACCCTGGCCTCGCCTCGGGCGGCATGGGCGACGTGCTGGGCGGCGTCATCGCGACCCTACTCGCTCAGGAGCTTCCGGGCTACTACGCGGCGGCCTGCGGGATGTACTGGCACGGCATGGCCGCCGACGATTGCGCCGAGCGGATCGGCACCATCGGCTACGGAGCGAGCGACGTCGCCAACGCCCTTCCCGGCGCCCGCACCCGCATCTGCCGTCCGGACCTCGCGTCGTGCCGGGGCCGGTGCGATGGCTGCTGAGTCCGTCTTCGCCCTCGCCCAGCGTATCCAAGCCCTCGCCCAGACCGGGCTCGCCTTCACCCAGGACCGCTACGACCGCGAGCGCTACGGGATCCTCCGGCAGATCGCGACCGACCTGATGGGGGGCGATTCCGCCCTCTTCGCCGCCTTCGCGGCGCAGTCCGGCTACGCGACCCCCAAGGTCGACGTGCGGGCGATCGTGGTTCGGGAGGGAAAGATCCTCCTCGTCCGCGAGGCGGCGGACGGCCTCTGGTGCCCACCGGGCGGCTGGGCCGACGTGGGCGACGCGCCTTCCGTCGCCGTCGAGCGCGAGGTCGTCGAAGAGACGGGCCTGACGGTTCGGGCGACCCGGCTCCTCGGCCTGTGGGATCGCAACCAGCACGGCCATCCGCCCATCCCGTTCCACGCCTACAAGCTGTTCTTCCTGTGCGAGGAACTCGGGGGCGAACTGACGCCGAGCGTCGAGACCCTGGAGGTGGGCTTCTTCGATCCCGCCGATCTGCCGCCCCTCTCGCTCGACCGCGTGATGCCGATCCAGATCGGAACCAGCCTCCAGACCGCCCGCGACGGCGGCCCGACCTACTTCGACTGACCCGCGCGTTTACGAGTCGACCTCGTACCCGATTTCGTCTTCGTCCCAACCGGTGACGAAGCCCCGCAGCATCGTTCCCAACGTGGGACAGCACCACTCGTCTGAGCCGAAGCCAAGATCGATCCAGGTCACTACGACCCACTCGCCCGTCGCGAGATCGAAGGCGAAGCGCTCGCCGCCACCGTCGCCGCCCACGGGAAGGAGCGACGAACCGCGTTCACGGAATTCGAAGGTCGCCACGGTCTCCAAGATCGAGCGGCACGGGCCCAGCGAGACGTAGCCGGTCGTCCTCGCCTCCGGTCCGCCGAAAACGTCCTCGAAGCCGTCCCTTTGGCGTATCCCGTCGAGATAGGGGGGCGGGAGCTTTCCGCCCGCGCCGTCCATAAGGGCTTGTAGATCCTCCTGCGAAGGAGGCTCTGAGGGCTCGATCTCGGTAACGAGAACGCCATCGAGCCGAAGCGATCGAAGGAGCCGAGCCACGAGAGGAGTCTAGACGAACGTCGCCGTGTCATCCCGTCGTGAACGCGCCCGTCCGCCTGAGCGCCCAGAAGTGCTTCACCCTCAATAAGGGAAGCGAGACGAGACACGAACTCGTCGAGGGCGTGCTTTGAGACAGGTGGCGCGGATTGATCGTCCACGCCTAGCTCACAGCGACGGTTCTGACGATCGTGGCCGGTCCTTCGCGACGTACGCCGTCGATCGGCACGGAACTCTCCCTCACAAGGCTGTACGAAGGCGTCACGTTCGCCTAAAAGCAAGAAGGCCCGCCGGACGAGCGTCCGGCGGGCCTTCTTGCACGGGGAGCCTACTCCTCGTTGTCGCGGTCGCGCGGGGCGCGGTCCTCGTCGCGGCGGGAACGGCGGGGATAACCACCCTCGCGACCGCGCTCGGCGGTCATCTCGATAACGACGAACGGCAGGAGAGCCATCTCGCGCGCCTTGCGGATCGCGGACGAGATCATGCGCTGCTGCTTGGCGGTGTTGCCCGACTGGCGCGACGGCATGATCTTGCCACGATCGTTGATGAAGCGGCGGAGGATGTTGGTCTCCTTGTAGTCGACGTAGTCGATCTTGTTGGCGGTCAGGTAGCTGACCTTGCGGCGGCGCTTGCCCCGCCCGCGCCCTGCCGGTTCCGCGTCCTTGTCCGGACGAGGAATGGCGGCGAGGGCTTCAGCCTGCGGCGTCAATCTCTCTTGGCTCATGCTAACGACTATCGTACCCCTTCGGGCGAAATTGTTGCCACCCAAAGGCTATAAAACGTGCCGGAAGCCTAAAGACCCCGGACGAGTCCGCCGTCCACGAGCAGACTCTGGCCCGTGATCGCGGCGGCGGGGGTCCCGCAGAGGAAGGCGATCGCCGCCGCGACCTCCTCCGGCTCCGCGAAGCGGCCCATCGGGATCGCCGCCTCGCTTTGGGCGAGGGCCTCCTCGACCGTGATCCCGTCGCGCGCGGCGCGTACCTCCGCGAGGTGCGTCTGCCGGTCGGTCCGTGTGTGTCCCGGAAGCACCGCATTGACGGTGACTCCCTTCGGCGCCATCTCCAGGGCTTGGAGCTTCGTAAGGGCGAGAAGGCCCGCACGCAACGTGCTGGAAATCGGCAGGAGCGGCGCGGGCTCGCGGGCGACGAGCGAGGTGACGTGGACGATGCGGCCCCAGCCGCTTTCGGCCATCGCGGGGCCGACCAGCCGGACGAGCCGAACCACGTTCATCAGGGTGCCGTCCACACCCCCCTGCCAGTCCTCGTCGCTCATGTCGGTCAGCGACCCGGCCTTCGGGCCGCCGGTGTTGGTGACGAGGATCGCGGGCTCGCCCACGTCCTCGCGGGTCTGGTCGAACCACCATCGCAGGTCCTCGCCGTTCGCTACGTCCACGACGTAGCTGTGGGTCTCGTCGCCGATCTCGGCGGTGGCCGCCTCCAACCGTTCCTCGTCGCGGGCGCAGATCGAGACGACGCAGCCCTCGGCCGCGAGGGCCTTGGCCGTCGCCAGCCCGATTCCCCGGCTCGCCGCCGCCACCATCGCCACCTTGCCCCGAAGTCCGAGATCCATGGGACTATTGTGGCGCGGCCTGGGGGCGGGGCGGTCTAGGCCCGTCGCCGACGCCGCAGGGCGAGCAGGGCGAAGGGAAGGGCCGCCATCGGACCGGGAACCGTGGAGGCGGGGGCAGCCGGGTCGATGCCCAGGGTCGTGTCGGCGTGCCAGGCGAACAGCCGGTCGTCCGGATTGCCGCCGGAAGCGACCTCGACCGTGCGCAGAAGGCCGAACGAGAGGCTTTGCGTGGGGTTGCCGTCCGCGCCGAAGAATCGAGCGAGCCCGTTCGCGTCGGCCTGCGTCCGGATGCGGGTTCCCGAGTTCGTCAGGGCCGTCGGGTCGAGAGTGGGGTCGTCGGCGTTGGCTCCCAGCAGGAAAAGCTGGATCCCCGAGTTCTCGTTGAAGTCGATGTCCAGCCCCGTCGCGGTCGAGAAGCTCAGGCTCAGGACGCTCGTCGGGTTGTCGAACGCGTCGGTCACGGAAAGCGAGTAGGTGTACGCGGCGTCCAGCGTCGGGTCCGACTGGCTGAAGAAGGCGTTGCTCAGGGAAGACTGGAAGTAGAGCTGCGCGCTCCCGCCCTGAGGACCCGTGGCGCCGATCACGTCGCCGTAGGTGACGTCGTACGGATCGAAGGTGCCCGAGCGGGGGGACTGGAGCGAGAACGAGGAAAGGTTGGCCGTCCAGTTCGCCTTGTAGTAGTCGATCGCTCCCGAGGTGACCGTGCTCCCACCGCTGGAGAACGCGGCGCCGCCGCCCACTTCCGCGCCGTATTGGTAGGTCGTTCCCTGCACGCCGGCGGGAGTGGTGGCGAACTTGAACTGCGTGGAGCTGTTGGCGCCGGTGGCCGAAAAGTTGATAGTGGCGCGCGAGGCGGATCCTTCCAGGCCCGCCCAGCCCCCGGACGATCCCCGCGCGGCGACGGAGCCGCCGGAGGCGGACACCTCGACGGAGGTCTGAGCCGAGGCGAGGGTAGCGGCGAGGAGAAGAGCGAGCGAGGCAACGAACGAGGTGAATTTCATGGTAGGAGACTCCGAAGATTCGGGACGACCCAGTATAGGCCTAGAACCGGCCTCCGTGTAAACGCCCTTCCGTTAAGGTGAGCGATGGAGTATAACGGAGACGTCACGCGCCGATGACGCCGACACCCTCCCGACCCCCCATCGCCTTTTTCGCCTCGGACATCGAGGGAAGCACGCGCCTCTGGGAAGGCCAGCCCGGTGCGATGTCCGCCGCCCTCCATCGTCACGACGGTCTGATGCGGACCGTGATCGAGGCTCAGGGCGGACGGGTCTTCAAGACGGTGGGCGACGGCTTCTTCGCCTGCTTCCCCGTCGGCGGCGCCGCCGCCAAGGCCGCCTTCATGGCGCAACAGGCGCTTGCGGCGGAAACGTGGCCCACCGATCGTCCCATCCACGTTCGGATGGCCCTCCATACCGGGCCGGCGGAGGAACGCGACGGCGACTTCTTCGGGCCCTCCCTCAACCGTTTGGCCCGCCTTCTCGCGATCGGCCACGGAGGACAGATCCTCCTGAGCGAGTCCGCCGCCGCCCTCGCCCGCGACGAGCTTCCTGCGGGATCGTCCCTGCGCGACATGGGGCGCCACCGCCTGAAGGATCTCGATCAAGCCGAGGCGGTCTCGATGCTGACCCATCCCGCTCTGGGGGCCGAGTTCCCGGCCCTCAAGTCGCTCGACAACCTTCCGAACAACCTGCCCAGGCAACTCACGAGCTTCGTGGGACGCGACCGCGAGCGTCGCGCGGTCGCGGAGCTTCTGAGAGACGAGGCCTTGGTCACCTTGGTCGGCGCGGGTGGCACCGGCAAGACGCGGCTCGCGCTCCAGGTCGCCGCCGAAGCGCTGGAGGAGTTTCCCGACGGGGTCTGGCTGATCGAGCTCGCCGCTCTTACGGATCCCGCCCTCGTTCCTCAGGCCGTCGCCAGCGTGATGGGCATCCGCGAGGACGCCCATCCCGCCCAGGCCCTGCTGAACGCGCTCCGCGATCGGTCGACCCTCCTGATCCTCGACAACTGCGAACACCTTCTGGACGCCTGCGCCGATCTCGTCGCGAAGGCGCTGCAGGCGGCGCCGAGGCTAAAGATCCTCGTCACGAGCCGAGAGGCCTTGAACCTGCCCGGCGAAGCGATCTTCCGGGTGCCCACTCTCTCGGTGGGTGCGGCGACGACGGCCGCCGCCGCCTTGGCCCACGACGCGGTGCGCCTCCTGGTCGACCGGGTGCGCCTCGTCGATTCCCGCTTCGAACTGACGGACCGTCTCGCGCCGGTCGCCGCCGCGATCTGTACCCGATTGGACGGGATTCCTCTCGCCATCGAACTCGCCGCCTCCCGCGCCAAGGCGCTCTCCCTCGAAGGGATCGCAGGCCGTCTGGACGATCGTTTTCGACTGCTCACCGCAGGCTCCCGGACCGTGTTGCCGCGGCAACAGACCCTGCGGGCCACCATCGACTGGAGTCACGACATGCTCGACGGTACGGATCGGACCCTCTTGCGACGCGCCGCCGTGTTCTCGGGCGGCTGGACCCTCGAGGCGGCGGAGGCGGTATGCGCGGACGACGCTCTCGAAAGCTGGGAGATCCTCGACGGTCTGATGCGTCTCGTGGAGAAATCGCTCGTGATCCACGACGCCGACGCGGACGAGGCGCGGTACCGCCTTCTGGAGTCGGTGCGCCAGTACGCCGCCGAACGGCTTGAGCCCGATGAGAAGGGCGCCTTGCGCGAGCGCCACGCCGAGTTCTACGCGAGCCTCGTGGTCTCGTCCGAGGAGGGCATCCAGGGGCCTGATCAAGCGAGTTGGCTCGAACGGCTCGAACGGGAGCACGGCAACATACGCGCCGCCCTCGCCTTCTTCCGGGAACGGCCGGACCTGTGTGAGCGCGCCCTGAATCTCGTCGGCGCCATCGGTCGCTTCTGGACCGTGCGGGGATACCTGAGCGAGGGGCGAACCTGGATCGAGGGCCTTCTCGCCTGCGCCTCTCCCGAGCCCACCTTGGCGAAGGCCACCGCCTGGCGCACGGCGGGGCAGATCGCCTACTGGCAGGGCGATTCCCTCGCCGGGCGCCGCTTCGGCGAAGAGAGCCTTGAGATATGCCGTCGGCTGGGCGACCAGGATGGCGAGATCAAGTCCCTCTTTCGGCTGGGCTTCGCCGCCTTGACCGAAGGCGATCTTCCGGCAGCGCGGGGCGACTTCGAGGCGGCGCTCGCCATGGGCCGGGCGTTGAGCCACAGCGGCCTTCCGCACCTCCTCAACGCCGTGGGCGAGGTCGCCCTCGCTGAGGAGAGTCTCGACGAGGCGAGGAGCCGCTTCGGTGAGGCGCTCACGGGCTTTCGTGCCCAGAAGGACCGGCGCTCCATCGCCAGCGTCCTTAAGAACCTCGCCAGCGTCGCCATCGAGAAGGAGGATTACGGCGCGGCTTTTCGAGACCTGGCGGAAGGGATCGCGATTCGAAGCGACCTAGGCAGCCTGCCCGGCGTCGCCACGACGCTGGAGACCTTCGCGGTTTTGGCGGGCGCCCAGAACCGCCCGGCCCGCGCGACGATGCTCCTGGCCGCCGCGGCCGCCCTCCATGAGACCTACGGGAGCCGTCCCGAGCCGATCGAGGCCTCACGCATCGAAGCCGTGCGCGTGGCGTCGAGGCTCGCCTTGGGCGAGACCGCTTTCAGCGGGCGTTGGGAAGAGGGAGCGAAGGCGACCGTCGACGCGATCGTCGCTTTCGCGACGGAGGACCGAGAGCCCTAAGGACATCCTGGCCCGGTCTCATGGTTCGACCGGAGGAGCGCCAGGGTCGAACCATGTTTTTAGGGCTCGCTCCGATCATGGGATAAGCTAGCCTTGGTCGGAAGGCCGAAGAGTCCTCAATGATGACGCACCCTTCCGATCGGATCCAGGCGCCTGGACGAAAGCGGCCTCTCTTCGGGATCGCTCTCTTCGGAATGGCCGTCCTGCTTATGGGCAAGGCGATCTTCGGGAGCGACGACCGGCCCGAGAACAAGGAGCGACGAAGGTTCAAGGCGGTTCTCGATGCCACGCTGAGGGTAGGCATGGCGGAAGAGGAGGCGGCCCGAGCGTTGGCCGATCGCGGCATACCCATCGAATCCTACACGGCGGGTGACGTCGTAGACGGTCGGAGGACGCACGTTCGCCTCTGCTATCCTGGAGAAGAGCGATTGACGCTTTTTCCTTTTCCGGCCCCGAGACGAACCGAAGTGACCGTCGAATTCGAAGGGACCAAGGTCGCCCGTTGGGACGCGACCTTGGTCGACACGATACTCTGAGAAGCCTCCTTTAGACCTCCAGCGGCGTCGTTCCGACGCGGGGGCGAAGGGCGTCGTTGATCGCCTTCATCCGCTCGATCGGCACCTTGGGCTCGCGGTCGTAGCTCAGGAGGCCGTTGATCTCCTGCTCGACGTCGGTGAGTTGCGTGTAGCAGAAACCCGAGACGAAGGGAAGGGAGGCGATGGCGCCCATCAGATCCTCGATCTTGCGCAGCAGCTCGTCCGTGTCGTCCACCGCGCCGTAGGTCGCGTAGAGGACGTCCCACTTCTCGCGGGGAAGCCAGAAGGGACGGATCAGGAAGCCGCCGACCTCGGTGAGCATCACGGGCTGGCCGTGGTAGCCCGAGCCCTCGACGAAGGTCAGGCCGCCGTCCCACCACGTCTGCTCCGGCAGCGGGCCGCCCGCCGCCGTGCCCGCGTAGCGCTCGCGGACCTCGTCGCCGTTCGCGGTGTAGTCGTGGATCGTGCAGATGTCCGTGACGTCGGTGTGGTCCCAGCCGTCGTTGTCGATCACCGGGCGGTAGAAGTCGTAGAGGCGGGTCGTACGGACCGCGCGCTCGACGAAGGCGTACTGGCCGACGTGTCCCTTGTTGATCAGAGGAACGCCCCAGCTCTCGTTCAGGGGAACCCAGGCGACGACGCAGGGCGCGTTGTAGTCGCGCTGGACGGCGCGGCTCCACTCCTGAAGGAAGGCGTCCTCCGCCTCCGGCGACCAAGCGCGGGCGTTCGCCATCTCGCCCCAGACCATGAGGCCGAGGGTGTCGCACCAGTACAGGAAGCGGGGATCCTCGACCTTCTGGTGCTTGCGCACGCCGTTGAAGCCCATCGCCTTGGCGAGCTCGACGTCCTTCCGAAGATGCTTGTCGGTCGGCGCGGCGAGGAGGCCTTCGCGCCAGTAGCCCTGGTCGAGAGCCATCTTCATGTAGGTCTCCTCGCCGTTCAGGAGGAACTTGCCGTCGACCAGCTCGACCGAGCGCATCCCGAGGTAGGAGTGGACCTCGTCGAGCGCCTCGCCGCACTGGAGAAGGCGGAGCGTCACGTCGTAGAGGTGCGGGGCGTCCGGAGACCAGGTCTTGACGTCCGGGATGCGGACGAACAGGCGGCCGGTGCCCGAGTTCGTGCGGCGGCGCTCGGTGGCGACGACCGTATCGCCGTCGCGGATCTCCGCTTCGATCTCCCAGCCGTTGGCGGGCGCGTGGAGTACGGTGCGGATCTCGACGCCGCCCTCCTCCAGGATCGGGGTGAACCGGAAGTGTTCGATGCGGACCTGGGGCACGGGCTCCAGCCAGACCGTCTGCCAGATGCCGGTGGTGCAGGTGTAGTCGATGCCGTGCGGCTTGCCGCTCACGACCTGCTTGCCGCGCGGCTGGGTCGCGTCCTGGCGATCCTCGACGCGAAGCACGATCCGGTTGTCGCCCTCCTGGAGGTAGGGCGCGATGTCGAACGAGAACGGCACGTGGCCGCCCCGGTTGCCGCCGACGTACTCGCCGTTCACCCAGAGGGAGCAGGCGTAGTCCACCGCTCCGAAGTGCAGCAGCAGGTCCTGGCCGCGCCACTCGTTCCGGTAGGCGAGGGTCCGTGCGTACCAGACGACCTCGTGAACCTCGTGCTCGTCGATGCCGCTCGCCGGAGCCTGGTAGGGAAAGGGAACCGTGATGGTTCGCGCTAGGGTGCGCTTGCCGCTGGACCAGCCCTTGCGAAGTCCTTTGTCCTTATCGTCGTAGGCGAATTCCCACTCGCCGTTGAGGCAGAGCCAGCCGTCGCGGCGGCGCTGGGGGGTCGGATGTTCGGGGCGCGCAAGGAGAGTCATCTTCGAGTTCCTGAAGAGGTCTGGTGAGTCTGTCGGTTGGTCGGGCCGTTCGTCACGTCAACGTTGTAAATTTGCGCCCATTCGGGCGGTTTTACGGCGCTTCGGAAGCCGACACCTTCAGGTCTTTCCACGTCTGAGGAGACACGAAGCCGGGACTTTAGTCCTGTGCCGGGTGTAGTTGTCCAAATAGCGCAGAGGTGGCTCTCTACGCCGCAGGCGTGTAGTCGGAGGCGAAGCCTCCGACTACACGCCTGCGCGTTCAGGACTTCGCGACCGGAAGGTCCGACTCGGCGGGCAGGAACGCCGGAACGACGAGGTGGCGCACCTCGTCGTCGCGCTCCTTGAGCTCCGGCAGCGGTCGGTCTGCCCCCGCGCCGAGATCCTTCATGCGGCGCGCGGCGGGGATCAGGTTCTTCGTGGCGGAGCCGACCACGTCGTTGTAGCTCCCGATCGCGAGGCGCAGGTGGGCGCCGTGCGCCTCGACGTGCTCCAGCATCGTCCGCAGACGGTCGCAGAGCCGCTGGCCGTGGGCGCGGATCTCCTCGGTGTTCTCGTGCAGCCGCTCCTCCTGGAGGGCGAAGGCGGCGACGTGGACGAGGTTCATCAGCGTCATCGGGTTCGCGAGGATCACCTTCTGGGCCCGGCAGTCGTTGAGGAGCCCCTTGTCGTGCTCGCAAGCGAGTTGGTAGGCTCCCTCGTAGGGAAGGAAAAGGATCACGTAGTCGGGCGAGCCGGGATACCGCTTCCAGTAGTCCTTGCTTTTCAGAGTGCGGAGGTGGGCGCGCACGCTCCCGACGTGGGCTTTGGCGCGGTGGCCGCGCTCCTCGTCGCTTCCGGCGTTCATCGCCGCCCAGTAGTGGTCGAGCGGCGCCTTGCTGTCGACGACGATCCGGCGGCCGCGTGGAAGCAGGATCACGACGTCGGTGCGCAGGGCCTCTCCCTCCTCGTCGGTATGGTCCTGCAGGAGGTAGTGCGTCCCTTCGGTCATTCCGGAGCTTTCGAGGATCTGAACGAGCTGGCTCTCGCCCCAGGCGCCTCGAACCTGCGGCTTCTTCAGGGCGCCCGCAAGGTTGTCGCTCGTCTCCTGGATACGCCGCAGCCGCTCGTCGAGCGCGCCCTCTGCCTTTACGCGCGCCTCCTCGACCTCGCGGGTGAGCTTCTCGAGTCCGGCCAGCTCCGCCTTCATCGGCCCGAGCAGCCCTTCGATCGCCTCCTTCTCGCCGCGCGCCCGACGCTCCGCCTGAAGCTGGGCCTGATCGCCCAGGTCTTTGAGGGCGCGGGCGGTCGCCTCGCCGAAGGCGCGGTCGAGGGCGTCGTCGCACGCCTCGATGTAGGCGTCCATCTTGGCGACCTCACGCGCCTGGGCCTCCGCCCGCACCTGCGCCTCGCGCAGTTCGAGCTTCAGGCTCTCGGCTTCCGTTCCGCGCCCGCGCAGGAGAAGGGCGGCCACCGGGGCCGCGACCGCCGCCCCCAGAACGACGCCCGTAAAGAGATAGGTCAGTCCGCCGCTGTCCATGGCTTGCCTTGCGCCCCGATCCGTCGAGGCCTGATCCAGTATAGACGGACATCCGTCTAGGTAAGGGTTTCTGGGCCAAACTCTCCTTAACCCATGCCCACCCTCACCTGCACCCTCTGCGGCGAGACCTACCCGATCGACCGGCTCCAGACCGTCTGCGCCCACGATGGGCGGCCCTTGCGCGTCGATCTCGATCTTTCCCCCGCGACGCTCGATCGCAAGGCGCTCAAGGACCGAGAACCGTCGATGTGGCGCTACCGCGAGGTGTTGCCTCCCCTCGGGTCCGGTTTAGGGGGCGATCCCGTGACCCTCGGCGAGGGCTTCACCCCGCTGTGGCACACGCCGCGGCTCGGAGGTGCGCGCTGGTACCTCAAGGACGAGGGGGTGAACCCCACCGGCTCGTTCAAGGCGCGGGGCATGAGCGCCGCCGTCTCGATGGCGAAGCGGCTCGGTGCGACGAAGCTGGCCGTTCCCAGCGCGGGCAACGCGGGCGGGGCGATGGCCGCCTACGCCGCGAAGGCGGGCCTGGAGGCGCACGTCTTCATGCCGCGCGACACGCCCCGGGCCTGCGTCGATGAGGCGCGGGTCCACGGGGCCGACGTGCGGCTCATCGACGGCCTGATCAACGACTGCGGCGCGGAGATCGCCCGGCTCAAGGACGCGGAAGGCTGGTTCGACGTGAGTACCCTCAAGGAGCCTTACCGCGCGGAAGGCAAGAAGACGATGGGCTACGAGCTCGGGGAGCAGATGGACTGGCGCCTGCCCGACGTGATCGTCTATCCCACGGGCGGCGGCACCGGGCTCGTCGGCATGGCCAAGGCGTTCGACGAGATGGAGCGGATGGGCTGGATCGGTCCCGCGCGGCCCCGCTTCGTGTCGGTCCAGGCCGAAGGGTGCGCTCCGATCGTCAAGGCGTTCCGGGAGGGCGAACGGTTCGCCGAACTCTTCCCCAACGCCCATACCGCCGCCTCCGGCCTGCGCGTTCCCCGTGCGGTCGGCGACTTTATCATGCTCGACCTCCTGCGCGCGACCGGCGGCACGGCGGTGACCGTCTCGGACGCCGACATGATCGCCGCCGCCCGCCGGATCGCCCGCACGACGGGCGTCTGGGCCGCCCCCGAAGGTGGCGCCGTCCTCGCGGCGGCGGAGCGGCTGACGGACGAAGGCTGGATCCGGCCCGAGGAGGTCGTGGTGCTGTTCAACACCGGCACCGGCGTGAAGTACCTCGAAGCGTTCGAAGCCTTCCCCGAGGCATAAAAAGAATCCCCTTTCCTTTCGCAAGCGAAAGGAAAGGGGCCGGAGACTTACGGCTGGGTCGGGGTGCGTCGCCAGTCGTTGTCGTTGTAGGAGCGCCACGTCTGGTTGATGTTGCGCCACTTGGCGTGCGAGTCGCCGTAGCCGATGTTCACGCCGCCCTTGATGTCCAGGTACGAGCCGTTCCCCACGACCTTGCGGTCGCCGTGGCGGGGCCATAGGCGCGATTGGAGCTTGGAGGCGTCGGCGGCGGTGCTGCCGCTCACGTTGCCCTTCGTGTCGTCGAACGCCCAAGGCTGCGGATAGAGGCCGCCGCGCGAGGAGGAGCCGTCGGCGCGCGCCGCCTCGCCCACGACGATAAAGTTCGCCGGAGAGGCGAGCGTGGTGGTGCTGACCGTCTCGTTAAAGCCGAAGTCGGGGTTGTCGATGTACCACTGCCGCTGGCCGGCGAGGGGCAGGTTCGACTCGTTATGGTTGCTGCCGTAGTCGACGCTCCACCACTGTTTGGTGCCGGGCGTGGGCCACGCGGGCGAGGCAGGGTCCTTCCAGATGCCGCCGTCCTTCGTGGTCGCGGTCGGGGGCGTGCTGCCCGACTTCGTGTAGGGGCCGAGCTTCGCCCGGATCGAGTAGTCGGCGACGTCCTCCGCGCGGGTGGCGCTGGCGTAGAGGGGCGAGGTCCGCTCGGTCACGCTCTGGGGGAACATGTCGTCCGTGTCCCCCATGTAAAGGGCGTAGGCGGTGCCGATCTCCTTGACGTTGGAGAGGCCGACCGACTTCTTCGCCGCGTCCTTCGCCTGGGCGAACACGGGGAACAGGATAGCCGCGAGGATGGCGATGATGGCGATGACGACGAGGAGCTCGATCAGCGTAAAGGCACGACGATTCATGACGTTGATCGAGTCTACGCGTCCGGAAGTCGGTTTAGGCCATTAATCTAGGGATTTATAGGATAAACCTCCTCCGCGAACGCGATCGTCCCTTTCGGCGAACGATCGTTAACCAGATTGGGGCGGAAGGCCGTACCGCCGTCGCCGCCTCTAAGCCGTCCCCAAGCCCCATCGTCGCCGCACCAGACGCTCCAAGGAACCGAACACCATGTTGTCCGCGAGGAGGCCCAGAGCGACGATCACGACCATCACCGAAAGCACCTGGCTCATGTCCGAAAGCTCGCGCCCCATCATCAGCATGTGCCCCAATCCGAGCGAAACGAACAGCAGCTCGCCCGACATAAGGGCCCGCCACGCGTACGACCAGCCGAGCTTCGCCCCCGTCATCAGGGCGGGCAGGGAGGCGGGCAGAAGCACGTCCGTGGTCAGGCGTAACCCGCTTGTGCCCATCGTGCGGGCGGCGCGGACGTAGGTCGGCGGCAGGTTGTGGACGCCGTCGCGCACCGCCGCCGCGATGGAGACCATCGAGCCCATTACGACCACGAACAGGATCGCCCGGTCGTTCAGGCCGAACCAGAGCAGGGCGAGCGGAAGCCAGCAGATGCTCGGCAGGGACTGGAACCCGGTGACGAGCGAGCCCAGCGTCTCGTCGGCCAGCTTTTGGCGCGCGAGAAGGATGCCCAGAGGCACCCCGATCACGAGCGACACGAGATAGCCCAGCATCACGCGGCGCAGGCTCACCGCCACCGCGTCGGGCAGGGTGCCGTCGGCGATGAGACCCCAGAGGGTGCGGCCGACCGCGAGCGGACCGGGGAAGAGGGTCTCGTCCCAGATGTGCCGCATCGCGAGCAACTGCCAGAAGGCGACCAGGGCGGCGAAGAAGACGAGGCGGCGGACGAGGATCACCAGACCACCTCTTCCGGATCGGGCACGCCCCGCATCTCGTTCGAGACGCGCTGGGCGGCGCGGGCCACCGTCACGTCGTCGATGTGGCGGGGGCGCGGAAGGTCGACCTCGAACGTCCGCTGCACCCGGCCCGGACGCGGCGCCATGAGCACGACCCGGTCGCCTAGGACGATCGACTCGCGCACGTTGTGGGTCACGAACAGGATCGTCGCTCCCGTCTCCGCCTGAAGGGTCTGCAGAACCCCGTACAGGTCCTCGCGGGTCAGGGCGTCCAGCGCCGAGAACGACTCGTCCATCAGGATCACGCGCGGCTCCATCACCAGGGCGCGGGCGATCGCGACGCGCTGGCGCATGCCGCCCGAAAGCTCGTGGATCGCGTGGCCCTCGAACCCCCCCAGTCCCACCCGCTCCAGCGCCCGCGCCGCGCGCTCGGACCGTTCGCGGCGCGGGACGCGCGCCTGCTTCAGGCCGAACTCCACGTTGCCGCGCACCGAAAGCCAGGGAAAGAGCGCGCCGTCCTGGAACACGAGGCTCCGGTCCGGCCCCGGCCCCTGGATGGGCGCGCCGTCGATCAGAATCTCGCCCGCGTCGGGCCGGTCGAGCCCCGCGACGAGGTTCAGGAGCGTCGACTTGCCGCAGCCCGAAGGCCCAGCGAGCATCACCGTCTCGCCCGGGAACACCTCCAGCGAGACGTCCTGAAGGGCGACGACGTCCTCGAACCGGCGGCAGACGCCGCGCACCGCCAGCCTCGGCGTCCCGTTCCCATCGTGGATCAAGGCGCGCGCTCCGCGAGGCGCGCGCCCGTGTCCACGAGGGCGCTCAGGTCGGGCTGGTCGGCCTTGAGGTAGCCCGCGTCGTGCGCCGCCTGGGCGAAGGCGGCGAGGTTGGGCGGATTGGGATCGGTGGTGAAGGTCACGTGGGCCCAGGCCTCGCGCAGGATGCGGTCCTTCAGGGGCTTGCCGGAAAGCCGCTTGATCGCGTCGTTCGCCGCCCGCTGCGCGTCCGAGGGATGGGCGGCCATCCAGGCCACCGTCGCGGCGTGGGCGCGCACGAACTCGCGGACGAGATCGGGATGCGCTTCCATAAAAGCCCGGCGCGCGACGAGGACGGTGGTGGTGAACCGACCGCCGGGCCAGAGCGTCCGCTCGTCGACCGCCGTCCTGCCGCCGCCCTCGTCGCGCAGGCGCGAGGCCCAGGGCTCGGGAACCCAGGCGGCGTCCAGCCCGCCCCGCTTGAACTGGGTCAGGATGTCGGCGTTCGCCATCGGCACGATGGATACGGTGCCGCCCCGCTCGCGCGAACGCAGTCCGCTCTGCGCGAGGAAGTGGCGCAGGGAGACGTCCTGGGTGCCGCCGAGCTGCGGGACCGCGACGATCCGGCCGTCGAGGTCGTGGACGGCCTGGATCGTGCCGTCTTTCGCGATAAGTGAGGCCCCGCCGTCGCACGCCCCCGCGACGATCCGCAGCGCCGCGCCCTTCGTCTTGATGTAGGTGTTGATCGCGGGACTCGGGCCCACGAAGGCCATGTCCACCTCGCCCGCGAGAAGGGCCTCCATCGCCTCGGGACCGGCGTTCACGACGCGCGTCTCCAGGTGGATGTTCGGCAGGGCCTCCGCGTAGCGGCCCGATCCCACTCCGATCAGGGCGGGAGCGTGGGTCAGATTCGGAAAGTAGGCGAGCCGCAGGGGCGTCTGGCCCGCTTGGGCGGCGCGCTCGCCGTGGCCCCAGCCGCGACCCAGGGCGAGACCGAGCAGGATGGCGAGGCCCACCCCCGCGTTCGCCAGTTCCGCCGTTCCCCGTCCCATCCCCATAGCCTACTACGCTAGAGACTATTGGATTTATAGCGCCCCGCGTCGGCGCGGTAGAACCGAACGATCGTAGGCTCCGGAACTACGGAGCCTTCGTCGGGGCAGGGAGCCCCTTCTTCGACATCGCGTCGAACGAGTCGAGGATGGTCTTTCCCATCGCGTCGACCTTCTTCGGGTCTGCGTCGGCGGCGGCGAACCAGCGTCGCTCGTCCAGCCGATAGCCGTAGGTCTCGACGAGGACCTTCTGGAGGTCGGGCAGGTGCGCGGCGCCGTAGAGGACGGCGATCGAGCGTGGCGGCGCCGGGCTGGCGAAGGCGGCCCCAAGGGCGTCCACCACCGTCTTGTTGCGCGCGGCGAGAATGATGGCCTGGGTCGCCGGATCGAGCATCGTGCCGATCGCGTTCGTCCCGGCGGCGCGCACCATCATGATCTTGATCGCCTCCTTCATGCCGGGCGAGGCCATCCCGAGCATCGAGGCGAGCATCTTCGACTGCTGCGAGTTCGGATCGAGTACGCCCTTCACCGTGTCGAACTGGGTCGGCTTGCCGTTCGCGTTCGCCGCGTTCATCTTCTCCAGCTCGGCCCATTCCAGGTCGACGTTCGTCCAGTTCGGATGGTTGTAGGTGATCTGGGTCTGCTGGAACTCCAGGCCGATCGCGTCGCTGAGCACCTTGTAGGTGGGCGTCTGCGTGGCCCCGACGGCGGGGTTGGGCTTCGGTCCATTGCGCACCCCCTCGTAGAGCACCGCGTCCTGGTAGCCCAGCAGGCGCTGGAGGTTCGCGTAGTACGGCTTGCTGCCGATGTGGATGGCCCCGACGAGCCACACGATGGGCTTCCCGTCTGCGACGAGCCGCTGGGCGGCGGTCCGCATTTCCAGCGTGCCGTCGGACCATGTCACCATCTTGGTGTAGGTCGGCGTGGCCGAAACCGCATCTGGCGTTTGAAGGCGAACGGGGGCGAGGAGAAGGGCGGCGAGAAGAGCGGCGGGCATCTAGGGTTAGTGTACGTCCGGAACCCCACCGCCGAGGCGAGGGTCCCAAAAGGCATGAACGTGCATCGCGCCGTCGCCGCCGTCTCTGTCGCCGCTCTCCTCGCGACGCTTGGAACCGCCCAGTGGGATCGCGGGCGCGGCAAATTGGGTCGCCGTGAGAAGAAGGCTCACGTGACGAGCACCGACTACAAGCGCAACTCTAAGCGCGTCTCCAACCGGGGCGTTCGGCTTCTCAAGGTCTACTCGAAGTCGCCCTGCATCCAGGGGCGCTCGTGGGGCTACACGAACAACCGTATCTGGGTCTCCCGTGGCTGCGACGCCGACTTCGCCTACATCCCGCGCCGCTAAGGCTGCTCGCCGTCCGACGATCTTGTCGTCGTGGACAGCCTCGCGTCCACGTCCGCAGGGTCCCGATCGAGCCGGGAAGACCCGAAAAGCCTTCCGGGCTCGTTCCGTTATGTCGCTTGGTCGGTTGGAGGCCAAACACCCTCAGCACATGATCCACCCGTCCCATAGGAGCGCGCAGATCGCCCACGCTGCTCCGACCGCCGAGACCCGAATCCAGTAGGCCCTCCTTCCCACGCCTGGAGCCCCTCGAACGGCGAAGACGCCCGCAAGTACGATGAAGCCGAGCGCGAGTTCGGCGCATTGAAATTCCCCATAACGAGTCCCGCATCCGAAGGGAAGACGCGGAACGTTGAAGAGGCCGGGCAAATAAGGAGTCGAGAACCCCAGGAAGGCGAACAGCGCGGCCAACCGCCGGGTGCGCGCCATGCCCAGCATTAGCGGACCGACAAAAGAGCGGGTAGCACGACGAGATATAGAAAGGCGACGGCCATCGCCTTGGGCAGAGCCGCCCGCCTCAACGTTCTGGCCAGAGACTTCTGCGTCGCGTCGATTCCAAAGAGCGCCAGGAGCATCAGGTCGAGGCTTAAGGGCGGCATTCCGCTTCCCCGTAGCGCGGCGCGTTCCCACAACGTCCCATTTCCATCAGGAGTACGCCCATCGCCGCCGGAAGGAGTGGCAGCAGCAAAGCCAGAAGGGCGAACACCTCGTATAGACGCCGGATCCGCGCGATCCTCCATCCCTGCCACCGCGCTCACCTCCACTATACGCCAGCAAATCCCGCTGGAGGCCGATTCTAGGAGGCGGGCAGTTCGTAGGTGAACGTGTCCGCCGTCTCGAAGACGCCGGGGCTCGTTTCGCTCTTGTAGAGGATGGTGACCTTCCGGTCGTCCACGTCCACGAGGCAGTAGCCGAGGGCCTGCTCCACGTGGGCGATCCGCGCAAGGCTCCAGTCGCCGTCCGAGGTCGGGAGCGTCTTGCCCTTCACGAACGGCGCCCCGGCGGTTCCGACCACGAACTGGTGGATCGTTTGGGCATCGCGCTGGCCGGTCAGCTTCGCCGCCGCATGGTCGTACAGGTGGTCGTGCCCGAAGAAGACGGCGCGGCTGCCGGCCGCCACCAGGGACTTGAGCATGGCGTCGCGCGGGGCGGGCGTCGTGTTCATGCCGTCGGTATGGTTGCCGGAGAAGAACGCCATCTTGTGGGCGAAGGCGAAGACGTGCGGCGGATGGGGCGACTTCAGGGTAGCGTCGAGCCAGGGCTGATTGATCCCCAGATCCTTGCCCCGGAACTGATCGAGCGAAATGAAGAGGCAGTTCTTCAGGGGGTAGGCGTAGGTCATACCCTCTTCGCCCGCTGGACCGTCCTGCGGATTCGCGTACGGGCCGCTGAGCGCCTTGCGCCAGACGTCGCTCGCGTGGGGACAGTGCGTCTCGTGGTTGCCGCGCGCGGCCAAGACCTTGATGCCCGCGTCGTAGACCGGCTTCATGGTCGCGAGCCAGGTCTCGAACTGCGACGTCTCCGCCTGGTCGGTGTCCGCGCCGCCCACAAGGTCGCCGTTGAAGAGCAGCGCGTCGGGCCTCTCCGCGACGATGGCCGTCACCAACCGTCTTAGGCCAGTGACGTTCACCCCGTTCTCGTCTAGCCCCGGACGCGGCGCGCTCGCGTTCTAGCGGTCGTCCCCCGTCACGACGAACCGAACGTGCTGAGCCCGCGAAAGCGAAGCGAGAGCGAGCAGGAACAGGGGGGCGAAGCGCCGCATCCCTCCAGAGAACCGTAGGCACGTTAGAGGGCGGTTAAGAGCCTTTCCGTGAACGAAACACTGGCTTTTATCTAAGAAAATGGGTTCAATCCTATTCGTTGAGAATGCGTTCAACGAGAGGGTTCCTTAACGCTGGCTTGACGGGATCCCTTCTACCTTAGGGGCGCACGTGACGCCATGCGGAAAGCCTTTACCCTCATCGAACTTCTGGTCGTGATCGCGATCATCGCCATCCTCGCCGCCATCCTGTTCCCGGTTTTCGCCCAGGCCAAGGCCGCCGCGAAGCGAAGCGCCTGCCTCAGCAACATGAAGCAGGTCGGCACCGGGCTTTATCTTTATGCCGGCGACTACGAGGACACCTTCATCACCGACAGCAAGTATCCCATCGGGAACGTCGGCGGCCCGAAGTGTACGGCGGTGGCGAAGGAGAACTGCGAGGGGAAGAACTCGTACTATATCTCGATCCAGCCGTACATCAAATCGTACAGCCTCTTCATCTGCCCGGAGGAGACCCGCCCCAATACGACCTACGACGGTGTAAATCAGACCGGGAAGCAGATCTCCTACGGCTACAACGAGGGGCCGGTGAGCGACCACGGCTGGGGCCTCGTCTCGGACGACGGCTCCGTGCCCAAGCGCGTGGGCTACAACTTTTCGCAGATCGACGCGGTCGCGGAGACGTTCGCCTTCGGTGACAGCCAGGACGGCGGCAACCCGGCGATCACCGCCGACAACAACCTCGCGACGGCGGGCGCGCAGGTGACGACCGGGGCCATGCGGCACGGCGGAACGTGGCAGATGAGCTTCTGCGACGGCCACGCCAAGTCCATCAAGTTCGGCTCGTTCGAGTACGGCGGTTTCGGCCGTGTCGGCCTTCCGAAAGACCGGAATCAGGGCCTCTATTTCTGCTCCCAGAAAGAGCGCGTGAGCCCGTTCAGCGGCTCGGGTTATCCGCTCCAGGCTCAGAACGTGAGCTGCGCGACCGCCGTCGCCGACCTGTACGACCACTCCGTCCTCGTCCCCTAACCCGTCCCCATCCCATCTCATGACCACCCTTCTCGCCTTTCTCGCCCTCGTTCCCGCTCCGCTCGTGGCGGACAAGACCGTCGAACTGCCCAAGGCGGGCGGCTTCGACGCCATGGCCTTCGACGCGGAGAATCATCGCGTTCTCGCCGCGCACACCGGTGCGGGAACGCTTGCCGTCCTCGACACCGACTCCGGCAAGGTCGATGAGATCGTGACGGGCGCCATCAACGGCGTTGCCGTCTCGAAGAAGCTCGACCGCTATTTCGTCGCTGGCGCGAACAACACGCTCGTCGCTATCGACCGGAAGACCCTCCAGGTGGCCGGGCGGGCGCCGCTCACCGGACCGGCCGACATCGTCGCCGTGGATACGAAGCGAGGCCAGGTCTACGTCGCGCACGACGATGGCACGGAGGACTGGGTGTTCGACGGCGCGACCTTGAAGCTCGTCGGAACGGTCGTCGTCGAAGAGGCTCCCGAGTTTATCGAGTACGACAAGACGACCGACCGGATCTACGAGAACATCAAGTCCTCGAACCACCTCCAAGTGATCGACCCCGAGACGCGCAAGGTCGTCGCGACCTGGGACACCGCGCCGATGACCTCGCCCCACGGCCTCGCGCTCGACAAGAAGGCGGGACGGGCCTACGCCGCCGGCAAGAACGGCAAGCTCGTCGTCTTCGACATGGCGACGGGCAAGGTCGTGAACACGGCGGCGATCGCCCCCGGCGGCGACGGGATCGGGATCGACCCGAAACTCGGTCGCGTGTACTGCCCCGGCAAGGGCAAGCTGACCGTGATCTCGACCGCCGACGCTTCGGTCGTCGGTGAGATCGACCTGCCCGCCGGTTCGAAGAACCTTGCGGTGGATACGGCCACCCACACCGTCTGGGTGAACGTCAGCGACGCAAAGGGAGCCCGCCTCATCAGCTTCAAGCCCGCTTCTTGAAGATGAGACGGGTCGGGACTCTCCTTACGCGGCGCGGCGTTCGGCCCAAGCGGCGTTCGCCTGGCGGGCCGCACGCTCGAGCGCCGTCCTTTCCGGCGCCGTCATCTCCGCCCGCCGCTCCGATGTCAGTTTCTCGACGAGGTCGATCCGGAATTCTACGTCCATCCCGAACGCGATGTCGTGGACGAGAGCGGCGCTCGCCGTCACCGAGCGTACGATCCCGAACGACGGTTCGGGGCCGGGCCAGCCGATGGGGAAGATCGTCCAGTCGCCAGGCGCGACCGAGGCCTCGGACGGGTTTCGCGTCTGCCCGCCCTCTTGCACGTAGAGTTCCATGAGAGGGGGTTTCCACCCGTGGGACGCTGCCGAACCCGAGGTTTTGCCGGTCTAGCGCATGAAGCCTCTGAGCGAGCGGCTGAGTCCGTAGTCGCGGACATGGCCGACGTCGTCGAAGTCGCCCGTGGGCCAGGGCGTCGCGCCGGTGCCGTAGAAGCCGACGTCGAGCCGGTCGTCCAGGTAGTGGAAGGCGACGAGGACGTCGCCCTCGAAAAGGCACGCGCCGGGAGCGGTGCGGCCCCGGAACCCCGGCCCTCGGTAGCGGTGGACCATCCAGCCCCCGTTGTAGTCCGGGTACGGCGTGTTCATCGAGAGGTACATCTCATGGCCGCCCGCGCCGCCCGGCGCGATGCCGCCCCCGAGCAGGGTGAGCCGTCCGTCGGGCAGCTTCGGCCCGCCCTCCTGCCACAGGAGGGTCATCCGGTGGCGGGCGTAGACGCCGGTCACCCAGGACCGGGCGGCGATCTTGGCCCCGCCGCCCGCGTCCACCACGAAGCGGACCACCTCCGTTCGACCTCCGTCGGGCTCGCCTTCCGGCCCGATCCGGCCGACCCACAGCGAGACGTCGCCCGGCGCGTTCCGCCCGGCGACCGCCCCCACCGGCACGTCGCTCCGCAGGTCGAGCGGACGCTCGGCGCCCAGAACCAAGCCTTCGCCCCTCGGACGGAGCGTCGCCAGGGTGACGGGGAGGCTCTTGTTGCGCCACAGGAGCAGCGCGAGGCGACCGTCGAGGGCCGCGACGGTGGGCCGGGCGCCGACCGTTCCCGCGAGCACGGTCGGCGGTCCGAAGAAGGGCTTGCCCCGATCGCCGAGGGTGACCTTGCGGACGACCACGCCGGGCGCCGTCGCGTAGGCGACCCAGGAGACGCCCTCGGCGAGGTAGGCGGCGCTGGGGTCGCCGACGATGCCGGAGGCGTAGTCCGCGCCCGTTTCCGACCAACGGTCGCCCTCGGCGCCGCGGTCGTGACCGATCCAAGACCGGGCGGCGAGGGTGGCGCCCTGGCCGTAGACGAGAAGCGGGCGGGGCTTGGTCGCGCCGCCGTGCGCGACGAGGATCGGGGCGGTCGTGGTCGTCCCGACGTTGAGCGAGGGGCCGAAGTCGGTGCCGTGCGTGTAGTTCACGTTCGCGCTCACGTCCTCCTCGCCCAGAACCCCGTTCCAGTTCCAGTCGATCAGGGTCTCCTTGCCGTCCGGCGTCGGCGTGACCCGATAGTGGTAGGGCTCGGCCCCGAGAAAGCGGACCGTGTCGAACGGGAACGGCAGCCGCTCGGAAAGGTGTTGCGGGTGCAGGACGAACGACGCCCGCGTCCCGTCGGAGTAACGGACCCAGTCGCCCTGGTTGTCGTATCCGTACGAGTAGGTGTAGCTCATCAGGCTGGGGTAGATCGCGCTGCCGGTGTCGCTCGTCCAACCGCTCCCGCTTCCGTAGTAGCCGTCGTGAGCAAGGTCGAGCTGATGCCCGAACTCGTGCGCGAACTCCTGCCAATGGCCGTTGAAGTGGCCGAAGTCGCCGTTGATCGCGGAGACGAGCGGTCCGCCCACCTCCGCGAACATCGTGTGGACGACGCCCCGGCGGTCGTGCGGCGGGAACCGGGCGTCGGCGTTGGCCATGACCTTGTCGTGGTCCGCGCGGGGCCACGGCCCCTTGTAGATCACGTGGAGGGCGATGCCGGTCGTCCCGTCGGGGTTGGCCACGGGGATCGATGCGAAGAACCGGACCGCCCGGTCCATGTTGGCCCGCAGCTCGTCGGGGTTGAAGTCGTCGAACCGCTCGATCTCCACGATCACGTCCCGGTGGCCCACCTTGCACCCGAGGGCGGCGAGGTCGAGCCCGCCCGGCTTGATCCTTCCCGTCTTCCACACGTCCGGCAGGCCGTCGTTCGCGGCGCTGTAGAAGCCTTTCGTCGCGTCCTTCGCGTCGAAGGCGAAGTGGACGTAGACGTCCTGCGGGCCGAACCGCTCGTGGCCCGCGCGGTGCCGGATCAGGTCGTCCTTCCCATCCCCGTCGACGTCCGCCACGTCCCAGGCCCCGTCCTCCTTCGCGACCGCCAGGCTCGGAAGATCGTTCAGAACGACGGCCGCCTTCGGTTCGCCGCCCATGAAAAGCCGTTGGCCGACGATGATGTCCGCCGCCTTGTCGCCCCGGAACCGCCCAACGGCGAGCCGCGCGTCGGACGAGACCTGGCCGAGCGTCCTCGCCGTCCCGAGGTCGCCCGCTTTCACCTCCAAAGGCGCGCTCTGCAGGTTGCCGTCCTCGTCGATCCAGACGCACCGACCGGTCTTCTCGCCCGCGAACGTCCCGGCGGCGAACTGCCGCACGCCGTGCAGCCGCGTCCGGATCGGGACCGGGATAAAGCCGCCCGACTCGCCGTTCCGCAGGAGCAGAAGGCTCCCGTTCGCATCGATCACGAGGAGGTCGGCCCGTCCGTCGCCGTCGAAGTCGGCCACCGCCGAGCGGGCCGGGGCTTTGGGAAGGCGTTCGGGCGGAACCTGACCCACCGTCTCGCTGCGCGCGTAGGTGTTCGTGCCGGGGGCCATGCCCGTGACCAGCCTGATCGATCCGTCGGGGAAGAGGGCCACGACGTCCGCCGCCGGCGCGTTGCGGACGAACGGCCCGCAGGCCGCCGCGAGGGGACCGGCCCCGGAACTCGGGCGCGCCACGTTGTCCGGCAACGGCTTGCCCAGAGGCGAGGTTCGGGACACGACGACGGCGCCGTCGTTCGCCGCGAGGGCGAGCAGATCGGCGTGGCCGTCGCCGTCGGCGTCGCCCGCCATCGAGAACCACGGGGCCGAGGCGAATCCGGTGTGCCAGAACTGCGGCGGCGTGAGGCCGAAGCCGTTCGGCGCCTGAAGCGAAGGAACGCCACGCGAAATGTTGAGGGAAAAGGCGCTCAGGAGGACCAAAAGCCATCGGGCTCGGAAACGCACGGGATAACTTACCCGCCGTCCTCAAGCGATCGGAGCGTAACGGGAGGGCGAAGTCGAGCGTCCTTCTCGTGTCTCTATGAGCCTTTACCGACGGACGCTCGCCGCATGGATCGTGTTGGGGACGCTGGTCGCGGCCTCAAGCGGTCAGATCAAACCGTACGGGAGGCCAGGAGGAGGGACCGTACAACCTCCAATGGCCGCGATCGTCCTCTTGACGGACGCGGAGGCGAGGGGGGATCTTGCGCTCACGAGGACTCAGGGCGAGGCGATCGACGGGATCGTGGCCGCTGGAAGGCGACGCGACGACGAGCTGTTCGAGGGGATCGATCGCCTTAACACGGACCATGGGGAAAGTCCTCCGTTTTCGACCTCCAGGGAAGAGTGGGACGAAAGGGAGGCGTTTGCGGTCGGGATGTTGGATCCGGGGCAACGAAATCGTCTTCGGGCTCTCCAGCTTCAGTCGCTCGGATTCTTCGCCCTGTTCGACGCGGACCTTCAGAAAGAGCTCGGCTTAGGCCCCGCGCAGGTCGCCGCGCTGGAAAGGGCCGACGATGCCCACGACGCCCGGCGGAGCGAGGCTATGGCCGCACTCTTTCCCCGAACCACGAAGGCGAACATGGAAAGGGCCTTCGCACGGCTAAGGGAGCAGGGCGAGGCCGAAACCCTGGCGATTCTGACGCCCGAACAGCGGAAGGCCTACCGCAAGCGACTCGGCAAGCCCCTGAAGACGACGACCGACTTTGGCCTGATGCGCGTTTAGGACGCGGACGGGGCGCGTCGGGTTTTGGGGCCCGGACTTGCCGAAGGCCCCCTGGATCTCTCCAATGCAACGGAGCGGCCAACCGGCCACCCAACCTCTCTATGGTGGGGCGCCGGACGGACGAAACTCGCTCCGTTAAACCACGCACATCGACCGGGTTCTCGAACGATCCGACGTCCCGGATCGCGTTATCGGTTCAACTCGACGAGCGCCGCTTCCCGAGCCTCGGCCATCGCCCGAAGTTCCGCCAAAGGTTCGTCGCCTTCGGAGAGCGCCTCTGCCGCCAGGGATCGTTCCACGAGCCGCCGGACTTCCGTGATCCAGCGCCCGTCCTCGACCAGGCAGGCCTCCGCCCCCTCCCGCGTAAGGCCGTGGCGAGCCGGAGCGGCCACCGTCAGCTCGAACATCCTGCGGAGTCGGCGGTTGGCGACCCGGACGAGACTCTCGGCGTGTTCCGGATCCAGAAGGCTGCGACGGGCGAGGGTCTCAACCTGATCGAGGTCGGTGGCCGCTTCCTCCAGGGCTTCCGCCCGGGAGGCCACCCGGCCTTTCCAGTGCGAGACGCTTCCCGCGAAGCCGCGCGGTCCGAGCCGAAGTTCGTGGCGCGTCTGGAACGTATGGACGACCAGCGGGATCCAACCGGCCAGCGCGAGGCTGGCCAGTCCCGCGTAGCCGGCGGGACCGGACGCGGCTCCGAACAGCCCCGCGCAGAACGCGCCCGCCGCGACCCCGGTTCCTAAGCCGATCAGGCGGTTCGGGACTTGCCGATTCCCCTCCCGATGCAACCAGACCATAAACCGCTCCATTCCGGCGTTAGTGTAGCGCGGGATTCCTACATTCGCCCTAAGGGATCAGGCGCGCGGCCCGCAGCCTCTCGAAGAGGGCGAAGAACGCCTCGTCGGTCGGCTGGTAGTCGAGGAAGCCCAGGCGGCGGCTCTTCGACATGTCGGCGACGACCTCGATGGGACGCCCAAGGTCGGCGTCCGTGTGCCACGCGGAAGCCAACCGGTCGAGGTTCGGCTCCGCGAGACCGTGCCGCTCGGCGATCGTGCGCCACACGGGCACCGCGTCCGCGAGCTGCGCCTCCAGCGGCGTCCCATCGCCCGGGAACGGCGCGGGTTCCAGGTCGAACCAGCCCGCGATCCGGCCCCACATCCAGCTCCAGCGGAACACGTCGCCGTTCACGACGTTGAACGCCTCGTCGCGGGCGGCAGGTGTCGTCCCCGCCCACTCCAGGTGGCGGGCGAGAAGCCGCGCGTCGGTCATGTCGGTCAGCCGCTCCCACTGGGTGGCCGATCCGGGGAAAAGGAAGGAGCGGCCCGTTTCCCGGCAGATCGTGGCGTAGGCGGCGAGGGTAACGCCCATATTCATCGCGTTGCCCACCGCGTAGCCGACGATCGTATGGGGGCGGTGCACGCTCCAGCCGAACCCCTCGCGGGCGGACGCCTCGAAAAGCCGGTCTTCCTGCTCGTAGTAGAAGTTATCCACGTCCAGCCGGGGCTGGTCTTCGCGAAACGGCGTGGGGGGCAGGCTGCCTTTGCCGTACGCTTCGAACGGCCCGAGGTAGTGCTTGAGGCCGGTGACGAGGGCGACGTGCTCGACGGATCTCGAGCGGGAGACCGCGTCCAGGAGGTTACGGACCATCGCGCCGTTGACCCGGATGTTCTCCGCCTCCGTCGGCTGACGGGCCCAGGTGGCGAGGAAGACGTGGCTCGGCGCCACGTCCTTCAGGGCCGTCGCGAGCGATTCCGGCGAGTGGAGGTCGGCGGCGACGGGCCGGATCCCCTCGCGCGGGGCGGGGTTGCGGGACATCCCGTAGACGGTCCAATCCCCTTTTCCGTCCAGATGATCCGCGAGGTTGAGGCCCACGATTCCTGAAGCGCCCACGATCAGCGCGGTTTTTTCCGACATCGACCTTCCTACGCGCGGTCGGCGCGCCCCGCCCGCATCGAAGATGCGGGCGGGAGGCGCTTCAGCAGCACGGGCAGACGCCGGGCACGATCACGAACAGGGTCGCCGAGTAGTGGACGCTCGCATACCCCTCGCCCTTGGCCTCCTGGTCCGTCCAGTGGGCCGCGACGAGATAGGCGTTCGCCTCCCGGAGCGTCATCCGCACCGTGCCGTCCGCGCCCGTGGTCTTCTCGTAGGCGGGATCGAGCCCGCCTTTGGCCTCCGCCCCCCGCGGCACGAAACCCACCCGGACGCCCGCCATCGGCTTTCCCCGGTAAAGGACGCGGACCCGCAACGCCTCGCCCGGTCCCATCGGGACGACGGGGTTCGTGAGGGGAACCAGTTCGAACGGCGCGCCTACCGGACGGTCGAACCCTGGAGTGGAGCGCGACACCCGATCCAGGCTCTTGCTCACGAGGAAGCACGCTTTCGCGCACTTCACATCGCGTACGGGGGCGTAGCCCATCACCTTGTCGAACCGGCTCACCGCCGTGTAGAGTCCCGGCTTCGAAGGCTGGAACCGCGTCGTCCAATAGCCCTCCTGCGGGGCGTAGCCTGTGTCCACGAGGCTCGGCGTCAGGTCGAGCCGCTTCGCGTCGGGCCCGATCACGGCGAGCGACTGGTCGCCCGCCGCTACCTTGCCCGCGACCTTGAAGTCGCGGTGTTCGTTGCCGTGGTTCCCGAGCATCAACGAGAGGCTCAGCCAATCGCCCGCCCGCACCACGCTGGCGCTCGGCTCGATCCAGACGTCGTGGGCCGACGCGAACGACGGCGCCAGAAGCAGCAAGGCGCCGAACGGGAGGAGAACGGGGCGCCTCATCGCATCCCTCCCGCTTTCATCCGATTGCCCATCCCGAGTTCGCAGCCTGAGGTGATCGCCTGGGGCGCGGGGCGGGTCTCCATGTGCCGGTCCTTCACTCGCGCCAGTGAGGCGACGCGTGCGGTCATCTCCCGGAGCATCGGCGCGGAGTAGCCCGCGTAGCTCAGGACGATTCGGCCTTTAGGGTCGATCAGGCGGCAGGCGAGCCCCGCCTCCGCGCCGTAGGCCCGGGCGATCCGTCCACCGGGATCGGCCAAGACGCGGAACTGCGGCCCGGTCGCCGCCCGCCACGCGGCGGCGTCGGCCACCGAGCCGTACACCACCCCGACGACGTTCGCGACGTCTCGGTAGACGTTCTGGACCCGGTCGAAGTAGGGCTTGCCGCTCCGGCAGCAGGGGCAGCCCTTCTCGATGAACACGAGGAGGGTCGGTCGAGTCGCCAGCGCGGCGAGCCTTACCGTCCGTCCGTCCGCGTCCCCGGTCGAGAACGCGGGGGCGGGCTGTCCGACGAGCGTCCGCGCCCACGCGACGGCGGAGACGGCGGTGACGTGCCCCGCCCGCTTACCGTTCGCGTCGAGCGTATGGTCCTGGAGGATCGGGGGGGCGAACATCAGTTCGACCTCCCCTCGTTGCGCGGATCGAAGGAGCCCGCGTAGACGCCCTTCGGCAGGTCGCGCCACCAGAGCTGGGACCATTTCCCGTACTTCGCGTGGCCGTCGACATAGGCGTCGTTCGCGCCGCCGGAGAACGCTTCCGTCTTGATCTCCCGGGTTCGCTCCTTTGCAGGGTCCCAGGTCAGGTTCTGCATATAGGGGCTCGTCTGTTCGCTTGGCGTCCCCCAGTAGAAGCCGTGGAAGTGGTCGCGCGGGGGGACGTCGTCGGCGGCGAGTGCGATGTACACGACGCTGGCGGGGGAGGCGATGGACGACTGCACCGAGTATCGGCCCACCGAGCCGTCGGAACCCTTGAAGCCGCCCGACATGAAGGCGCTCAGCAGGTAGCTCGTCCAACGGTAGCCCCAGAGGGGATCGCCTGCAGGCGTGTCGAGCTGCGGCCGCCGCGTCCCGGCGGGCGGCCATTTCGCGCTCGCGTCGCCCGGCGAGCGGAACAGGTCCCAGTTCTTGACGTAAGGCTGGCACTGGAGCGGCCAGGAGTTGCCGACGGACGGGTACGACGTGAGCGGGAACGCGTCGTCGTTGTCGTTGCCGTAGAGCATGATTATCGTGCCGATCTGCTTGAGGTTGGAGAGGTCGGCCGTCTTCTTCGCGGCGGCTTTGGCCTGGGCGAAGACGGGGAACAGGATCGCGGCGAGGATCGCGACGATCGCGATGACGACGAGGAGTTCGATCAGGGTGAATGCGCGTTTTTTCGGCATGGTTGCCCCTCCCAGGGGGCGTGCGGGCGTGGCGCCGTCGACGCGTGAGGGCGCGTCGACGGAGAAGGTCGAATCGGAAGAATCGGCCTTACGCGCCTTGGGGAGGGCGGACGAAGGGAGGGGTCGGGACCACCGTCAGGCGGGCGAGGTAGGTGTCCGCCGCGAGGACCTCGGGCAGACGGCCCGGCAGGGCGAGCGCGAGGGGAGCCTCGGCGGCGAACAAGGCCTCGACGCGGGGCACGGGAATCTCGGCGGCTCCGTGCGGGGCCGCCTTCTTCTCCGCGCAGCGGCACTGGAGGAAGCCCTGCTCGCCTTCTTTGGGCTTGCGGACCTCGTAGCCGACGATCCGGTCGCAACAGTCGCGCTTGGCGACCACGACGCTCTGGACAGTGGCGGTGGGGCACTGGACGCCCCGAGGGGTGACGGTGGCGGCGCGGGAGACGGAGCACCAAAGGAGGAGCGCCGTCAGGACCAGCGCCAGGATCTGGCGCGTCCCGGGAAGGGGATTGCGCAGCCAAACGGAAGCGCGTCGCATCGCGCGGTCATTGTACCAGCGCGAACAAACGCGAAGCGTTTGTCGTAAAGGTCCTGACGTCCCTTGCGCCGCGCTCGCGGTAGAAGGGGGAAGATGCCTGGATTCCTCATCGTCTTGACCTTTGAAGGCGCGGCCCCGTCGACGCCACCCGAAAACGACCCCAACGGCGACGCCGAGCCTTCTCTGTGGATCGGCGTGGGAAGAGACGAACGGGCGCTGTCGATCCGCTCGTTCGAA
This sequence comes from uncultured Fimbriimonas sp., assembly GCA_964516175.1. Classification (GTDB taxonomy): domain Bacteria; phylum Armatimonadota; class Fimbriimonadia; order Fimbriimonadales; family Fimbriimonadaceae; genus Fimbriimonas. Next base: position 10,308 of record CAZEWR010000019.1, on the reverse strand, counting down.
AGCCGTGCAGAGGCCGACGCGCACCTGCAGGCGAGGGTCGACGGCGCCGAGACGCTTCCCGAACCCGACGGCGCGATCCCGAGCGTTCAGGGCATCGAGATCGTGCGGCGGCAAGGTCCGGGACTCGACGGCGCGGCGGTCGGAAGCTACCTGAGCGCGGTTCAGAGCCTCGCCCATCCAGGATACGGCTCCGAGGCTGGAAGGAGGCTCGACGAAACGCTTGCCGGCGTCGAGTCGATCCCTGGCTACGCCGGACACGTCCGAGGCTACAACGCCGCCCTCCCGGATGAGAACTGGGCCTTCGTCTTCTGGAGCTCGCCGCCCGTGATCGATCACGACCGCACCGAGGAAGACCTCCACATCGAGCGCTACCGACGCGTCCGCTAACGGTACGCGATTCTGAGCGTGTTCACGTCGGCCCGCGAGACTCCGTCCGTCTGCGGACGGACCGCCATGATGTCGCCTGCGTCAGGGCTATGGCCCCAGATGCCGAGGGCGTGACCGAGTTCGTGCGTCGCGGTGCGCCGCACGCTTTCGCGCGGGAGCGCCTCGCCTTCGCCGTCCTCCACCGCGAGGTCGATCGACGCCCAACCGCCGCGTTCGAGCGTGAGTCCCGTCAGGCGCGTACCCGCCGCCGGGCGTCCGAACGCGAACGCGATCTCGGCGTCCCCGATCCGGCGGACGGGCACGTAGGCGAAGGTCAGCCCCGGACCCGTCGACGACCGCGTCGCGGCCGCCCATGCGGCGCACGCCTCCTGCACGATCGATCGCTGGTCGTCCGTCACGAACATGGGATCGGCCACGACGCCGACGCGGATCGGAAGGGTGCGCCGCGCGGGGAAGAGGCGCGGGGCGTAGTCCCGGTCTTCCACCGGCGACAGAAGGCGGGCCGCGTAGTTCGGGAGAAGGGAGTCGTCCCCTCCGAGGAGGAGGGCCGTCAAGGCGAGCGGGGCGAGCACGCCCTCATCCTCCGCCCCGGATGTGAGGACGGGATGAAGTCCCCTCTCTTCATCGAATCTTCACATTCTCGGGGTTCTATCGAGGCTGAGATCACCGTGAACGACGATCTTTCCATCATCCTGCTTCTCGAAGACGGCCTCGACGGCGAGTCGAAAGCCACACGAAACGGGGACCTCAAGCTCGACCCGTGGCGCGGCGCCCAGACTATGGTCGATGACCGGCCCACGACGTGCGTCCGCTAGATCGCCCGCCGTTGGCTGGTCGCTCGCGACGGCGGACCGCTCCCCCGGCCTGCGTTCGACGTACGCTCGACGACACGCGTCGGACGTGCGTGAAAACGTTCAAGCTTTGAAGGGACTGGAAAGCGAAATCGCCTTCCAAAAGAAGAATGGCGTCCTATAATGCGCAGGTGATCTTCTGGGGCCTCCTGGCGTCGCTTTTCGCCCAAGGGACGAAATCGGCCTCGCCCCACCCTTGCCGACTACCTTCGGACGGCGAACGTCGAACGAGCGGTCGCGGTCGCCCCAGAGACGGTCGTTCAAGGGAAGAGCGGCGAGGAGCTGGCCGCGTTCGACCGCAAGGCGGTTCCTTTTGGAACCCTGCGGGCGATCGTACCGACGACAAAGATCGCGTTCGACGACCGCCCGCACGAGCCCCAGAACCCTTACGGCGGACTTCCTCGCTCGACGAAGGTCCTCTACCCGTTGACGCTGCTGACGCATGCGCAGTGCGCTCGCGCAACGGGGCTCGGCCTGGGGTGGAACGATCTCCAGGGAGAGGCGCGGGCGGTGTTCCTCTCGATCCTTCCCGAGACGCTCGCCTGGACGAAGTACCGCACGAACGCCTATGGAAAGGCGTCGACTCCGCTCGGCAAGGGCGTCCTCCAAGGGGAGAAAGCCCGCGCCGTACGCCTGAGGATCGAGCGAAAGGTAGGATTCGAGGTTCCCCTGCAACGCGCCCCCGACGACTTTACCGACCGAGAAAGCGACTCGGAGGACGCGCCGCCCGGTGAGACTTCCCTCAAGCGCGTCTCCGGGCCGGACGACCTCCGGCTCACGCCGCCGCTCGTGAACGTTCGGAGCGGGGAGACTCCTTGCCGGCTTCCGACGAAACCTATACGCCGCAGGCGGCGGGCATCCACTTCCTCGTTCCCCTTCCCGGATCCAAGGCGAAGGAGAGTCCCATCGCGACCGACTGGATGCGGGAGGCGCCGCTCGGCTTCGATCTGAGCGCTCTCGCTCCGACCGATTGGGATTCCGCGCTCGCGCGCTGGCTCGAACGGCCTGCGTCCAGAGGCTAAACTCACGACGATGGAGGCGAAAGGATCGTCCAGATCGACTCATTGATCGGGCTCGGGATGATGTGGATCATGGCCTTGGTCGTGAGTTCGCCGCGCGTTTTGGCGTGGTATCGTGCTTGGCGCGAGGAGGTGAGGAGCTCGTCGATTTCCGAGTCGCACCGCCGGGCGCGCTTCGCCGTCGAGTGGACCAACGCCAAAGACGCGTGCCGGTGGCTGCGCCCCCTCGCCCTCGGACTGATGGCCTTCCTGACCTACCGGGCGTTCGTCTCGCCGGCCCAGCCCACACGTCCAACCCCGCCCATAGACGGCGGGAACGACGCCGCGAACGCCCGCTCGAACGCTGCCGGATCTTCGTAGAACGACGCGTGGCCGACGTTCTTCGCGACGACGAGCCGCGCGTTGGGGAACGTGCTCGCGGTGTGCCGGGCGGCGGCGAGCGGCATAAGGGCGTCCCGTTCGGCGTGGTAGACGAGCACGGGAAGCCGCGTCCGGCGGGCGGTCGCGTCGTCGTCGAAACTGCGGTTCACCATCGCGCTCAGGGCCTTCGGCGGCGTGAGCATGTTGAAGGCGAGCTGCCGCTCGAACGCCTCGGCGGGCGGCTGCCGAAGGAAGCAGGCGCGCAGGAAGGCGGTGCGGGCGGCGATCCGCGTCGCGAGATCGGGGGCGGCCATGCGGGCGATGACGTCGCTCGCGGCGCGATGGCCCGCGTCGGGCGCCTTGATCCAGCTATCGAGGTAGACGAGCCCGCCGAGATCCGACGAGCCATATCGACTCAGGTAGTCCGAGAGGACGATTCCGCCCATCGACCAGCCGACGAGAATGGGCCGTTTGGCGTGGACAGCCCGGATGACCGCGTGGAGTTCTTCTCCCCAGCGTCCCTTCTGGTAGTAGCGCGCGGCGCTTGGCGCGTCGGATTCTCCGTGGCCGCGTAGGTCGTACGTGATGATGCGGTAGCGGCGAGCGAAGCTCCCGCCCGTCTGCTTGGTCCAGGAAAGGTGGCTCTGGAGCAGGCCGTGGATCAGGACGACGGCCGGGCCTTTGGGATTGCCCCACTCCTGCACGGCGACGCTCAGGCCGTCGGCGGTCCGGACGTGCGAGGTGTGCGTCGGGCCGGAAGAGAGGATCGTGGTCGAGAGAATCAGGGGGAGGACGGTCATGCGCTTTTTGCCCGCCACGCGGCGCGGCGTAGAATGAGGGTACGCAGGGACCGTATGGAAAGGGAAGTAGGTACCGAAACGATACTAAAGGCGATCGACGAGGCCGATCCGTTCGCCCGACCGGGCTGCCCGATAACCTGGCTGCTGAGCGTGCTCGCGGGCAAGTGGGTGTTCCCTGTGCTGTACCAACTCACCGTCGCCGACGGCCCGCTCCGATTCGCCGTTCTCCAGCGGACGATCGGACGGGTCACCCAGAAGGAGCTGACGAAGACCCTGCGCGATCTGGAGCGGGACGGCTTCGTCACACGCACCGTCTACGCCGAGATGCCGCCGCGCGTGGAGTACGCGATCACGGAACTCGCGGATTCGCTCCGCGTCCCGCTGTGCGCCCTCGGCGATTGGGCGGCGGACCACCGCCCCCGGACGAACGCCCCCACCTGACGGGAGAGGTTGGAAAACTCGTTCGGCTTCGCCCGCTTCCTTGCTGCACAAAGACGGAGCGATGCAAGGCCTGTACCAGGGGCGGTGAGCCGACAAGGAGGTTTTCCGTCGCCGATTCCGAGACGCAGGTTCCGGCAAGGGACGTCGATCCGATTTCCCCGCCAGACAGGAGCCAAAGCCACGCTCCTCATGCTCTAAGGGTTAGACTTCCGCGTAGCCATAGACGGCCTCGCGAGCCCCCGTCGTAAGGGCTGGCGTGTCGAACAAACACCGCTGGGGAGGGGTCGAAGGGCTATGACCCAGCCTCCAGGCGCCGCGAGCGGGAGGCTCGGATGCTGACCGGCGTCGTTTCAGGAGCGTTGTCGGTTCTGTTCCTTCAAGGCAAGGGAACTTCGCTTCCGCAGATCTACGTCGGCAAGGAACCGGTCACGTTCGGAAAAGCCCAGCCTCTTCGCGCCGGAGGTCGACTGCTGATCCCCTTGCGGGAGGTCGTGGAAAGGCTCGGAGGAACGATGATCGACGGTCCTCTCCGTCGATCTAGCGTCGTTACGGTAGGTCGACGCCGCGTCAAGCTCTCCCTCACCGGCGGTAGATCCTACGTCAACGGTGTCCCGCGCAGCCTGCGGGCGGCCCCTTGGATCAGCAAGGGCGAAGTCGTCGTCCCGGTGCGCTTCTTCTCGGACGCGCTCGGCGTAGCGACGGTCGACGACCCGCGCCGCGGAATCCTCCAGATCGTTCCCGAAAATGGCCTCCGAGCCCAACCCTAGAACACCGATGCTCACCCTTCTCGCTTCGATCGCGTTCGTCCAGACTCCGCCCATGCCACCCCACACTCCCCGGCGCGACCGCCGTTACCGGTGGGGCAACGCGAACCGCGCTTCGGTGGTCGTGAACGGCGATACCGTCTCCCGAAACGCGTTGATTCGCGATAACCGGGTTCAAGTTCCGATGCGCCCGATCTTCGAGGCTCTGGGGGCGGACGTGCGTTGGTACCCCACGAACCAAAAGGTGGTGGCGCACCGGGGAAGCCGGGTCGTGAGCCTGATCCTGGGTCAGAACTTCGCCTACGATCCCAAACCCGTCCTCTTGGACTATCCGCCGCGCATGGTGCGGGGCGTGGTCTACGTGCCGCTTCGCTTCGTCGCCCAGACCCTAGGCGCGAAAGTGAGCTTCGATCGACGCCGTAAGATCGCGCGGGTCAAAACGGCGGCGCGAAGGAACGACCGATAGATCCGGCGAACTGGCGCGGCGTGCGGCGATGATCCTGCGACTCCAATGGGTGGCCGAACGTCTGCGGACGAGCTATTGGTTCTTGCCGGGATTCCTCGCCGTGATCGCGATGGGCCTTGCGTGGGCGATGCCACGGCTGGATGAGGCGAACGCCGTCCGCGAACTCGGCTGGACGTACGCCGGTGGACCGGACGGGGCGCGGGGCGTCCTTTCCGCGATCGCCAGTTCGGTGATCGGCGTAGCGGGCACCACCTTCTCCATCACGATCGCCGTCCTTTCGCTCGCCTCTGGGCAGTTCGGACCCCGGCTCCTGCGTGGATTCATGCGGGACGCCGGAAACCAGATCGTGCTCGGCTCCTTCACCGCGACCTACCTCTACTGCCTGCTCGTACTGCGAACCATTCGGGGTACGGAGAGGGCTACCTTCGTGCCTCACCTCTCGGTGACCTTCGGCGTCGTACTCGCCACATTGAGCGTTGGTCTTCTCATCTACTTCGTCCATCACGTCGCGGCGTCGATCCAGGTGAGCCACATCATCGACGAGGTCGGACGGGAGACGGACGCGACGGTGGAACGGCTCTTTCCGAAGGAGATCGGCGAGCCGAAGGGCGGCGCGGCGGCCCCAGACGCGGAACCGGAAGGATTGTCGTCGCGCCATATCGGCTACGTCGAATCGGTCGACGGCGAGACGCTGATGGCCCTTGCCAAGGCGCAGGAGTTGGTCGTGCGGATCGAAGTCCGCCCGGGAGAGTACGTCCTGCCCGAGGCGAGGCTTCTGTCGGTATGGCCTGCCCTCGGCGATCACACGCACGCGTTCGAAGCCGCGTTCGTGTTCGGGCGTCAGCGCACCACGATCCAGGACGCCGAGTTCGCGTTTCTCCAACTTGCCGAAGTCGCCGTCCGGGCTCTCTCGCCGGGCATTAACGACCCCTTTACCGCGATCCAGTGCCTCGACCGGATCACCGCTTCCATGTGCCTCCTCGTTCAGCGCCGCTGGCCTTCGCCGTACCGCTCCGACGAGGCGGGCGTGCTTCGGGTGATTGCGGAGCCGATCACTCCCGGCCAGATGGTCCGGGCTGCGTACGGCCTGATCCGGATGGCGGCCCACGATTCGCCGCCGGTTCTTGAGAAGCTTCGTCTCTGTCTCGACGTGCTGCTCGATCGAGTCGAGAACGGTCCCTTACGCGAGGCGATCTTGGAAGAGCGCGAACGGTTGCCGAAACCTTGACCGTCCTTCCCTCCCTCGCGCCGTGGGCACGGGAACGCCGCCATCCTACGTACGCCTTCTGATATCGTGGTCGAGAACGTCGTTCGTCTCGAAGGATCCCCGGCCGAAGGGTTCGGGCTCAGTCGATCAGCCGGGCGTAGGCGAACGGGACCTCTTCGGTGGGGAACGATCGGATTCGATTGATTCGCGCCCGCTGGCCGAGGGGGCCGTCGAGCACGATCACCTGGCCCACGGTCACGTTCTGCTCGCCGACGATCCGGGGCGGCTCGTTGACGCTCCCGACGTCCTCCAGAAGAATGAATGCTTTGGGCACGTCCTACTCTACGCCGACGGCAGTCCCGGCACCGCGCCATCCCGGCGGAACCACCGAAACCGATCCAGACGATCTTCCAGCAGCTTCGAATCCTCGTCGACGAGGCAGAGCGCGAGCGGACCGAGTACGAACGAACAGACGATCCACCCCACCAGGATCGCGACGAAGAGGCTCATGTTTCTTAGATTTTACTCAGTTTTCTGAGGTTCGTTTAAGTGCTCTCCTAGAAGGAGGCGTCCGGCTACAAAGATGCCGGGGATAACCGGCCCGCGTCTTCGCCCATCTCTCGAAGTAGGGCAAACTCTCCCTTGTGGACCACTCGACCGGCGTCCTGACCGGCCTGCTTGTGGCGTTCGTCGCCGCCCTCGTGGGCGGCGAGATCGCCCAGCGTCTTCGGATGCCTGCCGTGGTCGGGCAGATCGCCGCGGGCGTGGCCGTCGGCCCTTCGGCGCTTGGTTGGCTGACCATGAGCGATCCGCTCAATCTGCTTTCCGAGCTTGGGGCGATCCTGCTTCTCTTCGCGGTGGGTTTGGAGACCCGACTTGCCGACCTGAGGAAGGTCGGCAAGACCGCCTTCCTCGTGGGGGCTCTAGGGGTGGCGTTTCCCTTCGTGCTTGGGGCCGGATGGGCCGGTCTCTCGGGCTTCCCGACCGGGAAGGCGATGTTCGTCGCTTCGGCGTTCGTGGCGACCTCGGCGGGGATCACCGCGAAGGTCCTTCAGGAGCTCGGCGTTCTCGACCGGACGGAGGCCCGGATCATCCTCGGGGCGGCGGTGATCGACGACGTGCTCGCGATGCTCCTCCTGGCGGTGGTCTCCGCGCTTCAGACGGAGGCAGGGGTGGACGTTCTGAACCTGCTGAAGATCATGGGCGGCGCGGTCGGCTTCGTCGCCGTCGTCGCGCTTCTCGGGACCTCCGTGATGAAACGCTCGTCGGGTCTTCTCGACGCGCCGATCGACAACGAGAGCCCGTTGCCGGTCTCGTTCGCGATCCTTCTCGCGTTGGCCGTGGCTTCGGCCCATTTCGGACTCGCCGCGATCATCGGCGCGTTCCTCGCGGGCATGGTGCTGGCGGAAACGCCCCATCGCCATGATCTCCAGCACGACTTCGCCCGCGTCTCGGCGGTTCTCGTGCCGTTCTTCTTCGTCGTCACCGGCGCGCACGTCGATGTGCGTCTGCTCGCGAACGGTCCGACGCTCCTCTCCGTGGCGGTGGTCACCGTCCTCGCCATCGTCGGGAAGGTCGTGGGAGGCGGCATCGGAGCCCGAGGGTTGGGGCGGACGGGCGCGCTCGTGGTGGGCGTGGGCATGGTGCCGCGCGGCGAGGTCGGCGTGATCGTCGCGGGCTTGGGCCAGAAGGCGGGCGTGTTTCCGCCCACGATCTACGCGGTGATCGTCGGGATGTCGCTTCTCACGTCGGTCGTCGCCCCGCCCGTCCTCAAGCGGCTCCTCGACCGCCCGGCACCCGAGGTTCTGCCGGTTTCCTAAGCCTTTTGGCCCAAGAGGGAACGTCTGGCGGAAAGCTTAGGTATCTTTAAGAAAGCCGAGTCAGTTCGATTCCGAACGGAACGGGGGACCCAACCTTTGGGGCGAATCGCGCGACGGTGCGCGTAGGGCGACTCTTGGCCCGAGCCCGACAGCTAACCCCGTAGGCTTCGCAAGAGAGGCCGTCCAGGGACTCCGTCCCCGGGCTCCTCCATGACCGCTTATCGGAGGTGAGGCCATGCTCAAAGAATTCAACGTCCATACCGAAGTCTCTCGCGTCGAAGCCACGGACGCAAGCCCGATCCAGAAGGCGCGCCGGCTGTTGCAGATCGCGAAGCGGGTTCGCACGGCGGCCCGTCGCCTAGCGATCCTGGGCCAGCGAGGCTATCGGGAAGGCGGCGATCCGCTCCGGGCCGCTCGATTCCGCGAAGCGGCCCAGCGCCTGTGCGGCGTCTACGAAGACGTCCGTTCCCAGGCGGGCCGCGCCCTGAGGACCCCCCGCCCGCCGGAAGGAGAGGAGAGGCGCTCTCGAAACTGAAGCCTCGTTGAACGCCGAGGCGTGTGACGCCGTCACGTCGAACGAGGCGACCTATAAGATCGCTTGGTCCCCACGATCCGCGTACGCGATTCTATAGCCTACTAATTGCAACTTTAGGCGGCGCTCTCTCGTCCTTTGAAGCGTGGATCCGTTCGAGGAGGCTCAGAAGGTGGAACGCGAACTGATCGAAGCGACCCGTCGGCTCGACGAGGAGGAGCGGCGGATTCAGGAGGAGTCTCGTCGGGTCGGTGAGAACATGCGCCTCGCCCTCGTGTCTTCTCGGCGGGCGGCTCCGAGAAGGCCCGACGACGCCGAGAAGACCTGAGCCGCTTCGGCGTCTTTCTCGCGCGGAGGCCCGTTCTAGGCACGGAACTTGCCCGAAGTTCTTTCGTGCTTTGGCCTTGTTCCGGGGCCTTCCCCCTCCCCCGTTGCCCGGGAGGGGACTTCCTCACTCCGGCTCGACCTAACCCGCCAGGGCGCGGTCGAGGTCGAGCAGGACGATCAGCCGGTCCGCGCGCTTTGTCACGCCGCGCACGTACTCGCCGCTCCCTTGGCCCGCCGCCGCCGGCGGCGCCTCCGTCTGGGCGGCGTCGATCGTAAGGACCTCGCGGACCTCGTCCACCGCGAGACCGACGAGCCCGGTTTCGCCCTCGACGACCACGACGCGAGACTTGTCGCTCGCTTCGGCGGCCGGAAGTCCGAGACGCGAGCCGAGATCCAAGACGGGAATCGTCTTTCCCCGCAGATCGATCAGGCCGCGGACGTGGCTCTCGGACTGCGGTAGGCGCGTGGTCGCCTGCGGACGCACGATCTCGCTGACGCGGAAGATGTCCACGCCGTAAAGCTCGGGTCCGAGTCGGAATACGACGATCTGTTCGTCCTGGGAGATCGGAGAAGGCTTATCGAGCGTCTTCATACTCCGGTTCTTCCGCAGTCCGCCCGACTAGACGAGCGCACAATTGCGGGGGCGGACGACGACGTTCACGCGCTTGGCTTCCCTATGGAGGCCACCCGCCACTGAGAACGCAGGGACCATCGAGAGTCTCTCGGTGGCCCCTGCGTTCAAAGGACTCCTCGATCGGGGAATCCTTAGGCGGCGAGGCGCAGGTGGTTCTTTCGACCCTTCGCGACCTCGCCTTCTTCGATGACGAACTTGGCGACCATCGCGTCGAGCTGCTCGCTCATCGCGCTCAGTTCCTGGGCGGAGGCGGCGATCTCCTGGATCGTCGCGCTCAGCTCCTCGGCGCCCGCCGCCGTCTCCTGCGAGATTGCGGCGACGTTGGTGATCGCGCCCGAAACCTGGCGGCTCGATTCGTCCATCGCTTCGCTCGAAGCCACCGCGTCCTCGGCCGATCGCGCCACGCTCTCGATCGTCGCGCTCACCGCTTGGCTGCGCGCCGCGACCTGGGTCGTCCCCTGGGCGACCGCCTTTGCCGACTCCACGATCCGCTCCAGGGCGTTCCCCGACTCTTCCGTGGCGGTCGCGCTCTGGGCCACCTCGTGGCTCGTCGCCTGGATCGCGGACACCGTGTCCAAGACCCCGGCGCTCACCCCTTCGACGAGGGCTACGATCTCGCGGGTCGCGGCGCCCGCGCCCTCGGCGAGCTTGCGGACCTCGTCGGCGACGACCGCGAAGCCGCGCCCGTGCTCGCCCGCCC
>CAZEWR010000018.1:0-103822 GCA_964516175.1 uncultured Fimbriimonas sp. | reverse complement strand
CGCGATCATCGCGATCCTCGCCGCCATCCTCTTCCCCGTCTTCGCCCAGGCGAAGCTCGCCGCGAAGAAGTCCGTCGATCTGTCCAGCGTCAAGCAGGTTTCGCTGTCGACGATGATCTACACGAACGACACCGACGACGTCGCGCCCACCCAGAACCCGGACAAGAACAACTTTCCGCAGCCTTGGTACGCGGGAAGCGGCGCGGATCTCGGTTACATGGATCCCACGGTGGTCCAGTGTTGGGCCGCCGCCATCCAACCCTACATCAAAAGCCTCGAGCTGCAGGTCAGCGTGGCCGCGCCGAAGGATCCGAACCCGGTGTACGGCTTCCGGAACAAGGCCGGGGCGGGCAACTCCACGTGGATGCTCAACGGCGCTCTGCTCGGCAAGTCGATGACGAGTTCCAGCGCGCCCGCCGACTTGGTCATGTACCAAGGCAAACTCACCACAACCCGCGAGTCGCTCGTTCAACCCACCTTCTTCGACGGTGTGAACTGCAACGGCATCGACCGAAACTTTATCGGCAACACCTTCGACAACAAGGGGGCGAACTACGGTTGGGCCGACGGCCATGCGAGCTACAAGCAGCGCCCGCAGATCACTTTCCGCAATATGGGGATCAGCGGCATCGTGCATCGCACCAACCGTCAAGGAGCCGCCGACGTGCCGAACACGACCGGGCTTACCGATCCGAAGCTCAACGACGACTTCTGGCAGAGCTGGGGCGAGTGCAACATCGGAGGCATCTAGAAAGGACGATGAGACACGCTTGCGCCAGGCTCGTCCCCCTCGCCGCCCTTCTGGCGACGAGCCTCGTCCTCACGGCCTGTGGCTCGTCCGGAGGGACCATGAGCGACGAGGACAAGATCAAGACCATGCAGAAAGCGCACGACGTGCCGCTCGGTCCGGGGAGCGGCGGCGCGCCAGGGGCGACCGCCCCTGGCGCGGCAGGCGCGCCTCCAGCCGCGACCGGCGGCTAGCGAGGCTTTCTCCGCGTAAAAGGCCGAGCCCGTTTTTCTCGGGACGGCCTTTTCGTCCTTTGTGCCTTTTCGAAGCGGCGATCGACTACCTTTAGGAGAACCCGTTCGGGGAAGCGCCGGGCGGATCAGACCCATGCGCCTCTCGAGCGTCTAAGTTCCGCCGCCTTCCGATCCGACCGGCCCGTTCGTCTTGCCGGGCTCACCGTCATCATCCGTTAAGTCTCTCGATGCAACAGTCCACCCTTCATCTCCACACCGCCTTCACCGTCGACAAGGTCGATCCGCGCGTCTTCGGCGGGTTCCTCGAGCATCTGGGACGCGCCGTATACGACGGCCTCTACAATCCCGAGAGCGCCTACGCCGACGATCTGGGATGTCGCACCGATGTCCAGGCGGCCCTCAAGCGGCTTCGCTTCACCGCGATGCGCTATCCCGGCGGCAACTTCGTCTCGGGCTACCACTGGCTCGACGCGGTGGGGCCGAAGGAGAAGCGGCCGCGCACCCGCGATCTCGCCTGGCAGAGCATCGACACAAACCAGTTCGGCCCGAACGAGTTTCTCGAGCTGTGCCCGCGCTTGGGCTGGACCCCCATGATGGCGGTGAATCTCGGGACGGGCACGCCGGAGGAGGCGAAGAACTGGGTGGAGTACTGCAACGTGGAAGGCGGTTCCCAGTGGTGCGACCTGCGCCGCTCGCACGGCTACGAGAAACCCTGGGGCGTGAAGCTGTGGTGCCTGGGCAACGAGATGGACGGTCCCTGGCAGATCGGCCACATGCCGCCCGAGCAGTACGCGATCCTCGCCCAGCAGTCGGCGCGCATGATGAAGATGGTCGACCCGACGATCGAGCTGGTCGTCTGCGGTTCCTGCGCCCCCGAGCTGCCGACCTACCTCGAGTGGGACCGCAAGGTGCTGGAGCACGTCAAGGAGGACGTCGAGTACCTCAGCGTGCACCGCTACGTGGGCAACGAGGACGACGACACGAAGGAGTACCTCGCGGTCGGGGCTTCGATCGACCGTCAGCTCGACGCCACGAACGCGGTCTGCCTCGCCGCCTACCACACGAAGAAGACCAAGCGACGGGTGTACCTCTCCGTCGACGAATGGAACGTCTGGTACCGCGCCCGGCATGGGGAGCACCTCGACGGGGCAGGGAAGATCGCGCCGCCCCTCTTGGAGGAGCACTACAACCTTGAGGACGCGCTCGTCGCGGCCCAGTTCCTGAACTCTTTTATCCGCCACGCGGACTCGGTGAAGATCGCCAACCTCGCGCAGATCGTGAACGTGATCGCCCCGATCCTCACGCGCGGCGACGAGATGCTGCTCCAGTCGATCTTCTACGTGATCGAGATGATCGCCGCGCGGGGCGAAGGCACCTCGCTCCAGGTACGAGTGGACGACGAGGGCTACGTCTCGGAGAAGTACGGTCCGGTCACGACGCTCGACGCGAGCGCCATTCTCCTCGGCGATCGCCTGAGCACGTTCCTGGTCAACCGGAGCCTGACCGAGCCCCTGGAGGTTCGGGTGGATCTCGCGAACCGCCGCGTCCTGTCGCTTGAGAGCGCGGAGATCGTCGCCGGCGCCGACGCGAAGGCGGAGAACACCTACGAGAATCCGAGCGTGGTGGTGGCGAAGCCGTTCGAGGACGCGGTCGTCAAGGACGGCGTGGCTTTCGTCAAGCTTCCGCCGCTCGCCACGGTGGCCGCGACGTTCCGGCTGGAGTCCTGAAGGCGGAAGGATCGCGTAGGAAAGAGCTGATGCTCGATCCGGCGCGATACTTCGACCACGCGGCGACCACCCCGCTCGCGCCGGAGGCTTTGCGCGAGATGGAGCCGTTCCTCGGTGGTATCGCCGGGAACGCGGGCTCGATCCACGCCTTCGGTCGCCGCGCCCTCGCCGCGGTCGAGCGGGCGCGGGAGCGGGTCGCCGAGGCCGTTGGGGCCGAGGATCCGCAACAGATCGTCTTCACGAGTGGGGCCACGGAGGCGTGCAACGCCGCGCTCGCGCAGTTCGAGACGGGCTGGATCTCGCCCTTCGAGCACGCCGCCGTCCGCGAGTCCGCTCTCGCGCGAGGCTTCGAGGTGGTCGACAGCGACGGTTTGGCGCTGGTCCCTCCCGCCTTTCGCCCTTCGCCCGCCGTGCTCGCGATCATGGCGGTCAACAACGAGATCGGCGCGTCCTGGGATGCCCGCCTGCTTCCCGCACGGAGGCGATTCGTCGACGCCACCCAGGCCCTCGGCAAGACGCCGCTCGCACTCGAGGGAATCGACTACGCCGCCTTCTCCGCCCACAAGCTCTACGGGCCGCAGGGCGTCGGCGCCCTCTTCACCGCCGACGGCTCGTTCCCTCCCTATCAGAAGGGCGGGGATCAGGAGCAGGGACGTCGCGCAGGAACGCTCAACGTCGCAGGGATCGTCGGCTTCGGCGCCGCGTGCGAACTGGTAGGCGAAAGGCTGGCAGAAGACGGGGATCGCGCGGTGGAGCTGCGTGGAATCGTTCTCGGTGAGTTGAAGAAGGCGAAGGACTGGCACATGAACGGAGGCGAGGACGCCGTGCCGCACATCCTGTCCCTGAGCTTCCTCGGCCTAGAGGGCGAAACCCTCGTGATCGAAGCCGATCAGGCGGGGTTCGCGATCTCGGCGGGGGCGGCGTGTTCGAGCCGCTCGACGGAGCCGAGCCACGTCCTTACCGCATTGGGTCTTCCCGAGATTTGGCGGCGGGGGACGGTGAGAATCTCCTTCGGAAGGGCTAATACCCCAGAATCGGCCCGTGAGTTGGGCAGATTCCTCGTACGTTCCGTTGAAAACCTACGTACAATAGCTTGAGGACATCGTTCGGGTGCAACGTCGCGCCCCCTTCGGTACGTCTTACCATAAGGTCCGGCTCCTTGCGCGCCCCCCGAAGCGGGGCGGATTCGGGACGCACCGCAGATATTTCGACAATCCGGTCGCGCCATGAGGGCACGGCCCTACGACAAGGAAAGCCCCCAGTGAGGGGATACGGAGGTTAGAGACACTACTTATGCCAGCAGACAACGGGCTCGCCACTCAGCCGCGACGGGGCCGCGCCATCACGGTGCGGACGCCGGGCCGCCAATCGTACGCGGAGGCTGGGAGTGCGCCGGGAATGGACGAGGCGGCCGAGCCGGAAACCGATGAGATGCTCGAACTCGACGCCGCCGAGGAAGAGGAGGAAGAGGAGACAGCGAAGCCTTCTACCTCGGACGACAGCGAAGAGCTCGAGATGTGGATGCGGCAGACCCGTCGCGCCCAGCTTCTGACCCCCGAACAAGAGGTCGACCTTGCGCGCAAGGTCCAGGCTGGCGACATGCACGCGAAGAAGGTGCTCATCGAGAGCAACCTGCGCCTTGTCGTGTCCATCGCGAAGAAGTACAACGCCCGTGGCATCCCGCTCGCCGACCTTATCCAAGAAGGCAACCTGGGCCTCATCCGTGCGGTCGAGAAGTTCGACTGGCGCAAGGGATTCCGGTTCAGCACCTACGCCACTTGGTGGATCCGTCGCGCCATCGCCCGCGCCATCATCAACCAGGGCCGCACGATCCGCATTCCGGTCTACGTCGCGGAGCTGATCAACAAGGTCGTCAAAACGGCCTCGCGCCTGCAGCAAGAACTGCAACGCGAGCCCACGGAAGAGGAGATCTCGCAGGAGGTCGGCCTCTCGATCGACCGCGTCCGCGAGATGATGCGCGTCGCCGTGGAGCCGATCTCTCTGGAGACGCCTGTCGGTGAGAAGGACAACTCCTCGATCGGCGACTTCGTCCACAGTACGAACATGCCGAATCCCGGCGACGTGACTTGGACACTGATCCGCCGCGAAGAGATCGATGGCATCCTCGGTCGCCTCACTTCGCGCGAGCGCGATGTGGTCCGCCTTCGCTTCGGTCTCGACGACGGCCGCTCCCGCACCCTCGAAGAGGTGGGCAGCGAGTTGAACGTCACCCGCGAGCGCGTGCGCCAGATCGAGCTCCGTGCGATGAAGAAGCTCCGCCACATCGGTCAGGAACTGACCGCCAGCGGCTTCACGATCACCCCGACGCCGAACTAAGAGGACGGAAAGGACGAAAGGGGAAGAAGGGAGCGTTTCCTTCTTCCCCTTTTCCTTTTAAGCGCGGTGGCGTATCGCGTCTTCTATCCAAGCTCTAAGTTGGGGTAATCCGCAAACGTCCGTGATCTTCCGCTTTCGCATCCAGGCGAACTCTAATCCGAGAAGGCGCTTGCGGTGAGCGTCACGCTTTACGAAGGCTTCGCCTCCGGCTACACGCTCCGCGTACCCTCGGTCGAGGTTCGGCAAGGTCGTCGTCGAAGCTGACGGAGTGTTCTCAGTCCCCGTCCTGCTTGCTCGCGGGGCGGGTGCGGAGGGCGGCCCACTCGCGCAGCTCGTTGATCTCCTCGCTCATCATCACGCTCAGGGGGACGACGTTCTTCGCCTCCTGCTCCAGATCCTTCTGCTCTAGCTCGCGGTCGGCGTCGAAGGCCATGTAGAGGGCGCCGACGACGACCTGCTCGATCTCTGCGCCGCTGAAGCCGTGGGTCTTCTGGGCGAGGGCCTCAAGGTCGAACGACTCGATGGCCCGGTTCCGCTTTCTCAAGTGGATGGCGAAGATCTGCACACGCTCTTCTCTGTCCGGAAGGTCCACGAAGAAGATCTCGTCGAAACGGCCCTTGCGGAGCATCTCCGGAGGGAGGGAGGTGACGTCGTTTGCGGTAGCGACAAGGAACACGGGAGCTGTCTTCTCGCTCATCCAGGTGAGGAAGGTGGCGAACACGCGGGCGGTGGTGCCGCTGTCGCTCACGCCCCCGCCGCCCACGCCCGCGAAGCCCTTCTCGAGCTCGTCGGCCCAGAGGATGCACGGAGCGACGGACTCAGCGACGGCGATCGCCTTGCGGATGTTCTCCTCGCTCTGGCCCACGAGGGAGCCGAAGATACGCCCGACGTCGAGCTTGAGCAAGGGAAGGTTCCACCCGGCGGCGACCGCCTTGGCGAGGAGCGACTTGCCGCAGCCTTGGACGCCGAGGAGGAGGATGCCCTTTGGGGCGGGGATACCGAACTCGCGGGCCTTATCGGAAAAGCTCTTAGTGCGTTGGTCGAGCCACTCCTTGAGCAGCTCCATTCCGCCCACGTCCTTGATCCGTTCATCGGGAGCGTAGTACTCCAGGAGACCCGACTTGCGGATGATCTGCTGCTTCTCCTTGAGCACGGCGTCCACGTCGAAGCGCTTCTTCTCGACGAGCGAACGGGCGAACACCGACTCGATCTCGTCCATCGTGAGCCCCTGGGCGCTCTTGACGAGACGCTCCCGATCCTCGGGCGTGAGGGTGGAGTCGACGCCCTTCGTAGCGCTCACCGCCGCCGTGACCTGGTCCAGCGTACGCTCGATCTCGCCCGCGTCGGGGAGCGGGAACTCGATCACCGTCACCTCTTTCTCCAGGTCGGAGGGAAGGGTGAGCACAGGACCGAGGATGATGATCGCCTGTGCTTTCGAGCGCATCTTGCTCGCGAGGTCGCGGAGGAGGCGGATCGTGCGGAAGTCCTTCATGTAGGGATGGAAGTCCTTCAGGAGGAACACGCTGTAGTCCGGCGCCTCGTGGATCTGGGCCAAGACCTCCAACTCCGGGCTGGTGAGGGGCGAACGGCCCGACTTGGCGATCGACGGCTTCATGCCCTGCGTGAGGGTCCAGGTGTGAATGGAGCGGTTCAGCCCTTTGCAGACGGCGCTCAGGGCGTCCTCGACGCGCCGTTCCTCCCAGGAGACGACGTACAGGATGGGATACTTGGCGCGCAGGAGCACCTCGATCTCGCGGGAGGCGGACATAGCTAGGATTTTAAGCCATTAAGCCTCGACTCCGTTAGGACCGTATAATAGGCCGCCCGACGATGAGCGACCTCGATTTGATGCTTCGGTTCATGTTGCAGGTCCTGGTGGTCCTGCTCGCCTGCCGCGCCCTCGCTTGGGTCGGCACCCGCTTCCTTGGCCAGACGCCGGTGGTGATGGAGATGGTCGCGGGCGTGGCGCTCGGCCCTTCGCTGTTCGGCCTTCTGGCGCCGGGAATGCAGGAGGCCCTGTTCCCGCAGAAGCTTCCCGACGGGGGGCGTCACCCTTCGATGACGATCCTGTACGTTGTCGCCCAGATCGGGCTCGTGCTCTACATGTTCCTCGTGGGCGTCGAGTTCGACGCGCGAACGATGGGCAAAAGGGCGGCGGGGGCGGTCTCGATCTCCTTGGCGGGGATCGTCGCGCCGTTCCTCCTCGGTGCGGGCATCGTGCTGACGTTCCTCCACCACGACGGACGGTTCTTCGGTCCTTCGGTCGGCCTCGTGCCGGCGGCCCTCTTTCTTGGGGCGGCGATGTGCATCACCGCCTTCCCCATGCTCGCGCGGATCATCGTCGAGCGTGGACTGAGCGGGACCTCCATGGGCACGCTCGCCCTTGGGGCGGGCGCGACGGACGACGCGGTGGCCTGGTCGCTCCTCGCGGTCGTGCTCGCGGTGACGAAGGGGAACGCGGGCTACGCCTTCTTCGCGATCGGCGGCGGCGCGCTCTACGCCGGATTCGTCCTGACCGCGGGCAAGCGGCTGCTCGCGCGCTTCGTGGAGCGCGTTCCGTCGGAGACGGCGTTCGCGTGGACGATCCTCATCGTGTTCACCGGGGCGTATATCACGGACGCGATCGGCGTCTACGCAGTGTTCGGGGCGTTTCTGCTGGGCGTCGCCATGCCAAGGGGCGAGTTCGCGGCGACCCTTCGAACGAAGATCGAAAGCCTGACCATCGGGCTCTTTCTACCGTTCTTCTTCGTCTATTCCGGCCTGAACACGCGCCTCTCGGCGGTGGCAGGCTGGGATATGTGGGCGATCGCCTTGCTTCTTCTCGTCGCCGCGATGGTGGGCAAGGGCGTCGCATGCGGGCTCGCCGCTCGGGCGGCGGGCGAGACGTGGCGCGACGCCTCCGCCATCGGCGTCCTGATGAACGCGCGGGGACTGATGGAGCTGATCATCCTCAACATCGGCCTCCAACAGGGCGTGATCACGCCCGCGCTCTACGCCACCCTGGTCCTTATGGCGATCGTCACGACGCTCGTCGCTTCGCCGCTTTTCGGACTGACCCAACGCAAGAAGGCGGAGCCGCTGGTCGCGGACTTCGCCTGAGGACGATCAGAACCCTAGATTCTCGATCTCTGCTCGCGTGGGCATCGCCTCCTGCGCGCCGCGCTTCGTGCAGGTCAGGGCGCCGACGGCGCTCGCAAGAGGGATCGCCGCCTCTAGGTCCAACCCCTCGGCGAGGAACGCGGCGAGCGCGCCGTTGAAGGCGTCGCCCGCGCCCGTAGTGTCCACCGCCCGCACCTCAAGGTTTGGGAAGGGGCGACCCATCTCAGGCGTGGCGAGGAACGAGCCGCGCTTTCCGAGAGTGATGAGGACGCAACGAGCGCCTTTCGCGAAGAAGACATGGGCCGCTTTCAGGCAGGCCTCGTCGTCCACGGGATCGACGTCCGTGTAAAAGCGGGTTTCGGCCTCGTTCGGGGTTAGGAGATCGATCCTCTTCCAAAGGCCGTTCGGGAGGTCGGCGGCGGGAGCGGGGTTTAGGATAAGAAACCCCGGAGCGGCGGCGCAGGCCGCGACCGCCGCCAAAGGAATCTCCAGCGAGACCAGCGTCACCGCTGGATCGAGCGCGGACAGCGCGGCCTCGACGTCTTCTGGGGCGACGAGCGCATTGGCGCCGGGCGCGACGACGATGGTGTTCTCGCCACCGTCGGAAACGGTAATGAGCGCAACCCCGGTGGGCGTCGCCTCGGCGCGAAGGGTGTATTCGAGCGACACGTTCGCGCCTTCGAGCGAACTCGCGAGGGCGTCCCCAAAGGCATCCGGCCCGAGCATTCCGACGAAGGCGATGTCGCTTCCCATTCGACCCGCCGCCACGGCGGCGTTCGCCCCCTTTCCGCCAGGATGCGAGGCGAAGCCATGACCCAGGAGCGTCTCGCCCGGAAGGGGGAAACACGCGGCGCTTACGACGAGATCCATGTTGGCCGAGCCGACGACGACAACGCGAGACATGGCTTATTTTGACGTTTTGGCATCTTTTCGACGCCTTCCGCGTAAATCGAGTAGGATTTTGGCAGACGTCGGGAGCCTAAACGGAACTTCCGTCGTCAAACCACCCGCCAGAAGCACGGAGCGCGAAGGGCGAGCAGGGCAGGAAACAGTAAGGCTGCTGTCCAAGGTTCGGTTCGAAACGCGCCGCGCGGAAGGCGACGGAGAAAACCCAACACCATGAAGATCCGAACCCTCGCCCCCCTCGCGGCCCTCGCCGCCCTGGCTTCCGCCGCTTCGGCGCAGACGAACGGCCCGACCGGCTTCTCCGCTCGTCTCGGTCTGTTCGTCGCGACGAACGACTCCTCTTTCAGCACCGGATTCGCCGGTGGTGTGGACTACAAGATCAGCAGCTTCGGCGTTCGCGCCCCGGGCGAGGGACTGCAGAGCTACCTCGGCGTTTCGGCTGACTACTACGGCGATGGCGGCACGAGCAACATCCCCGTCGCTCTGACGTACAACGTGCGATCTGGCGCGCTCGTCTACTCGGCGGGTATCGGTGTCGACTTCTACAACATCGACAAGCTCAACAACGGCACGGGCACGAGCCTCGGTGGACAGGTGGGCATCGCCTACGAGTTCGGCAACGCGGGACGCGTCGACAAGCCGCTTTTCGTTGCCGCGAAGTACTTTATCACTCGCAAATCCGACCTCGGCGGTTTCGGCCTCTACGTCGGCTACCGCTTCTAAAAAACGGTGGGCGCCAAGCCCTCGGATCTTTGAGGTCCGAGGGCTTTTTTGCGTCTGAAGCACGGATAGCCCGCAACCCCGGCTGGCATCGACCTAGACGGTTGGGCCGATCTTCCCGAGGGCGCATCTCTTCGATCAGAAGCGACTCAGATAGGAAAAAAACGATGTTTCTGTAGGCTCGACCACGATCATCCTTTAGTCGTGGTCTGAACTCGAATCGTCCAGCGTCCAACCTAGTCTCTGAGATTATGCGCAGACTCTGAAGAAATGCTCGAAAAATCCGTCTGAGTCTACGGTTCGCGCGACCCGATCCGGTCCCTCGCCTTCGCGCAGGACCGTTCGCCCTTCACCATCGACCTCGATCCGTCCCTTTTCGGTAGAGACGAGGTCGGGCTCGAAGATCAGGGCCGCCGCGAGCGGGTCGTGGAAGGTGATCCGGTCCGTTCCTTCGAACCAGCGTGCCGCCATTCGGTGCACCGTTGCGAGCGGTTCCCCGACGAAGCGCCCTTCGACCTCTTTCTGAGCTAGGCGGCACGTTTCCGTAGCGTCGAGGCCCACGGTGAGGTGGTCCTTGCGTGAGGCTCGGTACACCATCTGCGTTGCGATCGGATCGACGAGCGCGTTCCATTCGCGACGGCCGTCATCGAAGAAGACGCCTCCCATGCTCACGATCCCTTTGAGGAGCGACGGTAGCTCGGGATCGAGCGCGAAGAGAAGAGCGACGTTCGAATACGGTCCGATCGTGAGGAGGGTGATCTCGCCCGGACGAGCATGGATCTGGTCCCGTAGGAATCCGACGGCGGCGTTTTCCGATCGGTCCAAACGATGGGAAAGCTCCCTGACGCTCTCGTAATGCGGGACGCGGGGCTGGCCGGGGCCATCGAGGAGCGGGTCGCGTCGACCGAGGTGGATCGGCACATCGTCCCGTCCGGCGGCGCGGCAGACGATCTCGCAGATCGCGGCGCGCTTCTCGACCTCACCGGTCACCGTCGTGATCCCTAGGAGTTCGCAGCGGGGCTGACGGAGCAGGTAGGCGAGGGCCACGGCATCGTCGATGTCCGATCCGGCATCGGTGTCGAGAAGGAGGGGGATCGTGTCCACGAGGGGTCTTTACCCGCCTCCTCCGACCCGATGCCTCTTCCAGCTCCGCGCCTCTATCTTTTTCCCCGGTCAGGTATCTATACTTTTTCGTGTAGTATGCGTCGTCGTCTTCGTTCCCCGTTCGTCCTGCTTGCGCTCCTCGCCGCAAGCGCGTCTCAAGCCCACTTCATGTGGGCGACGCTTTCGCCCAATCCGCGAGCCCCCATGGTGCGCTTTCAGTTCGCGGAGACGCCGGACGCCCTTCCGTTGGAGGCGTTCGCGGGAAAGGGGACGGAGGTTCGCGCCCTTCTCGCCGATGACAAGCCGCTCGCTCTCGCTCCGAACGGCGACGTCCTGATGGGCGAGATCGGGACGTCGGTCGCCGTGGCGGGGGCAAGCCTGGACTACGGGGTGGTCGATCGGGGCGGCGCTTTCATGCTGGTCTACCACGCCAAGGCGGCGGCTACTCCGGGGGCGTCACAGGGTTCGCTGGGACTGCCGATGGAGATGTTCGCGGAGGCGAGAACGGACGGAACCCTCTCCATCCGGGTGCTCTGCGACGGGAGGCCTGCCGCCGGGGCGGACATCGTGGCCTACGTGCCGGGCACGCGGGAAGAGTTCAAAGGCAAGGCGGACGGCGAGGGCCGATGCGCCTTGCCGAAGGTGCTCGGCTTAGGGACGATCGGTGTGCGCGCGGGCGTGACGGAGGCGGCGAAGGGCGCGTTCGAAGGAAAGGCGTACGCATCGCTTCACCGTTATACGACGCTAACCCTCGCGAGCGCGGGCGCCGCCGCGCCGAAGGCCGACCCTGCCGCCTACGCCCTGCTCGAGAGGGCCACGAGCGCGCGGGCGTCGTTGCCCGTCGATCTCGCGTCGGTTTCGGGGACGCTCACGGTGCGGACTCCTGAAGGCAAGACGCTTCGCGCGCCTTTCGAGACGGGCGATCCCCTCAGCATCGAGACGGATGGCTGGCCCCGGACGGAGACGCTCGCGGTCGCCGAACTGGTCTCGGGCCTTTTCGAACGGCGGGGCGGCGACTTCGCGCGGGGCGACGGCCGTAACCCGGTGAGCTTCGACGAGGACAGGCGGGTCTTACTCCACGACCAGGCGGATACGTCGTACGTGGTTAAGGGCGACGAGATCGCCGAGACCGCTCGGACCGTGGGGAAAACACGAGTCGTGACGAAAGCCCTTGAGAGCGTCCGTACCCCCGAAGGGAAGGTCCTACCGCGCCGCGTCGAGATCAGAACCTACGACCTCAAGGGCTTCCTCTTGAAGGCGGCCGTCTTCGTCGACGAGTACGCCCTCGTCGACGGCGCTTGGCTTCCCAAGCTCCGCAAGGTGATCACGACGGCGAAGGGCAAAACGGTAACGCGAGAAACGCGCTTCGAAGCCCTGAAGCTCAAGCGGCGCGAGGCCCTGTAGGCAGGCCAGGGGATGAAAATCGTTCTTCCCCCGACCTTGAAACAGTAAACTCTCGATCGTGATCCTTACCGTCGCCAACGTCGCCAAGTCTTTTGACGCCGACACGATCCTCTCCGGCGTGAGTTTCCGCATGGACTCCGGCGAGAAGGTCGCGCTGGTCGGCCGCAACGGCGCGGGCAAGACCACCCTTCTGCGCATCCTGACGGGCCAGTACGCTCCCGACCAAGGGGGCTCCGTGCAGCTCGCTCGGGGAGCGAAGATCGGCTACCTCAAGCAGGAGATGGCCGTTACCGAAGGGCGGACCGTTTTCGAAGAGGCCGAATCGTCCCGCGAGGCGCAGGTTCAGATGAAAGCCCGCTTGGACGAGCTCGAATCGAGGCTGGAAAACGGACCGACCGCCGATGAGCTGGAAGAGTACGCCCTCCTGCATGAGCACTTCCTCGACGCGTCCGGCTACTCCGCCGAGCACGATCTGCGCACCGTGCTCCTGCGCATGGGCTTTACCGAGGAGGAGTTCTCCAAACCGACCGAGTCGCTTTCGGGCGGTGAGAAGACCCGCCTCGCCCTGGCCCGAATGCTCCTTGAGGAACCCGATCTCCTGATCCTCGACGAGCCGACGAACCATCTCGATCTCCAGGCCACCGAATGGCTCGAAGGCTGGCTCCGTGCCTATCACGGCGCCGTTCTGCTCGTCAGCCACGACCGCGCGTTTCTGGAGAACACCGCCGACCGCGTCCTTGAACTGCGCGACAAGACGGTGTTCAACTATCCCCATCCGTTCGGGAAGTACCTTCAGATCCGCGAAGAGGAGAACATCCGCCTCGCCGAGGTCGCCAAGCGGCAGGAACAGGACATCGCCAAGATGGACGAGTTCGTCCGACGCTTCATGAACTCCCAGCGCACCGCCCAGGCACGCGGGCGGCAGAAGATCATGAACCGTCTGATCGAGAGCAAGGTCCAGGCTCCCAAGAACGAGCGGCAGATGAAGGGCGGCTTCGGCCAGGCGCAGCGCTCGGGCGACGACGTGATGAGCGCGGAGAAGCTCACGGTGGGCTTCCCGGACGAGACTCTCTTCAAGGATCTCGATTGGAACGTTTCCATCGGGGAGCGGTGGGGCGTCATCGGCGAGAACGGGGCAGGGAAGTCGACCCTCCTGAAGATCTTTATGGGCGAGATGGAGCCGCTCAAGGGACGGGCACGGCTGGGCTCCAACGTCGTCGCCGGCTACTTCACCCAGGACGCCCGCGACCTCGACCCCGACATGTCGCCCCTCGACACGATGGTGTACGAAATGGACCTCAAGCCGGGCGAGGCGCGCGATCTTCTCGCGCGGTTCCTGATCAGCGGCGACGACGTCTACCGTTCGATCAAGACGATGTCGGGCGGCGAGAAGAACAAGCTCAGCCTCGCCAAGCTCACCCACCTCAACCCCAACCTGCTTGTGCTCGACGAGCCCACCAACCACCTCGATATGGCCTCCCGCGAGGCGCTTGCCGAGGTTCTCAAGGGCTACAAGGGCACGCTGGTTCTGATCAGCCACGACCGTTGGCTCTTGGGGCAGGTCACCGACCACACCCTCGACGTCAAGCGATCCGGACCGATCAGCTATCCCGGAGGCTACGACGAATACCGCGCAAAGGGGGGACCCCCCAAGGGAAAAGCTCCGGCCAACGGGCCTACACCCGCCAAGACGCCCGTCGCAACCGTCGTTAAGCCCGAGGAACCGGCTCTCACCCCGCGCGAGCTAAGCAAGGAGATCGCGCGGATGCAGAAGCTGGTCGAGGAGACGGAGACGCGCGTCGGCGAGGAGGAGACGGCGCTCAAGACGATGGAGGCGCGCCTCTCCAACTTGCCCCCTACCGCCGACGTCTACGCGCTCAGCCTGGAGTACCAAGCGATGCAGCAGCGGTTGGAAGGCTCGATGGCCGCTTGGGAGGAGAACACGTCGCGCCTGGAGAAGTTGGTCGCCCAGCGAGGATAGGGCGGAAAACCACCTTCACGGGCACGAGGGTTCGGTTCGCCTCGTAGCCTAACCCGTGGAAAAGAGGACGTTCGGCAACACCGGGCTGGAAGTGTCGGTGCTTGGCTTCGGCGGGGCGGAGATCGGGTTCGAGAACGCGACGGACGAAGACGTCTCGCGGCTGCTTCACGCGGCCCTCGACGCGGGGCTCAACGTGATCGACACCGCCGAGTGCTACGCGGACAGCGAGGAGAAGATCGGGCGGGCCGTCGCGGGACGGCGGGACGACTTCCACCTCTTCACCAAGTGCGGCCATTCGGGCGGGCTGGAAGGGGCGGATTGGGACCCGAAGATGCTCGCGGAGAGCATCGACCGCTCCCTGAAGCGACTTCAGACCGAGCGCGTCGACCTGATCGACCTTCACTCCTGCGACTTGGCGATCCTTCAGCAAGGCGACGTGATCGAAGTCCTCCAGCGGGCGAAGGAGGCGGGCAAGACGCGCCTTATCGGCTACAGCGGCGACAACGAGGCCCTCGCCTACGCGGTCGAAAGCGGGGCGTTCGACGCGATCCAGACGAGCGTGAACGTGGCCGATCAGGCGAACCTGCCGACCTTGGAGAAGGCGGCGGAGGCGGGCCTCGGCATCATCGCCAAGCGGCCCATCGCGAACGCGGCCTGGGTGAAGGAGCCTGCGGCGGACGCTTACTCGCGCTCGTATTGGGAACGTCTACAGAAACTCCAGTATTTCGGCCTCGACGTGGCCCTCGCCCTGCGCTGGACGCTTGCCCAGCCGGTCCACACGGCGATCGTGGGAACGAAGAACCCCGCGCGGTGGGGTCAGAACGCGGCGCTGCTCGAAGGCGAACCGCTTCCGGTGGAGGCGATCGAGGCCATCGAGCGGCGCTGGAAAGAGGTTCGGGAAGACTGGCCCGCGCTGGGATAGCCTTCCTCGGACAGCCCTTTCGGCGGAACAACGATCCCGGACGCCTCGCCGCTTAGATCGATGGAGAGGCGGACGTTCGGGAAGACCGGGATGGAGGTTTCGGTCCTGGGTTTCGGGGGCGCGTGGATCGGGGCCGAGGAGGTTTCGCCGGAGACGGTGAGGACGCTCCTCGATGCCGCGCTCGACGCGGGGCTCAACGTGATCGACACCGCGCCGGTGTACGGCGAGAGCGAGGAGAAGATCGGGGCCACGATGAGCGGTCGGCGTAACGATTTCCTTCTCTTCAGCAAGTGCGGCGAGGCCGAAGGGTTGGAAGGCGAGGACTGGGAACCCGACGTGATCCGGCGGAGCGTCGAGCGTTCCCTCAAGCGGCTCCGAACCGACCGCCTCGACCTCCTGACGATCCACACCTGCGACCTGGATACGCTGAAAAAGGGCGACGTCGTCGAGGCGGTGCGGCGCGCCAAGGAGGAAGGAAAGACGCGGTTCGTCGCCTACAGCGGCGACAACGAGGCCCTCGCCTACGCGGTCGACCTCGGCGCCTTCGACGCGGTGATGGCCAGCGTGAACGTGGCCGATCAGGCGAATCTGGAGACGTTGGAGCGGGCGGTCGGAGAGGGATTGGGCGTGATCGCGAAACGACCCGTCGCGAACGCCGCTTTCGCCCGCGTCCCGGACGAGAACGACTACGGGCGCGCCTACTACGAGCGGCTTCAGAAGCTCCAGTATCCTGCGATGGACGTGGGCTTCGCGCTCCGCTGGACGCTCACCCAGGCCGTCCACACCGCGATCGTCGGAACGACCGAGCCCGCGCAGTGGCAGGAGGACGCGGCCTTGCTCGCGGGCGGGCCGTTGCCCGTCGAGGCGGCGGAGGCGATCGGGCGGCGTTGGCGCGAGGTGGCTCCGAACGACTGGATCGGTCTGACGTAGAGAGCGCGCGGTCCTTCGCCCGTCGTGTCTTTAGTCCTACGCCGGAGAACCAAAAAGACGCTCGACGAAAAAAATGCGGCGATTTGGCCTATTTCTGCGTTATTATCCTTGACGATGGACCGGCCTTACCGCCAACCGATCTGGGGCATACCGCCCTTATGCCCAAGCGGCGCGCGGATACGCGCCGCTTTGGTCGGTCGATTGGCGAAGGGCTCGGACGCGTGTGCGTCCGAGCCCTTCTGCGTTGGGAACGGGCCTGTTGGAGAACATGAACGATGTCGGATGTTTTAGTCTTGAACGCCAATTACGAGCCTCTCAACGTGTGCACCATGCGTCGGGCGGTCGGCCTCATGCTCGTTGGGAAGGCGGACGTGCTGGTCCACCGGGGTCGGGGCTTACCTACCGCCAACGGCGATTTTCTCGCTCCGAGCGTGCTCCGGATGAAGTACACGGTGCGACGTCCCATGCCCCAGCTCCGCCTCTCGCGCCACTCGATCCTGGCGCGTGACAAGTACACCTGTCAGTACTGTGGATTGAAGGGGAAGGACATGACGATCGACCACGTCGTGCCCCGATGGGCCGGCGGGCCGAACACCTGGGACAATCTCGTCACCTGTTGCCGTCGGTGCAACCTCAAGAAGGCCGATAAGACGCCCCAGCAGGCCCACATGAAGCTGGCGCGCCGTCCCAAGCGGCCGCACTTCGTGCCCTACCTGTCCTTGCCGACCTACCTCAAGGCCCAGGGCCGCACCGAGTGGCGCGACTTCCTGCCCGTCTATGAGGAGTTCGCGATCCAGACGGTCGAAGCGGCCTAAGCCGACAACGATCCCCTTCCTTCGTCGGGATGGGGATCGTTCTTGCAATGACGCCAGCTTCGGGCTATCGCAATCCAGAAGAAGCGGGAACGCGCTATGATGTCCGGGTGCAATACCTCATGACCGGCGTTGACGGCAAAGAGTACGGGCCCGTCGACGTTCAGACTTTGAAAGCGTGGGCGGGCGAAGGACGAGTGGCCCCCCACACGACGCTCCGCGACTTCAACTCCGGGCAGACGATGGTCGCCTCATCGGTGCCCGGCCTCTTTTCAGACAGTCCCAACGTTCCCCCCATCGGCGCCGGCTATCCTCGGAGCGGCGTCCCGGCTGGCTCCGCCGTGAACCGATCCAGCGATGAGGGTGGCGGCGCGTTCGCCGGCGTCGTCATCCGTTCGATCCTGGGCGCCGTGTTGTTTTTCGTCCTGCACGGAATCGGTCTGATCGTCGCCGGAAGCGGGCTGATCACCGCCTTCCAGCTCAAAAGCAACGGAAGCAAGTGGGGCGTTCCCGCCCTCGCCATTTCTGCCCTCTCGGTCGTCGCGATCGGTATCGGCTGGGCTTTACGGATGTCTGGAGCCCACGCTTGAGAGACTTGGGTCTTTTTAGGAAGATGCACCGGGAGCGTCCATATCTCCCGTGATGCGTTCGGGTAGACCGGAGTCGTGCTCGCCCTTCTTGCCGCCGCCCTCCTCGCGCCTACGCCGTACCTTTGGAAAAGCGTCCAGATGGTCGGCGCGGGCTTCGTGGACGGGGTCGTCTTCCATCCGAAGGCGAAGGACGTCCGGTACGCCCGCACCGACATGGGCGGCGCTTATCGCTGGGACGCGGCAGGAGGACGGTGGGCGCCGATGCTCGACTGGGTGCCTTACCGAGATCTGAATCTGATGGGGGTCGAGAGCGTCGCCGTCGACCCGAACGACGTGCAGAAGGTGTTCCTGGCCTGCGGCACCTACACCAATCCTTCAACTCCCGATGGGGCGATCCTGCGCTCGTCCGACGGTGGAAAGACGTTCGCGATCGCCCGTGTGCCGATCAAGTTCGGCGGCAACGAGAACGGGCGGGGAAACGGCGAGCGTCTGTCGGTCGATCCTTTCGGCGGCCAGCGCCTCTTGCTGGGTACGCGCAACGATGGCCTTTGGCGAAGCGACGACGGGGGGAGGACTTGGGGGCGTGAGGCGAGCTTTCCCTCGACGGGCGGCGCGCGGGGCGCCGGGGTGGTCGTGACCTTGTTCGATCCGTCGACGAAGGGAATCGCCTATGTCGCCGTGTCCAACGCGGAAGGGCCGTCTCTGTTCCGGACGACGGACGGTGGCGCGAGTTGGGCGGAGACTGCCGGCGCGCCTCGCGGATTGCTCCCCACGCACATGGTCTTGGCCGACGACGGTTCGCTCTGGGTCACCTTCGGAGACAGCCCCGGTCCTTCGCGCATGACGGCGGGCGCGGTCTGGCGGATGAAGGGTGGAATCTGGACCGACGTGACGCCCGAGAAGGGTCCCTTCGGCTACGCCGCCGTGAGCTGCGAGAAAGGTGCGACGATCGTCTCTACGTTCTCTCGTCCGGGCGGGGAACAGATCTACCGTTCTCTCGACGGCGGGAAGACGTGGGCCAAGTGCATCGGCGCACGCAAGGCCTACGACTTTACGAAGGCGCCGTACACCTCGCGCGTCGGCATCCACTGGCTTTTCGACGTCGAGATCGATCCCTTCGACCCGAACCACGCCGTGTTCACGACGGGCTACGGAGGGCACGAGACGTTCGACCTGACGAACGCCGACCGGGGGCGTCCGGTTCACTGGTCCTCGATGGCGCCGGGGATCGAGGAGTCGGTCGGGCTCGCGCTTCTGAGTCCGACGAAGGGCGTTCCTCTCGTCTCCGCCATCGGCGACTACGGCGGATTCGTCCACCGCGACCTCGACCGTCCCGCACCGGAGGGGAACTTCACGACCCCGCACTTCGGCAACACGACCGACGTGGCGGCGGGCGACTTCGCGCCGGAGACGATCGTTCGCGTGGGGCGCTCCTCGGGAGGCGCGCGGGAGGCGAATCTCGGCTTCTCCCTCGATGGGGGTGCGAGTTGGCGACCACCCATCTCGACCCCGGACGACGCGCGCGAGGGGCACATCGCCGTTTCGCCCGATGGCACGACTTGGGTCTGGAGTCTGCGGGGCGGCGCCTACCGGACGGGCGACTACGGGGCCCGGTGGGAGATTCCGACGGGACTCCCGATCGGCCTGCGCGTCGTCGCCGACCGGGTTACGACGGGCCGTTTCTACGCCCTGGACCTTTTCGGTGGAAAGCTCTACCAGAGCGAGGACGGGGCGAGGACGTTCGAGTCCAGCGACCTCGGCTTCGTCGCCGAGAAGGGTGACCGAGGCGATAGCCGGGGCGGCCAGGACGGGCTTTACGCCACGCCCGGCCGGGCGGGAGACCTTTGGATCGCCGCGTTCGACGGCCTCTACCACGCCCGAACGTCACGCGCGTTCGTTCGGCTGCCGCATGTGGAGACGATCCACGCGTTCGGCTTCGGCAAAGCCTCGCCTGAACCCATGCTTCCGGACGCCTTCGTCAAGGTCCTTCGCCTGTTCGGCTTCGGCGAGGCCGTCCAGAAGGGACGGTTCCCGGCGCTGTACCTCGTGGGGCAGATCGACGGCGAGCGCGGGATTTTCCGCTCGGACGACGTCGCGGAGAGTTGGACGAGGATCAGCGACGACGCGCACCAATGGGGCTTAGTGTTGCAGATCGCGGGAGACCCGAAGAAGTACGGGCGCGTCTACGTGGGAACCCACGGACGGGGCGTCTTCTACGGCGATCCGGGACAGGAGGGCGCTACCGATTCGTCAGACGACTGATTGCCGTTCCGGATTCAGAGGGCTATGAGCGTCTGCGTTCTACTTTCCTTGGTGGAGTAACGATGATTCCCATCCTCCGTTTCGCGGCTTCCTTGGTTCCGCTCGCTCTCGCCGCCGAAAGAGCTGAAACCCGAAGGCAATGCGTAGAAAAGGGCCGTCCGCCGATGCGGACGGCCCTTTTCTATTCGTGAGGACAGGAGGGATCAGTCGCCTTTGGGAAGGTTGGGGTTCTTCTCGCCCTCGTGTTCCTCATGGCCGTGGGCCTTGGCCTTCTGACCCATGGGGTTCTTCGACTTGCCCGCTTCGACGGCCTTCGTCTCTTCGGTCTTCGGCTCCATCGGATGGCCCGCCTTTTCAGCGGCCTGTCGGGAGGTCTTCGTGGATTCGGACATGGGTCTACGACCCCGAAAGCCCCGCGAGGGTTCGCGTCGCCTGCTATTTGAGGAAGCGATTGAGGGTGACCTTGATCTCGTCTACGCGCTCGCTGGGCGACATGCCGTGTCCCTCGTCGCCGTCGCCGTAGACGCAATCTTCCAAGTGGGTCGTGAGCATGAGCACCCCAAACTGATCGAGGGCGGCGCGCAACGCGGAGACCTGGGTCAGCACGTCCACGCAGTAGCGTCCCTCGTCCACCATCTTCTGGATGCCGCCGACCTGCCCGGCGATCCGGGACAGGCGCCGCTTGGCATCCTCGCGCACCACGTCTTTCACCCTTCTATTGTAGCGTCCAGGGCCTGACGGTCGCGGATCGCACGTCGGCACCGGCGGGGTGAGACCACGGGAGACCAGAGAGCGACGAGCGGAACCAAAATCCCGAGACCTACGAAGACGAACGTCCCCACCAAGGGAGTCGCGAGCAGCGCTAGAACCAGGAGCGTGGGCCAAATCGCCACTGCCGCCAGAGCGCGCCGTCGAAGGGCGGAAACCGAAGGAAGGTCGGGACCTAGCGTCAGGGGAGGCAACTGCCCTCGCTCTGGCATGGCTTCCGAAAACCAGATCTTGAGGGCGTGCTTGAACTCCAGATCGTCCGCTAGGCGCTGACCGTGTTCGGGAACCGTATGGAGGAATACGAGTTCGACGGACACCGGCCCGGCGAGAGTCTTGGCTTGAAGGGGAAGCACGGCGTGAGGCCGGTCTTCCAGGACGTCATGGGCGCTTGCCAAGCGACCCTGAGTATCGTCCCTCCCCAGGCCGAACGAGGTCCGGGCTCCCATGAAGTAGAGCCGTTCGTCCTCGAACCAGACGATCCCCACATCGCGACCGGAAAGCGCTTCGCCTTGGCGAACCGACATTTCCACAAGCCATCCTTTGACGTCGCCAAACTCCTTCCGCAACGCGTCGAGACGCTCGCCTTGTCTTCCCTTGTCGATGGAGACGCGAGCCAGCGCGACGACCAGCAAACCGACGGAACCGAAGACGAGGGCGGCGATCCAAGAGCTTTCGGCCCCCCCGATGGAGAGGCAACCGCCTAAGCAGGCGAAAGGGCAGACGAGCGCGCCGGAAAGTCCGAGAAGCCATCGGTTCGCCCGTCGACGCCGATCGAAGCGCCGACTCGCTTGGATCTCCCGTTCGGCGATCGGGTTGAGCCGCCATTCGGCGGTCGGTTCCGGCTTCACGTCAACCTCCTTCTTTCGAGCTTCCGGCGGTCGCGCCAAGCAAGCCAGCGCAGGCGCGGCGCCCAGATGTCCGACCATAGCACGAGGATCACGCCTAGAAAGGCGACGACCGGGGGCACGATCCACCAGGCCGTCTTGATCGCGAGCAGGATCAAACCACCGGCGAGGAAGAGCCAGAAGACCGTGCTCGCGACCGCCGAGGCGAGCAAGGCGCGCAGGGTGGGGGCGTCGGGACCGATCGCCAAGGGCGGAAGCTGACCTTCTCCGGACCGGCCTTCCTTGCTCGGGTGGAGCCAGTCGTCCAAAGCCCGGCGAAACGCTTTCTCCAGAGGTGGGACGGGGCCGAGATCGGAGGGGATGAAGTCGAGACCCAGGGAGACCGCACCCGCCACGGTCCGACGCCCCAGGCTCAGGGTGCTCGTCGCGCGCAGTCCGGAGAGAGGCCATTCTTCGCGCATACCCCCCTCGACCTGAGGCGGCGCCAGGCCGAACGACGTGCGCTCGCCGACGAAGAACAGGCGACCGTCCTCGAACCAGAGCATTCCCCGGTCGCGCCCGGTGGGGGCGGCGCCCTGAAACACGGTCAGTTCGACGGCCCATCCATTGATCCCGGCGTACTCATCCCGCAGGGCTTGCCGCTTGGCGTGGGCGAGTTCGGTGGTGCGGGCGCCCCGTCGCAGCTTCTCAACGCCCAAGGCGCCGAGCAGAACGACCGCGACATAGGGGAAGGCGGAGCCGACTACGGAAAAGCTCGCCCCTATGCACGACAACGGGCACAGAACGAGGGCGGCAACGGCGAGCGCCCAACCGACGCGCCGGTTCCCAACGGTCTGTCGACGTTCGTCCGAGATCGCCCGCTCCGCGATGGGGTGGGGCGTCCACTCGGCGATTGGCTCGCCTATGCGATCCTCCGGCGGTCCCACCACGCGCGAAAGAGAGCCCGGGGCGAATGGAGGATCGGGCCGCTCAGGCCAATCAGCAGACCGACCATCGCGACCGCTAAGGCGATGATCGGCTCGGACCAAAGGAGCAGACCGCTGAGGCCTGCGATGAGAGCGGTCCAGTAGGTCCCCACGAGCGCCGCACGCAAGAGGAGGCGGTCCGATGTCGGTGCGTCGGGTCCGGGAGTCAATGGGGGCAGGTCGCTCTCACCCGGTACCCCGTTGTGGAGCCAGCGTGTGACCGCCTCTTGCACATCGTTGACGGTGACGCCGCTTTGCCACTTCGCCCGTTCAAGCGGTACGAACGAGACGCCGAGCCGACCGGCAGGCGTCTGGGTACGGAGAAAGAGACTCAAGACGAGGCGGAGGCTAGGGACGGGGGGTGTCCGATGACAACGTCCGAGGACCTCGGACGCGGCCAGCGCAAAGGAGGTCCGCCGTCCGGCGAAGATCAGTCGATCGTCCTCGACCCAAAGCATCCCTCGGTCCGTGCCCGTCGGCGCGTCACCTTGGTGAACGATCAGATCCACGAGCCAGCCCACGCCGGAGCCAAACTCATCGACCATCCCGGCGTCGCGCATCCAGACGGCGGTACGAGCTTGGTCCAGCCGCTCGAAGGCACGCACGGACAGCAAAATTCCGCCCACCCCAAACCCCAACGCCAGGAAAATCCAAAACGATCCGACGCAAAGGCCGATGCATGAAAGCGGAAAGGTCGCGACCGTAACGAGCAAAGCGAGGCGGGCGAACCATCCCGCGCGCCTTGTCCTTCGCGCCTCGATGGTCTGTTCGCGTTCGACGGTCGGCAAGGGCGTCCAGTCGGAGGACCTCACCGATCCACTCTCCCGAGGTCCCGCCAAGCTCGCCAGTAGGTCCCAAGCTGCCGAAGGCCCGGTAGCCACACCATGCAGGTCAGCGCGAGGAACGCCAACACCGGCCAAAGGGCGCCTGCGAAAAGCGACACGATCCCGAACGTGACGAGTCCGACCGAGTAGGCCGTGACGAAGGCCGCACGGAAGAACAGTCGAGTCCGCGTAGGGGCTCCCGGACCGAGGCGAGTGGGGGGCCGTTGCCCGTCTAAGTGGGGCACTCGCACGGCCCAGCGGTCGACGGTATCCCGAACGAGGATCTTCTCCTCGGCATCGCGACCGACAACTTCGAACGAGAGGGCGAGCGGTCCGGCGGCGGTCCGGTGCGTCAGGGGAACGCAGAGGGCATGACGCAAACCGCCGATCGGCTCTTCGGTGCGGATATGGCCCGCGACGTCGTTTCCGGCGAGGGCGAAGGACGTTCGGTCTCCGGCGAAGAGTAGGCGATCGCCTTCGATCCACAGCATGCCCCGATCGCTGCCCGTCGGGGCGGCGCCTTGAAGGACGATCAGGTCTACCAGCCAACCTTCGCCGGCGCCGAACTCCTGGCGGCGGGTCTGATCGGGCAGGGCCGCGTCGCGGCGGAGAACATTGTCCCGAACGGCGAGCCAGACGGCGATCACCCCCGAGACGACCGTCACCAACAGGGCGAGGATGGTCTGAAACAGGCGCGTAGCGAGACGGTGGTCGACGAGCCACATCACGCCTCCTAGCGCTCCAAGAAAGGAGACGGCCGCTCCGACCACATGGAACCCGCCCCAGCGGATCCGGCGGCGTAACGAGGCGGACTCACGCTCCGAATGCGGCGAGGGCGTCCAATCGGCTTGACTCACGCCCCTTCCTCCTCCCGCAGGCGGCGCCAGTCGCGGAGGGCGGGAAGCTCGGGTGAGGGCACAAGGACCACGAACAGGGCGATCACGAGGGCTACGATGGGTACGAGAAAACCCCCGAAGAAAATCTGGAAGGGAACGGCGAGAATCCCGACGAATCCGATCTCGGTCGCAAGCCGCCGGCCGAGGCGGCGTCGAAGCTCGGAGGGGAGAGCCGCTCCCGGACCGATCGCCGTCGGTGGAAGCTGTGAAGCGCCCAAAGGGGCGGCGGCGCTCCGAAGCCACTCGTCGAAGGTCGTCTCTAGGAGCTTGGCGTAGGGCCGATCGCCGAACAGGGGGGTGAACGAGACGCCGAGCCCGCCGATCGGCGTGGACCGACGGAGCCGGAGGGTCAGCTCGCCCGGACCTTCCTCGCGTACCCGGTGCGCCGCCTCGTCGTGCGTGAGCACGAACGAGGTGCGCCGCCCGCAGAACATCAGTTTTCCGTCTTCGACCCACATCGCGCCCCGATCCGCGCCGGTGACCGCGTGGCCCTGCACGACCCAGAGGGCGACGAGAACGCCGTGGGGAACGCCCAATTCCGGCAGCATCGGAGCCTCGTCCGCGCGGATGGCGAGGGTGCGAAACCGATGGTCGCGGCGGACGATCAACCGATAGGCGGTCAAAACCGACGCGCCCGCCAATCCGACCATCATGGCGGCAGGGGCAGCGTCGGCCGCGATCCATCCGGCAAAGGCGAGCGCGCCTGCCGAAAAGACGAGCAGAGGCGAGTAGACGACGGCGTCGGAGAGGCGGCGACGGGCAGGTCGTTCGGAAACCGGAAGCCAGCCGTTCATTGGAGCCTCCGGAGACGACGCCGGTCGCGCACCGCTCGCCAGCGCGCCCTCGTCTTCTCGTTACCGAGCCACGCGATGGCCGCGATGGGGATCCCGATCAGAAGGAGCGGGTTGCCGACCGCAACGCTCCAGGCGGTGATCGTGACGGGGAAGAAGGCGGAGGAGAGAACCGCTCCCAAGAAGAGACGGCGTTCTGAGACGACGCCCGGGCCGAGCCCCGAGGGCGGCCATTGGCCTTCGCCAGGGTTGTGGCCGCCCTTCCAGCGGTCGAGCTGGGTCAGAAGGTCGTGCCGCTCCGACCAGTCGGAAACGCTGGGCGGCACAATCAGCCCGAACGACAGCGACATGAGTCCGGCGGGCGTCTCGTGCTGTAACTCAAGGGTGATCGCGTGCCGGATGCCGGGGATCGGCGCGTCGCGTCCCGTCAGGGAACGAACCTGCCAGGGCACCAGGCCGAACGAGGTGCGGTGGCCGGAGAAGTAGAGCCGCCTGTCCTCGATCCACAGCATGCCGCGGTCGATCCCGGTGGGCGCGCTTCCTTGGAGCACGATCAGTTCGACGAATCGCCCCGGCCCTTTGCCAAAGCCTTCCTTCAGGGCCAGATCGGGCTCGCGCCTCGCCGTCTGCCGAAGCTCCCAGAAGTGGGCGAGCGGGATCGCACCGAGGGAGAGGGCGGCGACGGAGACCATCGCGAGCGGGATCAGGTCGGTGCTCGCGACGGCCGCCGCGAAAGCGACGACGAGGAAGAGAACGCCTAGGACGACGAGGCCCGTCTGGCCCTTCGCCCGCCGGAAGAACTCTGGGGAAAGGACGTAGGCTTCGTGGCGGTCGATCGTCGTCTCCGCTTCTTCGGTCGTTAGCCAAGCCGCCTCCCTCACGTCTCTCTCCAAAGCCGCCGGGCGTCCCGGTACGCCTTCCAGCGGGGACGGTTCTCGGCGGCGGTCGTCAGGTTCAGCCCGAGGGCGATAACCCCGAACGCGATCAGCCCCCACTCCCAGCGGAACGGAACGAGAAGGGCGGCGACGAAGGCGGCGACCGCCGTCCAAGCGCCGATGCGCCCCAACGCGGCCTTTCGTAGAATCTCCGGCGAACGCGCGCCAGGCCCGAGGTCGATGGGCGGCCACTGCCCCGCGAGATCGGGATCGGGGCTCCGGCGACCGTTCTCGATCACGGTGTTCAGCGTGTAGCGCAGGGTCGCGGCATCGTCTTCGGCGCGCTTCCAGCCGTCCGCAACGGGCCAGAAGGAGAGGGCGAGCGGCCCGACAGGCGTCTCTCGGCGCAACGTGAGTCCCAGGCGAAGCCGAAGACCCGGAACCGCCGCATCGTGGCGGACCAGGGTGGCGATCTGGTCGGGTGCGAGCGCGAACGAGGTGTGGAAGCCGGAGAATACGATCCTTCCCCCTTCGATCCAGAGCAGGCCTTGATCGCGCCCGGTCGGCGCTTCGCCCTGCCGCACCACGAGATCGACGGGCCATGCCGGACCCGCACCGAACTCGGCGCGAAGGGCGAGGACGCGGGCGGCGCGATCCCGATCCCGGTCGTCGCGCCGACGTCCGTGAAGACCCAGGGCGCCGAATCCTACCGCCAGTCCCGCGAGGGGAAGGGCCAGCCCGCACGTCGCTCCAACCCCGAACGCCACGCCGCCAACGAGTCCGAGCACGCCCAGCTCGAGCGCGAGGCGCCGTCTGTCGCCGGGAGGCGCCGGAGCCTCGTCGCTCCGAGACCAAGCTCCCTCCCGATGGTCGTTCATGCCCGATTCTAGCGCTTAGGATGGGATCGGAAAAAGTCCCAGACGAGGTCGGCCACAGGCGCGCCGTAAGTTGGAACCTCGACGGTCTGGTCTCCGCGCCGGCTCAGGCCGCCCCACCAGTCGTGCGGCGCACCCTCGACGCTCACGAGTTCGACCTCCGTCCCGTTCTTGCCGCCGCGATACAGGTCGGTGGTCACCTTGCCGTCCGCGCTCTTGGTGGTGCGCGGCGTGGTCTCGCAAGCGTCGGCCTTCGCCCAGAAGCGAGCCGAGTCCTCCGC
Organism: uncultured Fimbriimonas sp.; assembly: GCA_964516175.1. Classification (GTDB taxonomy): domain Bacteria; phylum Armatimonadota; class Fimbriimonadia; order Fimbriimonadales; family Fimbriimonadaceae; genus Fimbriimonas. Next base: position 76,927 of record CAZEWR010000018.1, on the reverse strand, counting down.
CCCGACGGGGCGGAGGACCGCACGCCGCTCGATGGAATAGGCGACCATGCCGTCCGCCTTGCCGTGCAGGAGAAGGACGGAGACGGGCACGGCGGGCTTGGGGATCGTGTTCGCCGCGCTCAGGCCGACGGTTCCCGCCATCGAGGCGATCGCCGCCAGCCTTGCGCCGAGCTTTGCTCCCAGCAGGTTCGCCATGAACGCGCCGTTCGAGTGTCCGACGACGTACTCACGCTTCCGATCGACCGCGACCTCCCTTTCGACCCGATCTAGCACGGCGCTCAGGAAGCCGACGTCGTCGGGCTTGTCCATGCCGGTGAGGTCGATAAAGCCCGCGTTCCACCCCTGCGCGCCGGGATCGCCCAGACCATCCGGAAAGACCGCGACGAAACCCTCCCTTTCCGCCTTCTCCGCCATGCGGGTGTACTGTTCGGCGGCGGCGGCGCTGGCGGTCCAGCCGTGCAGGACCATGACCACGGGCGTTGCCTGCCCGTGGTACGTCTTCGGCACCCGCAGGATAAAGCGGCGGGTCTTTCCTCCGAACTTCAGCGATTCCACGTAGCGTCCCGGAGCTTTGGCGGCGACCGTTGCGGACGTCGCCAAAGCTCCGGGACGCGCGGCTCCGCACGAGGCCAGCAGAGGCAAGAGGAGGAGCGGGGAAAGACGCATCGGCTTTACCTACGTCGGAAAGCTCGCGTCGGTTGGGACGAGGATGAGGCTGAGGAAGGCTTAATCCTAAACCTAAGGCCGAACGCCTATACTCCTACCCATGCGCGGAACGTGGATCCAGGGCGTGGAGCGGGTGTTCGACGGCTTCTTCGACGTCGACGAGGCGACCGTGGCCTACGAGAAGAAGGACGGAACTTGGAGCGATCCGTCGAAGCGGCTCTCGGTCGAGCGGGGCGACGCGGCGGCGATCCTCGTCCACGATCCCGAGGAGGACGCCCTGATCTTCGTCCGGCAGTTTCGCTACCCCACCCTGCGCCACGGCGAGCCTTGGCTCTTGGAGATCGTCGCGGGAGCGATCGACGAGGGTGAGGACGCCGAGACGGCGGCCCGTCGGGAGCTTCAGGAGGAGATCGGGGTTAAGGTCGAGCGTCTGGAAAGGGTCGCTGAGATGTACGGTTCGCCCGGCGGGATGAGCGAGCGGATCACGATCTTCTTCGCCGAAGGGAGTTACGGCGGCGGGGGCGGCGGCTTGGAGGGCGAGGATCTGGAGATCGTCGCGATCCCCGCCGTGGAGGCGATCGCGATGCTGGACCGGGGCGAGATCCACGACGGCAAAAGCCAGATCGCCTTGCACTGGTACGCGAGGCGACCATCGAAGGCGTGACTTCCGAGCGGTTGGCCTCGGAAGGCCTGACGCTGCGCGCGGCGCGCTCCAACGACCACGGCGCCTGCAGCGACATCGGGATCGACGAGGCCGTCCGGGCGGTCTGCGAGCCAGGACCGTCCGTGTGGGTCGACGTGGTGGTGGAGGACGCGGAGAAGGCGCGCGACGTGCTTCAGAATCGCATGGGCTTCCACGAACTGGCGGTCGAGGACGCGCTGAGCGACCGGGAGCGGCCCGCTCTCCAGGACTTCGACGGCCTGGTGTTCCTCGTCGTGCCCGGGGTGAGGCGTGAGAAACACAAAGAGCGGTATGTCGAGGTGGGTTTCTTCCTCAACGACCACGCGCTTGTAACCGTCTCGCGCGAGTCCCTACCGGCACTCGACACATGGTTCAAGCGGTGGCACGACCGACCTGGCCACCTGAGTAAGTCGCCCGCGTTCCTGCTCCATTCCATCGTCGACGGCATGGTGGACGACTACTTCGCCGTCGTCGACGACGTCGAGGACCAAGTCGAGGATCTTGGGGACAGCCTGTTCGAAGGGCAGGAAGGGCGATTGGAGGAGATCGTCCGGCTGAAGCGGCGCCTCCTCAAGCTGCGCCGCGTCGTGACGCCCGTCCGCGACGTAATGAACGCCGTGCTCCGGCGCGATATCGAGGAGATTCCCGAGGAGGCGCACCGCTATTTCCAGGACGTCTACGACCACGTCCTGCGGATCGCGGAGACGGTGGACGCCCTGCGCGACGCGCTGACCTCGATGGTGGATATCCACCTTTCGAACGTCTCGAACAACCTGAACCAGGTGCTCAAGAAGATGACCGTCCTCGCGACGGTCCTTTCTTCGATGACGCTCGTGGCGGGCGTCTACGGCATGAATTTCGAGCACATGCCGGAGCTGAAGTGGCTCTATGGCTACCCTTTCTCACTGGGGCTGATGGCGGTTCTCGCGTGCGGGATTCTCGTGGTCTTCAAGCGGATGCGCTGGATCTGAGACGACTCTCAACGATCTCGATGAGACGACGCTCGAAAAGCCATGAGGGATGGGGGCGGGCGGCTTGCTCACGTTCGCAAATCTGAAGCGCGTTCACGATGCCGCCCCGGGCTTCGGCGAAATCGCCTTGGGCAAGATATAGGGCGATGTCGGCGCGGCGTGCGGCACCCCAACAGGTGCGGGGAATCTGCGCCATCGGATCGAGAAGAGCCTTGGACGTCGCCACGTCGCCTCGGAAGAAAGCCTCGCAAAAGGCGGCTTCGAGGCGGGCATCGGCGACTAGGGTCGCATCCGACGACCCGTCCGCAGCCTCCATATAGACGTATGCCGCAACGAGAGCGGCAGTCGGTTCGACAGCTATGGCTCGAGTACAGGCGAGTGCTGCGGCGAAGGCGCGCCAAAGTAGATCGGAATGGCACATCACCCGCCGGATATCTTCGGGGTCGCTCGCGTACAAATCTCCGTTCTCCATCGCGCGCATCGCTCGCCAAAGGCCTTGGGACGCGAAGGTTTGAGGGTTCGGCCTAAGGAGGTCGATGAAGCGGGCGCCGTCCGTTTTAAAGCCATCGGCGCGAGACGATGGAATCAGAGAGATAACGTTGAAGATCAGGCCCAAGCCGCCTTGTAGTGTAAAATGGCGGCGAAATCGCTCCGCCACGCCCTCCCGAGAGCGATCTCAAGCGTAGCGACGAACGCGCCAAGCAAGGGACCTGCGAGAGTGATAGGAATCCAAACACTTCGGCGATCCTGGGCGATCGTCGTCTCCGCTCGAACGTAGCCTATAGGCGCCGATTGGGTGAGTTCCCGGCGCTCCCGGCGCAGGATTTCGAAGCCCAGGACGTCGAAACCGACCACTCGGACGCCGAGAGCCCAAGCCACTAAGGCGTGCCCCGCCTCGTGGACCGCCACCGGCAGGCCGACGAAAAGCAGAATCGTGGGCAAGGCGAGTGCAAGAACCAGGAAGCCATAGGGCGCAACGGCTATTCCTTCGGGGCCGGTGCTTATCATGAGCGCAAGAAGAATTCCGGCTCCCATGAATCCGAGCTGGGTCTTGAGGAGCCCCTTCAACGGTTGGCGCTCAGCCTTCGCCACGCGCCTTCCGGTACCGCTCGGTGCGAGGATCGTCCTTGTTCCACTTCGGCGTCTGCGGCGCATCGGCGATCGTGAGAATGCCGAGTCCCGCAAGCTTGACGACCTTGGTCATGTTGTCGTAGTCCAGCTTGTCCGCGGTGTCCGCGAGGCCATGGTAGTCGGGATACTCGAACGCGACGCAGATCGTGTGGGCGGGGACGCCCGCCGCCGCCATCGCCGCGTTGTCGCTTCGCATGAAGAAGGGCGCGCTGTACTGAGCGTGCCGCTGTACCTCGGTCCCGAGAGCCTTGCCCGCCGCGCTTAGAGCGGTCACGGTGTCGCTGTAGTCGTAGCCGGTGACGCTTACCGCGTTCACACGGGGTCCCTCCTCGTCGTCGGTGCGTCCGATCTGCTCGAGATTGATGTCCGCGACCGTCCTGGCGAGCGGCACGACCGGATGCGCGCCGTAGTATCGCGAGCCCAGCAGCCCCTTCTCCTCGCCCCAAAAGGTGACGAACAGCACACTTCGCTTCGGTTTGGCCTTACCCAGCGCGTGGGCGAGCTCGACCACGCCCGCCGTGCCGCTGCCGTCGTCGTTCGCGCCGTTGTAGACGTGGTCCTTGCCTTCGGGATTGAGTCCGAGGTGATCGTAGTGGGCAGTGACCATCACCACCTCATTCGCGAGGGCCGGATCGCTCCCCTTGAGGAGCCCGACGACGTTGCGAACCTTGCCGCTTGCGCCGCTTCGCCGGTCGGTGTAGTCCGTCGTCTGGAAGAATCCGTCGTCACCCTTGGGCTCCAGCCCTGCCTTCTTGAATTCGGCGGCGATAAAATCGGCGGCGAGGTTAAGCCCTTTGGACGGAGTTCCCCGGCCCTCTAACCTATCTTCAGCAAGGTAGGTCACGATCCGCTTTAGATCCTTGGCGCTTACGCCTTCGAGGGCGGCCTTGCGGGCGGGGCTGAGGGTCGCGTCCCAGAGCGGAGCAAGAAGCAGGGCGAGCATGACCCTCAGGATAGCAGGGCCTTCGATCTTCCTACGACCGAAAGCCTTATCAGCCGGAACCCTCCCGCACCCAGCCCCCTATCTAATAGGGTGGGTTATTCGGGGGAAAGGAAGCGCGTCGTCGTGCTCGGCGCGGGATTTGGGGGTGCGACGTGCGCGAAGGAGCTGATCAAGCGTTTGCCAAAGGGAAGCGAGGTCGTGGTGCTGGATCGCAATAACTACACTCTTTACTACCCACTTCTCGTCGAGGCGGGCGTCGGCACGTTGGAGCCACGTCATGTTACGGTGCCCTTTCGGGCGCAGGTTCCACAAGCCGATTTCCGAATGGCCGAGATCACGGGGCTCGACACCCAGCGTAAGCAGGTCGATTTCAGGATCGTGGGTGGCGAGACGGGCTCGCTTCGGTACGACCATCTCGTGTTCTCGCTCGGTTCGGTGACCAAGGTGCCCGACAACATCCTCGGTTTGCGGGAGTACGGCTACGAGCTAAAGTCGCTTATGGACGCCATCGCCCTGCGCGATCGGGGCATCCGGCTTTTGGAATTGGCGAACACGATCGAGGACGCGGCAAAGCGGCGCGAACTCCTGACCCTGGTCGTCGTCGGCGCGAACTTCACCGGCATCGAACTGGCGGGTGAGTACCACGCCTTTCTGCACGACGCCGCGCGTCGCTATCCTAACATCAAAAAGTCCGATATCCGTACCGTCGTACTCGAATTCGGCAATCGCGTTCTGGGCGGCACGACGGAGAGTCTCGCGAAGTGGTGCGTCGAGACGCTCACCAAACGCGGCGTGGAGATCCGTACTCAGGACACGATCACCGAAGTCGGCGAGGATTTCGCCCAGACGAAGGGTGGGGAACGCGTTCGAACCCATACCGTCGTGTGGGCGGCGGGGATCGCTCCCCACCCGCTGATCGAGTCGTTCGGGCTTCCGACGAACGAGCGGGGCTACATCGACTGCGAGCGGGATCTGCGCGTCAAGGGGCTCGAGGGCGTCTGGGCTATCGGCGACTCGGCGTACGTTCCTCCCAAGGAGGGCGACAAGCCCTACGCGGCGACGGCGCAGAACGCCACCCGCGAAGGGCCGCTCGCCGCACGCAACATCGCCGCGACGCTCGCGGGCGAAGCGACCAAGGAGTTCAACTTCAGCCCCCTGGGGAATTTTGCCGCGATCGGTCACAAAAAGGCGGCGGCGGAGATGTTCGGGAGAGAGCTAAAGGGGTTCCTCGGTTGGGTGATGTACCGGGGCGCCTACCTCGTCAAGATGCCGACGCTCAAGCTCAAGCTCCGTCTCATCGGCGACTGGATCGGTGAGTTGCTGATTCCCCACGAACCGGTTCAGGTCGGCGTCCACGAGTCTGAGCGCTTCGGGGCTCCCGGCGATGCGGAGAAGGAGTCGAAGACGATTCCTCACGCGTACGTAAAGTAGCTATCGCTTGTCCGCGCGGTCGCGTTTCGCCCAACGAAGGAAGACAACGAGCGCGATCCCGAATACGGTAAGCCACGCGATTCCCGTGAGGACGAGAAGGAGGGCGGTGTTCTCTCCGCCGTTCAGCATCGCCACCTCTCCTCCTCGTTGCTGCCGGCTCCGTCTTCCTGTGCGTACCAGGCAAGGGTCTTCTGATCAGTGGCAAAGGCCTCGTCTCTCAGAGGAACGAAAGGGGGCCAGGTCGTTCGTTCCGTGATACTCATCGTTCGTGTCTCTTTACGAGTGTAGACCATCCAACGGGTTCGTCTCGCTCGGACCGGATGGTCCGGGCGAGGCTTCAGAAGGTGAAAACGCCGATGGCCCGACGACCATGCCGCAAGGGTCGGGGAAAGCCGCAGCCTCTCCACCTTCTCTCCACATCCGGCCCCTCCTCTCGCAGGCGAAAGGAGGGGAGAGTGAGCGTTACGCGCCGGGCGGGACGGTCTCGATCTCCAGTTCGCCATCGTCCGCGTCGCGAGCGATGCGGGCGATGCTGGCGACTTGGTCGTCCTTACCAAGATTGACGAGGGTGACGCCTTGGGCGACGCGTCCGGTTTCGCGGATCTCCTTGACCTTCATGCGGATCCCCTTGCCCTTGGTGGTCATGATAAGCAGGCGGTCGTCGTCCTCGACGGGCTCGGCGCACACGACCTTGCCCGTCTTCTCCGTGCAGTTCATAGTCAGGATGCCCATGCCGCCCCGGCTCTGGACGCGGTAGTCGCTCATCGGAGTTCGCTTGCCGAAGCCGTTCTCGCTGACCACAAGGATGCTCGCGAAACCCCATTTCTGGGCGTCGCGCTCGAGCTTGTCGGCGCGTTCGGCGTCGCCCGCCTTGCTCACGAGCTTCGCAAGCTCGTGGGTCGCGAGGGCGCGGCTGTACTCGTCGTCCGCCTTCTTCGCGGCCTGGGCCGCCTTCTCGAGCTCGGCGATGGCCGCCTTAGGCTCAAGGTCGCCCGCCTTCTCCAAGGCGGCGGTAACCTCCGCGCTCGGAGCGCGGAGGACGGAGGCGCCGACGACCCGGTCGTCCGCGTTCGTCTGCTTGAACTCGATCGCCCGGACGCCGCCGGCGGCGCGGGAGCGCGAGGTAGCGTCGTTCTCGTTGAAGCGGATGCTCTGGCCGTGGTGGGTGACGAGCAGGATGTCGTCGTTGCCCCGAGTCCGGAGCACCCAGCCCAGTTCGTCGCCCTCCTCGATGTCGAACGCCTTGAGGCCGTTGTTGCGGATGTTGGCGAAGTCGCGGAGCGGGGTGCGCTTGATCTCGGCGGGCCGTTTCTTGCCCTCGGCGTCCACGCCGGTGCCCATCGTGACCATCGCGAGGTAGCCGTCGCTGTTGAGGTCTTTGATCCCGAGGGTGGCGGTGACGCGCTCGTCGCCCACGATCTGGATGTAGTTGATGACGGGCATGCCCTTGGCGTAGCGCCCGCTCTCGGGGATCTCGTACGCCTTGAGCTTGTACACGCGGCCGCGGTCGGTGAAGAACAGGATCGTGTGGTGGGTGTTGGCCTGGAACAGGTGCGCCGGCTCGTCGTCGGCCTTCATCGTGTTGTTCACGCCCTTGCCGCCGCGCTTCTGCTGGCGGTAGGCGTCGATGCTCACACGTTTGATGTAGCCGTCGCGGGAGATGGAGATAACCGCCTCCTCCTCGGGGATCAGGTCTTCGGCGGAGAAGTCGCCCGCCTCCCGGGCGACGATCTTGGTACGCCGCTCATCGCCGTGCTTGTCGCGCAGGGCGGTGATCTCATCGGTGAGGACCTTGGTGAGGCGCGCCGGATCGGAGATGATGTCGAGCAGGTTCTGAACCTTGAGGGCCGCGTTCTTGAAGTCGTCCTCAAGCTGGCTCTGGTCGAGCTGGGTAAGGCGCCGAAGCGGCATGTTGAGGACGACGCCCGCCTGGAAGGCGGTCATCCCGAAGCGACGGATCATCTCGGCGCGGGCGGCGCCCGTGTCGCGGCTGGCGCGGATCACGGTGATGATGTCGTCCATGTACCGCCGGGCGATCTGGTAGCCCTCGGCGACGTGGAGCTCTTCGAGAGCCCGGTTCAGCTCGTAGCGGGTGCGCCGCTCGATGACGCTTCGGCGGTGGCGCAGGTACTCGTCGAGCATGACGTGCAGCGCGCAGGTGCGCGGCTGCATGTCCACGAGGCCGAGCATGATCGCGCCGAAGGTGGTCCGCAGGTTGGTGTGCTTAAGCAGATAGTTCAGCGCGCGGTTGGGGTTGACGTCGCGCCGCAGCTCGATCTCGATGCGCATACCGCGCTTGTCCGAGTAGTCCTGCACGCCGAGAAGGCCGTCCAGCTTCCGATCCTTCGCGATCTGCACGATGGACTTGATCAGGTTTTCCTTGTTGACCTGGTAGGGGATCTCGGTAACGACGACGATCGACTTGCCCGCGTCGCCCGGCTCGATGGTGGTCTTCGCCTGGAGGACGATGGAGCCGCGGCCCGTCTCATAGGCGCTGCGAATGCCCTTCGCCCCCATGATGATGCCGTAGGTGGGGAAGTCGGGTCCCGGTAGGCGCTCCATCAGTTCGTCGAGGGTGCAATCGGGCTTCTCGACGCGTAGGAGGAGGGCGTTGCAGACCTCGGTGAGGTTGTGGGGCGGCAGGTTGGTCGCCATGCCGACCGCGATGCCCTGCGAGCCGTTGCAGATCAGGTTCGGGAATCGGGACGGGAGGACGGTCGGCTCGAGGAGAGTCGTGGAGTAGTTGTCGATCCAGTCGACCGTGTCCCGGTCGAGGTCGTCCATGATCTCCATCGCGAGCGGCGTGAGGCGGCATTCGGTGTACCGCTGGGCGGCAGGTGCGTCGCCGTCGACGGAGCCGAAGTTGCCCTGGCCGTCGATGAGGGGATAGCGCAGCGACCAGGGCTGGGCCATGCGGACGAGGGTGGGGTAGATGACCTGGTCGCCGTGCGGGTGGTAGTCGCCCGAGGTCTGGCCGGTCACCTTCGCGCACTTGACGTACCCGCTGTCGGGGGTCACGTTGAGGGTGCGCATGGCGTAGAGGATGCGCCGCTGGACGGGCTTGAGGCCGTCGCGAGCGTCGGGCAGGGCCCGCGCGATGATGACGGACATCGCGTAGTTCACGTAGGAGCGGCCAAGCTCCTCGCTCACCTGCACGGTGGAAAGGTTGGGATTCTCGTCTGCCACGGGTTCCTTTTTCTACGCCCTTGCGGAGCGTTTTCTGACCTTATTGTACCCGTTCCGGCCTCTCAGAGCCGATTTACGCCCTTCGCCCCCCTTTCCGGCATCCCCCTGACGCGGTTCGCCAGGGCGGTTCAGGAATTCGGCCCGCGCTTCTCCGTCTCACCGATCAGGTAGATCCTCATCGCGCCGCTGATGATGTCGACCGTGTTCAGCAGGACCAGGAGAAGACCCCACGGGCCGACGAACAGGGATCCGACAAACGAACCCGCGAGCCCGAAGAGGCCGAAGATGACGCTGAGGCCGGCGAGGAAGTTGGCGACGCCGCGCGCGAACTCCAGCCGCGCGGCGAGGTCCGCACCCACCACGACCCGGAAGGCGGCGATCCCGAAGCCCAGGATCGCCCCGAGACTGGCGAAGCCCGGAGCCTCGATCGTCTGCTTCACGCCGAACATCTCCATCTTCACCGGCGTGATCGCCGTGTGGTAGGTCTCCGCCGCGTGACCCAGGCCGGAAACGATCCAGTAAGCGCAGAGGGCGTAGTAGACCGGCCAGATCCAGGTTGGGACGGTCCCGTACGATCGGGGCTTCGCGCCGACTCCCCGCCGGGCGCGCGACCCCCTTGACGTCGGAGCCGCAGAACCGGCGCTTCTGGGCCCAGTCGGGAAGGGAGCGTCGGCAGCCGCTACAGGCGATCATAAGCAGGAAGATTCTAGCGGGAAAATTGGAAAACGTCAAGAATTTGCGCTCTTGTCCCTTTAGGCGCAAGAACCCCCCAGGTCTCGTCGTCCGCTTCAAAAATGACGCATATTCAAAGGGTAAGGAGCTCTGGCGTCGTTGCCGGAGCGACCGCCGTCCCGCAACGTCGCGGGATTGAGTTCCGTAACCCTCACGATGGGATTGAAGCGGACTCTGATCGTTCTGTGTCTCGCTTTCCCTCTCGCGGGCCAAGCCTGCTACAACGACCGCGACACGCTCGGCTTCGAGCTGCGCAACCGGCCCGACGTCCAGCGCGCCCTTACCGGCCGCTTCGAACGCAATCCGCCGCTCTATTACGCGATGCGCGTCGCGCGTCTGCGCGCGAAGCCGCGCCTCACCCCGGCGGAAGTCGACGATCTCGCCGTCGCTCTCGACCGGCTCGGGCGGGACGACGAGGCCTGCGCGGCGCTCGCCCGCAAGCGATCCGCCACCGACGACGAGCGGTACCGCTTCTTCGCCAACCGGGGCACCGTCCGCGCCCACCGATGGCTTCGCCATCACGGAACCAAGACCGAGTTGAAGGCGGCGGAGGAGGACATCGTCCACGCCCTGGCGATCAATCCGAAGGCCCACTTCGGGCGGGAGGCGGTCCAACTGGAGCTTATCCGCTGGCTCGAACGGCCCGAGCCGAAGCCCGATGCGTACGACAAGCCGCTCGGTGAGTGGCTGGGCGACCGGGTAGAGGACGTCGACCCCATCACCGGCCTCGCGGGCCTGATCGAACTGGGCGGTGCGTGGGAGTCGCCCGACGTCGCGGTGGCGATCGCCATGCTGGCCGAAGAGCGCGAGTCGTTTTCGATCGAGCGGCTCGCCCTCGAACGTTACCAGGAGCTTCGGCGGGAGGGGCGTCCCATCCTGGCCAACTCGACGGCGGACTGGGCGGAGGAGAACGAGGCGAGCCGCGAGAAGGACCCGCCCGCCGGGGAGCCGCCGATCGCGGCGAGCTTCCGTCAGCTTCGCAACGAGGCCGAGGGGTGGCATCGAGCACGCACCGACTTCATGGTCGCGCGGCTGAAGGCGGGCCGTCATCCCGACACCGACCCGACGTTCTGGACGGACTGGCGCGAGCCCGCGATGCCGCGCCTCTCTCCCGAGCGGCGGGAGCGAGCCTCCGAGCGAGGGATACGCCTGTTGAACCTGGGGTTCAAGTCGTTCGTCGTTCTTACCCTCGGCCTGCTGATCGGCTCGATCGTGCTGATTCGAAGGATCGGGCGTAGAAGGAGGGCATGAAGAGCGCCGCCGTCCTCGCCCTGGCCGCCGTCGCGGGCGGGCTGCCCCCGACCGTCGGAACGCACCCGGGCGGGGTGGCGCCGGGCGGGGGCGCGCTCCACGCCGCGCCCGGGCGTCGGCTCGCCGCCTTCAGCCGGGGCTGCTTCTGGGGCATGGAGGCACGGTTCCGCGCCCTGCCCGGCGTTGCGGCGACCGCGGTGGGCTACATGGGCGGGAGCGAGACGAACCCCACCTACGAGTCGGTCCACGCGCGGCGGTCCGGAGCGCGGCACGTCGAGACGGTCCTCGTGGAGTACGATCCCCATCGGATCGGCTACGGGGCCCTGCTCGACGTCTTCGCGGCGTCGCGTCCCGGCCTGCGCTCCGTGGCGTGGAGCTTCGACGAGGAGCAGCGCGCGGCGGCGCAGGCGCGCTTCCCCGAGAAGACGCGTCCGGCGGGAACGTTCTGGCTGGCCGAGGAGCGGCACCAGCAGTACAACGAACGGCACGGCATGGCCTGCCCGGCGTAGAGAGAAGGGATGAAGCTGTTCGTCGCCGCCGCCGCGCTCGGTCTCGCCGCCCTCGCCTTCAACGGCGCGACCCACCGCGTCAAGCCGACGGGGGTGGGAACCGATCCCGGCGGGGTCCTGGCGACGACCAAGCCCACGCCGAAAAAGGGGGACCGGCTGGCGGCGTTCAGCGCGGGCTGCTTCTGGGGCGTCGAGGGCTGGTTCCGCAAGGTGCCCGGCGTCGTCGCGACCACGGTGGGCTATACGGGCGGCCACACGGAGAACCCGACCTACGAGGACGTCTGCTCCCACACGACGGGCCACGCGGAGACGGTCCTCGTCGAGTTCGACCCGAAGAAGGTTTCGTACGAACGGCTGCTGGAGATCTTCTGGTCGATCCACGACCCCATGCAGGTCGGGGGCCAGGGACCGGACATCGGCGACAGCTACCGCTCCGCCGTCTGGACCTACGGCGACGACGAGCTCGCCGCCGCGAAGCGGAGCCTCGCCGCGCAGGAGAAGGCGGAAGGGGCGACGTTCACGACGACGGTCAAGCCCGCCGCCCCGTTTTGGGTCGCTGAGGGATACCATCAGCAGTACGCGAAGAAGACGGGCCACGACGCCTGCCCCTCGCCGCGAAGGCCGGTGAACCTGACGGGCGGTTAAGGCATCCAAGACGCCGTGGGCGGCGTCTTCAACTCGGATTACTGGAAACGGGTCCTGACGCCCGAGTCGCTCGCGGTCCTGCTCGTCACGACCCTGATCGTGACGGCGCTGGCGATCCTGATCCGTCTGCGAGTCACCTACCGCCTCGACCTTTCCGCGACCAAGGCCCTCCAGACCTTCGAGCGGCCCTGGGCGACGCGGCTCGCGAAGTGGGCGACCTGGATGGGGAACAGCCTGACGGTCGTCTTGCTGTGCGTGGGGGTCGTGGCGATCGCCCTGCTCTGCCGCCAGGGCGAGGTGGCGGTTCTCGCGCCGTTTACCCTGCTCTCGCTCCCGATCAACGCGGTCGTGAAGAACGTCGTCGACCGCAAGCGCCCGGGAGAGGAGGAGGCGCGCATCCATCCGGGGCCGCGCTGGGGCTTCAGCTACCCGAGCGGCCACTCGATGGGAAGCGCCGCCTTCTACGGTTTCCTCGCCTTCCTGCTCTGGACCCTGATTCCCGGTCTGCCGTTGCGGGTGGGTTTGGTCTCCGCCTTCGCGCTCCTGCCCGTTCTGGTGGGAGTCAGCCGCGTCTACTTGGGGGCGCACTGGACGAGCGACGTGGTCGGCGGCTGGGCGGGCGGCCTCTTCGTCGCGGTTCCTCTGGCGTTGTTGTACAACGGCGTGCATTGAGCCTCTTCGGGTCGGATCGCTCTCGCGCAAGCTTCGCATGCGGCCACACGCTTCGCGTTTCCCCGTTCGGTAAACAAGCGCGGGCTTAGGCGACGATCCGCATCGGGAGTCCTTCGGCGTCCTGGGTGGGAGTTTCGGGGAACGTCCGGGCGGTTCCGGCGACGATCCGGCGGGCGGTCCAGAGGCAGGCGAAGGCGTCGAGCACGTCGTCGGGGGCGAGGTCCTTGCGGCGGTAGAGGTGGGCCGGGACGGGGCCGAACTCCTTCTCGACGAGAGCGCGGCGGATGGCGGCGCCCTCGCGGGTCTTCTTCTTCTCGACGATCGGCCTTCCGTCGTTCCAGAGGGCGAAGCAGACCTCGGGATGGACCTCGACCACGGTCTGGCGGGCGGTTTCCGACCCACGCATGAGCGCGTCGACCTCCGCGACCTTGGCATAGATGCCGTACGCCTGGATCGCGACGCCCTTGCCCTCGGCGGCCTGCCGGATGGCGGTGGCCTCCGCGTGGCTCGTCGCGTAGGCGGCGGGGCGAATCGGGGCGGGCATGACACTCGTGCCGCGCACCGGCCCGAGGAACTTCCGGGTCAGGGTGTCGGGCGGGCGGGGACCGGCGTCGGTCAGGCCGATCGGGATGTCGACGGTGACGAGGGCGAAGGGCTCGCGTTCGAGAAGTTCGGCAAGGCGCGGAACGACGAGGATCTCGACCGTTTCGTCGCCCCGGTCGATCGCGGCGACCCAGCCGCCGGGGCACCCGTCTACACCCGCGAGGGTCGGCATAGGGCCATTGTACACATGCGCCCAAGGAGACCGCGAGGCGGCCCACGGGAAAAACGTCGGGATAAAAGCGCCTTTCGTCCGAGACCTTCTCGCGCCAAAGCGCTCTGGCGATAGGGTGGTGTACTCGTTCACGGCGTCCTCGCGGGGTGGGGGCGCTTTGGGGTCGTTGCGCCCGTCCCGAAAGGAGAACCCCGTCGGGCCCCCGGCGCGTTCCGCAGGGCTAGGGCTCGGGAAGGAACGCGATGCCGTGCTCGGCGGCGATGGTGGGCAGAAGGTGCGTCTCGCCCGCCGCGAAGGCGGCGGCGTAGCGAGGGATGAACCGCTCGAAATTGTCGCCGCTGATCATGATGTGGAACCGGACGCCCTGGGGGCCGGATTCGAAGCGGTGCGGGACGTTGCGGGGCGCGAAGGCGACGTCGCCCGCGCGGAGCTCGTGACGGACGCCGTCCAGGATGAGGACCAGGGCGCCTTCCAGGACCATGAAGGTCTCGTCCTCGCGCTCGTGGAGGTGGTAGGGCGGGCCGAAGTGGGGAGCGTCGATCGTCGTCTCCACGAGCGTGAAGGCGCCGCCGGTCGCCGCGCTAGAGAGGATCAGGCGGCCCTGCTCGGGGCCCATGCCCATACGGAGGCCTTCGTCGGCGCGGACGATCTGGGGGGCGAGGAGAGTCGAGACGTTCATGGGAGTTGGGATCGTACCACCGCTATAAGATGGTTATCGATCGAAAGTCCTAGGAACGCGGGTCGTTCGGGTCTCGTCCCTGGGCGCATGGGACGGGTCAAGGTTCGGGGCTGCTGTTGCGGCGTTCCTTTCGGGTGCGGGACGCTGGTTCTGGTGGGCGTCCTGCTGGCGGCGTTCACGCACGCGCTCGGGCGGTAGGGGTCCGTTTGGGCTGCGGCGTTCGAGGGTATCGGATCGCGGGGGCCGTGGGGAAGTCCGGGAGCTTGGCGAGATGGAGTTCGACGGCTCTGCGTAGGCGGCTCCCGGACGATAAACATTTGGGGGTGGCGGGAAGGTCCGGGAGCTTGGCGGGGCGGGGCGGGGCTGGGCTCGATAGCTTCCTGTAGGCGGTTCCCGGATGATAAGGTTCTCGGTGGTGGGGGAAGTCCGGGAGCTTGCTGGGGTGGATCTTGAAGGATTCTCGTGAGCGGCTCCCGGACGATAAAGCTCTCGCGTTCTATCCTCCGGGAGCCGAAGCGGTCCTTTTGACATCCAGGCCCCACCAAGCTCCCGGAGTCGGTCAATGGCTCTTGAGCGATAGGGTCTTTCGGGTTTTTTGCTATTCTGCTCGGGTGGACGACGAGCGGCGGCGTTGGCGAAACCCGTCGGAGCCCGGGGGGCGGTTCTTCGTGACGACCACGACGCTCGACCGGGCGCACCGGTTTCTCTCGGGGGAGGCGAAGGACCGGATCACGCGGAGCCTGCTCCAGACCTCGCTCGCGGCGAAGGTCCACGTCAGCCACTACGTCGTGCTGAGCAACCATCTGCACCTCCTCGTCTTTCTTCCCGAGGATCTGACGCTGCCCCGGTACGTGCAGCGGTTGAAGTCGCAGGCGCACCAGCGGTTCGGGGAGCCGGGGCCGCTGTGGGAGGAAGGCTTTCGGGGGCTGCGACTGGTGGGGGAGCTCTTCCGGGTGCAGAAGGTGGATTACATCCACGGGAATCCGCTTAAGTACGGCCTGGCGGAGCGGGCGGAGGAGTACCGGTGGTCGAGCGCCCACGCCTACGCGCAGGGTCTCCACGACGAGTGGCACACGCTGGACCTGCGGCGGGCGATGAACCTGTACGCGCGGTGAGGGGGAGGACCGGGAGCTTGGGGAGGCCTCGTCGAGAGTTTTCGGAGCGCGGCTCCCGGTCGATAAGGTGCTCGCGTTTCGTCCTCCGGGAGCCGGAGGGGTCATCCTTACGCCGGGGTTGGGTTTAAGCTCCCGGAGGTTTTGGGAAGGGGTTTCCGAGGTTTGGCGGCGAGGTCGAGGGCGGGAAGCCTGGGAGCTTGGCGGGGCGGGGTTCGGGAGGTTTCCGATGGCGGCTCCCAGGCGATAAGGCTTCGTAGCCCTTTTCCAAAGGCTCTGTTCCGGGATCAAATCCGCCACCTATCCTATTGGAACGAGACAAGCTCCCGGATTGGTTAGGAAAGGTGATGGATCTTGATCGACTAAGAGCTTAGGAAAGCACTCATCACTTGGTTCGCTCTCTCGTAGGTGCTGCTCGCCCCATCAAGCATGACAGGGAACTTAAACTGCCTCCAAGCTTTTCGAACGGCGCGAAGGTCGCATGGTTCTCGCTTCAGGAGTACCAGGACGGTTGCCGCTCGATCGGAAGCGATGGTGATCTGGTTGTCGTCAAGAGCACGGGCTTCCTCAAGGCCGAGGCAAAGCTCGTTGATCGTTGCGATCGCTTCGGTACGGGAGACCGAGGAGGAAACGATGTTGGGGGTAGACGACAGATAGTCGAGTGGGTATGAGCTGTACGATTTCATGGTCTTCGTCGTATCACGATAGTCGGACCGAACAAGGTTCGGTGAAGATGACGAGGTGGGTTAGGTCGTTGAATCACTGGGTAAGAACCGTAGGCAGGGCCGCTAATCTATGAACAATTCTCTCGTACTAATCTTTCGGTTCGTGGACGGCGATGAGCCCTTTCCGAAGTAAAGGGCTCTAGGCTAGAAAAATATAAGATGCTATCGAGGTTGCGCTAAGCCTTAGCGCAACCTCGATTCTGTTACGAGCAGCCGCTGGTTTCGCCGCAGGAGTCGCACTTGAGGCAGACGCCGTTGCGGACCATGGTGAAGGCGCCGCAGTTGGTGCACGGGTCGCCTTCGTAGCCCTTGAGGCGGGCCTGACGGACCTTCTCGCCGACCTCGTCGCGCTCCATCACCGCCGCCGACGCCTTGGTGGGGACGACGTTGGTCACGAGGGCGACGGCCTTGCCGTTCGTGTGGCCGTTGCTGGCGAACAGGCTCGGGTTGGGATCCTCGAACTTCGGCACGGCGGCGAGGGCCTGCCGGGCCTCGAGCTGCTGGGTCGGGCTACCGATCGCCTTCGCGTTCTCGCCGAAAGGGAGAGGCGACTGAGGGTCGGCGGCGAAGCCCTTCGACGTGTGGTCCTCGGTGGTGAAGCCGGGGACGGCGCCGCGGAAGTCCTCGTCCTCGACCTCCTCCTCGTCGAACTCAGCCGACTCGTTCGGGCGGCCGACGGTGTCGCCGCGCAGGTCCTCGGGCTTCACCTGCACGAGGTCGGTCCGGCCCAGGTAGGACAGGGCGAGCTCGCGGAAGATGTAGTCGATGACCGAGGTGACCATCTTGATGTTGTCGTGGCCCTGGACGGGGCCGTTCGGCTCGAAGCGGGTGAAGACGAACGCTTCGACGAACTCCTCGAGCGGCACGCCGTACTGGAGGCCGAGCGAGATCGCGATGGCGAAGCAGTTCATCAGCGACCGGAACGCCGCGCCTTCGCGGTGCATGTCGATAAAGACCTCGCCGAGCGAGCCGTCCTCGAACTCGCCCGTCCGCAGGTAGACCTTGTGGCCGCCGACGCGGGCCTTCTGGGTGTAGCCCCGGCGGCGGCCCGGGAGGACGCGCCGCTTGGAGATGTAGCGGTAGACGAGCTTGACGGCGGCCTCCCGGACCTCGTCGGAGACGGGAAGGGACTGGATGGCGGAGGGAACCTCGACCATCCCGGCCAGGGTTTCCGGTTCGAGGGAGGCTTCGAGGATCGCGGCGGCGGCGTCGTCGGACGAGGCGTTGAGCGGCTGGCTGAGCTTGGAGCCGTCGCGGTAGAGGGCGTTCGCCTTCAGGCCGAGGGTCCAGGAAAGCCAATAGGCGTCGTTGACGTTCTGCACGGTGGCGTCGCCGGGCAGGTTGATCGTCTTGGAGATCGCGCCGGAGAGGAACGGCTGGGCGGCGGCCATCTGGCGGATGTGGCCTTCGGCGCTGATGTAGCGCCGGCCCTTCTTGCCGCACTTGTTCGCGCAGTCGAAGACGGGGAGGTGCTCGGCCCGCAGGTGAGGGGCGCCCTCGACGGTCATGGCGCCGCAGACGTACTCGTTGGCGGCGTCGATGCCGTCCTTGGTGAAGCCGAGGTGGCGCAGGAGGTCGAACGACCAGTCGTTCATCTGGGCGTCGGTCACGCCGAGGGTGTCGCGGAGGAAGCCTTCGCCGAGGGTCCACTTGTTGAAGGCGAAGCCGATCTCGAAGGCGGAGGCGAGGCCGGACTCCACGCTGTCGATCTGCTCCTGGCCGAAGCCCTTGGCCTTGAGGATCTCGTGGTTGACGAACGGGGCGTCGCGCAGGGTCTTGTGGCCCAGGGCGTAGGCGATGACGTCCTCGACCTGCTCCTGGGAGTAGCCCAGGTTGCGCAGGGCGGGGGGCACCGAGTTGTTGATGATCTTGAAGTAGCCGCCGCCGGAGAGCTTCTTGAACTTCACGAGGGCGAAGTCCGGCTCGATGCCGGTGGTGTCGCAGTCCATGATCAGCCCGATCGTGCCGGTGGGGGCGAGGACGGTGGTCTGGGCGTTGCGGTAGCCGTGCTTCTCACCCAGGGCGAGGGCCTGGTCCCAGGCGTCGTGGGCGGCGGCGAGCAGGTCCTTGGGGCACAGGGCCTGGTCGATGCCGACGGGCTTGATGCTGAGGGCGTCGTAGTCGTCGACGTCGCGGGCGGCGCTCCGGTGGTTCCGGATGACGCGGAGCATGCTGTCGGCGTTGCGGGCGTAGCCCTCGAAGGGGCCCTGCTCCTTGGCGAGCTCGGCGCTGGTGGCGTAGGCGTCGCCGCCGAGGATGCTGGTGAGGCCGCCGGTGAGGGCGAAGCCCAGGGGCGAGTCGTAGGGGACGCCCATCCGCATGAGGAGGGCGCCGAGGTTGGCGTAGCCCAGGCCGAGGGTGCGGAAGACGTAGCTCAGGCGGGCGATCTGGGGGCTGGGGAACTGCGCCATGAGGACGGAGATCTCCAGGACGACGGTCCAGAGGCGGATGGCGTGGCGGTAGCCGACGATGTCGAAGCCGCCGGTGGCGTCGTCGTAGAACTTGACCAGGTTGATCGACGCGAGGTTGCAGGCCGTGTCGTCGAGGAACATGTACTCGGAGCACGGGTTGCTGGCGTTGATGCGGCCGTCGGCGGGGCAGGTGTGCCACTCGTTGATGGTCGTGTCGTACTGGAGGCCGGGGTCGGCGGAGTTCCAGGCGGCCTCGCAGATGTCGTTCCAGAGTTCCTGGGCGGGCTTGGACTTGACGACCTTGCCGGTGGTGCGGGCGGTCATGTTCCAGTCGGCGCCCTTCTCGACGGCCTCGAAGAAGGTGTTCGGGACGCGGACGGAGTTGTTGGAGTTCTGGCCCGCGACGGTGACGTAGGCCTCGGACTCGTAGCCCGTGTCCATGACGGGGAACTCGATGCTCGTGAAGCCCTGCTGGGCGAACTGGATGGCGCGCTGGATGTAGTTGGCGGGGACCTCGGCGGCCTTGGCCTCGGCGACGGCGCGGTTGAGGGCCTTGTTGGTGCGCGGGTTGAAGTCGCCGACGCACGACTGCATGACGGCGTTGACGTGCTTGGAGACGATCTTGGTGCCGGCGACGAGGGCGGCGACCTTCTGTTCCTCCTTGACCTTCCAGTTGACGAACTCCTCGATGTCCGGGTGGTCCATGTCGAGGCAGACCATCTTGGCGGCGCGGCGGGTGGTGCCGCCGGACTTGATGGCGCCCGCCGAGCGGTCGCCGACCTTGAGGAAGCTCATGAGGCCGGAGGACTTGCCGCCGCCGGAGAGTTTCTCGTTCTCGGCGCGCAGGCTGGAGAAGTTGGTGCCGACGCCGGAGCCGTACTTGAAGATGCGGGCCTCGCGGGTCCAGAGGTCCATAACGCCGCCCTCGTTGACCAGGTCGTCCTTGACGGAGAGGATAAAGCAGGCGTGGGGCTGGGGCCGCTCGTAGGCGTTGACGCTCTTGGTCAGCTCGCCGGTCTTGGGGTCGACGTAGGTGTGGCCCTGGGCGCCGCCGGTGATGCCGTAGGCGAAGTGGAGGCCGGTGTTGAACCACTGGGGCGAGTTGGGGGCGGCGACCTGCTTGGCGAGCATGTGGACCAGCTCGTCGTAGAAGGCCTGGGCGTCCTCGGCGGTGTCGAAGTAGCCGTGGCTCTCGCCCCAGGAGCGCCAGCATCCGGCGAGGCGGTGGAAGACCATGCGGGCGTCGGTCTCACGCTCCTCCTTGGGCACGACGGCCTCGGCGTTGGGCCCGGCGTACTCGGCGTGGTTCACCTTTCCGGGAGTGAGTCCGGCGCGGCGGAAGTACTTCTGGGCGAGGATGTCGGTGGCGACCTGCGACCAGGCGCTCG
This sequence comes from uncultured Fimbriimonas sp., assembly GCA_964516175.1. GTDB lineage: Bacteria > Armatimonadota > Fimbriimonadia > Fimbriimonadales > Fimbriimonadaceae > Fimbriimonas. The sequence continues at coordinate 57,018 of CAZEWR010000018.1, read as the reverse complement.
GGACCATGACGTTCTCCATGAGGAAGACCGTCGAGCCGTCCGGGTTGCGGATCTCGGACTTGCGCGGCTCGAAGCTCAGGCCCGCGTAGGGGTCCTGGCCGGCGGTGGTGAAAAAGCGGTTGATCTTCATACGAGAGCGGGTTCCTGGTGGGAGAGGTCGTGGGTGATCACGTGGGCGAAGTCACCGAGACAGTTGAATTCCTGGTAGACGGAGGCGTACCGAACGTACGCCACGGGGTCGAGTTTGCGAAGGGCCTCCATGGCGCGGGCTCCCACCTCTCGGCTGGGAATCTCCTCGACGAGGCCGTTAAAAAGGTCGCGCTCGATGCGGTCGGCGGCGGCGCGCAGATCGATGGCGGAGACGGGTCGCTTGCGGGCGGCGAGGCGCATCGACTCGGTGAGCTTGTCGCGGTCGAACTCCTGGCGCCCGCCGTCGCGCTTCACGACGAAGAGGCGGGGCCGTTCGGCCCGTTCGAAGGTGTTGAAGCGCCGCCCGCAGCCGCCGCACTCCCGGCGTCGACGGATCGCGTCGGCCTCGGGAGCGGGTCGGGAGTCGAGTACCCGCTGTTCGTCGTTTCCGCAATAGGGACACCGCACGCCTTTGTTCTACATCTAGGGTCGAGACGAAAGCGGAGACACAAGATGTAGTTTCGCCCCTTTTTAGTTATCCTACGTCTACCCACCGCGTACTCACACACCTCCCACCGGTTTTCCACAGGTTATCCACGGACGATGGATAACGTCGTGATAGACCGGCGCTTACAGTCGTTGCGGTGGCGGTCGCAAGATGTTGTGGGCGCCGTTCCACGTTTGAACTCCTCCCCACGGTCTTCCACGCCCGGAGGCGTGGAGCCACCTTCCGCTCGGGCCTCGCTTCAAGGGGAACCCTCTCGGGGGTTCGGTAGGCTTTGAGCGTGGAACGGCACGCCCTGACCCTCATCGCGGACGATCGTCCGGGACTTCTGCGCGATCTTTCGGCGCGGGTGGAGGGAAACATCGAGTGGCTGGCGGTGGAGGTCCACGGCGGGGTGGCGACGGTGCATCTGGAGGTCGAGGGCGGCGTGCCGTCGTTCGAGGGCGTCGCGGGGGTGCGCGAGTCCTACGCGGCGCCGAGCGCATCGAGCGTGTTCGGCAAGCGGGTGATCGTGATCGGCGGCGGGGCGCAGGTGGCGCAGGTCGCGGCGGGCGCGATCTCGGAGGCGGACCGGCACAACCTGCGGGGGGAGCGGATCTCGGTGGACACGATCCCTCTTGTCGGCGAGGCGGGACTGGCGGAGGCGGTGCGGGCGGTGGCGCGGCTGCCGAGGGCGCGCATCCTCGTGTTGGCGGGGGCGATCATGGGCGGGGAGATCGCGCAGGCGGTGCTCGACCTACGGGCGGCGGGGGTGCTCGTGATCTCGCTCAATATGGTCGGCTCGGTCCCGGCGGCGGCGGACCTCGTGGTGACGGATCCCGTCCAGGCGGGCGTGATGGCGGTGATGGCCATCGCGGAGACGGCGCGGTTCGACCTCGCCCGCGTGCGCGGGCGACGGTACTAGGCCCGGTACGATCGGGGTTTGGACGAGGCCGTCGCCTCCAGCCGAGCGAGCGCCACGAACGGGGGCATTTCGAGAGGATCGAAGCTTTCCGGCCGCCTTCGCTCGCTCCGGAACCGTTCTGTTAGGCTCAAGAGGCTCGCCCTTTGGTGCGGTCCTTTACGATCCACCGTGTCTACGTCTCTGGGTTTCTACCGGAGGGCGGCGCGCAACGGTCGGAGCGTCTTTTCGCGACGGTCTCGCTCGTCGCTCGAGGGGTTGAGGCGACGCGGTACGATCCAGGTTCGGCCCAGGGTGTTGACGCCATGGTTCATCGACCATCGCCAGCGGACTCGGGACCAGAGCGAGGGGGTCGCCGGATCGGAGGGAAGGTCGCGCAGCATCCCCTGGGCTCGGGCCACCAGCGCCGGATCGAGGGCGGCCCGCGTTCGCCGACAAACCTTCCGATCCTCTTGGGCGAAGGCGACCGCGAGCCGGGTCGTCTCCAGGGGGTCGTAGGTCCCGACGTCGATCTTCTTGTATTCCGTGAAGTCGGAGAAGACCTCGACGATCCCGTCGGGCGTCGTGGCCGCTCGAACGAGATCGGGGAGCGTGCTGTTCCGGAAGTCGACGCCCACCGCGTCGGCGAGGTCCGATCCGTCGTTGCGGGGAAGCGCGGCGAGGACGCGGCGGCGGCCCTCGGCGTCGTAGCCGCCGCGTCGGGCGGCGACACAGACCGTCATGCTGGCCTTTCCCAACATGATGGAGACCACATCGGCCTCGAAGGAATCGCCTCCGGCGCGCCGGAGGGCGTCGATCAGGCGGAACGTGAGGATTGAGCGGTCGGCGCATCGACCCCGGTCGCCCTCCTTGGTGGCCTTGAGGATCGACTCTAAAAGGCTGGCTTCGATTTTGGGAAAGCCGAGTCGGCGATCGATGCCGGGCTGAACGAGCGGGGTTTCCGGAGCTTGGAGCGGCCCGGCGTCGAGGAGCGCACGCAGACGATCCGCCGGGTCGCCCTTCTCCCGCGCGAGACGGAGGACGGCAAGGAGGCGCGCCTCGGCGGCGGGGTCGTCCGGCGGCGCTTCGCGCAGATCCTTGGGGATGAGGGCCAAGACCTGTGCCTTCGTGGCCTGCCCGATGTGCGGGACAGAAGCCTGGTAGGCGATCGATACCGCAGCCACGCAGGCGGTTCCGAGTCCGAGCCAAAGCCATCCTCGCGGCATCGCCATCGTTTCCCTAACGGAAGCGGCACGTCGGGGGTTGCGCCTTTACTCGGCCGAACTTAACGGGGACGAAGACGGGGCGGGTACCATCCCCGTTGATCGCCATGCCCGAAACCGTCGAACTCACCTACCGCGAAGCCCTGCAGCAGTCGATGCTCGAGTGCATGGAGCAGGACGAGAACGTCATGATCCTGGGCGAGGACATCGGTCGCTACCAGGGCACCTTCAAGGTCACCCGCGACATCTTCACCAAGTACGGCCAGAAGGACAACCGCTACAACCTGCGGATCCTGGACACGCCCATCACCGAGGCCGGCTTCGCGGGCATGGCGACCGGGGCGGCGATGGCGGGCCTGCGGCCCATCGTAGAGTTTATGACGATGAGCTTCTCGATCCTCGCGCTCGACCAGATCATCAACCACACGGCGAAGATCCACTACATGTCGAACGGCGTCGTGAAGTGCCCGATCGTGTTCCGCGGCCCCGGCGGCGCGGCCAAGCAGCTCTCGGCCCAGCACTCGCACTCGATGGAGGGCTGGTTCGCCCACGTTCCCGGCCTGAAGGTCGTCGCCCCCGCGACCGTGCAGGACGTCTACTCGATGATGAAGACGGCGATCGACGACGACAACCCCGTCGTGTTCTACGAGAACCCGGGTCTCTACGGCGTGAAGGGCACGCTCACCCCGGACGTCAACGCCCGCCAGGAGTTCGGCAAGGCGCAGATCCTGCGGGAAGGGAAGGACGTCTCGCTCGTCGGCTACAGCCGCATGACCCACGTCAACCTCGCCGCCGCCGAGCTGTTGGAGAAGGACGGCATCAGCGCGGAGGTCGTGGACGTCCGCTCGCTCCTGCCGCTCGACACGGAGACGATCTACGCGTCGGTCGCGAAGACGAACCGCGCGGTGGTGGTGTACGAGGACTGGCGCTCCGGCGGCTTCGGCGCGGAGATCGCGGCCCGGATCGGCGAGGACTGCTTCGACAACCTCGACGCTCCGGTGGCCCGCGTCGGCGGCCTCAACGCCCCGATGCCGTACGCCCGCGTGCTGGAGCTGCAGTGCATCCCGGACGAGAACGACGTCGTCGCGGCGGTCCGGAAGCTCCGCTAAGGGAGGCCTTCGGAAATCGAAGAAGGGGGGACATGGCCTTAGGCCATGTCCCCCCTTCTTCGTCGTTTCGGCGTTCGCCTACATGCCGTGCGAGCCGTGCATGCCCATCAGGCTCTTGGTCGCGAGCATCTTCTGGTGCATCTTGACGGCGGGGAGGGTCTTGATGGCGTAGTTCTTCGCCTCGGCGTCGTGACCCGTCTTGATCTCCTTCTCCATCTTCATGGCCGTCTCCGCGTGGGCGTCCTTCTGGGCCTTGAGGTAGGCGGCGTCGAACGCGGCCCCATGGAGGCCGCTCAGCTTCTTGACGACGGCGGCCTGCTTCGGCGGAAGGGCCTTGGGCACCGTCACCCGCTTCTTCGTGCCCACGACCTTGAGCTCTTCGAAGGCCGCGCCGTGGTCGGTGATCATCATCTTGGCGAATCCCTTGACGAAGGGGGAGGAGCCGTTCTTGAGGGCGACCTCGCTGGACTTGATCTCGAACTGGTTGCCGCCGGCGGCGTCCTTGATGAAGCCCCGGTCCTGGGGGGTCAAGCCCACCTTGGGCGCGCCGATCTTGTTCGGGTAGCCGTTCGCCTTGGAGACGGTGGTCTGGGCCACGGCGAGGACGCCGAGCGAGAGGGCGGCGATCATGATCGGAAGACGGAGCGTCACGTTCATGTTCCCTTTGTCCCTTTAAGGCCCCCCACGGTTCCCGCAAAAGCGTCGCCTTTATGGAGCGGGGAAAAAGACGCCTCGCGCACCCGAAAAGGGAGCTACCATAGGATTTGTGATGAAACGCACCATCGTGGCCCTCGGTTCGGCGCTCGCCGCCCTCGCGCTCGCCAAGGGCGCCAGCTCCGGTCTGAGCAAGGGCGAGGACGTGACCCCGTTCCACCCGAACCACTTCGCGGGTCCTCTCGCAGGCACCACCAACTGCTTCCCCTGCACCTTCCAGAACCGGCCTCAGGTCCAGGTGTGGGTGAACGGCGACAGGCCGGAGAACGTGGCGAAGATCGCGGAGCGGCTGGACGCGGCGATGAAGGCCAACGGCAAGGCCGAGTTCAAGGCCCTCGTGGTGTTCGTCGGCGAGGGTGAGAAGGCCGAGAAGGCGAAGGAAGCGGGCCTCGCGCTCGTGAAGAAGGAGGGTCTGAAGAACGTCGCCATGGCGACGATCGCCCCTTCGAACGAGGCGGTCAAGGCGTACAAGATCAACGTCTCGCCGGATGTGAAGAACACGGTGATCGTCTACCGAAACTGGAAGGTCCAGGACAAGATGGTCAACCTGAGCGCCGACGCGGCGGGCCTGAAGGCCCTCGACGGCGCGATCGCGTCCGTCGTCAAGTAAGCGCGGTCCCCCGGGATGGACGCGGCCCCGGTTTCCTATGGAGCCGGGGCCGCGTTCCGTCTGACTCAAGCGTGAGGTGGGTTAAGCCGACAGGCTGACCGAGATCGGACCCAGGGCATCGAACCTCTTCATTCCCAATCCGTTCCCTCTCCCCGGGGAGAGGGAACGGATTGACCGGACCCGGCCTCGTTCCTTGGTCGGAGGGCTTGTCTCGCATCCCCTAGGTGGGACGCGTCGCTCGCCCTACCCTCCGACGGGCTTGGCCGCCTCGGCAGGTAGAAGCTCGGCCTCTGGCGCAGGAGGACGCGGGTGGCCTCGCCACCGCCGACGGCCCCAGCGAGGGCCTTGAGGGCGAGGTCGGGCCGCTTGGCGGTCTCGCGGAAGAAGCGGGCCGCGTTCAGGGCGACTAGGGGGTTCTTCGGGGCGAGCCGCAGGGCCGCCTCGAAGTCCATTTGCCGCGTGCGATAATCGTCGATCCCGCGCAGGAGGTAGGCGGTCGCGGCGAGCGCGGTCTTCGACGCGACGCACGCCGCCGGGAGATCCTCGCGGCCTCCCAGGAGCAACACGGGGACGTTACCCAGCTTCAGCGCCTGGGACAAGAGCGGGATCGCCTCCCCGCTCCGGTTCGCCCCGACGAGGGCGAGGGCTTTGGTCATCTTCAGGCGAACGTTAGAGTATTCCGGAAAGGCTCGTTTCAGTTCCTCCAAGGCGAGGAGGTAGCGTCCCTGCTCGACGTAAATCTCCGCGAGGAGTTCGTGGACGGGCATCGCGTCGTCCTGCTCTTGGCCGTCGAGTCGCCGCAGGGCGCGGTCCGCCTCCGCCTCCGCCTTGGCCGTCTCGCCCCGGACGAGAAAGGCGCGCGAGCGTCCTTCTGCCTCGTTGATCTCGTTCATCAGCTGCGAGTGGGCACGGCCTTGGGCCATGTCCTCCGGCGAGCGCTCGCGGCCACCGAAGCGCTGGGCCGACGCCGGGGCGGCGAGCCCGGCCAGGGACAGTATGAGGAGCGCGAGGACGAGGGAGCTGTTTCGTCTCATTGGTTTCTCCATCGGACGGTGCCGGCACCGAGCGGAATGGCGTGGGTCCAGTCGGGGAAGGACGGGTTGGAGTCCAGAGCACCGTGTCCTTGGCCCAATCCGGATCTCGCCCAATGGCCCGAGGTGTAGGTCGCGGCGCCTTGCCACCACCAGGTGAAGCTCTGCAGAGGAACGGGCTGGCTTCCCGCTCCGGGCGGAGTGTACATCAGATAGTCGGTGAACTGGTCGTGCGCCTGGTAGGAGGCCGCCGCGCCCGAATCCAGACCGATGCCGGGATAGTCGTCCGTTCTCTTCAAGCTCCCGTTGGCGGTGAACTTTCCGTCCGGGGCCTCGCCGTCTTTCGAAGGATACAGGAACGCGTTGCCGTCTAAGCCCTGGGTGAACCAACCAAGGTCCGTGCTGCCGAACTCTTGAACCTGGTTCACGTAGGTGACCTGAGAGCCTTGGACCACCTTCGCGACTCTCGTCGTGTTGCCGCTGAGGATTTGCACCCAGCACCAGCGACCGTGGGTCCCGCCCGTGCCAACAAAGGTGGTGTCGTCTACGGACGCTCTCCACACGAATCCTCTGTAACCGGCGGGTACTGCGCTGGAACTGACGATACCCATAAAGAGCATCGGATCGTCAACGACTGCGACGCCATCAACAATGGCGGTATCGGTAAACCCAGGGCGTACGACGCTCGCGTCTTTGGACGCGCTCACGTTCAGCACCGTCCCGTCCGGCCCCACCGCGCGGACGGTGACGGACACCGTCGCGGTTCCTGCCTTGGCGAAGCAGCAGGCCAGCGTCGGGTCGTCCTTGTCGCCTGCGGCCAAGTCGATGCGGTGGCCGCTTCCGTTGATCGCCACCGTCGGGGGGACGTAGGTGAAGCTCTTGAAGGGGTCGGCAGAGCCTCCCGGCGACCATGCGTAGGCGGTCGCCGAGTAGGGCGGCGGGGGCGGGGTGGCGGTCCATCCCGAGGGAAGGCCTACCGACGCGCCGCACTGCTGGCCCACGAGGAACTCCTTGCCCGCGTCGTCCTTGCCGCCCGAGAGCGTCAGCGTCACCGGGGAGGCCTCGACGGCGTAGCTCACGGAGGCGGTGCCGCACACGAGGGCTTCGTTCGTGGCCCAAGCGGAGTTCGCGCTGACGCTCACGGCGCCCGTCGTGAACGAGTGGCCGGGGCTCGAGCGCATGGAGTACCGCACGTCCGAGGAGGACTGGCCGTCGACCGTCGTCGACTTGGCGTGGTCCCCGAGACCGTCCGAGCAGGAGCCCGCCTGGGTGTCGCCCGTCTAGACCGCGGTGGCCGTCTCCTTCAGGACGACCGCCGCCGGTTCGGTCCCGGCGGGGCCACTCCAGGTCAGGGTGGCGGTCACCGGGCCCTTCGCCTCGCTCGACCCCGCGCCCGGCTGGGCGGCGCCCGGCACGGGGACCCCGCCCGTCTGCGCGGACTTGCTCCAGCTTGATCCGCCGAACGTTCCGGTGATCGTCCGCCCGCCGCCCACGGACTTCCAGGTTCCGGTCGAATAGGTGACGTCGTACTGGTAGCCGGATGCGAGGGCCGCCGAGGTGACGAGGACGAGGAGGGCGAGGAGGCGCGGGATCGAGGAGAGCATGAGACTTAGCAGAACCGCGAGGTCGCAAATTTGGGAGGGCTCGAAACGAAGATGGGATCGTCCTACAACAGTCTTGGCGAAAAGTCAAGAAAATCTTTCGGCGGTCGATCGTCGCGTCTACCGCCTTGAAGCTCGATCGTCGCCCCGACGCGGAGAGCCTCCCTTGCGTAGGGGAGCCTCGGTCCGGCGCTCCTAAGGCTGGGAGACGGGTTTCATTACGAAGGGCGCCTTGTTGGACTCCACCTTAAGGAGGTCGCCCATCTTCTCCCAGTACACGACGGTGAGGGTGTAGTTGCCGGGAGCGAGCCGGTACATCGTCTCGACGTCGATGCGCGCGTTCTCGATCAGCTCCTTTCCCGTCTCCAAGACGAAGTCGATGTCGTGGTCGCGGTCGCCGAAACGCCTGACCACGCCGTCGCGGAGTTCCTTGCCGAGCGGCCTCAGGGGCGGCTCTTCGCCGTCGGCGTTCCGGAGGACGACCTCGTGGTTGACCCAGAAGCCCGCCTCGTGGATCACAGCGGGGCTCTTGCCCCCGTTGGCGAACCTCAGCCGGTAGTTCGGCCGGTCGGGACGGCGCGACCACTCATCCGGTGGGAGGGCGGTGAGGGTTAGCCGCACCGCGCCGGGGTCGCCCGTCGGAGCGGGAGGCTTGGCCCCGTGCTGCCCTAGCGCGCGCCCGCACGCCAAGGCGGCCAGCAGGCACGTCACGCCCGCACCCCGATGGAGGGCGCATGGGATAAAGGCCGTGGGGAGATCCGCTCGGAATCCACCACGCTATTGTACGGCAGCGACCGAGTGAGCATGGCCGAAAGCGAGCCCACGCCAGAAGTCTTTCGCGTCGGCACGAGAGCATCCGACGCCTACGGCGCGGGGTAGCCAAGAGGGTCTACACTGCCCGTATGCGCGTCCTGTTCATCGGCGGAACCGGGATCATCTCGTCGGCCTGCTCGCCGTTCGCCTTGGAGTCCGGCATCGACCTCTATCTCCTCAACCGGGGCCAGTCCCAGCGGCCCGCGCCCGAAGGGGCGAAGCTCCTGGAGGGGGACGTGCGCGACCCGGCTTCGTTCCGCAAGGCGGTCGAGGGGCTGACGTTCGACGCGGTGGTGGACTGGATCGCCTTCGGCACGAACCACATCGAGGAGGATCTCGACGTGTTCCGGGGCAAGACGGGGCAGCTCGTCTTTATCTCCTCGGCCAGCGCCTACCAGACGCCCGCCGCCTCGCTTCCCATTCTCGAATCGACGCCGCTCGACAACCCGTTCTGGGAGTACTCGCGCAACAAGATCGCGATCGAAGAGCGACTCATCCGGGCGTACCGGGAGGAGAAGTACCCCGTGACCATCGTCCGGCCCTCCCACACCTACGACCGGACCCTGCTGCCTTTCGATCACGGCTGGACGGTCGTGGACCGGATACGGCGCGGCCTGCCCGTCGTGGTGCACGGCGACGGCGCCTCGCTTTGGACGCTGACCCACCATCGGGACTTCGCCCGCGCGTTCGTGCCCTTGTTGGGCGACCCGAAGGCGATCGGGGAGGCGTACCACATCACCTCCGACGAGTGGCTGACCTGGGACGACATCTACCGCACGGTCGCCCGCGCGGCGGGCGTTCCCGCCCCTCACCTCGTTCACGTGCCGAGCGAGGTGATCGCGCGCAAGGTTCCGGGCCGCACGGGCGGCCTTCTCGGCGACAAGACGAACTCCTCGATCTTCGACAACGCGAAGATCAAGCGGGCCGTCCCCGGCTGGAACGCGACGATCCCGTTCGCGCGGGGCGCGGAAGAGATCCTGGCCTGGTACGACGCGGACCCCTCGCGTCAGAAGGTCAATCCCGAGCACGACGCGCTGGAGGAGGAACTGATCCGCTGGCACGAGAGGCCTGCGTAAGGCTATCGGGCGTTGGACCGTTGGTCTCTGAGATCGTTTTCCCAGGGACCGAACGGCTCGGCGCCCTCAAACCTTTTCCACGGTTCATCCCGTCCCAATCGGAAGCCCTATGGATCCCACCAAGGAGAAAGCCGTCGGGTGCGCCCTCGCCGGGGGCGCGCTTCTCTCGTTCTGCTCGTTGCCCCTGATGTGGATGTTCATGCTTTCGGGCGTCTTCACGGGCACGGCCAGCCGGGAGCCGGGTACCGACCGGATCAGCGCGCAGGGGGCGGGATCTATGAACGCCGTCCCGCTGATGATCACGATCTTCGCAGTGGGGCTGGCCTGCATGATCGGGGCGGTCTGGTACGGCCTCGCCTACAACCGCAACCAAGGCAAGGGAGAGCGGCGGACGATCGCGGACGCGCTGGTGCTCAGCCGCTACGCGATGACCAAGCGGGGCGACTTCCTGAGCGACTTCGATCTGGAGGCGGCGGAAGAGCCGCGATTCTACGTCCGGATGCGCCTTCCCGACGGCAAGGTGGGCGAGTATCCGGTCGCTCCGGAGACCTACTTCAACTGCGCGGAGGGGATGCCGGGCGAAGTCGAGCTGCAAGGACGCTGGGTTGGGCGGTTCACCCCGTACATCGGGCCCCGTCCGGGGCTATAATCGGGGCCGGAAGATGCCGGAACTCGCCGAAGCCTGGAAAGCGTCGCTACCCACCGTTCTGAACAACGTGACCGGTCGCGGCATCTGGACCGCCCTCAACGCGGCGGTGCCCATCGCGGTGGACGACGGGTGGCTGATCCTCGGCATCCCGCAGAACGACACGGAGCTGGCGGGCCATCTGCGCCTCCCGAACACGAGCCGCCAGATCGAGGTCGCCTTCAGCAAGTCGTACGGCGCGCCCGTCAAGGTCCGCATCATCGGCGGCACGACCGACGCCGACTATGAGATCTTCAAGCGGCGCGAGGCCGAGCGGCGGCGGATGCAGGAGGCGGAGATGGTCAAGCTCCGCCAGGAGCTGCAGGCCAAGTCGACCTGGGAAGGCGTGTACGAGCAACTGAGCCGCCGTTTCAGCGCGATGACGAACCGGAGCCTGCCCCAGAACAAGGCGCGCTTCTACGCGGAGGCGGTCGCGCTCGTGGCCGAGGCGCGGAAGGAGCGCCACAACGAGGACGACTCCGGCGAGCGTAACTTCGCCCGGTGCCTCGAGCGCATCTCGCAGTACTCCGACGTCCCGAGCACCCTCGTCGCCGAGGAAGTGCTCAAGCGCGCGGGCGAGCTCTAGGGTTGCCCACCGCCGTCCTGCTGGGCACGGGCACGAGCAACGGCGTCCCGATGCTGGGCGCGACGTACCCGCCGGGCTACCTCGACGATCCGCGCAACCGCCACAACCGCGCCTGCCTCGCCCTGCTGGGACCGACGGGCAACCTCGTGGTGGACTGTCCGCCCGAGCTTCGGCTGATGGCCCACGGCGCCGGGCTGCACGACATCGAGGCGGTCCTGATCACCCACTCCCACGCCGACCACGTGATGGGCATGGACGATCTGCGCTCCATCTGCATGAAGACGGGCCGTGCGGTGCCGGTCTGGACCCTTCCGCGCTATCAGGCGGACATCCGGCGCATCTTCGCCTACGCCTTCGCGGACTACCCGCCGGAGGTGTTCGTGCCGCGCTTCGATCTGCAGGACGTTCCAGAGGAGCCTTGGGACTTGGAGGTGGGGGGGATGCGGGTTCGAACCTTCCTCGTCGAGCACGGCAAGGTTCCGGTGATCGGTTTGCGGGTCGGAGGCTTCGCCTACGTCACCGACGTCAGCCGCATCCCCAAAGGGGCCTTGGCGGAGTTGCAGGGCCTCGACACCTTCGTGGTGGACGCCACCCGGTACCGGCCACACCCCAACCACTTCCACTACGAGAAGGCGATCGAGGTCTCGCGGCAGATCGGCGCCCGACGGACGATCCTCACCCACCTGAGCGGCGACTACGATCACGCGCGCACGAGCCAGGAGTTGCCATCCGGCGTCGAGCTGGCGTACGATGGGATGCGAATCGACGTGTGAGCGCTCCCATAGGGGAAGCCGAGTCGTCGTTTCGTCGGACATTTTCCCCGAAACCTCGGAACAACCCTGAGGTTCTGCAAATCCTCACCTATAAGGAATACGGGGTCCTTCAAACCTCCAAAACGACGATGTCCTTATCTCCCGACCATCTTCGCCGCTCTTGGACCGACTTCAAGGTCAAGCAGGACCCCCAGGCGCGGGTCGAGATCATCAACCACTTCGCCTACCTCGTGAAGATCACGGCGGGGCGACTCGTCGCCAGCCTTCCGGGCGGCCTCGACCGCGACGATCTCGTGGGGGCGGGCGTCGTCGGCCTCATCAAGGCCGTCGACCAGTTCGATCCTTCGCGGGACGTGAAGTTCGAAACCTACGCCATCGCTCTCGTGCGGGGCGCGATCCTCGAGATGCTCCGGGAGGAGGACTGGGTGCCGCGTTCCATCCGCGAGAAGCTCCGCGCTCTGGAGAGGACCCAGCGCGAGCTTGAGCGCAAGGCCGGTCGACCCGCCACGGAGCGTGAGGTGGCCGAGAAGATGGGAATCTCGACCCAAGAGGTCGGTGAGCTGATGGTGCGCGCCAGCCGCACCGCCGTCTATTCCCTCGACGACGTGCTTATCGGCTCCGAAGGCGACGAGTCGGTTAACTACAAGGACCTTCTGGTCGACGAGGACGCCGATCCGCGCGGCGAGATGGAAGGGCGCGAGATCCGTAACCTTCTGGGGCAGAGCATCGACCGCCTACCGGAGCGTGAGCGGCTCGTCGTCGCGCTCTACTATTACGAAGGGCTTACCTTCAAGGAGATCGGCAAGGTCTTGACGGTCAGTGAGAGTCGCGTTTACCAGCTTCATACCCAAGCGATGGGTAGAATGCGGAACTATATGCAACAGGAAGGCGGACTTCTGGTCCGTTAAGCCTGGGCGGGAACGGTCAGGGGCGTCGCGGCGTTACAACTCCGCGGCGCCCTTTTCCGCGCGGGCCCTCTTCCGGGAGAATTCAGACTTTTGAGACGCACCAACCTTCCTCTCTTCACGGCGGCTCTCGCCACGCTCACCCTCGCGGGCTGCCATTCCGGCGGCTCCGACGGCGGCAACCTCGCGACCGTCAACGGCGAGACGATCGGTTTGGACGAGTACCACAAGTACATGGAGCGCAAGCCGCTGGTCATCGTCCAGACCCAGTCCGGCCCGGCGGAGCTCCCGGTGGCGGCGCCCCTCGGTTTCCAGGCCCTGCGCGACCTGATCAACCGCCGCGTTCTGCTCCAGGTGGCGAAGGACGACGGCGTTTTTCCCACCGCCGCGGACGTCGACAAGGAACTCGAGTTCCAACGCAAGCGCGATCCACAGTTCATCCAGAAGCTTTTGGGGCAGGGCATGACGATCGACGACATCAAGCGCGACCTTACGCTCGATCTCGCCAAGGAGCGGGTCGTCACCAAGGGCATCACCGTGACCCCCGCCGACGCGGATAAGTTCATCAAGGACAATCCCCAGCGGTTTATGAACCCCGAGCAGGCGAAGCTTCGCGTGATCGCGGTTCGGGAAGCGTCGAAGAAGGCCTCCGTCGATAAGGACCTCGCGGCGGGCCAGCCCTTCCCGCAGGTCGCCGTGGCGTACAGCATCGCCCCCGACGTGCGCCGCACCCAGGGTATTTTCCCGATCTCGAACGTCCAGCAGATGCCTCCCGAGCTTCAGGCGATCGTCCGCTCGACGCCGGAGGGCAAGGTGGCGGACTGGAAGCAGTTCGGCAACGAGTGGGCGAAGATCATGGTCGAGCAGAAGATCGCGGCCAAGCCGGTGGCGATCGACGACACCATGAAAGAGTCCGTTCGTCGCGCCTTGGCGATGGAGAAGGGTGGCCAGGCGACCGACCTCGCCAAGCGGCTCGTGGACAAGCTCCGGACCTCGAAGGTCGCAGTGACCCCGCCCGCGCTGAAGACGCAATGGGACACCGCGTTCAAAAGCCTGCAGGAGTCGGACGTTAAGGCGAGCACCGGCACCGGAAAGGCCACTGGCGGCGCGAACGCGCCGAAGTAGCGCGGGTTCCCGCGTAACAGAGCGAGCCCCCTTCCGAATCTCGGAAGGGGGCTCGCCCCGTTATACGGCTATGTGACGCCCTTGCCTGACAAAGCGGAGGCGGGTTCTAGGTGCGGGCCTTAAGGGCGGCGAGCAGCGTTTGACGACCGTCTTCGGAGATCTCCTCCGTCCTGACGTAGGGAAGGAGAGCCTCTCCCAGCCCTTCGAACTCGGGCGAGGTGAAGCGGGCCAGCGGGTCGACGTCGGAGTCGACCTTGGCGATGGTGAGGCGAAGCCCCTGACCCGCATGGCGCGGCAGACCGCGCTCGATCAGGTCGTAGATCGAGGTGTAGACCCCGGTGGCTTCCGAGGCGCCGCCTTCAAGGAGGCGCTCGGTGATCCAATAGACTCGGCGGAACGTCATCGTTCTGTTTTTAATCTACGCCGTCCAGACGAAAGGCTCCGCGTCGGTGAGGATGCGGCCTTCCTCTTCGACCGCGCGTAGGAGGTACTCGGGAAGGGTGAACGCCGCGTTCCAGAAGCGGGGCGTGATGTAGCGGTTCTGGACGCCGCGCGCGGCGAGCCGCTTCGCGATCTCCTCCGGGGCGAGGGTCATCGGGTCGTGCTTCTTGCTCGCGAGGACGAAGCCCCAAGGCTGGAAGAAGGTGGAGACGAGGCCGTAGTAGCCGGCGACGTAGGGAAAGACCTCCTTCATCGACTCCAGGGTCTTGATACAGCTCGCCATGCAGGCCGGGTAGTTCTCGTTCGCGGAGCCCGCCTGCATCGCGAAGACGCCCTCGTCGCTCATGGCGTCGGCGGCGATCTGGAAGTACTCCTTCGTGAAGAGCATCTGGCCGGGGCCGTCCTCGTGGGGGTTCGGGAGGTCGCTCAGGACGACGTCGAAGCCGGCGCCCTTGTGGTCGACGAGCCACTGGCGCGCGTCGGTGTGCAGGAGGGTGGTGCGGGGGTCTTCGAACGCGCCCTGGTGCCACTCGGGCATGTGGACCTTCACCATGTCGACCAGCTCCTCGTCGATGTCCACCATCGTGGCCTCGGTCACGGTGCCGTGCTTGAGGGCCTCGCGCAGGGTGGCGCCCTCGCCACCGCCGCACACCACGACCTTCTTGGGATCGGGGTGCAGGATCATGGCGGGCTGGCTCATGCACTCGTGGAAGACGTACTCGTCCAGGATGGAGGTCTGGATGTTGTAGTCGAGGAACAGGGACTTCCCGAAGCGGGGCACCTCGCAGATCTGGTAGGTCTGGTACTCGGTCTTGCCCTCGAGGAGCATCTTCCCGACTCGGTACTGCCAGATGGCGGCGGAGGTGTGGGTCTCGTTGATAAAGATCCCGGTGGCGTCGCTGGACATTCTAGGGGACTATTCTGACACGGGCGGGCTTTCCTCGCCCGTGGAGAAGCGTCGAACCAATATTCTTCGAGGATGCGTCGAATGGCGCGAAGCTGGCGTTCGTCCTCTCGGTCCTTATCGCGGTCTGCCGCCCTTTTCATCGCGAGCAGGTCGTCGATGGACGCGAGGCGGATGCCGACCCCGTCCGCCTCGCGCCATTCCGACGGGCGTAGAGGCCTTCGAAGCCGTCTTCGACGCCTGGGAGGCGGATGATGAGGTCGCCCCTTCCCGCGTCGGTCATAAAGATCGACCAAGGCGCGCGGACGCACTTCTCGTTCCACTCCCACGCGGCTCCGGAAGCGAGTCGCATCGAGCGAGGATTGAGGGGAGCCAAAGCGGCGACCAGACGTTTGCGGTTCTCCAGATCGAAGGCGACGGCGAAATCCACGTCGTCGGTGACCCGCGTCCCGCCGTGGACCATGACCGCCATGCCGCCCACCAGGACGTAGCGGAGACCTTCCGCGTCAAGATGACGGGCGATGGTCGGGAGATCGAGGAGCATGGCGAGGCTTCTGTAGCCAGAGCAAGGACGCGGCGGCGCGGCGGCGCCGTTCGATCCGCTCGGCGACGGTGAGCGTCAGGTTGTGGCGGATACCGATGAGATCCGTCCCGTCTTCCGACTGCTCTCCCGCCGCGACGGGATCGTAGCCTTCCAGCCACGCCTTGTCCACCATCTCTCTATTCTACGACGCCTTCGCGGCCTCGCGAACCATCCTCACCATGTTGGTGAGGCCCATGCTCTTGCCCATCGATAGCTCCCGCCCGAACACCTGGTAGACCAGATCGTCCGGAACGTCGGCGGGGCGGGCTTCCAGGCCTCCTTCCAAAATCCGGGCGAGGGCCATCGCGGAGACGCCCTGCGGGTTGTCCACCGCGAAGCGAAAGCGTCCGTCCGAGAGGCCCATGAAGACCTCGCTCTCGCAACCGGGCACCCGTGCCGTCTCGGTGCGGGGCACCTCCTCGGGCGAGGGATGCCGGTATTCGCGCGAGAAGCCGATGAGGGCCTCGATCCGGTCGGCCCGGTCGGGGAACATCGCGAGGTCGTCGAGCAACTCCTGCAGTTTGGGCGGCATCACTTCTCGATGGGCGCGCCGACGAGGTTCCCCCACTCGGTCCAAGAGCCGTCGTAGTTTCGGACGTTCGGGTATCCCAGAAGGTAGCGCAGGACGAACCAGGTGTGGCTGGAGCGCTCGCCGATGCGGCAGTACACGATCACGTCGTCCGCCGGGGCGAGCCCCGCGCCGTCCTGGTAGATCGTCCGAAGCTCGTCGGCGGATCGGAACGTTCCGTCCTCGGCGACCGCCTTGGCCCACGGGACGCTTCGGGCACCGGGGATGTGGCCGCCGCGCAGGGCTCCCTCATTGGGATAGTCGGGCATGTGGGTCCGTTCGCCGCTGAACTCCTGGGGGGAGCGGACGTCGATCAGCTTCTTGCCTTCGACGACGTGCTTCATCACGCCGTCCCGGAAGGCGCGGAACTCCGAGTCGTCGCGGACGGGGGCGGTGTAGGTCGTCGCGGCGGGGGCGGCGCGCTCGGTGGTGGTGGGTCGGCCCTCGTCCGTCCACTTCTTGCGCCCGCCGTCCATGATGCGGATGTTCTCGTGGCCGAAGAGGAGGAACACCCAGGCGGCGTAGGTGGCCCACCAGTTGTTCTTGTCGCCGTAGAACACGACGGTCGTGTCGTTGTCGATACCGTTCTTGGCCATCAGGGCCTCGAAGCGCTCCTTGTCCAGGTAGTCCCGCCGCAGGGGATCGTTCAGGTCGCGGGTCCAGTCGATCTCGACCGCGCCGGGGACGTGGCCGGTGGCGTAGAGCAGGGGGTCTTCGTTGCTCTCGACGATCCGCACGTCGGGATCGTTCAGGCGCTGCTGAACCCACGACGTGCTGACCAGCACGTCGGGAAGGGCGTAGCCGCGCTCGGCGATGTCGCTCATGGTCTCCTTTCTAGGGGACGCGGCGCGGCGTGGTTCCCACTACGGAGCCTTGATCTCGATCGGCTTGGCAACGGGCGATCCGTGCAGAGGGCGCATTCGGAGGACCGAGGCGACGGATTCCAGATTGTCCACCTGAAGCACCGGCACGTTTCGCAACCGTTTTTCTCCCAAGAGAAGATCGATCCGCTCGACGGGCCTTCGCAACCGGACCCCGACCGCCGTGTAGGGCGAGCGCCATCCGTACGTCCCCATCCCGTTGTAGTCTTTGAGGCTCCAGACCTTCGCGCCGGGCAGGGCGCCGAGAACGGAGGGTCGTGCCCGGCCGGAGGAGAAAACCCACGCGCGAAGGTTCGCGTCCTGGACGACGAGACGTGAGGAGACGGTCAACTCTCGCAGGGCCGCCGTCTTGATCCGGTCGAGATCGTACAGGCGCAGACCCGCGACGGGGGAGATCTTGAAGATCGAAGGATCGAGGCGCTCGGGGTACTCGACGGTCGCCTCGTAGCGGGTTCCTCCGATCGCCTCTTCCCAGCCAAGGAGGCGAGTCGTCCCCGGGGCCACGTAGACGACGTATTTCGATCTACCGAACTCGCGAAGCCGCTGGGTGGCGGGATCGAACATGAAGTTTCTTCGCTCGATCGTAAAGCGGTCGGCCTTGCCGACGCGCGTGTCGATGTCGCGCTCGACCTCGACCTTCCCCTTCTGCGGAGATCGAACGAGTTCCTCGGGCATCATGAAGTCGGCGTCTCTGACCGGGAGCTTTCCGGCGTGTTTCGTGTAGGTGGCGTAGCCGAGGTAGCGGTGGACGTAACGACCTTGCCGACTGTGAATCGTCTCCATCGTGTCGAACGGGGGGGCGACCGTGTTCTGCTCGCGAACCCGGTGGGCGTCCGCCGCGCGGTCGTGCCAGATCGTGATCCAGGGCTCTACGCGACCGTTGCGGACTACGGTTTTGCGCAGGATGTAGAGCGGCGGGGTGGGTTGGGCCACCACTTGGGTCCACGCGTAGCCGCTTCCGGGATGGGGCCAAAGGAGGATCGCCGAGAGGGCGGCGACGCCGACGGTCAGGGGTACGAGGCGCGAGGGATGGGGGCGGTGGAGCGAGGCGACGGCGCGGTCCACCGCCTCCGGGCGGGGCTTGGCGCCTTTGAGCGTTTCGAGGTGGCGATCAAGCGGGTTCGACATAGGGGTTCTCCTCGGTCGTCGTAGGATGGGTCGTGCTAGGGGCGAGCCGTTGGCGAAGCCTAAGGCGCGCGTGGTGGAGGCGCGACTTGACGGTGCCGACGGGCACGCCCTGGAGGGTGGCGATCTCCTCCAGGGGAAGCTCCTGGAGCGCGCTGAGGAGGAACGCCTCGCGCATGGGGAAGGGAAGGCTCATCAGGGCGGGGCGCAGGGCCTCCGCCGCCTCGAACTCGGCGAGCGAGCAACGCGGGTCGGGCACGTCGGGCGAGAGCCAGGCGGTCAGCCGCCGGCGGCGCGACCAGCGGCCTACCTCCGTGAGGGCGACGCGGCCCGCCCAGGTGCGCAGCGACGCCTCGCCGCGGTAGGTGTGCCGCTTGCGTAGCACGGCGAGAACCGCACGTTGCGTGAGGTCCTCGGCGTCCTGGGTCGAGCGCACCAGGGCGCGCATCATTCGGTACAGCGAGGGATAAAGCTCGCGCACGATACGCTCCTCTTCCGGGCTTGGCCTGTTCACGACGTCTTCGTAGAACCCCCTTCGGCATCGGGAGGTTCAAAGGATCTGCGGAACTCTGAAAACCTTCACTCCCCTGGAGGGGGCGGTACCAACGCTTCGCGTCACTTTCTCAGAGCGGTCTCGCGACGACGATGCCGGTGTGGCTTTTGGGGCTGAGCCGCTCGCTCAGGCGGGCGCCGACCCGCACGTCCATCCGGCCCGGCGCGTTCGTCGCATCGAAGAAGCACAGGACGCCCTGCGCGTTTCGGTAGGCGATGCCCGTGTGCGCGATGTCGATGCCCGGCTGGACGGCGCACAGGCCGACGATATCGCCCGTCTGGAGGAGCGGCTCGACGGACGCGACCGCTGCCGCGGGAACGTACCACTTGTGCCGGGCGTTGATCTCCGCCTCCGTCCTGGCGATCGCGGCGACCAGCGTGGGGTTCGTCTTGAGCTGCCGGTACGCGTTCGGATGCGCCGACATGAAGCCGACCCTCCCCTCGAACGGCTCGGCTCCGGGCAGCGAGGGGGTGAGGTCCTTCACGACGCCCTTGCGCGCGTTGTCCTCGATCCAGTCCGTCGTATAGTGGAGGCGAGACGTGTAGTCGCCCTGGCGGCCGCCTCGGTAGCGGGTTTCGCGGACCGCCCGGACCAGGCTCTCGCGGGTGAGCCCGCTGGGCAGAACGCGGGCCATGTCGAGGGTCGACTCGAAGAACGTCACGCAGTCGAGCCCTTCGAGATCGACGGTGCAGTACTCGACGGGCTCGTCGGTCTCCAGGGTGAAGGCGACGTAGGGGGTACCGACCAGTTCGAGCCCGATGCGGCCCATGCGCTCGCCGATCGGGAGCCTCGCCCAGCCCCCGGCCTTCGCCTTGGCGGCGATGCGTTCGAGGACGGCGTCGCCCCGGAACCGCTCGCGGGGGGTTTGGGCGAAGGCACGGAAGGGCAGGAGCGCGCCCGCGCTCGCGAGGAGGAGGTCGCGCCGGGTCACGCGGTCACCCGCTCGCGCGTGACCGCGCGGAAGGCCTCGACCGCGCGGTCCGTCTTCGCGTCGTCCACGTCGGCGTGGAACACGAGGCGGATGCGGTTGGGGGCGACGGGGAAGCAGAGGACGCCGCGCTCGCCCAGCTCGGCGACGACGTCCTCGGCGGGCCGGTCGGTGTGGACGAGGACCATGTTCGTCTCCGGAGCGTCGACGGCGAGACCCGGAAGCTCGGCGAGGGCGTGGGCGGCGCGACGGGCCCGGGCGTGGTCTTCGGCGAGCCGGTCGACCATCTGGGTGAGGCTGACGATGCCGCAGGCGGCGAGCAGGCCCGCTTGGCGCATCCCGCCGCCTAGGCGCTTGCGCCAGATCCGGGCGCGGTCGATGAAGTCGGCGGGGCCGCAGAGCACGGAGCCGATGGGGGAGCGGAGTCCCTTGCTCAGGCAGATGCTCACGCTGTCGACGTGCCCGGTGATCTCGGACGTCGGGATGCCCTGCGCCACCGCCGCGTTGAAGACGCGGGCGCCGTCGAGATGGACGCGCATCCCGTGGCGCTCGCCGATCTCGCGGTACGCCCGCATATGCGACTGCGGGATGATCGCGCCGCCCGCCCGGTTGTGGGTGTTCTCCAGGCAGAGGAGGGTCGTGCCGGGGGTGTGGAGGTTGCGCTTGAGCACGTGCCGCTCGACGTTCGCCGGGTCCATCGTGCCACGCTCGGAGGGGAGGGTCCAGCTGACGACGCCCGCGATCAGGGCGGAGGCGCCGACCTCGTAATAGAGGATGTGGGCCTCCTCCTCGATGAGGATGGCGTCGCCCGGCTGGCACCAGCAGGCGAGGGCGATCTGGTTGCTCATCGTGCCGCTCGGCACGTACACCGCCGCCGCCATGCCCGTCTTCTGCGCGGCCAGGGCCTCTAGGGCGACCACCGTCGGATCGTCGCCCAGCACGTCGTCGCCGAGCGGCGCGTTCCGCATCGCCTCCCACATCTCGGGCGAGGGACGGGTCACGGTGTCGGAGCGTAGGTCGACGAGGTGGGCCTGGGGGTTGGTCATGCCGGTAGGAGAATTATAGAGTGCGCCCACCCCATTCAGCGGGTTTGGGAGCGCGGTTTGTGCCGATTTGCGCCCGCGAGCGGGCTGGCCTAAAGCGGTCGCGAGCGACCGCACTCTAAACTAGGCCCATGAAGGCGCTGTTGGTCGGGGCGGGCGGGATGGGCCGCGCGTGGGGACGGAATCTCGTTGAAGAGGGATGGCTCGCGGGTTGGTGCGACGTGCGCGAGGGCGCGGCGGCGGAGGCGGCGGGCGACCTGGACATCCCGACCGGAACGGATCTGTCGGATCTTATCGGCCGGGTCGCGCCCGACTTCGTGGTGGACGTGACGATCCCCGAGGCGCACCACGACGTGACCCTCCTCGCCCTGTCGCGCGGCCTGCCGGTGTTGGGCGAGAAGCCGATGGCGGCGACCTTGGCGCAGGCCCGCGCGATGGTCGAGGCGAGCGAGCGGGCGGGGAAGCTGTACATGGTCTCCCAGAGCCGCCGGTACGACGCGGGGCTCGTCGCCTACCGGCGCCTGATCGAGCGGCTGGGGCCGCTCGGCATCCTCCACGCCGACTTCGCGATCGGCGCGCACTTCGGCGGCTTCCGGGACGAGATGGCGAGCGTCCTCCTCGTGGACATGGCGATCCACACCTTCGACGAGGCCCGCTTCCTCTCCGGGGCCGACCCGGTGAGCGTCTACGCCGAGGAGTACAGCCCGTCTTGGAGCTGGTACCGGGGCGACGCCTGCGCGAACTGCCTTTTCGAGATGTCGGACGGCCTCCGCTTCGCCTACCGGGGCTCGTGGTGCGCCGAGGGGCTGCCGACGAGCTGGGACGGCGACTGGCGCGCGGTCGGGCCGAACGGGTCGGCGATCTGGGCGAAGAACGGTACGCCCTACGCGGAGCTCGTCATGGGCGACGAGGGGTTCCAGCGGCCCGTCGAGAGGGTCGAGGAGCCGCCCGCGACGCTGGACGCGGGGATCAAGGGCTCGCTGCGGGAGTTCGTCGCGGCCTTGGAGACGGGGGCGACGCCGCAGGGCGAGTGCCACGACAACGTCAAGTCGCTCTCGATGGTCTTCGCGGCGGTCGAGTCCGCCCGGCGGGGCGAGCGGGTGCGGATCGATAGCCTTTAGACCAGTTCCGCGAGCATCTCCATCGTCTCCGCGATGGCACCGTCCACCGCCTCGACGGCGAAGTCGACCTGGGCGGCGTCGATGATGAGGGGCGGCTCGAAGCGCAGGACGCGGGGGTTGTTCAGGGCGTAGGCGACGCAGACGCCGCGCTTGAGGAGGCTCGCGACGACCAGCTCGCCGACCTCGTCCTCGCGGAACTCCAGGCCGATCATGAGGCCGCGGCCGCGCACTTCCCCGACCGGCTCCGCGTGGCGGGCGCCGACCTCCTGGAGGCCCTTGAGCATCCGGGCGCCCATCTCGGCGGAGCGGCGGGGAAGCTCTTCGGCGATGAGGGTCCGTACCGCCGCGAGGCCCGCCGCGCAGGCGAGGGGGTTGCCGCCGAAGGTGCTGGTGTGGGCCATCGGGTTGTCGCCGTAGACCCCTTCGTAGATCGCAGGGGTGTAGAGGGTGGCGCCGATCGGCATAACGCCGCCGCCGAGGGCCTTCGCGGAGGTGAGGATGTCCGGCGAGACGCCGTCGTGCTCCACGCCCCAGAGGGTCCCGGTTCGACCGAGGCCGGTCTGGACCTCGTCGGCGATCATCAGCGCGCCCACACGGTCGCACGCCTCGCGCACGGCCCTAAGATAGCCGTCGGGCGGGAGGAGGATGCCGCCCTCGCCCTGCACGGGCTCGATGATGAAGGCGGCGGTCTCCTCGGAGATCGCCTCGGCGGCGGCGCTGGTGTCGCCGTAGGGGACGAACGAGACGCCCGACATCAGGGGCTCGAACTTCTTCCGGTACTTCTCGCGGCCCGTGGTGGAGAGAGCGCCGATGGTCTTGCCGTGGTAGGAGCCCAGGGTCGAAACGATGCCGGGGCGGCGCGTCGCGGCCTTGGCGAACTTCAGGGCCGCTTCGACGGCCTCGGTCCCGGAGTTGGAGAAGAAGGTCAGTTCCAGGCCCTCGGGGGAGTTCTGGGCGAGCAGTTCGGCGAGGTCGGCGGCGTTGGGGCTGAAGAACGCCTTGCCGCTCATGCCGAGCTTATCGAGGCCGTCGCGCACGGCGCCAACGACGGCGGGGTGGCGGTGGCCTAGGGAGAAGGTGCCGTAGCCGCCCAGGCAATCGAGGAACCGCCGCCCCTCGTGGTCGAAGAGGTAGACGCCCTCGCCCCGCATCTCCGCGCCGAAGCCCGCAAACGCCATGAGCTTGGCGAGGTTCGGGTTCAGGTAGCGGGCGGTCTTGGCGACGACGTCGGCGTACAAGGCGTCGGAGTCCATGGGGATAAGGATACAGGGAAGAGGGCATCGCAGACAGGAAAGACCCTGTCTGCGATGCCCTCTCGTCCTGAGCGCTAGTCCCCGAAGTTGACGCTGCTCTGGCCGCTCGTTGGAGCGTTCGTGGTCTGACCATTCTGGCCCTTGAACACCGCAGCGCCT
This sequence comes from uncultured Fimbriimonas sp., assembly GCA_964516175.1. Lineage (GTDB taxonomy): Bacteria > Armatimonadota > Fimbriimonadia > Fimbriimonadales > Fimbriimonadaceae > Fimbriimonas. Next base: position 33,694 of record CAZEWR010000018.1, on the reverse strand, counting down.
TCGAGGGGAATCCGAATCCAGCCCCGCCGCTTGCCCATGATAAACTCCGGCGAGCTGGCGAAGGACGGTTCGCTCCAGGGCGCGGAACGGTTACGTCCGCGTCCTTTCACCTCGAAGAGGGCGATCGTATCCGACTTGTCCTTGATCGCATCGAGCTTCTTGCCCGCGACGGCGGCGTTGAGAGCGATCGTGGTGCCGCCTTCCTTGTCGCAGAAATCGTCGTTCGCGCCGGGGATCTTGAACGGCATGTTCGGGTCGTCGAGATCCTTGTCCCGCTTCAGATAAGGCTTCACATCGTCCTGCCAAGTCCTGGCGGCCGGAAGCTTTCCACCGTGCTTCTCCGCATAGGTGAGCAGCGCGGCGCGCTCCATGCCCATCGCGGCGCTGCATCCCACGAGTCCCGTGCCACCTTTGAGCGCGTTCTTGAAGAAGTAGCCTCCCACTCCGAGGCAGCCGCAGCAGCAGAGCACGACGGCCAGCGCGATGATACCGATGACGAGGCCGGTCTTGCTCTTCTTCGGCGCGCCCGGATACTGGGGAGGCGATTCCACGAGGCCATTCTACATCGGCTAGACTCGCCTTAGAATGTCGATAGGCCAAACGATCCGGCAGGCGCAGGCGGGTTGGTCCCCCGAGCGGATCGCGGCGGGCCACCGGGCAGCGGTCTACGCCGTCGCGACCGCCGCCCGGCAGGGTCGCGACGATCTGAGCGCCGTGCGACTCGCCGCGGAGACGGAAGACGCACGCGACCCCGTCGTCCAGCTCGCCCGCGCGTTCGACGCGGCGACCTACCCCCTTCCGGCCCCGTCGACCGTCGCCGAGGCCCTGGCCCGGTTGGAGGGCGAGTTCGAGCCCGCGCTGTTCGCCGCGTTTCGGGAGGTCCAACCCCTGATTCAGCCGGTGGGGCTGGGGTAGAGGCCGCTACAATGGAGAGGTGATCCCCGAAGTCGATCCTCCCTCCCTGCGCGCCGAGCTCGACGGCCCGAACCCGCCCCGGCTGCTCGACGTGCGGGAAGCCGACGAGCTGGCGGTCAGCCGCCTGGACGACGTCGTCCACATCCCCCTAGGCGAGCTTCCGGCGCGCTTTCGCGAGCTTGATCCGGCGGCGGATTGGGTCGTGGTATGTCGGGTCGGCGGACGGAGCGGCCAAGCGACGGGCTTTCTCCTGGGGCAGGGCTTCTCGAAGGTGCGGAACCTCGTCGGCGGGATGAACGGCTACGCCGAGCGGGTCGATCCGACGATGACGCGGTACTAGGCGCCCCCGAGATCCCACTCGCCCAGGCGCACGATCGGGCGGTCGCGCAGGAAACCGATCCGCACGACGCGGGCGTCGATGGTCAGGTCCTGGTCGTGCAGAACCCCCACCGCGCCGGGAAGCGCCACCGGCAGGAGTCGGCGCGCGAGGCTGACGTGGGGCGCCCAGGGGCGGCCGTCGGTGGGGCGGTCGTCGGCGGGATGGCCGCCCGCCGCGCGCGCCGCCCCGAGGCAGGCGCGGCGCAGGTCGAGCAGCTCGACGCTGGGCACGGGCGGCAGGTAGAGGGTGGCCCGCTCGCCGGGAAAGATCGCCAGCCCACGCAGGGGGACCGAGAAGGGGGGGAGCCGGGCGACGACGGCGAGGGCCGCCCGGGCCGCCGCCTCGTCGAGGTCGGTGCAGGTGAGGAGGGTGAGATGGGGTGTCGAGTCGTTTCGCAGATGGCTGTCGCCCATGCCCCGCTCGAACAGGACCCGCCAAAGGCGGCGAACCTTCGCGTCGGATTCGGGATCGAGGTACGCCTCGAAAAGGTAGGCCATCGGTCTGGCGTTAGACGCCGTCGATCGTTCGAAGGGTCGCCGGGAATCTTCGGGCCTAGTATCCTCTTAGCGTGTTCAACGACGTCCTGGCGGTGAAGTCCGCACTCCTGCACGGGTTTGGGCGACGGCGGGTCCTCGTGGTCGGCGACCTCATGCTGGATCGCTACCTCTGGGGCACGGCGAGCCGGATCTCGCCCGAGGCTCCGGTTCCCGTGGTCCGCGTCGAGCGACGCAGCCAGGGACTAGGCGGGGCGGCGAACGTGGCGTGCAACCTACGTTCGCTGGGGGTCGAGACGAGCCTCGCGGGCTACGTGGGGCGGGACGCGGACGGCGAGGCGTTCCGCGCGGAATGCGCGGCTCGGGGAATCGGCTGCGCGGGCGTGGTCGGCCTGGAGGGCGTTCCGACGACGGTGAAGACGCGCGTCCTCGCGGAGGAACGGCAGGTCCTCCGCTTCGACGACGAGTCGACGACGCCCCGTCCCGACGGTCACACCGAGCGTCTTCTCGAGGCGATCGAGACCGCGTTGGAAGAGACGCCCGACGCGGTGATCCTGAGCGACTACGCGAAGGGCCTCGCGACCCCCGCCCTATGCCGGGGTCTGATCGCCCTTTGCGGGGCGAAGGGGATTCCCGTGTACGTCGATCCCAAGGGGCGCGACTACGACAAGTACGCGGAAGCCACCGCGATCAAGCCCAACCGGGCGGAGATGGCCGATCTCGCGGGCGCGCTCGGCTGGGACGGGACGCCGGTCGAGAACGCGGCTCGGCTTCGGGAACGGCTCGGCCTCGCGTTCGTAGCCCTGACCCTCGGCGCGCAGGGCATCGCGGTGGTGGGCGAGGACGGCGTCCATGCCCTGCCTACGGTGGCGCGCGAGGTGTTCGACGTTTCGGGCGCGGGCGACACGGTGATCGCGACCCTCGTCGCGGGTCTCGCCTCCGGGCTCGGGCTGGAGGACGCGGCGGCCCTCGCCAACGTGGCGGCGGCCGAGGTGGTGGCCCATACGGGAACGGTGCCGGTCGGGCGCGAGGCCCTGCTCGTCGCGGTCCAGGAGCAGGATCGGGTCCACGCGGGGCGGAAGGTCTACACGCTGGAGGAACTCCAGATCGTGGTCCAGGCGTGGCGGGCGCGGGGGCTGAAGGTCGCCCTCACGAACGGCTGCTTCGACCTGCTGCACGTCGGGCACGTCCGCCTGCTGGAGGATTCGGCGGCGCAGGGCGACCGCCTGATCGTCGCCCTCAACTCCGACGACTCGATCACGCGCCTGAAGGGTCCCCAGCGTCCCCTCATGGCCAGCGAGGCGCGGACGGGGGTCTTGAGCGCGCTGGAGTGCGTGGACGCGGTCGTGTTGTTCGAGGAGGACACGCCTTTGCGGGTGATCGAAGGGGTTCGGCCCGACGTGCTGGTGAAGGGCGGCGACTACACGGTGGAGACGGTCGTCGGGGCGGACTTGGTCCAGGGTTACGGGGGAGAGGTGCGTCTCGTTCCGCTGGTGCCGGGCCACAGCACGACACGGCTCGCGGACGCGATGGCGCGGCTGTAGCCGTGCCACAATCCTAGCCGCCCATGACCATTCTTACCGGCGGGGCCGGCTTCGTCGGCAGCAACCTCCTCAAGCGGCTGAACGCCGAGGGCGTCGAGGACATCCTCGTCGTGGACAACCTGAAGAACGCGGACAAGTACCGCAACCTCGTCGGCGCGCGTTTCGCCGACTACGTGGACCGCTTCGAGTTCCGGCGTCTCCTCGAAGAGGGAAAGGCGCCGGCGAAGATCGACGCCATCCTGCACCAGGGGGCCTGCACGGACACCCTGGAGTACGACGGGGCGTACATGATGCGCACGAACTACGACGACTCGAAGGCCCTGCTCCACCTGGCCTTGGAGCGAGGGGTCCCGTTCGTCTACGCCTCCTCGGCGGCGGTCTACGGGCACGCGCGGCTCGCGCGGGAGACGCCGGAGGACGAGTGGCCCTTGAACGTGTACGGCTATTCCAAGCTGGAGTTCGACCGCTACGTCCGGCGGCGGCTGCCCTCGGCGTCGTCGACGGTCGTCGGGTTGCGCTACTTCAACGTCTACGGGCCGGGCGAGTCGCACAAGAAACGGATGGCTTCGATGGTGTTCCACTTGGCGAACCAAGTGCGGGAGACGGGGGTCGCGCGGCTGTTCGGGGAGTACATGGGCCACGCGCCGGGGGAATCGAGCCGCGACTTCGTGTTCGTGGAGGATCTCGTCGAGATGAACCTGTTCTTCCTGCGGAGCGGCGGGAAGGCGGTGGTGAACGCCGGGACCGGCGTCCTGCGGACCTGGAACGATCTCGCCCGCGCGGTGACCGGCGCCTTGGGGCAGGGACGGATCGAGTACATCGATTTTCCCGAGGGGATGCGCGGGAAGTACCAGCTCGGTTCCCAGGCCGATCTCACGCTCCTGCGAAGCCTAGGCTACGATCGACCGTTCGTCTCGCTCGAAGACGGGGTTCGGCGCTATCTCTCGATGCGGGAAGGCGAAAAGTTCGAAGGGGGTTAGGGACCGAAGCCCCTACCCCCTTGCCGTGCGAAGACCCCGAAGGGCCTAGTTCAGGAGCTGGAGCACGGCCTGGGGCGCGCTCTTGGCCTGCGAGAGGATCGACATACCCGTGCTCTGCAGGATCTGCTGCTTCGTGTAGTTGGTCATCTCCTCGGCGACGTCGACGTCGGTGATGGTGCTCATGGCCGCCGACAGGTTCTCCTTGGAGACCGACAGGGTGCGGGAGTTGGACTCCAGCACGTTCTTCTGGAAGTTGCCGATCTTGCCGCGGGCGCCGGTCACGTCGCTGATCGCCTGGTCGATCACCTTGAGGGCGTCCGTGGCGCCGGAGGCGCTCGTGAGGTCCAGGTTGCTCATGTTCTTGCCCGAGACCGCGCCGTTGCCGAGCTGGCTGGAGGCGAAGTTGCCGAGGGCGAGCTGGGCGGTCTGCCCGGCGTTCGCGCCGATCTGGAACTGCGACTTGCCAACCGTCACCTGGCCGACCTGCGTGGCGCCGGTCGTGGCGTTGTTGCCCGCCGCCGTCAGCTTGACGGTGTTGCCGTCCGAGTCGGAGAGGACCATGCCGTCGCGTCCGTTCTGGCCGCCGGTGAAGGTCACCGCGCCCTGCCCGGCGTCGACGGTGGCGACGGCGTTCACGCCGTCGTCGTGGGAGGCGCCGGCGGAGCTCATCAGGGCGCCGGTCGAGTCGACCACGTCGATCTTGGCGTTCGCGCCGTAGGCGTTGGTCTTGAGCTTGATCGCGCCGCTCTCGTAGGAGGCGACGACGCCGGTGGAGTCGCTCGCCTTGTTGATGCGGTTGACCATGTCCGACGCGGTGTCGGTCGAGGACGAGTTGAAGGTCGTGCCGTTGATCGTGAAGGCGCCGGCCGTGGAGCCGACCGTCGAGGTGGCGAAGGCGAAGGCCTTGGAGCCGAGGGTCGCCTGCTCGGCGGCGGTGGTGACGTTGACGGTGACCGCCGCGTTGGCGGTGAGGGTCTTGCCGCCGGTGGTGCCGCCGATCGACATGGAGGCGATCTTGGCGCCGTCGGTCACGGCCGAGCTGGTGCCCGCCGAGCCGTCGAGGATCTTCTTCGTGCCGTACTGGGTCGTGCTGGAGATGCGGGTGATGGACGATACGATCGACTGGAGCTGTTGCTGGTTGGCCTGGAGCTGGTCGGAGGTGAGGGTGGCGGAGTTGCCGGAGGCGACCGCGAGGGTGCGGGCGTTCTCGAGCAGGGTGTTCATCTCGTCCAGCGCGCCGTCGGCGGTCTTGCTGTAGTTGATGGCGTCCTGCGTGTTGCTCTGCGCCTGGCCCATCGACGAGATCTGGGCCGACATGCGCTTGCTGGCGATGAGGCCGGCAGGATCGTCCGACGCCCCGTTGATCTTCAGACCGGTCGAGAGGCGGGTCATCGACTTGCTGATGTTGCCCTGGGTGGCGTTGAGGGCGTTCATCGCCTTCATCGCGTTGACGTTGGTGTTGATGCTAAAGCTCATGGTGTGTTTGTCTTCCTTGAGGGCTCGGTGGCCCGAGGCCGCCGGGCGTGGGAATCCTTCCCCACGCCGTCTCTTTTCCCCGTCGAAGCTTAGAAAGAGGCCGGTATTCGTGCCGGTATGGCACGGCCTTCTACAAAAGGGCGTTGAAAGGGGCGGCAGGTAGACTGCCCCTACCCCCGAATGCACCCCGTCCTCTTCAAGATCGGCTCTTTCGAGGTCCCCTCGTTCGGCGTGGCGATGGTGGTCGCCTTCCTGCTGTCGGTGACCCTCGCCCAATCGCGCGGACCGCGCTATGGGATCTCCAAGGCGCAGATCAGCGATATGGCGTTCTGGGCGATCCTCGCGGGCGTACTCGGCGCGCGCGTCTTCTTTATCGCGCAGGAGTGGGGCTACTACTCCACCCACACGAAAGAGCTGCTCACCCTTCGCTTCCAGGGCCTGACGAGCTTCGGCGGGCTGATCTGCGGCATGGCGGCGGCGGTCGGCTACGCCTGGAAGAAGGGCATCCCGATTCGGAACCTGCTGGACGCGGTCGCTCCGGCCTTTCTCGTCGGCCACCTGATCGGCCGGTTCGGTTGTCTGATGAACGGCTGCTGCTTCGGCGGGGCCTGCCCGGCGGACGTGCCGTGGGGCATCCATGTCGCGGGAAGCCCCACGCTCCACCATCCCGCGCAGGTGTACGACTCCCTGATGAACCTCGCGGCCCTGGGCCTCGTGCTGTTCGTGGAGGCGCGGGCGCGTCTCAGGCCGGGGCAGGTGACGGGGCTGGTGGTCGCGCTGCACGGCCTTGCGCGCTTCGTCTACGAGTTCTGGCGGGCGGGTACCGAAAGCCAAGTCCAGCGGGGCGAGGCGAGCTCGACCTACTGGGGTCACCTTCCGATCACCCAGGCCCAGGGCATGGCCGCCGCCCTGATCCTGATCGGCCTCGCGATGGTCGCGCTGTCGAAGCGACGGATCGTGACGGCCACGCCTGGCGAAGCCCAGCCCGCCTAGCGGGCGGACCCCTGGGTAGCCTTTAGGCCTATGGCCTTCACGGTCGCAATCGCCCAGTTCGCTCCCGAGAAGGCGGAGGTCGACAAGAACCTCGACACGATCGCGGAGATCGTGGTCCAGTCCCACGCCGAGGGCGCGGAGTTGCTCGTCCTCCCCGAGGCCGCGACGAGCGGCTACTTTCTGGAGGGGGGCGTCCTCGAGTCGTCGCTCACGAGGTCGCAGCTCGTGGACGGGCTTTGGAACCGTCTGCGCGGCAAGCTCCGGCGTCCCATCGACGTGTGCGTCGGCTTCTACCTGAACGAGGAGGGCAACCTTTTCAACGCCGCCGCCTACCTGGAGCTAAATCCGGAGGGGCCGCGCGTGGTGGGGCTCTACCGGAAGTTCTTCCTTCCCACCTATGGCGTTTTCGACGAGGAGCGATTCGTGTCGCGGGGGCGAGAGGTGTGCGTGATGGACACGCGTCTCGGCCGTTTCTCGATGCTCGTGTGCGAGGACGTGTGGCACGCCATCATGCCGACGATCTGCGCCGTGCGTGGAGCCCAGCTGCTCGTGGTTCCTTCCGCGTCGCCCGCGCGGGGTTTCTCAGGGCCTTCGATCGATAACCTCGAGCGCTACCACCGTCTTTTCCAGGGCATCTCGGAGGAGCACGGCATGTGGTGCGTCAACTCGCAGCTTGTGGGCTTCGAGGGCGGGAAGGGGTTCACCGGCGGCTCCAGCGTGTTCGATCCGCTCGGGCGTCGGGTCGGCGAGGCCCCGGTGGGGGAGCCGCATCTCCTACTGGCCGAGGTCGACCTGGAACTCGTCGCCATCGCGCGCGCGCAGTCGCCGCTGCTCTCCGACCTTCAGAGTTCTTGGGACGTGATCCGGCGGCTCGTGGCGGACACGGAGTTCTAGGCGCTCGGCTTAGAAGCCGAGCGGTCTTCGGACGCGGTTCATCGACAGCCAATACAGACCGAGCTGGCGGACGGCGTCGATGAACTCGTCGAAATCGACCGGCTTGCGGATAAACGAGTTCGCTCCGAGATTGTAGCTCTCGACGATGTCCTTCTCCTCGTCCGAAGAGGTAAGGACGACGACCGGCAGGCCGCGCGTGCGCTCGTCGGCGCGAAGCTTCTGGAGCACTTCGAGACCGCTCACCTTCGGAAGCTTGAGGTCGAGGAGGATCAGGTCGGGAAGGCGGTCGGCGTGACCGAACACGGCTTCGAGAGCCTCGGCCCCGTCGCGCGCGACGCGGATGATGTTCGGGACTTCGCTCGCGCGCATCGCGCGCAGCGTCAGCGCTTCGTCGTCCGCGTTGTCCTCCACGAGCAGAATGGTTTTCGGTTCGGTCGCCATGCGTCTCCTAAAACGTACTGTACCCGTCGCTCCAAAAGACCCACAGGACCGTTTTTTGCGCCGCTTTCCGTAACCGAAGGCCACTTCTGACCGTAGGCACAGAGGACGGAGGCCCATGGACCCGACGTTCCCCATCCTTAGCCGCCTTGTTTCCCCCGCGCAGATCCACGATTTCGACGAGCGCCAGTTGAAAGAGCTCGCGGACGAGGTCCGCGCCGCGATTCTCGCCAACGTGAGTCGTACTGGAGGCCATCTCTCCTCCAACCTCGGCACGGTCGAGCTGACGGTCGCGCTCTACGCCGCCTTCAAGCTGCCGACCGATACCGTGGTGTGGGATACCGGCCATCAGGCCTACCCCCACAAACTGCTTACCGGGCGGCTGGAGCGGTTCGGGACCCTGCGCAAGGAGGGCGGCCTTAGCGGCTTCCTCCGGCGCGACGAGAGTCCATTCGACGCCTTCGGCGCAGGTCACGCGGGCACCGCGATCTCCGCCGGCCTCGGCCTCGCCGCCGCGAAGGACCGACTGGGCGAAGAAGGGAAGGTGGTCGCCGTCACCGGCGACTCCGCCATCGCCAGCGGCATGTGCTGGGAGGCCTTGAACCACGGCGGCGACTCCCGCGCGAACATGACCGTCGTCCTGAACGACAACCGGATGTCGATCGCCCCGGGCGTGGGCGCGCTCCACTCGCACCTCGCGAAGATGCGCGCCAAGCCTTGGCTCCAGGACACCGCGCAACGGGCTAAGGGGCTCGTCGACCGGATGCCCGATCCCGTCGCCCGCGTCGCGGCGGGCATCCGGCACGGCATCACGCACTACTTGGCCCCCGAGGAGACCGGCGCGATCTTCGAGGAGATGGGCTGGGAGTACATCGGTCCGGTGGACGGCCACGATCTGCCGACCCTGCTTTCCGTGTTCCGGAGCGTCCGCCAGCTAAGCGGCCCCGTGTTCGTCCACGCGCTCACCGTGAAGGGTAAAGGCTACGCCCAAGCGGAGGCGGACAGCCGCAAGTGGCACGGCGTCGTCCCTTTCGACCCTTCGGTGGGCGAGCTGGCGAAGGCGGCGGGGCCTGTGACCTACATGCAGGCGTTCGGCGAGACGGCGCTGGAGATCGCGAAAGACGACCCGAAGGTCGTCGCGATCACCGCCGCGATGCCCGATGGTACCGGTCTCACGAAGTTCGCCGTCGAGAAGCCGGAGCAGTACACGGACGTTGGGATCGCGGAGGAGCACGCGGTGACCCTCGCCGCCGGCATGGCGGCGGGCGGGGTTCGGCCTTTCGTCGCGATCTACTCCACCTTCCTCCAGCGAGCCTTCGACCACATCGTCCACGACGTGGCCCTGCAGCGGCTTCCGGTGCGGTTCTTCCTCGACCGTGCGGGTCTCGTCGGGGACGACGGGCCGACCCACCACGGCGTTCTCGATCTCGCCTTCCTCCTGCCCGTTCCCGGCATGACCGTCCTCGCGCCGCGCGACGTGACGGAGCTTCGGGAGATGGTGCGGTGGATGGCCGCCTACGACGACGGCCCGACCGCCGTCCGCTACCCGCGCGGCGCGGGGGACGACCGGCTGCCGGAGGCGCGCTCCCCGATCGTGCGCGGCAAGGCGGAGATCCTCGTGCGTCCGGCGACGCCGTCGGTCGCGATCCTGGCCCTCGGCGCGACGGTCGCTCCCGCCTGGGAGGCCGCCGCAAGGCTGAAGGAGGAGGGGGTCGAGGCGACGGTGGTCAACGCCCGCTTCGCCAAGCCGCTCGACGCGGAGACGATCCTGGCGGTCGTTCGCGAGGCCAGGGCGGTTCTCGTGGCGGAGGAGGCGGCGCCGCACGGCGGTTTCGGCGACGCGGTCGCCACGCTGCTGCGGGAGAACGGCCTCGGCGGCCTGCCTTTCGCCCACGCCGCGCTGCCGGACGCCTTCGTCGAGCACGGCTCGCAGGCGTCGCTCCGAAAGGCGGTCGGCATCGACGCGGACGGCCTGACGGCTCATGCGCTCGGACTCTTGGGACGCCGCGCGAAGGCCTAGGCAGGGACAAGACGAACGGGATGTTGGATCGGAGACGATCCAACATCCCGTTCGTCTGGCGCAGGGACCGGCCCGAGGCGGAAACCCGGCCGAACGAGGAACTCCGCCTGGAGCGGGAATCCGAGCGACAAGGGTAAGGACCATGGAGCCTCTCCGGAAATCTGGAAGACCTGGATAAGGTCCACGCAGCGATGAAGGCTCCATAATAGGGTTTCCGTCGGCCACGAGGGCGTCGTCTTCGGCCCTCCCATGATCCGACTCCCCGACCTTCGTCGTGAGGCCCTTGCGGGCCTCACGACCTCCTTCGCCATGGTCCCGGAGGTCGTCGGCTTTGCCTTCGTTCTCGGGGTGAACCCCCGGGCGGGTTTGATCGCCGCGTTCGTCGTCGGGCTGATCACCGCCCTGCTCGGCGGAAGACCCGGCATGATCTCCGGCGGCGCGGGCTCGGTGGCGGTCGTCGCGGTCGCGCTGGTGGCGGGGAAGGGGCCGGAGTTCCTTTTCCTCGCGGTCGCTCTGATGGGCTTCGTGCAGATCGCGGTCGGACTGCTCCGCTGGGGGCGCTTCATCTCGCTCGTGCCGCATCCGGTGATGCTGGGGTTCGTGAACGGCCTCGCGATCGTGATCTTCCTCGCCCAGCTCGACCAGTTCAAGGCGGGCGGACAGTGGATGCAGGGGACGCCCTTGTTCACGATGCTCGGCCTCGTCGCGATGACGGTCGCGATCGCCGCCCTCGCGCCCCGGCTGACGAAGGCGGTGCCCGGTTCCCTGATCGCCATCGTGGTCGTCAGCCTGCTCGCGGTCCTGTTGAAGATCCCGACTAAGAGCGTCGGCGACCTCGCCGCCGTCCACGGGCCGTTCCCCCTTCCGCATCTACCCGATCTCGCTTATACGCTCGACAACCTCAAGGTGGTGTTCCCCGTCGCGGTGACGATGGCGGCGGTCGGTCTCACCGAGTCTCTGCTCACCCTGGGTCTCGTGGACGAGCTGACGGACACCCACGGCAACCCCGACCGCGAGTGCTTGGGCCTCGGCGTGGCGAACGTCGCCTCCGGCCTGTTCGGCGGCATGGGCGGCTGCGCGATGATCGGCCAGACCGTGCTCAACCTCCAGGCGGGCGGGCGCCGACGGATCTCGGGCGTCGCCGAGGCGCTCTGCATCCTCGCCTTCATGCTCGTCGCCTCCGCCCTGATCGAGCGCATTCCTATCGCCGCCCTCGTCGGCGTGATGATGGTGGTGGTCTACGAGACCTTCGCCTGGAGCTCGATCCGCCAGCTTTCGAAGATTCCCCGGCCCGACGCCTTCGTGCTGACGCTCGTGTCGCTTGTGACCGTCCTCACGAACCTCGCGACCGCCGTCGTGGTCGGCGTGGTGGTCTCCGCCCTCGTCCACGCCTACCGGCACGGGACGCAACTGAAGGTCGAACGGGTGGACGACGCGACGTACGTCGCGGACGGCTACCTGTTCTTCGGTTCCGCCCAGGCGTTCGGACGCTCGTTCACGGTGCGGGACGACGCCCCGACGGTGACGCTCGACCTCTCGCGGGTTCGCGTCCAGGACCACTCCGCGATCCAGGCGCTCGAGAGTCTGGTCGGTCGCTACGCCCGCGCGGACAAGACGGTTCGCCTAATCGGCCTCTCGCCCGCCTGCGAGGCGACCGTCCGCAAGGCGTACGCGGAAGCGCCCGTCCAATAGTCCTACGGCGGGAGGCTTTCTCGCCTAGAATAAAGACGGATGCGCGCCTTCGCCCTCTGTGCCCTCCTCGCCGTCGCGACGGTTTCGAACGCCCAGCTTCCGAGCTGGGACAGCGTCGTCGCTACCGCGAAGACCGCCTGGAAGCGGACGGTCGAGGCGGGGCGTCCCCTCGCGGTGCGGATCGCCCGGGAGGCTCCGGAGCGGTTCCGCGCCGCGCGCAAGCGAGCGGAGGAGCTGGTCGCTCAAGGGGACAAGTACATCAAGAGCGGCGACCTCCAGCACAAGGAGGCCCTCGCCGCCGAGCTTTGGCGGGTCCGCGGCTCGCTCGACCTGATGTCGCTTCTCGATCCCACCACCCTCAAGATGCTGGGGATCGACGTGCCGGATCTCACGAAGCTCCGGGCGAACGTGAACCGGCAGCTCGCGCGGCTGCGGGTCTGATCCGTGGTCTAAACTCTTCCCGTGACCGTCTCCGGCCTCTTCGTGTATCCCGTGAAGTCCTTGCGGGGCTACGCGGTGGAACGTTCGGCGGTGGGACCGCAGGGGCTGCGCTGGGATCGGCGCTGGATGATCGTGGACGAGGAAGGGCGGTTCCGCACCCAGCGGCAGATCGCGCGGATGACGACGGTCTCGACCTTCGTGGGCGAGTCGCTCGTGCTTTCCGCCGACGGCCAGGGCGCGGTCGAGGTTCCGCTCGAGCCGCAGGGCGCGACGATCGAGGGGACGGTCTGGAACTGGACCGGCCCCGTCGATCTGGTCGACCCCGCCGCCGACCGCTGGCTCTCGGGGACGCTGGAGATGCCGTGCCGCCTCGTGGCGATGCGCGACGACGCGGTGCGAACGGGCTGGGGCGAGGCGCCGATCGCGTTCCCGGACGGCGGGGCGGTCCTGGTGGCGGGCGAAGCCTCGCTTCACGACCTGAACGGGAAGCTGGAGGAGCCGGCGCCGATGGACCGCTTCCGCGCGAACGTCGTCCTCGCCCACACGGAGCCCTACGCGGAGGACGAGTGGACGGCGTTCGAGGCGGGCGACGTGGCGCTCCGCTTCGCCAAACGTTGCGGTCGGTGCCTCGTCACCACGACCGACCAGACGACGGGCGAGCGGCACGCCGGCGAGGAGCCGTTGCGGACCCTCGTCCGGGAGCGGACGTTCGGCAAGGCGGCTTGCTTCGGCTCGTTCTACGCGCCCGAGAAGGCGGGTGAGATTGCTGTGGGGTACCCCATTAAGGTTCGGTGATCCTTCGGTTAAGTCACCCCTTCTCTTAACCTTTTGAGAAGACCCTTTAGGAGTCATGATCCGAAGGGCCTTCACCCTCATCGAACTGCTCGTCGTGATCGCCATCATCGCGATCCTCGCCGCCATCCTTTTCCCCGTCTTCGCCCAGGCCAAGGAGGCGGCGAAGAAGACGTCGTGCCTCAACAACCTGAAAGAGCTGGCCATCGCCTTCCAGATGTACGGCGGCGACAACGACGACACGTTTCCGGCGCCGATCACGAACCGAGGCACGTCGGGGAACTCCGTCGCGACCCCGGTGATCCCTCCGACCTGGATCACGGGCGACCCGAACAACACCAAGGAGTTCAAGGACGCGGGTGGCATCTATCCCTACGTGAAGCAGCGGAACAACGCGGGCGCGCAGAACATGTTCGGCTGTCCCAACGCGATCGCGAAGCCGGCGGGCGCCGCCGTCGACTACAGCAAGGGGCCGGGGCAGAACTACATCATGAACCAGTACCTGCAACCGAACTGGGGCGGCGTCTACCACCCGACGCCGAGCAGCGGTCGGTCGGGCTACCAGAAGGCGGCCGACTACTGGCCATCCAGCGGCGGAACGGGCGACTACAGTCCGTTCACCCCGACGATGTCGGAGGGTCCTTCCGAGGTTATCCTCCTGTTCGAGGGCGCCCAGGAGAAGACCACCGACAACTTCGATACCGTCGTGAACCGCTACAACGTCCCCTTCTACCAGGGCTTCAACGGGACCTGCAACTCGTACCGGAGCGATCGGTACGGCAACGTGCCCTGCAACTCGCCCGCCGACATGCACGGCGAGATGTCGAACTTCGCGTTCATCGACGGCCACGCGAAGTCGTACAAGCCTTGGACCACCTACAGCCAGGCGACCGCGGACTACGTGATGGCGAACCCGCCGCTCGCGGGTCAGACGCGGAGCGCGGTCTCGTTCTGGAACAAGGACGCGAAGCTCGGCGCGGGCGCGAAGGATCTGTGGAATCCGCAGGTCGGCAGCATCCAGTACCCGTAAGCCCCGTCTGCGTTCGACCTTCCCGCCGCCCCGGAAGAATCCAGAGCGGCGCCTTCGTGTAGATCCATGAGCCCTTCCAAAACCCTTCGTACCCTCGCCACTTTGGCTTCGTTCACCCTTCTCGTCGCGTCGGTCCACGCGTGGAACGCGGTCGGCCACATGGTGATCGCCGCCGTCGCCGACCGGGGTCTCACGCCCGAGGTCCGGGCGGAGGTCGCCCGGCTCGCCAAGATCGGGGCGACCGACATCAACGCCGATCCTTACGGGGCCGCCGTGTGGGCCGACGACGTTCGCCGGGACCGCGCGGAGAGCGCGCCGTGGCACTACATCAGCCTCTACTTCCGCAAGGACGGCAAGCCTGCGGTGGGCAAGCCGGCGGAGGAGAACGTGGTGGTCGCGATCCGGCGGTTCTCCGCCATCCTCGCCGACCGGAGCAAGCCGGACGCGGAGCGCGCGGAGGCCCTGCGCTGGACGATGCACTTCGTGGGCGACATCCACCAGCCGCTCCACGCGGCGACGTTCGAGAGCGACGCGCACGTGGAGGGCGATCGGGGCGGCAACTCCTACGCTCTCAAGCCCGCGAAGCGGTTCGCGGACATGGAGCACGCCCCCGACCAGATGCACGGTCTTTGGGACCTGGGCGTCGGGCTCTTCCCCCAGATCCGACGTCCGCTCACCCCGGAGGGAACGGCGACGATCCGCCGTCAGGCCGACACGCTCATCGCCGCCCTGCCGCCCGAGACCTTCCCCGAGCGGGCGGAGACCGACCCCGTGAAATGGGCCGACGAGAGCCACGCGCTGGCGATGGACGTCGCCTACGCCACGCCCGAGGGCGAGGAACCGAGCGAGGCCTACCTCGCGAAGGGCGAGACCGTCGCGGCGAGGCGGGCGACCCTCGCCGGCTACCGGCTGGCGGACCTTCTGAACCGCCTGCTCGGCTCGGCACCGAGGAAGTAGCGGAACGCGAAGCGTTCGTGGTCGGAGACGGAGCCTTCGTGAGAGCGTAAGGGTCCGCCTCCGACTGCAAGCCTGCGGCGTCGAAAGGCGCGGATCCTCTCCCATAAGGGTGAGAGGATCCGCGTTTCTAGATCACGCCCTGTTCGCGGAGTTCCTTGTAGTGGCACTCCTTGAACTTCTTGCCGCTGCCGCAGGGGCAGGGCTCGTTGCGCGAGATCTTCTTCCAGTCGATCGTCTCCAGGTCGCGCGGGGCGAGGGCCACGGCGGTGGCGGAGTGGGTCGCCTGACCGTCCAGCATCGCCTTGTCCTCGACCGGCACCGACTGGTCGATCTCGTCCAGGTTATAGTCCAGCCCGAGCGTCGGGTCGATGCCGAACGACGAGATCTGCGGCGCCTGGGGCTGGACCCGCAGGCGGAACACCGTCTTGGCCGCGTCGAGGCGGATGTCCTTCAGGGTGTTCTGGAACGTGTCGAACGTCTCGCGCTTGTAGGCGACGAGCGGATCGACCTGACCGTAGCCGCGCAGGCCGATGCCTTCGCGGATGTAGTCGATGGTCTGGAGATGCTCCATCCAGTGGTCGTTGACCGACTTGAGCATGGCGTAGCGCTCCATCTCGGGGAACGCCTCGCCCGACTCCTTGGCCTTGAGGCGGTACGCCTCCTCGGCCACGCCGACCACGTACTGGGCGAGGTCGCCGTCCGGCGCGTGCTTCTCCAGGTCGCGGATCGAGGCGTAGTCGACGAGCGGGAAAAGCTCGTTGAGGTCCTCGTACAGGACGCCGTGGTCGTAGACCCGCTGGTCCTCGTCGCCCTCCTCGATCATCCAGGCGTCCTCGACCATGGTCGCGATCGCCTCTCGGACGTACTGCACCAGTTCCTCGTGGGTGTCCCGGCCGAGCAGGATCTCGCGGCGCAGGCCGTAGATGTGCTCGCGCTGGGCGTTGAGGACGTCGTCGTACTCAAGCACGTTCTTGCGGGATTCGAAGAAGTGGTTCTCGATACGCTCCTGCGTCTTGGCGATCATGCGGCTGAGGAAGCCCGCCGTGACCTCCTCCATGGGCGGCCACATCTTCAGCGCGGGGTTCTCCATCATGTTCGCGTTGAAGATCTTCCAGAGGTGGTCTTCCAGAGCGACGAAGAACTTCGACTCGCCCGGATCGCCTTGGCGTCCGGCGCGACCGCGAAGCTGGTTATCGATACGGCGCGACTCGTGCCGCTCGGTGCCGAGGATGTACAGGCCGCCGAGGGCGCGGACCTCCTCCGCCTTCTCGCGCCGTTCCTGGTCGGAGAGGGGGAGGGGCGGGGCGGCGCGCTTGCCGCCGCGCCGGTGGCTCGTGAGGCTGTCGCCGTGCTCGTCCGCGACGCCGTCGTCCTCCTTGAGGTCGCGCGACATCTTGACGAGATCGTCCTCGACACGCCCGCCGAGCAGGATATCGACGCCGCGTCCCGCCATGTTCGTGGCGATCGTGACCTGGCCTTTGCGGCCCGCCTCGGCGATGATGAGCGCCTCGCGCTCGTGGTACTTCGCGTTGAGGACGTTGTGCGGGATGCCGTGCTCCAGGGCCTCGTGGAGGAACTCCTTGTCGGCGCCCTCCATCTTCCACTGGGTGAGGCACCAGTCGGTCCACTCGTCGCTCAGGATGTCGCTCGAAAGCCCGACCTGCGCGAGGAAGGTCTTGACGGACTGCATGCTCATCTCCGACAGCTCGGTCTCGTAGAGCCGTCGGCCCTCCTTGCCGTCCTCGCCCTTGAGGTCCTTCTTGACCTCAAGGCGCTCCTTGAGCCGTTGGGAGACGACGAGCCGCTGGAGCATGTCGGCGGTAAGCCGCTCGGAGACCTTTTCCGACATTTCGATCGAGCGGGTGCCGACGAGAGCGGGCTGTTGCTTCGTGTAGAGGCGCAGGAGCTCCCAGCCGATCGCGCGGAACTTGGCGTCGAGGGTCTTGAAGATGATGTCCGGCTGGTCCACGCGCTGGGTCGGGCGGTGGGTGGGGATCGAGACGACGTCGAGACCGTAGATCTTGCGGAACTCGTCCTCCTCGGTCTTCGCGGTTCCCGTCATGCCCGCGAGCTTGTTGTAGAGGCGGAACAGGTTCTGGAAGGTGATGGTGGCGACGGTCTGCGACTCGCGCTGGACGGGCACGCCCTCCTTCGCCTCCAGGGCTTGGTGGAGGCCGTCCGAGAAGCGGCGACCGAACATCATGCGGCCCGTGTTCTCGTCGACGATGATGACCTCGCCTTTCTGGACGACGTAGTCGATGTCGCGAGCGAACAGGGCGTACGCCTTGACGGACGCGTTGACGTGGTGGAAGAGGCGCGGGTCGGCGGCGATGTTCTCGATGCCGAGAAGCTGCTCCACCATGTCCATGCCCTCCTCGGTCATGCTGGCCGAGTGGTTCTTCTTGTCGGCGGTCCAGTGGATCTCCGGCTGGAGCTGCTTGACGACCTCGTTGATCTGGACGTAGACGGAGACGTCCTCCATGCTCGGGCCCGAGATGATGTGGGGGGTGCGGGCCTCGTCGATGAGGATCGAGTCCACCTCGTCGATCATCGCGTAGTTCAGCTCGCGCATCGACAGCTCCTCCTCCTGGAAGGCCATGTTGTCGCGCAGGTAGTCGAAACCGAACTCGTGGTTGGTGCCGTAGGTGATGTCGCAGCCGTAGGCGTCTCGCCGCTCGCAGGGCACCATGTCCAGGTAGCGCGGATCGCCCATGACGTCGGCTCCCGGCTGGTAGATGTAGGAGCCGCCCAGCTCGTCGCTCTCCTGGCTCTGGCCCTGGATGATGCCGACCGAGAGGCCCATGAAGTGGTAGATCTTGCCCATCCAGACCGCATCGCGGCGGGCGAGGTAGTCGTTGACGGTGACGAGGTGGGCGCCGCGTCCGGCGAGGGCGTTCAGGACGATCGGGGCGACGGCGACGAGGGTCTTGCCCTCGCCGGTCTTCATCTCGGCGATGCGGCCTTGGTGGAGGACCATGCCGCCAAGGATCTGCACGTCGAAGTGGCGCATCCCGGTGACGCGTTTGGAGGCCTCGCGAACGACCGCGTAGACCTCGGGCATCAGCTTGTCGAGATCTTCGCCTTCCTTCGCCCGCTTGCGGAAGTCGGCGGCGCGCGCCTTGAGCTCGTCGTCGGAGAGGGCTTCGAGGGAGGGGCCGAGATCGTTGATCTGCTTGAGGATGGGCTGGAGGACTTCGACGTCCTTCTTGCTGGTGTCGAGAAGTTTTCGGAGGAACTGGATCATGGAGGCGTGGGAAGGCGTGACCGGGACCGCCGAGCGCTCGGCGACCATCTACGGAGAGGGAGGGGTCAAGCCAAGCCGGGGCCGGCGCGCGGGGGGCACGCGGCGATCAGCGTCTCGCTTCGGAAGGCGCCGGCGTCGGGCGCGATCCGGACGCTCTTTCGGCGGGTTCTGGCCGGCGGTGCGCCAGCGGTCCCAGGTAGGGGTTCCTCTTCGACCGGAGCCACGACCACCGCGCAGGCCGGAACGGCCATGGCGCGATGCACCGCGAGGAGCGCCGGGGGCAACCGACCCTCGACCGCCAAGCGTTCGGCGTTCGCCGGGCCCATGAGGAGGAGGATGAGGAGGGGAAGAATGGGGAACATTCGTCGCGCGTCGATGATTATAGACGTTCGGTCGGGACGAGGAATTCCCTCAGCCTCGAAGGTCGTCCCTACCTCACGATGTCCGCAAGAGCTTGGGCCTAGACCGCCGACTCGCCCCGCTCGCCGGTGCGAACCCGAAGGGCGTCGGCGACCCGCTCGACGAACACCTTGCCGTCGTTCGGCTCGCCCGTGCGGGCCGCCTCGACGATCGTCCGCACGACCGGCTCGCGCATCTCGTCGGGAACGACGACCTCCAGACGGGAGCGGATCGGCAAGGCCACGACGGCGCCCGACAGCAGGTCCGTGTGCTCTTCCGAGGCTCCCGTCCCCCGGACGTCGGCGACGGTCAGGCCGGTGACTCCGAGGGCGGCGACCGCCGACTTGACGCCCTCAAGGCGGTGGGGCTTGATATACGCGAAGACCCGGATCATCCCTTTCGGTCTCCCATACGTTCTCCGATCCTTTCGCCGAGGGAGGGCGGGACCACATCCTGCCAGATCCGGTGCCGACGCCAGTGTGAGATCACGCGGGGAACGTACCCGAAGACATTGAACACGTCGCGATAGAGGTCGACCACCGCCGCGCCTTCCTCGCCCCGCCGCCGGCGGGACATAAGGGAGGCGAGGTCGTACACGAGGTAGAGGAGGAACGCCGCGTTGAGGCCGAGGGCCCACGCGGATGCAGGGGGCGGCATGTTCGTCTGAACCGCCAGGGCGGCGAGGGTCACCGACGAGCCGATCAGCGAAAGCAGGCCGCAACCGACGAAGCTGTAGTCCCTTCCGCACAGGAGAGTGTACGCGAGCATGAACGCGGGACCGACGAGCATGGCCCAGACCGGGACGCCCGCCTCGAACGCGATATGGGCGATCCATCCGACGAGCGGCAGGAGAACGCCCAACGCCGTGGCGGAAAGGATAGCCTCGACCGGTCGGCCCCGGAGTGCGACCCGAAGCGCGTCGAGGAGGAGCAACGCGACCGCGAGACCCGCAAAGGCCACCGTCAGGTCCGGTTCCGGCCAGGGGAGCCAGGCGAGCGCGGCGGCGGCGCAGAGGCTCGCCGAGTGCAACAGCGTCACGCGGCGGATGAACGCCAACCGGACGGGGTACGGATCGAGGGTGACGTTGGCCGGGACCTCAAGGGGCTCAGGAACGTAGTTGGGAACGTACATGGGACTAAGTCCTTGGGCTTTGGGTCGTTGGGAAGAGGCTGCGCAAAGCCCAACGACCCAAGACCCTCAGCCCTTTACCACCTCGCCCTGGGGGAGTCCGGCGTCCGACAGCGCCTTCTCGATGGTGGCACGGTCGCCGACGAGGACCAGGACGCCCTGGTCGCTTTGGATCGCGACCTTCGTCTGGGCGTTGACCCCACCCGCGTTCAGGGCGGAGAGGGCGGCGAGATCGTCTCCCAGCTGCGCGAGCGTCTGGCCGTTCGTCGCGTACGAGGTGGCTTGGCCGAGGAGTCCGGCGAGGGTGCCGAGCGACTCGACCGCCTCCGACCGCTGGAGCTGGGCCGACTTGGCGACCTCTTCGGGCGTCAGGTCGCCGCCGCGCAGGCGGTCGAACTCCTTGAGGAACTCCTTGAGCGCGGGACCGGTCGCGTCGCTCCGGACGTCGGAGCCGACCCGGACGTAGCCGACGCCGGGCAGGGCCGCGTACTGGGCGCTCGCGCCGTAGGCGTAGCCTTTGTCCTCGCGGATGTTCTGCACGAGGCGCGAGGTGAAGGAGCCGCCGAGGGCGACGTTGGCCGACTCGACCGCCGCCCGGTTGGCGTCGCCGAGGGGCGGGGCGGGGAAGAGGAAGCGGACGTTCGTCTGCACCGCGCCGGGGCGGTCCACGATCAGGACGCGCAAGGGTTTGGGCGCGACGGCGGGATAGGGATCGAGGGACGCGGCGGCCGCGCCGCCGGTCCAAGCGCCGAGGGTCTTGTCGAGCGACGCCTTGAGCGCGTCGGGCGCGAGGCCGCCCGCGACGTAAAGCTCGGAGGCGGCGGGGCCGATCGTGCGCTTGAACGCCGCCTCGACGTCGCTCCGGTCGATCGTCGGGATCGAGGTCGGCGTCCCGCTCACGGGGCGGCCCAGGGGGGTGTCCGCGCCGAAGTAGGCTTCGCGCGCCACCTTGCTCGCTAGGGCGGCGGGGTTGTTCAGGCTCTGCTGGAGGTCGGCGGCGCGCACCCGCTTCTCGCGCTCCAGCTCCTCGGCGGCGAATCGCGGGCGGCTCAGGGCGTCGAGGTAGAGGGGAAGGGCCTTATCGAGGTTACGTTCCAGGACGGTGAGGCTCGCGCTCGTCGTTCGAGCGCTGGCGCCCGCGCCGAACGAGGCGCCGAGCCGTTCCAGATCGTTCTCGAACGCCTCCGCGTCGCGCGGCCCCGCGCCCTGATCGAGCAGGTCGGTCATCAGGCTCGTCGCGCCGGCCTTGGCGATCGGCTCCTCCGCCGCGCCGTGCCGGCTCAGGAGCACCATCGAGACGAGGGGGACCCCCGCCCGCTGGAAGTAGTGGACCTTGAGACCGTTCTTCAGGGTGAAGTCCGTCGGCGTCGGGGCGGCGAAGGCGGTCGCAGGGCCGAGCGTCGGCTGGGCGTCGCGCGGGTTCGGTCCCGTCTGCGCCGTCTCTTCCTGGGGCAGGACGCGCAGGATCAGGCGGCGGTCGGGATCGAGGGTCGCGCGGGCCTGGTCGCGGGCGGCGGCCGGGGTGACGGCGGCGAGCTGGGCGAGGTAGGCCGGGTAGCCGTCCGGGGTGCCGAGATAGAACTCGAACTCCGTGAGGTCGGTCGCGAGGCCGAGAGCCGATTGGGTGGCTCCGGCGGCGCGGACCTCCGCCTGGGCGCGGGCGCGCTCCAGCTCGGGGGCGGTGGGGCCGCTCGCCTTCATCTTCGCCAACTCGTCGTCCACGGCGGCTTCGATCTTGTCGAGGTCCGCGCCCTCGGCGGCGGTGACGTCGACGTGGAAGAGGGAACCCAGGACGCGGCTCTCCTGGTAAGCCGAGACGTCGGTCGCGAGCTTGTCGTCGGCGACGAGCCGCTTGTAGAGGCGGCTGGACACGCCGTTGGTCAGGGCGCTCGACACGAGATCAAGGGCGGCGTCGCCCGGCGCGAAGCGGGCGGGGCTGTGCCAGACCATCATGACCATCGCCTGCGGCACCCGGTCGTTCATGGTGACGCGCTTGGTGCGGAAGTCGAAGGCGGGCGAGATGGGTCGGGGCGGGTCGTTCTTGCGGGGCAGCGTTCCGAACAGCTTGGCGATCTGGGCCTTGATCTCGGCGCTCTTGAAGTCGCCGGTGACCGCCATGATGGCGTTGTTCGGCACGTAGTAGGTCGCGAAGAAGTCCTGGACGTCGGCGACGCTCGCGTTGTCGAGATCGCTCATCGAGCCGATGACGCTGTGGCCGTAAGGGTGGCTCGAGGGCCACATCAGGCCATTGATCGCCTCCTGGGCGGAGCCGTAGGGCGTGTTCTCCGTATTCTGGCGCCGCTCGTTCTTCACGACGTCGCGCTGGAGATCGAGCTTTTTCTGGTCGATGTCGCGCCCGAGCGTCTCCAGGCGATCGGCTTCCAGCCAGAGAAGGGTCGGGAGCAGGTTGCTCGGTCCGCTCTCGTGGTACTCCGTGCGGTCCTCGGCGGTCGAGGCGTTGTTACTGCCGCCCGCCGCCTCCATCGTCGTGTCGAACTTGCCGTTGGGCACGCGTTTGGTGCCCATGAACATCAGGTGCTCGAACAGGTGGGCGAAGCCGGAGCGTCGGGGCGGCTCGTCCTTGCTTCCGACCTTGTACCAGACGTCGACGGCGGCGACGGGCAGGCTGTGGTCCTCGTGCAGGATCACCGTCATCCCGTTCGGGAGCGTGTACTTCTCGTACGAGAGCTTCGACCGCGCGCCCGCGAGGGCGACGGCGGCGAGGAGAAAGGCGCCCGTGGCGACCCTGCGGAACATGGTTCTAGTATACGTAGCGCGCCTTCCCGACGATCCTGCCTCGCCGCTTTCGCAGACGCGTTTCCTTTGGTAACCTAGCCGCGTGTTCGCCCTGCTCCTCGCCGCCCAGACGACGACCTCGATCCCGGCCTACGCCGCCTACGCCGAACCGGAACCGGACGCCATCGAGATCGACGACCGGGCCGCAACCAGCGGATGGAAGAGCGCGAAGCAGTCTCTCGTCTGGTACGGCGAGACGAAGGGTCCGGTGAAGCTTCATCTGGCGGTCCTCCTGGCCGGGCCGACCACGGGGCGGCTTACGATGACGGTCGGGGGTCAGCGTCATCCGGGAGCCCTACGACAGGGTCGGATCGATTTTGGGACGTTCGACGTGAAGAAGGGCGCCCTGCGCGCCGCCCTGACGACCGACGCCGCGTCCGGCCCGGAGGTCGCGTCGCTGGAGGCGGACGGCGCGGTTCG
The DNA here is from genome assembly GCA_964516175.1 of uncultured Fimbriimonas sp. GTDB lineage: Bacteria > Armatimonadota > Fimbriimonadia > Fimbriimonadales > Fimbriimonadaceae > Fimbriimonas. The sequence continues at coordinate 10,662 of CAZEWR010000018.1, read as the reverse complement.
GTGGGCGATGAGCAAGCGGCGCAACGCCGCTTCCGTCCACCTGCGCTGGCCGACGCCCCAGGGGGCCGACGTGCGCTGGTTCTACAACGAAGCGGCGATGCTGACCGATCCCGAGTGGTCCTACACGATGGCCTGCGGCTTTGCACGCGGCTACTTCGGGATGCAGGTCAACTCGCCCACCGAGCGGCGGGTCATCTTCTCCGTCTGGGACGCTGGGAACGAGGCGGTCGACCGGGACCGGGTTTCGGACGAGAACCGCGTCCAACTCGTCGCAAAGGGCGAGGGCGTCGTCGCCGATTCGTTCGGCAACGAGGGGACGGGCGGCCACTCGCATCTCGTCTACCCCTGGAGAACGGGCAAGCCCCTGCGCTTCCTCGTCGGTTGCCGCCCCGAGGGCGAGCGCACCCTGTACGCGGGCTACTTCATGGCCCCTGGCGACAAGACGTGGCGGCTCGTCGCGGCGTTCCGAGCCCCTAAGGACGGCAAGAGTCTGGGCAGTCTCTACTCGTTCAGCGAGGACTTCGTCGGGGCGAACGGCCAGCGCAAGCGCGAGAGCGCCTACGGCCACGGCTGGCTCGGGATGGCCGACGGTTCGTGGGTTCCGCTCACGATGGCGACCTTCACCACCGACGGCCACGGGAAGGCAGACCGCTGGGACTACGACGCGTTCGTGAAGGAGGGCCGCTTCCACCTGCTTCACGGAGGGTTCCTCTCGGGACGAGCCCGCTATGGGGACTCGTTCGAAGCGAAGGCCGGGAAGCGGCCGAAGTTCGATCTTCCGAACCTTCCGCAGTAGAGGCGGCGCGCGCGGAGTAGCATAGAGTCGGATGGCTTTCGAAGACCGACCGCCGCTCCGTGCGAGCGCCCCTCCGGCGGAGCGGCTTCTCTGGGACGCCCTGCGCCTGAAGGATGCGGAGGGCGCGTGGCGACAGGGATACGAGCTGGAGGGCGACATCCTCGCCCTCTATTGCCCCGCTCGGAGCCTATGCGTCCAGACCGCTCCCCTTGCCTCCGAGGTCGAGGCGGCGCGCGAGGCCCAGGGCATCCGGACGATGGTGATGAACGGCGTCCGCGTTCTGGGCAACGTCGATGCGGCGGTGGCACGGATTCTAGGAGAAGGCGTGGCAACCCCCTCCCCCACGGATTCTCCTCCCGTTCCTCGAGGGGAACCCTCTTCCGAGAAGAGACCGACGGCCAAGGAGCTTATCACCCGGGCGTTCGACCGGCTCGATGCCCGGCCCGGCTTTCGGCCCCGACCGGATCAGCGGCAACTCGCCTTCCTGCTCTCCGACCTGATCGAGGGCGACGCCTCGGGCGCGTTCGAGGCGCCGACCGGTCTGGGGAAGTCGCTGGCCGCCCTCGTTCCGGCGATCGCCCACGCCATCTCCGACCGGCGACGTACCGTCGTGGCGACCTACACGAACGTTCTCGCCGAGCAGTACTGGCGGAGCGACCTTCCGCTCGCCCTCTCCCTGTTCGAGGACTGCGAACTGCCGCGCACCGCTCTTCTGATGGGGCGCGCGCGCTATGCCTGCCTCGCCCAGATGGACGAGCACGCGCCGGAGAGCGTGGACCTCGTGCGCCGCGAGGCAGTGCTCGGCATCGAGACGGAAATCCGCCGCCTCGTCCCGCGCGGCGCGCCCTGGGGCAAGATCTCGTCCCCGCCCGTGTGTCCCGGACGACTGTGCCCGGCCTACGACGACTGCTTCTACTACGGCGCCCGCCGGAGCGCGGAGAACGCCGAGGTGGTCATCACGAACCATTCCGTCGTCATCCAGCACGCCTTGATGGCGCGCGAGGGCGAGGAGCGCGAAGGACTCCTTGGACGCTACGACTTTCTCGTCCTCGACGAGGCTCACGACTTTCCCCAGGCGGCCCTGAACGGTTTGGAATTCGAGCTGAGCCTGCCCAAGCTCGCCGCCATCGCCGGCGTCGCCTCCCGCTTGGAAGGCGCCTTGCTGCCGCTCGCCCAACGGTGCGGCGACGGCGGTCTCTGGAGCCGCGCCGCCACCGCCTTCAAAGACGAGATGGAAGGCGCCTCCCGCGCCCTCGTCGCCTACGGCCTCCACCTAGGGAAGCCTGGCATCCTCACCGCCTCGCCCCCCGACCTGCTCGACCATCCGCAGGTCAAGCTCCATAGGACGAAGGACGACATGAGCGGCGCGCGTGCGGTCGCCGAGAAGGCCGCCGAGGCGTGCGAGCGGCTCGCCAAGGCCACGACCGACCTCCTCCGAAGCTGGCAGGAGCGCGAGCCGGAACGGACGCGGGGCGTGCTGGACTCGACCCGCAACTACGTGCACTACCTGCGCGAGTTCGGCTTGGAGTGCGCCAGGCTGTTCGTCCCGACGGGCGTGGCGGTGAGCTACTCCGGCCGCAACGGAACCGAGCCGATGCTCCGGCAGGACACGCTGGGGCTCGCGGAGCCCCTGCGCGACCTGATCTGGGACCGAACCCCTTACGCCTGCCTCTCCGCGACGCTGGCCGTCGACGATTCGTTCGACTATTTCCGGCGGGTCACCGGCTGCGAACCGACGTTCGAGGAGACGCTGCCCTCGCCCTTCGACTACGGCTCTCAGGCGGCTCTCTACCTTCCTCCTCTAGGGACTATTCCTGATCCGACCGAGGCGAGACGAAACGGCGACGAGGGAGCGTACCACTGGGCCCTCGCCCGTCAGGTCGAGGAGATCATCCGGGCGTGCGACGGGCGGACTCTGGCCCTCTTCCACTCGCGCCGTGAGATGGAGGCCGTTCTGGGGATGCTCGACCTTCCGGCCGAGCTTCCGGTCTACGTCCAGGCCAAGTACGGCGTCGGGGCGGTCGGCGAGAAGTTCCGGCGCGAGATCCACTCTTCGCTTTTCGCGCTCCGTTCGTTCTGGACGGGTTTCGACGCGCCGGGTGAGACGCTCTCGTGCGTGGCCCTCGTCCGTGTACCGTTCGAGGTCCCGACCGACCCGCCCCAGATCGCCCGCCTCGCCTGGCTTCAGGGCCAAGGGCTCGATCCTTTCAAGGAGCACACCCTGCCGCAGGCTAAAACCATGATGCGGCAGGGGGCGGGGCGCCTCGTCCGCCGCGCGGGCGACAAGGGCGTGATCGCTCTCCTCGATCCGCGTCTCCAGACGAAGCGGTATGGGGAGGAGATCCTGGCGAACCTTCCTCCGGAGATGAGCACGTTCCGCGACATCGCGGACGCGGTAGGCCACATCGGCTTGGAGCCGCGAAGCCTGTTTGCCTGACAGGGCTTTGGAGGCCCCATGCCAACTCGCGATCGAAAGTACAAAGGCGCGGCGCGGAGCTTTAGATCCGCGACCCTCCCGCGCCGGGATAAGGGAAAGAAGGACGATAGGAAGAACGTCTTCGAAAGATAAGGGATGGAAGTGGCTAGAAAGAAAGGATCAGGCGCCGACGAAGGAGCCTAGAATCCGGTGAGTGGCCTCACGGCCTAAGGTTTCGACCGCCCAACAGGAGACACCCAGACAGGCGATCGTCTCCCCTTTGCGCAGGGTGGCCCAAGAGTAGCCCAGCGTTCCGGCGTCGTCCCGAATCTCGGCGGAGAGGACCCAGGCCTCGTCGACGCCAGGAAAGTGGGCGCGTTGGACCCGGACGCCCGACTCAAGGTTGTAGTCGGCGGCCCATTGGGCGGCCATCGCCAAGGTCAGGCTTTCGGGGCTGGCGTCGTTCGGAGAGGCGAGGTAGGTGACGTCGAGAACGCAAGGGAGAGTCATGCAACCCTCCACCGTCGTCTCGAAGGGACCTTCGGCCGCTTGAAGCGGGAGCGGCGACTCGAACGAGAGTCCGGCGGTCTCGTCACGCACCCGGCGCCATACGAGGGCCGGAGCGCTTTGGGCTCCGTTCTCGGCGGCGTTAAGGGCGATCTGATCCAGGACGCTCATCGTTCTCTCCTGAACACAGTATTGGACGAGGCCCTGAAAGGGGCTGTGATCTAGGTCACTCGGAGCAGGATCGAGTCGCGGCTCTTCTCGATTCTGCCTTCTTGGACCAGCTCGGCGAGGGTGCGATTGACCACCGCCCGGTCGCAGCCCGCGCGGTCTCCCAGCTCCGTCTGCGTAAGGCGTCGTCCGGGCGACGCGAGCGGGATACGGACGCCGCCGGGCTCCGGGACGCCGTAGCGGCGCGCCTCTTCCTGGAGGACGCGCAGCAGACGGTCGTGGACGTTTTCGACGCGGGCGTGCGTACGGCGGTCGGTCGCCTCGCGCAGCTTGGCGGCGAGGCCGCGGATCAGGGCGAGGGCCAGCTCCGGGGACTGCTGGGCGCAGAACAGGACGTGCTTGCCCCGGATCTGAAGGGCGGTCACCGGCGTGAGGGCGCGTGCGTCCGCGTTGCGGGGGGCGGCGTCGAAGAGCGAGAGCTCGCCGATCAGGTCCTCTTTGCCCCGCACGGCGAGCGAGACCGTCTCCGAGTCGCCTCGGGAGGAACTGGCGGTGCGTTCGATGCTGATGGAGCCCTCGACGATCAGGTAGGCCGAACCGCCTGCGTCGTTCTCGTAGAAGAGAGCCTCGCCCGTCGCGTAGCGGCGGAGGCGGGTGCCGGGGCGGAGCAGGTCATAGTCCTCGTCGAGCAGACCGCCGAACAGGGAACTCGCGCGCAGGAGCTGGACCGGGTCGTCGATCAACTTCCGCCCCCGCCGCGCAGGGCGGCGAGGCTCCGGGCGGCGTCGTCCGGATCGGGCGCAGGGTCGCCGTCCGTGGCGGCGGCGCGGAGGAGACGGGCGAAGTCGTCGGGCGACAGGTCGAGGTACGACACCTGGCGGTTGACTCCCGAGACGTCCATCCCGCCGAGCCCTTGGTCCCCTGCCCCGGTGAGCAGCGCGAACCCGGCGACCGGTGGGTCGAGGGTCAACCCGCCCTCGGGGCCGTCCGCCGCCGCCGCCAAGCGGCTGGCGAGCCAGTCGCGCGCCTGCTGGAACCTTTCCGAGGCCGCGACGGCGGTATCGAACCTTCCGCCCGAGAGGCGCATCCGAGCGAGCCGGCCCGGAACGCCTTCCATGTCCCCGCTCGCCAACGAATCGCGCAAGGCGTCCCGGACCTCTTCGCGCGAAGCGGAAGCCGCTCCTCGTCCTCCGACTGAATCTGCCTTGTGCGCCGCTTTGGAGAGGGTCGCCTTGGGCGCTTCGAAATCCGGCGCCGAGTAGGCGATGGGATCAGAAGGCTTCGACGCCGGGCGGCGGCGCTTTTTGGCGGAAGGGGCGGGCTCGTCCGTCGCGAACTCCGTCGAAAGCGGCAGTCCGAGGCCCGCGTTCCTGCTCGCGACCATTCCGGCGTGGTCTTTGCCAGGGTTGGAGGAATCGACCTTCAGAAACACGACCGTCGCGACTCCGACCGCGACCGCGGCTCCGACCGCCGAGAGGCGGAGTATCGTCCGCTGGCGACGCCGTTCGCGCTGCTCTCGCTCCCATCGCTCGCGGTAGCGCCGCTCGTCCCGCTGACGAGCCCGAACCTCCTCCTCCTCGGCGGTGAGGGGGCGCGCCCAAGTGGGATCGATCCGGGTGGACCAGCAGCGCATCGGACGATCGAAGCCCTTCAGGGTGGCGTCGAGGTAACGGAACTCGTGGTCGATCTGGCTTCGGATCGCCTTGTACACGTCGTTCGAGAAACAGACCTCTCCCGGATGGCCGATCGCCTCCAGCCTTGCCGCCACGACGACGATGTCGCCCGACATCTTGAGCTGCGCCGTGCCCGATCCCGGTCGGAAGGTCGTGGCGAGTTTGATAGGCCCCATGTGGACTCCCATGCGGTGGACGAGCCGGAGCATGCCTTCGGGGAGAGCCTCGTTCAGGCGCGCGATCTCCTTCTGCATAGCCATCGACGCGCGGATCGCGGCGATGGGGTCGCAGAACGCGAACATGGAGCCGTCGCCTCGGTCGCGCACCTCCTCGCCTTCGTGCTCGGCGGCGATTCTTCCGAAAAGGGCACGATCGCGCTCGATCCGAACCAGGGCCTCGTCGGCCCGCTCGGAGAAGTAGGCCTTGGACGAATTACGCGCATCCGTGATCAGGATGGTGCGCCAGATCGTCTCGACCGTAATCTCTGGAGCGCGCGGAGACTCCATCTCAAGGAGGTTTGACGCCTTGCGGCGATTTCCGCCGGGTTTTGTTCACGGAATGCGCCGAACAGCGCAATAATCGCCCCCGTCTCAAGAATTAAACTTATTTATCAAACGATTCGACGTTTAACGAATCGCTTTTTTTCGGTACAATGACCGCTCCGATGAGTCCGTCAACGTCGCCGTCCCCCGTCGATCTCGCCCACGCGATCCGTAATCCCGACGTCGCGAGCCTGATCCAAGACTGTCTCGAAAAGGACGGATGCCGACGGGCGGACAACGGTGCGGTCGTGGCCGATACCGGCAAGTACACCGGGCGTACGCCAAAGGACAAACACACCGTTCGCGAGCCATCGAGCGAGGGGCGGATCTGGTGGGACGCGAACAACGCGATGACCCCGGATGCGTTCGTCGCAGTTCGCGAGAAGGTCGCGGTCTACCTCTCGGACAAGTCGCTCTACGTCATCGACACCTATGCCGGGGCCGATCTGAAAAGCCGCATCGCAGTCCGTTTCGTCGTGGAACGGCCCTATCACGCGCTGTTCATCAAGCAGCTTCTGATCCGACCGACCGCCGAGGAGCTGGCGACGTACACGCCCGATTGGACGGTCGTCGACGCGGGCAAGCTGAAGATGGAGCCCGGCGCCGATCCCGTCCCCGGCGACGCGGTGATCGCCCTGAACTTCGCGGAGCGACAGGTTCTCATCGTGGGCACCGAGTACGCGGGCGAGATGAAGAAGTCGGCGTTCACGATCATGAACGACCTCCTGCCGTCGCACGGGATCCTTTCCATGCACTGCTCCGCGAACGTTGGGCCGCGCGGCGACACCGCTCTCTTCTTCGGCCTCTCGGGGACCGGCAAGACCACCCTCTCCGCCGATCCGGCGCGGCGCCTGATCGGGGACGACGAGCACGGCTGGTCCGACGACGGCGTCTTCAACATCGAGGGCGGGTGCTACGCCAAGTGTATCGACCTCTCGCCTGAGGGCGAGCCCGAGATCTACGCGGCGATCAAAGAGGGTGCGGTGCTTGAGAACGTCATACTCCAAGATGGCCACCCGGACTACGCCGACGACTCGCGCACGGAGAACACCCGTGCCGCCTATCCGATCGACTACATCCCGAACGCTCTGATCCCGAGCGTCGGCGGCCATCCGGAAAACGTCGTCTTCCTCACCGCCGACGCGATGGGCGTCCTGCCCCCCATCGCTCGGCTTACCCCCGAGCAGGCGATGTTCTACTTCCTCAACGGCTACACCGCGAAGGTCGCGGGCACCGAGGCGGGCGTCAAGGAACCGAGCGCCGTGTTCTCCGCCTGCTTCGGCCAGCCCTTCCTGCCCCAACCCCCCAAGGTCTACGCCGATCTCCTGCGCGAGAAGATCGAGCGGCACGGCGCGAAGGTCTGGCTCGTCAACACGGGCTGGACGGGCGGTCCTTACGGCGAAGGCTCTCGCATGAAGCTCCGCTACACCCGCGCCATGCTCGCCGCCGCCTTCGCGGGAGACCTCGACGCGGTGCCCTACGAGATCGACCCGGTGTTCGGTCTCCACGTCCCGACCTCGTGCCCGGACGTCCCGAGCGAGCTGCTCGCCCCGCGCGGTACCTGGGCCGATCCCGACGCGTACGACGCGAAGGCGCACGAACTGAGGGCGATGTTCGAGCGGAACGCGGCGAAGTTCGCCTAGTCTGGAAAGATATGGCAGGCACGACGCTGGTGGTTCGACGCGACGCGGACGACGACATCAAGATGCGGAACCTTGAGGTTCACATCGATGGGCGGTGGAAGGCCGACGTGGGTTTCGGCAAGACGTTCGAGACGGAACTCGAGCCGGGCGAGCACGAGCTGATGGTCACCAACCGCATGAAGAAGGTGAGCGCCACGTTCGTCGCCCGCGAAGGGGAGACGGTGGTGTACCAAGGCACGAACGTCCTCTCAAAGGGCCTCAGCGCCCTGGTCGGGGCGTTCGGCGTGGTCGCCTACCATCCGACGCTCAAGCGTATCGAGTAGGGAGATGCTCCACCACGTCACCGAGGAGCGGATCCGCGTCCGCTACGGCGAAACGGACCAGATGGGCCACGCCTACTACGCGAACTATCTTTTCTGGTTCGAGCAGGCGCGGGGCGCCTGGTGCCGGGCGCGCGGCTTCTCCTACCGCGACATGGAGGCGATCGGGTATTTCCTGCCCGTCGTCGAGGCGCACGCGGAGTACCGGGGCGAGGTCTTGTTCGACGACGTGATCGTCGTCCGCGTCTGGGCCACCGAGACGCGCCGCGCCTCGATCCGGTTCGAGTACCAGATCGTGAACGAGCGGACGGGCAAGGCGACGACCACCGGCCACACCTGGCACGTCGTGATGGGTCGCGAGCGCAAGGCCGTCTCGATCCCGCCCGAGGTGAGGGCGATGTTCGAGGCCGTGCCCGGCTCCTAAGTTCCTTCATCCTGTATGCTGTCGCGCGTGGAACACGCACACGGCGACGACGCCGGGCGGGCGGCGCTCGTTCGAGATCTGATGCGGCGGCAGTCGCGCCTGGGACTTCGGATCGCGGCGGTCTTCGTCCTGATCCTGGTCGGCCTGCCCCTCCTCAACCTGTACCTGCCCGACGCGATGGCGACCCACGTCGGCGGTTTCTCCCTCACTTGGCTTCTCCTCGCGGCGCTGTTCTATCCGGTGACCTGGCTTCTTTCGTGGAGTTTCGTGCGGGGATCAGACCGAATCGAGGCGGCTATCGTGACGGAGATGCGGGCCTCCCTCGTCGTTCCCCCTCCAGCCTCGTCTCCACCGTTGGGTTCTAGCGAGACGCCCCCCGCGACGACCAGGCGCAAGCTCTTTGTGGAGGACGAGGAATGAACATCCCTTTGCTGCTCGTCCTGCTGATGATCGCGGCGACGGTCGGCATCGGCGTGGTCGCGACCCGGCGGGCTCGTTCCGCGAGCGACTTCTTCGTCGCCGGGCGCGGCGTGGGCGTCCTGATGAACGCCTCCGCGATCTCCGGCGAGTACCTGAGCGCGGCGAGCTTTATGGGCATCGCCGGGCTCGTGATGAAGAACGGCTACGACGCCCTCTGGTATCCCGTGGGCTACGCGGCGGGCTACCTGTTCCTCCTCCTCTTCATCGCCGGACCCCTGCGCCGCTTCGGCGCCTACACGATCCCCGACTTCGCGGAAGGCCGCTTCGATTCGCCCGCGTTCCGCAAGATCGCGGTCGTGTTCGTGCTGTTCATCGGCTTCTTCTACACGATGCCCCAGATGAAGGGCGCGGGCGTGACGATGGGCACGATCCTGAACTGGCCCTACTGGGTCGGCATCCTCGTGGTCGGCGCCGTCATCACCTTCAACGTCGCCTTCGGCGGCATGAAGGGCATCACCCCCGTCCAGGCGTTCCAGTACTGGGCCAAGGTCTTCGCGATCTCCGTGCCGTTCTTCGTCGTCGCTTCGACCTTGGGGGGCGCCCTCCCCGGCGGCGCGGTTGGGAAGGGGACGCCTGGAGTGGTGAAGCCCACGATCGTCGCGATGAAGGGAGCCAACGCCGCTCCCGCGAACGCGATGACGATGCCGCTCGCGAGCGTGACGCTTCGCTTCCCGAACGTTCCTTCCGGCGGCGGCTCGCCTTTACCGAAGTACAAGGTCTCCGCCGCCCGGAAACCGGAAGCGGGAGAGGACCCGCTGACGCCGGTTCTCTTCTCGCCAGTTCGGGAGCAGTCGAAGCCCGCGTCCCAGAACGAGGTCGATTTCCAGCCCGTTACCGTCACGAAGAACGGCCAGCCGGTGATGAAGGACGGCAAGCCCGTTCGCACGGGCGCGAAGGTCGAGTTCGAGGAGCCGACCCAAGTCGAGCTACTGCCGGGCCCGGTGCCGAACGCGCCGGTCGATGCCAAGTGGCTCAATCCTTTCGGCCCCCTCGCGGGCAAGTGGGGCCACCCGCTCCTCTACACCTACTCGCTGATCATCGCCCTTGTGTGCGGCACGGCGGGCCTGCCCCACATTCTCGTCCGGTTCTACACGAATCCCGACGGTCGCGCGGCGAAGCGGACGACGCTCCTCGTGATGGTGATGCTGGGCGTGTTCTACGTCTTCACGCCGCTATGGGGGACGATGGGCCGCGCTCTTATGCCCGCCCTCTACGCGAACAACACGACGGACGCGGTGACGATCAAGCTGCCGACCCTGCTCGGCGGCACGCTCGGTCAGATCCTCAGCGGCGTGACCAGCGCGGGCGCGTTCGCCGCGTTTATGTCCACCTTCTCCGGCCTTCTCGTCTCGATGTCCGGCGCGTTCGCGCACGACGTCTACGGGCGCATCCTGCGGCCCCAGGCGACGGTGGAGCAGCGGCTCAAGGCGTTCAAGTTCGCGGCGATCGGGGTGGGCGTCGTCTCGATGCTCCTCGGATTGCTCGTCGAGACGTTCGACATCGCGACGATGGTCGGCTGGGCCTTTGCGATCGGCGCCGCGTCCTACTTCCCGCTCCTTCTGCTCGGCTCCTGGTGGCGCGGTCTTACGGCTCCTGGAGCGGCGACGGGCATGCTGCTCGGCGGTCTGCTGTCGCTCGCGGCCATCGTCTCGTCGATGCTGCTCGACAAGAAGATCTTCACCTTCGAGGTCTC
>CAZEWR010000017.1:0-108803 GCA_964516175.1 uncultured Fimbriimonas sp. | reverse complement strand
CCCGTGACCACCGCTCTCGAAACGCCCCGATGGATCGTCGGCCCGCGCGACCGCGCGGCGGAAGCCCGGCTTGAGCGCGAACTGGGGCTTCCCTCTCTCGTCGCCGCCGTCCTCGCCCAGCGCGGGATGACCGACCCCGAGACCGCCCATCACTTCCTCAATCCGTCCCTCGACGACCTCCACGCGCCCGAAGGACTCCCGGACTTCGCCGCCGCGCGAGACGCCATCCTCGGCGCGCGCGAGCGGAAAGATCTGATCTACATCCACGGCGACTACGACGTGGACGGGGTCACGAGCGCGGCCATCCTCTACCGCTTCCTCACCGCGATCAAGTGCAACGTGCACGTCCACGTGCCGCACCGGATGAAGGAAGGATACGGCATCAATCTCAGCGCGGTCGAGGCGGCGAAGGCGATGGGGGCCAAGCTGTTCCTCACCTGCGACTGCGGCATTTCCGCCCTCGACCAGATCGCCGCCGCCCGCGAGGCCGGTATGACCGTCGTCGTGACCGACCATCACACCGTCGGCCACGCGCTCCCCGACGCCCATGCGATCGTCAACCCTCACCGTCACGACTCCAGCTACGCGTTCGCGGAGCTGAGCGGAGCGGGCGTCGCCTTCAAGCTCTGCGCCGGGCTGACGCAAGAGCTCGGCCTCAGCCTGCCCAACTACTATCGCGGCTTCCTCGACCTCGCCGCGCTCGGAACGATCGCCGACGTGATGCCGCTCGTGGGCGAGAACCGCGTGATCGCCCGCTTCGGGCTGGAACGACTCGCAGAGACGAAGAAGGTCGGTATCCAAGCCCTGATGCGCGCCTCAGGGATCGTCCCGAAGGCGGGCGGCGCCCTGAAGTCGACCGACGTCGGCTGGCGCCTCGGCCCGCGGATCAACGCCGCCGGGCGTATCGACGACGCCGCCCTCGCCCTGCGCCTCCTCCTTTCGCAAGACATGGAAGAGGCCGATGCGTTAGCCGGGGAGATCGAGGAGGTCAACACCGAGCGTAAGGTGACCCAACAGAAGGTGATGGACGAGGCCGCCGCCCGCGCGGAGGCCGACGGCGCGCACCGGCGCAACGTGCTCGTCGTCGCGGGCGAGGGCTGGCACGGCGGCATCGTCGGTATCGTCGCGGGCCGTCTCGCCGAGCGGTACCGCCGCCCGACCTTCGTGATGACGATCAACTCCAAGACCGGCATGGCGAAGGGCTCCGCCCGCTCGATCCCCAACTTCAACCTCGCGGATGCGATCCGCGCCTTTCCCGAACTCATGGACGGCGGTGGCCACGCGATGGCGGCGGGGTGCGCTTTTCCCGCCGAGCGGCTCGACGCGGTGATCGCCGCTCTCGACGGCTACGCGGGCGAACGACTAAGCCCCGACGACTTCCGCCCCATCCTTCAGGCCGACCTGGAACTGGAGCCGGAGGAAGTGACCTTCGCCGCCGTCGAGTCGCTCTCGATGATGGAGCCGTTCGGCTGCGAGAATCCCGAGCCTTCCTTCGTCTCCCGCCGGATGCCCCTGGCGATGGTACGACCGACGAAGAATCCCAGCCACGCGCAGGTCGCCTTCCGCCGCCCCGGCTCGCACACCGTTCCCGGCATCGCCTTCGGTCTGGGGGAGTCGCTCTGTGCCCTCGGGCACGGCTGCGAGCTTGACGTGCTCTTCGCGCCGATGCTGAACGAATACCGCGGGATGGTCGAACTGAAGTGGCAGATCAAGGCGTTTACGCCCTCTGAAGGCTGAGGCCTCACCGCCGATGCTACAAGTGGGTAGCCGTCGGTAGCATCGCTCGTGTCGTCGCGGACTCAGAACGGCAGGCAGCCTGATTTCCGCCGCCCTGACCTTTCTGCGAATCGGTTCGGGCGCCGAGGTCAGAAAAGCGTAGCCGCGCCTGATCTAGGCAAGGCCCTCTTTGCGGCGCTCTCCGTCTTCGTGCCCGACGTCGTCGTGCCCTGCGTTCGCGCCTGACCCGTGGGACACAGATCGAGGAGAGGGCAATCAGGGCACTTCGGCCCTTGGTAATGGCAGACCTTCTGCCCTAGGAACATCATCACCTCGTGGTGGTCGTACACCGTCTGGGTGTCCCACTCGGACGGCAACATCGCTTCCAACACCGCGTGGGCCGGTCCCACGTCGAGCTTTGGCGGGATCAATCCAAGTCGCTGGGCGACCCGGTGATGGTGACTGTCGACCGGCAAGGCGCGCATTCGCAGACGACTAAAGATGAGAACCGCCGCGCTCGTCTTCGGCCCTATACCAGGAATGCGTTCGAGCCACGCCCGCGCCGCCTCCGTCGTGAGTTCTCCGAGGAAGTCGAGCGACAGTTCGCCGCGCTCCTCGCGAATCCAGCGCAGGGAAGCTTGGATGCGGGGGGCCTTCTGCTCCGGCCAGGTCGCGGCGGAGATCGTCGCCTCGATGTCAGCCGTCGGCGCGTCGATCACCGCGTCCCAATCGGCGTACCGCTCCCGCAGCGCCCGGAAGGCTGTCGAAGAGTCGCGGTTCTTCGTGCGGTGGCTTAAGAGCGACGACACGAGTTCGCTCACGGGGTCCAGCGCGTGGAAGAACGCGACCGGACAGCCGAAGTAAGCGCATAGCCGCTCGTGGATCTCCAGAAAGCGACCTTGATCGACGTCGAAAAGCATAGGATCGGGACCTTTAAAGGGTAACTCCGGTTCCCGCCTTCAAACCTCCCATGACATCAGGAAGCGCTCTGGCCATCGCTCGCCAGAGTTCTTCTCAATCGACCTAAAAAGGGAGCCCCTGTCCGAGCCAAGATGCGCCGCGAGAACGTAGAATAAAGACGTGACCGCCGCGACCGCCCACCCGACGAAGATCCGCCTGAAGGTGCTCCGCCAGCAGGACGCGAACGCCCCGTCCCACTGGGACACGTTCGAAATCCCGTTCGTCGAGAAGCTGAATGTGATCTCCGCTCTCATGGCGGTCCAGAAAAATCCCCAGACGATCGACGGCAACGCCGTCCGACCGCCGAGTTGGGACGCCGCCTGTCTCGAAGAGGTGTGCGGCTCCTGCACGATGAACATCAACGGCACGATCCGTCAGGCGTGTACCGCGCTGATCGAGGAGATCGGCGACGTGGTGGGCGACGCCTACGAGGTCACCCTGGAGCCGATGAAGAAGTTCCCCCTTGTGCGGGACCTCGTCGTCGACCGCTCTCGGATGTTCGAAAACCTGAAGAAGGTCAAGGGCTGGGTTCCGATCGATGGCTCCTACGACCTTGGTATGGCCCCGCCCCAGGACGACGGTATGCGTCAGGTCCGCTACGCCCTCAGCCGGTGCATGACCTGCGGCTGCTGCGTCGAAGCCTGCCCCCAGGTGAACGAGCGCTCGACGTTCGTCGGCCCTGCCGCCCTCGGCCAAGCCCTGCTGTTCAACCTTCATCCGGTCGGAAAATCGCTGGAGAAGGATCGCTTGGAGTTCCTGACGGGCGAGGAAGGCATCACCGGCTGTGGCAACGCGCAGAACTGCGTGAAGGTCTGTCCGAAGAGCGTTCCCCTTACGCGCGCCATCGCCCAGCTCAATCGAGACACGACGATGTACAAGCTTCGTCGCTGGATGGGGCTGGTCTAATCCGGTAGCGGCAGGTTGAGCCCTGCCGCTACAACGGCCTTTTAGGAGACGTAAGGAGGGGTAACCTCCTACCATGCCCCTCCCTCTGCTCGCGCTGCTCGTTCTCCAGGCGGAGAAACCAACCGCTACGATCACCCTTGACGCCAAAACCGTCGTTGTCGGCAAAGCCCTCAAGGGCACCCTGACACTGACCCTCCCCGAGGGCCAGCACGGCTACCAGAACCCGCCTGCCGACGAGTTCGAGAACCCTATCACCCTCAAGGTTGTCGACAAAGGCTTTAAGCTCGGCAAGGTCGAATACCCGAAGGGGGTCGAACTCACGATGCAGGGTGCGGAAAAACCGTCCAAGGTGTACGAGGGAACGATCAAGATTCCCTTCACCTTGATCGCCACCAAGCCGCTCCCTAAGCTGTCAAGCATCGGCTTCTCGGTGGACTATCAGCTCTGCACGATGAACAACTGCTACCCGCCGAGCGCTCTGACCCTGAAAGCTCCTCTCAAGGTCATGCCCGCCGTCGCGGCTAAGAAGGCGGCAAAGAAGCCTTGAACGTCGGAAACGTCACGATCGGTGGCGGTCCTTTGACCGTCATCGCCGGGCCGTGCCTCGCCGAGTCGAAAGGACTCTGCGAGGAGGTTGCGGGCACGATGAAGGCCCTTTGCGCCGAGTTGGGCTTCCCCTACGTCTTCAAGGCGTCGTTCGACAAGGCAAACCGCACTTCGGTCGATACCGTGCGCGGTGGCGAGATGGAAGAAGGCTTGGCGACCATCCACGGCGTGGGCCAGACCTTCGGCGTCCCGACCACCACCGATCTCCACCTTCCCGACCAAGCCGTCACGGTGGCCCAGGCGGTCGACCTGCTCCAGATTCCTGCGTTCCTGTGCCGTCAGACCGACCTCCTCGCCGCCGCCGCGCGCGCTGGCAAGCCGGTCAACGTGAAAAAGGGCCAGTTCCTCGCTCCGCACGACTGCGGCAACATCGTCCAGAAGCTTCGCCACTTCGACGCGAAAGGGATCATGCTCACCGAGCGCGGCACGACCTTTGGCTACAACGCCCTGATCGTGGACATGGCCGGACTGGAGACGATGGCCTCGTTCGGCGTTCCCGTCTGCTTCGATGCGACCCACTCGGCACAGCGGCCCGGCGGCGCGGGCACTGAGACGGCGGGTGTGCGCGAGTCGATCCCGGCGATGGCCCGCGCGGCGGTCGCGGTCGGCCTCGATGCTCTGTTTGTCGAGATTCACCCTGCCCCCGATAAGGCCCTGAGCGACAAAGCGACCCAGTGGCCTCTTGCCCGAGCGAGAGAGCTTCTAGAGCCGGTAGCGGCGATCCACAACGTTAGGGCGTCGGTTCGTTAGGTCGGTATCGTCGGGTCGTAGGTGAGGACTAGATCACCCCAACCACGACCCAACGCCTAGAGACCCAATGACCTTGTGAGCCACTCGGCGTCGTTCTCGACCATCTCCGGGTGCCAATCGTGGCCCCAGTCGTATTCCACCAGCCGCTTCGTTCCCGGCAGGGCCTCGAAGATCGCCCGTACGTTGGCGGGCTTCGAGGCGGGGTCCTTGAGGCCGAGCGAAACCTGGGTCGGGACCCGGCAGTGCGCGGCTTGGAAGACCGTGTCGTAGTAGGGGATCGTGCTCAGGATGCGCTCACGACCGACGGGCATCGTGTCCATCGCTTCGATCAGCTCCTTGGTCGGGTATCGGTACACCTGCCCTTCGAGCGATTCGGCAAGCCGCCCGAGGAACGGCATGTCGGCGCACACCGCCCGCACGATGGGGCACCAGGCTCCAAGCCAGACCGACATCCCACCGCCCTGGCTCATGCCCATCGCCCCGATCCGGTCCTCGTCGCACTCGAGCTGCGTTTGAAGCACACGGGTGGCGACGATCGCGTCGCCCAGCATCCGCCGGAAGATCCAGGTCGAAGAATCGCCCGCTCCTTCCGCGAAGTACCCTCGCTCGGTCTCGTACTTCTCCTGGTGGAAAGCCGACTCGCCGTGGAAGTTGAACGAGAGCGAGGTGAAGCCGCGCCGCGTCCCGTACGCGTCGGGGAGCTTCGACTCACGCCCGTAGGGCGGAAGCCACACGAAAGAGGGAGCCCGTCCCGCCCCCGGCTCGTAGGCGATCCAGCCGCGCACCTCGCCTGCGAGCCCCTGGAACGTGATCTCGTCGACCCGATGACCGGTCGGGGAGACGCGGTCGGTCGTCGATCGACCAAAGCGGAGCGGTACGCCGAACGCCTCGGCGGCGGCCTCGTGCCAGAACGGTTCGAGGTCCTCGGGAGCCTCGATCAAGGCCTTACCCTACAAGCGCGTTCGCGCCCACGGCGCGCTGCTGCGCCTCGACATGGAGCCCGGTGGTCATCAACCACGCGGTCGCCCGCTGGATCTCTTCCACGGGTCCGGAAAGCTCGAGGTGAAGCCAGCCGTAGTCGACCTCGACGTTGGCCCGCAGCACGTTGACCTTCAGGTTGAACTCGCGGCAGAGCCGCCAAAGCCAAGCCTCCCCGACCTGATCGCGGCCGGCGGTGATGTGCAGATCGACGTGGGTCATCGTTACGGGAAAGATACCCCGTCAGCCCCGTTCGACCGTAAAGTGGTAAGTCCCATCCGCGCTGACGAGGGAACCCTCAGCCTTCTGTGGCCAGCCCGCTTTGTCGAGCGTCGTCCCGATCGTGAGTTTGCCAAGCGTCTTTTCCGCGAACGCGAGCGTGGTATCGAGGTCGAGGCGAGGTCGCTTCCAGCTCCCCTTTCCTGCCAGCTCAAGGCCGCTCACGTCGGTTTTCGGCACCGTGACGTCGCCGTCCTCGTCGAGAGCGGGTAGGTAGAACGCGAGGAGCGGCAGCCAGATCGGCCCTTGCGGCCCTGCGATGCTGAGGCCGCTGGGAAGCCCCGTCGGCTCGATGCCCATCTCGCCTCCTCCCACGAGCGGCGACGCGACCTTCTGCTCGCCGATCGTGGCGTGGTAGTCCGTGAGCCGCAGGTCGAGCTTCAGCTCTCCCTTTCCGCCTTTGGGGACCTTCGTTTCGACCACCCTCGCCCGGAGGCGGTACGAAAAGCGGTCGCCGGAGTTCTGTACCATCTCGACCCGGTACCTTCGTTCTACTCCCGGACGGACTTCCCGGACGAGCGGGGCCAAGAGCGCGAAGGTCAACGCCAACATACGCATAATAAACCCGAGTCGGGCACTATCCATGCCCAAAGGACGTACGTCTTAGGTCGCCGGACTCCGGCGACCCGAAGGAAGAACGATGAAGATTTCGAACGTTTCCGCTATGATCGCGGCCATCGGCCTGTCGGCCGTCGTCCTCGCCCAAGGTCCGATGGGCGGTCCTCCCGGCGGCGGACGCGGTCAGGGCCGCGGCGGAATGATGGGCATGGGCCGCCGCATGGACCCCAGGCAACAGGCCGACCGAATGACGCAGATGATGACCCAAATGCTGAGTCTCACCCCGGCCCAGCAGGCGAAGGTCAAGGCGATCGCCCTGAGGTCCGCGATGGACATGAAGAAGATCCGCGACGCCCAGGAAGCCGCGATCAAGAAGGTTCTGACCGCCGACCAGCAGAAGAAGCTGGCCTCGATGGCCAGCGGTCCCGGCGGACGTCCAGGCGGTCCCGGCATGGGCGGTCCCGGAATGCGCCGCGGCGGCTAGGCCCCTCGATCTTCGTGGAACGGTCCCGCCCTGCCGGGACCGCACCGATCGCGACCCTAGAACGGGTCGAGCTGGCCGGGATCGTACGCCGACTTTCCGAGGAACTCCTCGTCGGGAGCGGCGTGGAAGGCGAGCCGACGGCCGTCGGTCGGGTGATCGACCGCGAGGTAGGCCGCATGAAGCTGGAGCGCCCCGTCGCGGTACGCCTTCGGCGCGTAGAGCGCGTCGCCGAGCACCGGCATCGCGTGATAGGCCAGATGGACGCGGATCTGATGCGTCCGGCCCGTCTCCAGGCGGCAGGCGAGTACCGTCCCCGCGTCCAGCCGCACGAGTCGCTTGACATGGGTCCGCGCGGGTTTGCCATCCGGCACCACCCCCATCCGAACCCGATGCTTCGGGTCGCGTCCGATCGGCATATCGATAACGAACCGCTCCCGCTCGACGTTGCCCGCGACGACCGCGAGGTAGCGTCGTTCCGCTGTCTTACCTTCGATCTGACGCGCCAGCGCGACGTGGGCGGAATCGGTTTTAGCGACTACCATCAGCCCCGTCGTCTCCTTGTCCAGTCGGTGGACGATGCCGGGCCGAAACGCCTCGCCCACCTCACTCAGAATCGTTCCGCGCGCCAACAGTGCATTTACCAGCGACGGCTCGTTCAGCGAGGAGGCCGGATGCGAGGCGAGGCCACGCGGCTTGTTCACGACGAGCAGGACGTCGTCCTCGTACACGATGTCGAGCGGGATGTCGACGGGAGTAAGGTCGTGCGCCGCCTTCTCCTCGGGCTCGGCGAGGGCGACCCGCATCCCGGGCTCAAGACGGAAAGAAGGCTTCTGGGGAGCCCCGTCCACCGTGACCTCGCCCGCCTCTACAAGCCGAGCGAGTTTGGTCCGGCTGTGCTCCGGGAGTCTCTGGGCCAAGAAACGGTCGAGCCGCTCCGGCGCCTCCGCGAGGAATTCCATAGTCAGATTGTGACCGCGCGGAACGTCCGAACGTATCTTGCTCGCCTCTTGCGTCAACCTCTATCCTGTGCTACGATGGACGCCTCTCGATTATCGTTGTAGTCGTTCACGATCCGTTGCCGTCTCCCCCGGTATCGTTCGCCTCGCCGACGAACACCGCCACCCGCCTTCTACCAAGGCTCGGTGAGGCCATCGGGCTCCGCCTGGAGGCGGGTCGTCTCGCTCGGGACCAGGTTCTTCTTATCCAGGTGAGGAGCATGGATCGAAACCGGCTCCTGCGGCTCGTCGCCGGCACGAGCGGCGGCGCTTGGGAGCCGATCGAGAACGGCTACCGCCTCGTGCTCGGCGAACCCCAAACGAAGGCGCTTTGGAAGCGGAGGGAAGCGGCACGCAAGGCGTGGATCGCCCAGGCGGCGGACGACCCGTCGCACGGGTGGTCGTCGAGAGGCCCGTGCGAGCGCCGTGACGCCCTTGCCGCCGTCGCGAGGACGATCGGCGCCTCCACACTCGCCGCGCTCCGTCCGGGCGTCCGCCAAGTCTGGTCGCTCACCCCCGCCGCCGGAGAGCGCCCGCTTCCGCCCGCCGCCCGAGAGATCGCGCGCGGCCTGGTCTCGGAGCGTCAGAAGGCGTTCGAAGACGCCCGACTCAAGGGGTACGAGGATCCCGCCGGCGCGGTCAACCCGATTCATCGAAGACCCGCGTCGATCGTCTTCGCGGCCCGGCATGGTCGCACCTCGGACGACGTGGGGCTCGCCCTGGGGATCTTCGCCGATGACGGCTCCGCGATCATTCATACGGAGGAGAGAATGACGGCTCCCCTTCCCGTCGATCGGTCAGGCGTCGCGAACCGCATGCCCAGCGAGGCCAAGCCGTTCTCCGAGGACACGGAGGGGTGGGCCGCCGTTCTCCCCCACGACGCCGTGCCCGGCCCGGCGGGCTACGCACGGGTACGCCCATCCGGAAACCTCGGAACCCCTTGGATTCTCGGTCGGGCTCGCCCTTGAGGAAACGGCGACCTTTCTCTGGGTCGGCATCGTAGCTTGTCTTCCGGACTCCCCTTACACGATCGAGTTCGGCCGGGTTGCGAAGAAGGGCCTTTTCAAAGGCGTGGTCGAAAGCCCTCGCGCAAGGCGGCATGGACGTCCGGGTCGAAGGAGGAACGCTCGTGGTGCGCTCCTTAAATCCCGGCACGAGCGCGACTCTACTCTACGCGCCGAGCGCGGGCTGCTCCGCCGTCGCATTGCCGACGTGGAGCGAGACGGCCATCTGAATTTCCGTTACTCGGAGCCGTTGGGCCTCGAGTACGCCCACTTTAACTCGCTTCCCGCGAACCTCTACAGAGATCTGTATCCATGGGAGTGGCCTTGGGAACCCCCGCTCGCTTGGAACAGCCTCACCCCAGCCCAAATGAGTCGCGCCCTGGGGGATGGCCTTCCTCCACGTGAGGTCCCCGGCTTCGAAACGAGGCTCGTCGGAAACTGGGAACCGTACGGCGTACGCGACGCCGACGAAGATGTTGGAAGCCCCACGATCGAACGCTGGCTGCAAACGATGATAAACCAAGGGGTCGTTCGAGCCCGGATCGAGACGACGCCGATGGCGGCCGTCAAGTCGGTCGGTCAGTCGGCTCCTTCCCGAATCCCTCGACTACGGTGCGATCGCCGCGTCGCTCGCGCAGCCTCAGCCCAGGGCCGCCTTCCGATCGCCGAGAAGCGCCTTCTATCCGGCGATCGGCCAGAGGGTCTCGATTCGGCTCACGATGCCGAACGATCCATCGACCCGCTTCGAAACCTCGTTCGATCTCGCTTTCCGCACCAGCGACGTTCCGACGCGCTATCCTTCCCTCTTCCCCGCGCTGCGGCAAGCCTTGGACCAACCCTAGACGGATAGACTCTAGGGGATGCGCCGCCTCCTTCCGTTCTCACTTCTGATCGTCGGCTTCACGGGAGCTGGTTGCGCGAAAGAGGAAAAGGCAGCCCCCACCACGACGATGGCCTCTGCGTCAACAGGCCCCATGTCGAACGAGCCTGCCTCGAAGATCGCCACCGTCGATCTCACCCCCTCAAGCATGGCGACCGCGATGGACGTGCCGCTCTATCCGGGCGCTACCGCGCCCGACGGCCTGAGTTCCAAACCAGACAAGCGCACCGACGGATCGACCCGCTATTCGCTCGTCCTCGCTACCCAAGACGCTCCCGCGAAGGTTCTCGCCTTCTATGCCAAGGAGCTCGGACTTGAGGCGAAAACCGGAACGGTGGTCGGCTCCACGAAGAAGGGCAACGCCGTCATCGTCTCCGCCGCGCCCGAGGCGGGCCGAACCCTGATCCGCCTCAAGTCGATCGCCTACGCGAACAAGTGATCGGCGTCGACGGTCGTATCCCCTATGCGAGCCGTCCTGTGCGCCCTCTTCGTCCTCTCCTCGTTCGCGGTCGCGGAAGCCCAGTCGGGTGCGCCGATCCACCACGCGGGCCGTGTCATCAAGCGCAAGGCTCTGAAGGTGCGTCACTCGTACCGTGCGACGAAGCGCTACGTCGGTCACAAGTACCGAGGCGTTAAGAAAGCGATCAAGGACTGACCGCTCCCATTCAGGATCGGGACCGGGCGACCGCCTCGCGAAAGAAACGGTCGGCCCGAAGCGTGTTCGACTCGCGGGCGTAGTCGTAGACTGACTTTCCGTGTGCGTCCTTCGCTCCAAGATTCGCTCCGTGGCTCAGTAACCAAGGGACCAAATCGTATTCGCCACTCTGAGCCACCGCCATCAGGGGCGTTAGGCCGAATTTTGGATCGAGGTCGTCGACCGAAACCCTCGCCCGGAGGACGTAGGGGAGCATCAGTCGGTTGTGGACGGCGGCGGTGTGCATCCATCCCCACCCGTTTCGGTTGTGGTAGCGCGGATTCGCGCCTGCTCGCACGAGAGCTTCGAAGATCTGCGTCTGGCCTTCGTTCAGGGCGTAATAGACCGTGTTCCGGCCTTCCCGATCGACCCGGTTCGGATCCGCGCCGTGAGCGAGAAGCCATCCCGCGCTGAGAGTGTTTCCCATCTCGATCGCCTTGAACAGCGGCGTCCGCCCGGTTTGGCTCGGCTTGTCCGTCGGGATCCCCTTGCTACGCAGGAAGTCGAGCACGCCCGGATTTGTATTGAAGGCGGCGAGATGGGCGACCGTAGAGCCGCCTTGAGTCTGCGACAGAAGGTTGCCGCCGCGCGCGAGAACGTATTTCTGCACCGTCGTGCCCGACACCGCGAAGGAGACGAGGGTCGTGTTCAGCTTCGTCGGCCCCGTGATCTTCAACAATCCCGGTTCCCTTTGAAACCGCCGGATGATGGCATCGTCGGACGTGTTCGCCATCCACGTAAAGAGGTGGCCGATGTCGTGAAGGTCTTGCGGCCCGTCGTACACCTTGATCGCGACGACCTCGATCGCATCCATCGATCCTGTGTTCCAGCGCCGCCCCGGGTAGTCGGTGGTGAAACCCTCGCGTCCCCCGCTCTTGTTGAACGGAAGCAGACTTCCCCGGTGAGCGACGCCTGTGTTGTCGAACGTCCGTAAGGGGAAGACGGGGCTCAGGTAGGTCGTGCGCGAACCCTCGCGCACCCGGAGTCGTACATCGATCTCCGCGACTTCCGAACGGGTTTCGTTTTTGAAGCGAACCGTGAACGAGCGCCGGACGTTGCCGGGAATCGCCGAGGGGGAGTAGCCGCTCGGGCCCTGCTCCCACACCCGGAATCCCTTGAGCTGGGCGAGGGTCAGCGTCCTCGTCCGTCCCGTACCGGCGGAAGCGGAAGCGGAGGCGACGGCGAGAAGACCCACGAGGACCAAGGCGGAAAGGGCGACGGGCCGCTTCATCGAAAGGGACGTTACCCAATGATCACGGTTTGTACTACGTCCTTTTTCAGCGTCGTCGACGTAAGAGATCCCAGATGAACGTGGCGATGGACAGAAGGGCGACGAGGAGGGTCGAGAACTCCTGCGAACCTCCGCAGTCGCCGCTATAGGGCGACATCGTCCAGGCGGGATGGATGGCGAGAAGCGCGAGGCAGAGCGTGGCCGCCGTCCAACGCCGTAACAGGAGGGCGAACAAGGCGAGAAGCCCGCTGGAGACCGCTCCCCACTGTGCCATCTGCCGAGCCGCCTCCATCATGCCTCGGGCGGCAGGACCCCTACAGGCGGTCGCTCCAACGCTTGCTCCCAGGAGCAAGATGAGCGATCCGAATCTCACGTTCGCGCACGATGGAACCGCCCCGCCGCTTCGACCCAGCCTGTTGGCGTCGTGGTCTGTCGCCGTTCGCCGGTGCGCTCGTCAACGATCGTCGCCTCGACGACCTCGGCCCACACCGTCGGACGAAACATGAACCGGGTCATCGCCACGTCACGAGGCGGCTTGGCATTCTGCCACTCGCTCAGGGCGCTGTCCCAAACCGACGAGAAATCGGCGGTGTAAGGGTGATCCGTGGTCAAGCCGATATCCTCAAGCCGCCAACCCGAAGGCTGCGTAAGCCAAAATCGGGCTCCTCCACCCCCACCCGCCTCGTACTCGCACCAGACGGGAACCGAAACCCGACGTCGGCTTTGGGAGACGAGGCGCCACCCAACGGGAACGTTCGGCGACCTAGGTTTGAAAAGGAAGAAGCGACCGGAGCACGCAGCGGTACCGTTCGGCACGAGCCGATCGGGCTCGTCGGCACGAACGCCGTACCACAGGCTCGGGACCATGCGGAGGAACCCCCGCTGGGCAACGTCGTTCACCAAAGGCTTTAGCTCCGGGTGATCGTACTCAAGAGCCGCGCTGAAGTTGACCGTCATCGGGTAGCCAGCTGGGATGGCGCTTGGACGACGTCCGTAGAACGCGTCGAGGTCGGGACCGATCAGTTGGAATTCGGCGCTCGCTCCCCAGAACCCGAGGCTCAGCGGACGCTGATACGGCTCAACCCGGTCGGGCGCGACCCGCGTCAGGGCGGGATTGGGCGACGAGAAACCGGTCACGTACCCCGAGCCGGCGATCAACGCTCCAAGAACGACCTTGTTCACGACGTGAGCCTACCCTTACACAGAAAGAAGGCCCCGGCGCACCGCGCCGGGGCCTTCTAGACCGTTTGGAAGGAATGGGCAGGTCCATCGATCCGGGTAGCCCAATCATGGTCGGGCTCAACCCAGACGCTCGATACGTGGTGGGGCAGGAACGAGACGGGGGCGCCCGCCACAATGTTCATGTCCGTCTTCGGGTCGCTGTCCAAGACGCCGTGGTAGGCGTCGCTCTCGACCGACCGGATCGCGACCCACATCCGCTCGACCTGCCCCGTCTCGGTACTTTCGAAGTGGAGCTTGACGAGTTCGCCCGCCCGAAGGCGCTCGCGCATCTCTCGGCTCGGGATGTGGAACGTTTGGGGATGCTCTTTGGCGATTGGTTCGACGTCGACGAGTCGGATCATGGCTTCTTAAAAAAGGAAGAAGGCCCCGGCGCGGTGCGCCGGGGCCTTCGGAGAATCGCTCCGGGGAGCTTTACTCCGTGATCTCGGTGATGGTGCCCGCGCCAACGGTGCGGCCACCCTCGCGGATCGCGAACTTGGAGCCCTGCTCCATCGCGACCGGCTTGCCTTCGATCAACTCGATCTCCATCGTGACGTTGTCGCCGGGCATGACCATCTCAACGCCCGTGGGGAGCGAGAGGGTGCCGGTAACGTCCGTCGTGCGGAAGAAGAACTGCGGGCGGTAGCCCGAGACGAACGGCGTGTGACGGCCGCCCTCGTCCTTCGAGAGAACGTAGACCTCAGCCTTGAACTTGCGGTGAGGCTTGATGGAACCCGGCTTCGCGATGACCTGACCGCGCTCGATGGAGGCACGATCCACGCCGCGGAGCAGAAGGCCGACGTTGTCGCCCGCCTCGCAGTAGTCCAGCAGCTTGCGGAACATCTCGATACCGGTGCAGGTCGTCTTGCGGGGGGCTTCGGAAAGACCCACGATCTCGACTTCCTCCATCGACTTGAGCTGACCGCGCTCGACGCGACCCGTGGCGACCGTGCCGCGACCGGTGATCGTGAACACGTCCTCGACGGCCATAAGGAACGTCTTGTCCTTATCGCGCTCGGGGGTCGGGATAAAGCTGTCGACGGCGTCCATCAGCTCGAGGACGGGCTTGTACACCGCGTCGTCGACCGGCAGGCCCTTCTCGAGAGCCTCGATGACCTTGACGGCCGAGCCCTTGATGATGGGAGTGTCGTCGCCGGGGAACCCGTACTTGCTGAGCAGGTCGCGGACTTCCATCTCGACGAGCTCGATGAGCTCCTCGTCGTCGACGAGGTCGACCTTGTTGATGAAGACCACGATGTGGGGCACGCCGACCTGACGGGCGAGCAGGATGTGCTCGCGGGTCTGGGGCATGGGGCCGTCCGTCGCGGACACGACCAGGATCGCGCCGTCCATCTGGGCGGCGCCGGTGATCATGTTCTTGATGAAGTCGGCGTGGCCAGGGCAGTCGACGTGCGCGTAGTGGCGCGTCGCGGTCTCGTACTCCTGGTGCGAGATGTTGATCGTGATGCCGCGCGCCTTCTCCTCGGGAGCCGAGTCGATCTCGGCGTACGAGACCTTCTTCGACAGACCCTTCATCGCGAGGGTGCCGGTGATCGCGGCGGTGAGCGACGTCTTGCCGTGGTCGACGTGGCCGATCGTGCCGATGTTGACGTGGGGCTTGTTCCTTTCGAATTTAGCGCGTGCCATTTTGGGTTTCTGATCCTCTGCTCCGGTTCCCTCGCGGTCGCCGGTCAAGCGTTTCCGGCCACAGAGGACGGAAGGCGGTTCAGCTTTCGATTGTACCGGGAGACTCACGTCGTTCGCAAGTTCGAGGGTTAGACTTAACGATCCTTCGTGCGAAGCGTCTAGGGCTTCCCTTCGCTTCCTAGTTCGATCGGGTCCCCTCCGGGACCGCCGGAATCTCCGTAGAGCCGGTATCTCGCGCCCTTCACGACGTAGCGAAACCGTTTTCGCGTGGCCGGGTCGGTCGTCTCCGCCGCTGGGGCGGCGTCGGTAAGCAGGGTTGGTGGTTTTAAGTACCGCCAGCGGTACGCCTCGATGCGCATGTGCAGACGTAGGAGGCATAGCCGCCGGTCGTCTTTCGCCGCCGGGAAACCGTCGATGGCGAGGCGTACCCGGTCGCACTGAGCCAAGGGGATCGCGTCCAGGTGGGTGGCGAACGACGCGAGGACGATCCCTTCGGCATCCTCGCTCCGGACCCGCACCGCCATCGTCAGGCCGTCGAGAAGAAGGGTCACCGCCGAAGGAGGCTGGCCGTCGGCCAAGCGAACGCGGGCGGCGGTTGCGACGAGTCCTGCGACCCGTTCGACGGCGTCCCGCCCTTCGGAAGCAGGCGGTCCCGGCGTGTAGGGCGCCTCGGAGATCGTGCGCAGACCGTCGAGGACCGCCGCCCAGCGTTCGGTCGCCGCACGCTGGACCGCGAGCGGCGTCGTGCCGGGCGGCGAACTCGCGACGGCGTCGAGCGTCCGTTTCCAATCCGATTTTGGGAGCCGCGCGCCAAGCTGGACGTAGGCATCAGGCGCCTGATGCGCGAGCAGGGCGACGAAAGGGCTCACGGCGCGACCTCGTGATCGTCCTTGGCTGGACGCACGTACTTCAGCTCGATTTCGCCCGTCTGCGGGACGCCTTCCGACGCGAGGCGGATCGTGCCGTCGTCATGAAGCTCATAGAGGTATGGCTCTCCCGTAAGAGGATCGGTCACGTCCAGGCTCTTCGGATACCGTCCATGGTCCCAACGGTACTGGACCAGTCGAGCATGGAGACTCAGGAGTCGAAGCTGGGTTCGAACGCGAACCGCCGCGTTGGTCGAACCGCTGAAGATCGGCGTCGTCTGCCCCATCAGCGCGTCCGCGAGATCCTGCGGATTCTCCTCGTTCATCCCGTCCAGCGCCTCGAACCGGTCGTACCAGGTTCGTTCCGGACCCGCGAAAATCCGTTCCATCGCCCGCGTCCGCGCGTCGATGCGCGCCTGGATGACGCCCAGAAGCCGCTGACGTCCCGACGGAGAGGTGGTCTCGAGTTCACGTTGCCACCGCTTGCCCCGAGGATCCGGCCCGCCCTCGTCGTCCGAGACGAAAACGTTCTTGACGTTCTTCTTCGCAAAGGCTTGACGGATTCCCGCGATCCCAAACGCCGCCTCCGCCGCCATGGTCTCTCGGATCGCCAAGGGACGGGCCAGCAACCCATCGACGACGCGTTGAACGCGGACCGCGTCGGGACGGCTCAGGCGCGGTAAGAGATCGACGAACGCTCCGAGGGCGACCGCGCTGTTGGCGGCGCCGACGAGATTCGAGATCAAGACGCCCCGCGCCCCGTTGTCGGCGAAGACGAGAATGTCGAGCAGGGTGGCGGCGGCGCGGGACGTGTCGCCGTCCGCCGCGTAGACGCTCGACGCCCGCGTGGCGAAGCGGGAAATTTGGCGGAAGGAGGCGAACTCGGGAAAGAGCGTGTCCGGTCCGAGGCTTGAACGTGGATCGAAGACCCGTTTCGCGTTGCCCCGCGCGACGAGGTCTAGAACACGACCGAAACGCCTTAGTTCTTCCCGTCGAACCTCCAGCGGCACGACGAAATTCGGCCTTCCCGGAAAGGGTTGACCCGGAACCCAGTCCGCGAAGCTCTTCGCCTCCTCGCTTCTCGTCAGTTCAGCGGCCTGGAGGTACTCCTCGTAGCCGTTCTGTCCTGTCGGGCGGATGCCGATCTCCTGCAAGAGACTCTTCGTCTGAATCGCGCCGACCAAGAAGGCCAGACCGATCACGCGAGTCTCCCTTGTGAGGGGAGCTTTGTACCGTCGGTGGGGAAGACCGGTCCCATGCCCGCTATTCTATCAAACGATTCCTCGCACGGACGCTCTATCCGGCGGCGGGCCATTCGATCCAAGAGCCTTTGCGGATGGCGATGCGCCAGAAAGGCTCCTGCGTCGGATCGCCGAAAAAGCGGGTGAGCCGGAGGGAAACGTCGGTGAGGAACTCCGTTCGCGTCACCTCGTAGCCCACCGGCGAGTGGCTGACCGCGATGGCGATCTTCCCTTCCTCCTGGAGCTTGGTCGCCTCCGTAGGGCAGGTGACGTTGAACCATTCCCAACTGTAGGTCTGGACCTCGTCGTTGATCCCGGTCAGGCCAAAGCCCTTGAGGTCCTCGGGTCGCTTGTCGGGATGCTCGTCGATCGCGAACCGATAGGGACCGCTCAGGCGGATACACTTCCGGTAGTAGGTCAGATTTTCCGCCGTACGGTGTTCGTCCACCTGAACGTCCTCGACCCCGACGACGAGGGCGCCGTTCGCCACCTCTTTTCCGGTCACCGTCTCGATGACCGCCCAATGCACGTTGCCCAATGCTCCGTCGCCTTGTGCCATGGCGTCACCATAGCGCGGTGAACCGTTTTTGTCAAGCCGATTGGCTAAGATCCCCGGCGGACCTTGTCAAAAGGTCTACCCGGGGTCTGAACGGCCTTTCGGGGCGACCGACTTATCGCAGGGCGACGGTAACGTTCGTTCCGCCCGTGTCCGCGCTAACGGCGGGAAGGGCGACCGTGAGGCGGTTGGGGGTCCGGTCCTTGGGAAGGCTGAACACCATGGCGAACTCGAACGCGCCCTTTGGAGCCAGGATCGGCGCGTCCAGCGTCTGGTACGAACCGAAGTCGGAACCGAGATCCGGGCCCAGGTCCGGGTTGCCGATGGGGCGCACGTCGATGGCGGTCAGCGGAACCCCCACGCCGTCCTCGCCAAAGAGGGCGATGTCCAGCCCCGAGGGAAGAACCGGGCGGCGAGTCTCGTCCGATCGGTTCTCCACCCGCATCCGCACCACGACGAGACGCTCGTCCTTGAGTCGCGGCGAGATCCTGCGCTGTCGGGGGTCGTTCTGCGTTCGGTACGAGCCCTTCGGCTCCTCGACCCCGACCACCTGGAACGAGAGGCCGCCGGTATCGACGGTCTCTCCGACCTTCGTGGTGACCTCCCGGGCCTCGGGAGCCTTGGGCGGCGTGAAGTTCGGGGTGAAGCTTCCCACGCTTCCCGTGGTCATGCCGGTGATGGGGTTGCCCGCAGGGGTCGTACCCAAAGCGTTCGTGTTCCCCGTCCCGGCGATCGTCGCCGTCCCATTCTGGATCTGAAGTCCGCCCCCAAGGTAGGACGCCACGTCCTTGACCGGCACCATGAGCGTGCCATCGACCGTCTTGAGGTTCGTCGAGACGACCTGCCCGTTGGCGAGAAGCTGATTGACCGCGCCCTGCCAGCCGACCGCGACGGACGCGAGGCCAAGGGCGAGGGAAAGCGAGAGAACGTGGGCGCGGCGCATGGGGGTTACGACGCGAACGGGGAAACCAGGGTTCGTCGCGAGACTAACCCCTCGACGAACCCTCGGCCCGGACCGCCTCGTCCATCTCCGCCACCAGGGCGCGCATCTCCGACGCGTAGGCGTCCAGACGGTCGGCGAGGCGGTCGTCGGTCATCGCGAGAAGGCGGACGGCAAGCAGCCCGGCGTTTCGGCCGTTGCCGATCGCCACCGTCGCGACGGGGATGCCGGCGGGCATCTGGAGGATGGAGTACAGGGAATCCACCCCTGAAAGCGTGCGGGTGTGGACCGGAACGCCGATCACCGGCAGGGTCGTCAGGGAGGCGACCATGCCGGGAAGGTGCGCGGCGCCGCCCGCCCCTGCGATGATCGTCTTCAGACCCCGGCCTCGCGCGGCCTTCGCATATTCCACCATGCCTTCGGGCGTGCGATGGGCGCTCACGACGCGCATCTCGTGGGCGACGCCGAACTCGACGAGCGCCTCGGCGGCGGGCCGCATGGTATCGAGGTCGCTCTTGCTGCCCATGATGATGCCGACGAGAGGGGCTTCTTCCATGGCCCGAAAGACTACGACAAAAAGGCCGGGCGCCGCTTCGGAGCGAAGGCGAGCCAAAGACCGTCGGCCTTGAGCGGGCCTCTCGAGGCATCCACTTTCTGCCAGTGTAAACCCAGACGTTCGGAGGCCATCGCCATGGCGGCGAAAACGACGTACCGGGACGGCCTTTAGATCGAAGACAGGATCGCCTCCGCCATGCGGGCGGAGGCCCCTCGGTTCGCCTCGACGAGCGCGCGGGCGGCCTCGCCCATGCGCGCCCGACGCTCCGGGTCGTCTATAAGGCGGTGGAGTTGGCGAACCAGATCGTTGGCATCCTCGCAGACGATCGACGCGCCCGCCTTTTTGGCAAGGTCGGCGACGTCGCGAAAGTTCTGGGTGTAGGGTCCGTGGAGGACCGGCTTGCCATGGGCGAGCGGCTGGATCAGGTTCTGCATCCCGACCTTCGCGAAGGAGCCGCCGATCACCGCGACGTCGGCCACCCGGTAGACGCGGGCCAGCTCGCCGTAGGTGTCGAGGATCGTCACCCCGCCGTACGTCCCCCTCGAACGGTAGCCGTACCCACCGCCCGCTCGAGCCTCGTCGAGCGCCGCGACGAATTCGCCCGTCCGCTCGAGATGGCGCGGCGCGACGACCCACTGCCACGTCGGCTCCGTCGAGATCGCACGGGCCACGCCGCCGAACTCCTCGGCGCGCAGCGAGCCGACCACCACGACGGCCCGTCCGTCAAGCCCAAGTTCCCGCCGCCAGTCCGTCGCGTCGTCGAGCCCGTCGAGCGCCTGGTCGAACTTGAGGTTTCCCGTCGCTTCGACGTCCTTCGCTCCCAGCGCGCGGAACCGCTCCGCGTCGGTCTCCGACTGCGCGAGGACGCGGCGCACCATCCCCAGAAGCGGGCGGTAGAAGAACCCGAGCCTGCTCGCCTTGGGGAACGAACGGTCTGAGAGGCGAGCGTTGACGACGAAGATCCTCGCGCCGCCCCCTCGGGCCGCGCGGAACAGGTTCATCCACAGCTCCGTCTCCAGCACGATCAGGGCGTCGGGCCGAACGCGTCGCATCGCGGCGCGGGTGAAGGAGGCCAGATCGAGGGGAAGGTAGACGAGGTGGTCGTAGAGCCGCTCCTTCGCCTCCCGCGCCGTCCCGTGGCCGCTGCTCGTGGTGACGCTCAGGACGATCTCGTGCTCGGGCAGGCGCGACCGAAGCTCGCGCAACAGCGGCTGGGCGGCGACGAACTCCCCCACGGACACGGTGTGGACCCACAGCCGCGGACGACTTCCCTTTTCCGGCATCGAGTCCTGGTAGTCGCCCCGCCGCTCCCGCCAGTTCGGCCTCTCCTTCCGCCGCGAGGTGCGCCAAAGCATCCACGGCGCCCAGAACGGCGCCGTGAGTATAAGGAGCAGATTGTAGAGGAAGAACACAGACTGAGTTTTAGGATTTCGGCGAACCTAAAGTCGGAGGTCGCAGACGATCTCCGCCGCCTCGAGGTACTTCCGGCGCGTATTCTCAACCACCGCCTCGGGGAGGGTGGGACCGGGAGGGGTCTTGTTCCAGCGGACGCTCTCCAGGTAGTCGCGAACGTACTGCTTGTCGTAGCTCGGCTGGGCGCCGCCGGGCTGGTAGAGGTCGGCGGGCCAGTAGCGGGACGAGTCGGGGGTCAGCGCCTCGTCGATCCACACGAGGCCGTCGTCGCCCAGGCCGAACTCGAACTTGGTGTCGGCGAGGATCAGGCCCACGGAGGCGGCGTGGTCGGCGGCGCGGCGGTAGAGCTCGAGGGTCCAGTCGCGCGCCTGCTCGGCGACCTCGCGGCCCACAAGGTCCACCGTGCGGTTCCAACCGATGTTCTCGTCGTGGCCTTCCTCCGCCTTGGTCGCGGGGGTGAAGATCGGCTCCGGCAGCTTCGCACTCTCGACGAGCCCGTCCGGCAAGTCGAGGCCGTGGACCCCGCCGCCCTGAGACCGATACTCCTTGTAGAGCGAGCCGGAGATGTAGCCCCGAGCGACGCACTCGACGGGGAGGGGGCGGCACTTGCGGGCGATCGTCGAGCGGCCCTTGAGCTCGGGCGCGTCGACCCGCCGGAGGATCTCCTCGTCGGCCACGGAGACGACGTGGTTCGGGCAGACGTCGCGCAGACGCTCGAACCACCAGGCCGACATGAGGTTGAGGATGCGCCCCTTGTCCTCGATGCCGTTCGCCATCACGACGTCGAAGGCGGAGATGCGGTCGGTCGCGACGATGAGCAGCTCGTCGCCCAGGTCGTACACCTCGCGCACCTTGCCGACCTTGGGCGGCGGGAGTCCGGGAAGGTCGGTCTTGAGAAGCGCGGGCATGGGGTCTATTGTGACGCGGACCGCCTAGGGCTTGGGAGCCAAGAGGAACATCGTCTGTTCGCGAGGCCCCCGAAGCGCACTGAACACGACGCTTCCATCTGGGGCCATCACCACCGCTTCCGTAGGACGCCACCCGGCGGGCAATTTCGGCAGAAACTCGATCTCGCCTTCTTCGGACTTGAAAACGGCCTTGCCGTTCTTGAGCCAAGCGTCCCACTTCCGCCCCTCCTTGACGAGCGAGCCGAGGGTGATCGGAACGTCTTGGAATTGGAGTTCGCGCGGCTTGCGGACGATCTCGACCTTTCCCCCTCGCGCGATCCAATTCATGCCGGGCCGATCCATCCAACCATAGATCAGCCCGGCATCGTCTACCTTCGCGACGTGCAAAGTCTCACGAGGGGCAACTCTGACATCGAGCCAGGAGCGTTTTAGAGTACGCGTATCGATCTGATATGGATGGCCTTCCTTGTTACCGACAGCAAGCCCCGCCCGGTTGATTACCCGAAGTTGCTCGTATTGTTCCCGATCGTCCGCCGGCTCTCCGATGATCGTCACTTCGCCGTTTTTCCAAAAGGCGGGCTGGGTGATCATGAGGACCGGGTTGGTCGTTATCCGATTGAACGCGCCGACCAAAGTCCCGTCGTCGTTCATGGCGAACGCCTCGAAAGAGTCCTCGTGCCCCGACTCGTAAGGAACAGGGTTCCCGCTTTTCGAGGCGACCATCCGTGCTGACGCGACCTGAGCGGGAATGAGGCGCCCTTCGCTCCATATACCGGAAAGGCATCGTGGTGGAGGCTTATGAAGAAGTCCCACGATCTTGTGGCCAGGCGTGATGCCATAAGCCGTTTCGAGCCCTTTAACCTCGGTGCATCGAAACCCGAAGGGCAGGCTTTGGACGCCCAAAAACAGTACGGCTGCGATCACAAAGGGAGAACGCGTGAACGTCCAGAGCCGTTTCGTCCAACGTGGGCGGGGGTGCCCGCGCCACAATCCATCCTGTGCTCACGCCCCAAGACCACGCTGACGTCCTCGCCCAGGCCCTGCCCTACATCCAGGCGTTCCGCGAACGGACCTTCGTGGTGAAGTACGGCGGCAGCGCGATGCGCGACCCTTCCCTCCTCGCGGGCGTGATCCGCAACGTGCTCCTGCTCCACACCGTCGGCATCCGCACCATCCTCGTCCACGGCGGCGGGCCGGAGATCGACGGCTGGCTGAAGCGGCTCGGCATCGAGAAGCGGGTCCACCAGGGTCTGCGCGTCACCGACGAGGGGACGATGGACGTGGTCGAGATGGCCCTCGCGGGCCGCGCGAACAAGGCCCTCGTCGCGGAGATCCAGGCGGCGGGCGGGCGCGCCCTCGGCCTCTCGGGGCGCGACGCCGACCTGCTGCTCGCCCAGCCCGTCTCGGACGAGCTCGGTCGCACGGGCCACGTCACGAAGGTCGATCCGCACGTCCTGACCGTCGCCACCCAGGCGGGGTACATCCCCGTGGTGTGCAGCGTCGCGACCGACGCGGACCACCGGCCCCTCAACGTGAACGCCGACGAGGCGGCGGGGGCCATCGCGGCGGCGGTCGGGGCGACGAAGCTCGTCCTCCTCACCGACACCCCCGGCGTCCTCGCCGACAAGGACGATCCCGCCTCCCACATCCCCCACCTCGCCCGCGAGGAGGCCCGCGCCATGCTCGCGGACGGACGCGCCGACCGGGGCATGATCCCCAAGCTCCAGAGCGCCCTCACCGCCCTCGACGCGGGCGTCGAGGCGGTCCACCTGATCGATGGCGGCGCGCCGAACGCCCTGCTCGTCGAGATCTTCACCCACGCGGGGATCGGGACGATGATGGCCTAGGCGCCCTTTCGCCCCACCAGGTCGCGCGCCGCGCCTTCCCACTCCGGGAAGGCGAACCGGAAGCCCGCTTCCTCCAGCCGCCGGGGCACGACGCGGCGGCTCTTGAGGATCAGTTCCGTCTCCGTGCCCATCGCCCACGCCCCGACTTCCAGCAGCGGTGCGGGGGCGGGGAGGCCGAAGGGGACGCCCCACGCGCGGCGCAGGGCGCGCATAAAGTCGCGGTTGGGCAGCGGGTTCGGGGCGGCGAGGTTGACCCCTCCTTCCAAGGGGTTCTCGACCAGGAAGAGGGTCGCCGCCAGGAAGTCGTCCTCGTGGATCCAGGAGACGTACTGCCGCCCGTCGCCCTGGGCGCCGCCGAGGCCGCGCCGGACGAGGCGCGAGAGCACGTCGAACACACCGTCCGGGTCGGGGCTCATCGTCATCGCGCTGCGCAGGGCGACCTTGCGCGTCCCCGGCGTCGGGGCCTCCGCAAGGGCCCGCTCCCAGGCGAGGGCCACGTCCAGGCTGAAGCGCCAGGTGTCCGGCCCCGCCGCCTCGATCCGGCCCGTCGCCTCGTCGTTCGGGGCGTCGTAGCGGTGGGCGTAGATCGTGGCGGTCGAGGACTGGAGCCAGACCTTCGGGGGTCGCCGGGCCGCCGCGATGGCCTTCCCCACCGCCTCGGTCGAGCGGACGCGGGACTCCAGGATCGCCTTCCGGTTCGCCGGGGTGTAGCGGCAGTTCACGCTCCGCCCCGCGAGGTTGACGACCGCGTCCGCCCCCTCCAACTCCGCCGCCCAGGGGCCGACCGTCTCCGCGTCCCAGAAGACCTCGCCCGCCTTGGGGCGGCGGGACAGCACGATCGTCTCGTGGCCCGCCTTTTCCAGGCCCCGCTGGAGGAGCCGCCCCACCTGCCCGCTGCCCCCCGGAAGGACGATCTTCACCGCCTGAGCTTACTTCGCATCCGCTTGGAGCGAGGCGAAGAACCGAGCGACCTCCGGAGAGTCCTTGAGAATCGAAGGGACCGCCACCGTCACGACGAGGATCCGTCCGTTCCAGATCGTGGACTCGAGAAGAAGCGTCATGCCGGTCGTCTCGTCCGTCGCTTCAATCCGTTCGGATACCTGCCCGAGGAGGGTTCCTTTCTTGCGTCCAACGTATCGGGCTCCGCTCTGCAGGAGACCGAGGGTGTTCGAGCGCTGGATCCGCTTCCAACCCGCTTCGGGCGTGAGGCCCTTGATCTCCTCCGGACCGAGCGGCTGGGTGACAAGGGCGAAGCGGCGATTGCCGTACGCGACTCCCCAGAGGTGCACGCCCTCCCCGCCCGGCTCCGACATCGGGTTGTCCTGACGTGCGGGCGGAACGGGAAACTCCGCCGAGAGAACGGCGGGTTCCAGCACGAAGCGCTTCCAATCGGGTCCCGGACGTTTCTGAGGACCGTGGCCGAAGGAGCCCTTCAGCGCCAGGGAGTCGACCACGTGCTTCGCGAACCCCGTGGCGCTCGATGCGGCGCCGCTGGCGGTTACCGTCACGAGTCCTCGGTTCGTCACGTAGGCGACGTAACGGATCGGCCCAAGCTTCGGTGAAGAGACCGACGCGTCGATGCCGGGCCATCCGTCGAGAAGGGTGTCGGTCTGGAGCGTGAGCCTCCCTTCGCAGGAGCGTGCGAAAGAGTCCAAGGCGCTTACGAGGACGACGTGGGAAGGCCGACGAGGATCGACGGGCTGAAGGCTGACCCCGACGCCTTCCTCGCCGTTGCCTGCGGCCCAGTTCCGAACCTCCGGCGGCGCTCCTTTGGGAACGAACCGCTGCGGGGCGACCGGAAGCGAGAGACTGATCCCCTCAAGGTCGTAGCGCTTCCAGCCGAACTGCGCGAGGAGGAGAACGAGGGCAAGGGCGGGCGCGCGCCTTAGAATACGCCAAGCGGCTTGAACGTGAGACCTCTAGTCGAAGAACCATGAATGCTATGCGGAGCGTGAGGGCGGTCTTACGCACCGCCGAAATGGAACTCCGCCAGATCAATCGCCATCGCGGGAAGATCGTCGCG
Source organism: uncultured Fimbriimonas sp. (assembly GCA_964516175.1). Lineage (GTDB taxonomy): Bacteria > Armatimonadota > Fimbriimonadia > Fimbriimonadales > Fimbriimonadaceae > Fimbriimonas. Next base: position 83,544 of record CAZEWR010000017.1, on the reverse strand, counting down.
GGGTTCTGCTTCTCGTTGCGGCCTGTGCGGTCTTCGAGAGCCGCTTGCTCGTGCTCAGCGTCCGTTAGAGAGCCCCGTTCGCGCGCGCTTTCGGCGGGTCCTCAGCGCCGTCTTTGGCGAGGCGGTCGAGCCACTCCCCCAGCACATGGCGCTCACCGTCGGTAAGGACCGTCGAGTCGTCCCCCAGCGCCGCGCGCAGGGCGATCGCGGCGAGGGCCGCCCCCGGACGCTCCAAGATCGGCGACTCCGTTAGAATGGCCGAAAGGACGGCCTCGCGCGCGGCGGTCGAGAGCCCTGGGTCGCGGCGGTCCTCGGGCGTCGCGAGCAGCGCAAAGACCGTGCCGGACCCGCTTGCGTGCACCATCTCAGCGGCCCGCGCCTCGTCGACTCGCAACCGTCCCGCGACGGCGATGCGCCGAATGTGCGAATCGAGGATCCGGCGGGCGGCGGTCGCGACCGCCAACGGTACGCCGGGGCGGGGGTCGCCGTACATCAGAGCGTAGACCGCCGGGTAGGCGAGCCCGAACCCGATGTGCAGATCCCAACCCCGGCGCAGATCCTCGACCGGGTCCGGGCCGGGCTCCCGAACCGCCTTTTCTCCTAGGTACGTGGCGAAGCCGTGTTCCGCGACCGCATCGAGCAGACCGCTCTTGTCGCCGAAAAGCCGGTAGAGGACGGGCGCCTGGACGCCAGCGGCGGCGGCGGTCGCCCGTGTGGTCAGCGCGTCGCGCCCGCCGGCGCGAAGGAGTTCGGCGGCGGCGACGACGATCCGCGTCCGCACGTCTTCCCGCAGGTCGCCTTCTTCGGAATCGGTCGTACCGCGAAGTCGAGCCATGTCCTAAACGATAGCTCGGTTTCGGGACAAATATCGATGGTATCTATTTTAGTGTATCATCGATAACAGCCTTGGGCGGTCGCGTCCGGCAAAGGAAAATCATGACTATCCTTACTGGAGCCACCGGAAAGCTCGGCAAGCTCGTCGCCGAACGTCTCCTCGAAACGACGCCCGCCGCCGAAGTCGGCGTCAGTGTGCGCGATCCGAAGAAGGCGCGTTCGCTCGTCGAGCGCGGCGTCCGGGTGCGCGCCGGCGACTACGAAGAGCCCGCGAGCCTGCACCACGCTTTCGAGGGCGCCGACACGATCCTCCTCGTGTCCAGCGGCGTCACCGGTGAGGCCGCGTTGCGCAACCATCGCCACGCGATCGAGGCGGCGAAGGCGGTCGGAGCGCGGCGCGTCGTCTACACGAGCCACATGGGCGTCGGCGCCACCTCCCTTTTCTCGCCCATGACCGTCCACGCCGCTACCGAGGCGATGCTGCAGGCGTCCGGGCTGGCGTTCGCCTCTCTCCGGAACGGGTTCTACGCGGACTCGGGGCTTATGCTGACGGGCAACGCGATAGAGACGGGCGAGATCGTCGCCCCCGAAGACGGCCCGGTCTCGTGGACGACCCACGCTGACCTCGCCGAGGTGGCGGCGATCGCCCTCGCTCAGCCAGAACGCCTGGACGGTCTTACCCCGCCCCTCACCGGTTCCGAGGCCCTCGACCTCGATGGCCTCGCGGCCCTCGCTTCGGAACTCACCGGGCGAACGATCCGCCGCGTCACTGTCGGCGACGAGGCGTTCCGCACCACCCTGATCGCGCGCGGTGTGCCCGAAGCCCGGGCCGAGATGATGCTCGGGCTGTTCGCCGCGAGCCGAAAGGGCGAGTTCGCCGCCGTCGACCCCACCCTCGAACGTCTTCTCGGACGCCCCCCGATCCCCATGGGCGACTTCCTCGTTGCACGCCTACCGGGCTAATCAAGGGGCCAAAGCGCCGTTTCTTCCGGCGAAACGAGCCACCCCCGCTCAGTTCCCGTCCGGCGACGATTCGCCCTCGTTCGGTTTGACCGACGCGAGGAAGCGGGCGACCTCGGGCGAGCCTTTCCAGCAGTTCGGGACGACGGCGGCGAGCATCACGACCCCATCGGCGACGGCGCTCGTCTGGAAGATCATCGTCGCCGTGCCATCGGGATTCGTCGCCCCTACGGTTTCGGACGGACGCCCCATCGGGAACCCCGCTTTGCGACCGACGATCGTCCCGTGCGCGGCGGTCGCGTTCTGGGTGTTCGTGATCTTCAGCGTCTCGGCAAGGCCGTTCCCTTCCGGCATCGGCGCCCCCTTATGGAGCGTCGTCACGTAGGTCGCGTAGTACCGGTTGCCGTAGGTCGCGAGCCACCCCACGAGCGAAGCGCGGGTGGGGTGGCCTAGGTGGTGCTTCTCGTGCTTCGCCGGAAAGTCCACGGTGTAGGCGGGGCCGGTGGCGATTCGCTCCCAGATCGGCCCCGCCTCCTTGTGCGGCCCTTGGCCGGGCTTTGGATCGATCTCGACCCAGGCGAACACCGCATCCGCGAGAGGACTGAACCCAGGGGCCGTAAGCGTGGAACGAGAGGCTTTTCCGAACTCTTCGTAAGGCTTAACCTTGCGCTAACTTCCGCAGGGAAAACCTGAACTTCCGCCTGTCAGCGGGTAAACTCAGGCTTCGATGTCCTCCTCCCCCATTCGAAACATTGGCATCATCGCGCACGTCGACCATGGCAAGACGACGCTCGTCGATGCCCTCTTCAAGCAGTCGGGCACGTTCCGCGAGAACCAGCACATGGGGGTGCGGGTCATGGACTCGAACGACCTCGAGCGGGAGAAGGGGATCACCATCCTTTCCAAGGTCGCGAGCGTCCATTACAAGGACACGAAGATCAACATCGTGGACACCCCGGGCCACGCCGACTTCGGCGGCGAGGTCGAGCGCGTGCTGTCGATGGTGGATGGCGTGCTCCTCATCGTCGACGCGAACGAAGGGCCCATGCCGCAGACGCGGTTCGTGCTGAAGAAGGCGTTCCAGAACGGGCTCAAGCCCATCGTCTTCATCAACAAGATCGACCGGGAGAACGCCCGCCCGGCGTACGCCTACGACAAGACCCTCGACCTCTTCATCGACCTGGGCGCGGACGAGGACGACCTGTTCTTCCCGCACCTCTACGGCTCGGGCGCGGGCGGCTTCGCGCGCATCTCCGCCGACGGCGGCGAGACGGACCTGCGCAACCTGTTCGAGATGATCGTGAACGCGGTCCCGCCCCCCGCGAACGACGCGGAAGGGCCGTTCCTGCTCCAGGTCAACAACCTCGACTACGACCCCTACCTCGGGCGCATGTTCGGCGGCAAGGTCCTGCGCGGCACCATCAAGGTCGGCGACCGCGTCGAGAAGCTGCGCGACGGCGTCGACAAGAAGGCGGCCTTCAACGTCACCAAGCTCTGGACCTACGAAGGCATCCAGCTCAAGGAGGTCGAGTCGGTCGGACCCGGCGAGATCGTGATGATGACGGGCCAGGACAACGTCCTGATCTCCGACACCGTCGCCCACGTCGACACCTCGCCCGCGCTTCCCGCGATCCAGGTGGAGCCGTCGACCCTGTCGATGTCGTTCTACGCGAACAACTCGCCCCTCTCCGGCAAGGACGGCGGCAAGTTCCTCACGATCCACAAGATCCGCGAGCGCGTCGAGAAGGAGGAGGCGGTCTCCGTGTCCGTCAAGATCGACCCGGACACCGCGCCCGACGTCGTGAAGGTGCAGGCCCGCGGCGAGCTGCAGCTCGCGATCCTCATCGAAACGATGCGCCGCGAGGGCTACGAGATGCAGATCTCGCGCCCGCAGGTTATCTACAAGCGCAACGAGGCGGGCAAGCTGCAGGAGCCGTACGAGCTGGCGACCCTGGAGTGCCCCGAGGACTCCGTGGGCACCGTTATGGAAGACCTGGCGCGCCGCAAGGGCGACCTCGTCGACATGCGACCCAACGACAACGGGACGACCTCGCTCGACTACCGCATCCCGACGCGAGGCCTCATCGGCTTCCGCTCGAACTTCCTCACGATGACCCGCGGTCTCGGCCTCATCTCCTCGACCTTCGAGGGCTACGAGGAGTACAAGGGCGAAATCTCGGGCCGCACCCAAGGCTCCCTCATCTCGAAGGATCCGGGCAAGATCACGCGGTACGCCTACGAGGACGTGCAGGAGCGGGGGACGCTGTTCTACCCGGTTAGCACCGAGGTGTACGCGGGCATGATCGTCGGAGCCTGCTCGCGCGACGAGGACATGATCGTCAACTGCACCAAGGAGAAGGCGGCGAACAACATTCGCTCCGCCTCCTCGGAAGCGACCACCGTCATCGACTCCCACAAGGAGTTCTCCCTGGAGCAGGCCCTGTCCTGGCTTCGCGACGACGAGCTGCTCGAGGTCACGCCGAAGCAGCTCCGGTTCCGGAAGAAGATCCTGGACCACAGCGAGCGCCGCGTTTCCGAGCGCCGCTCCGAAGTCGTTGGGGTCTGACGACCCTCTTGCGCGAGAAGGCCGCCGGAACCCTTATGGGTTCCGGCGGCCTTTCGCATTTGGGGATGAGGGCGGGGCAAAAAGCGGCCCGAACGCTTAGTCGAACGTCCAGGCCGAGTCCTCGAATGGTTCCCGCTCTGGCGGCGGGTCTTGGTCCTAACGCCGATCGTAGGGGATCGGTTCGATGGGCGGTGTGATCCGGATCAACCCCGTGCGACAAGCGCCACGTCGTCTCGCCTTCAAGGTCGCTTCCCTTACGACGGCATTCGGCTTGATTCCGTTTAAGGGTTATCGGACGACGGTGAGGGTCACCTCGACGTTGCCGCGCGTCGCGTTCGAGTAGGGGCAGACGGCGTGGGCCTCGTGCATGAGGGTCTCGGCCTGCTCGCGGGGCAGGGTGGCGAACGCGCCGACCAGTTCCACCGCGAGGCCGTACGCCTGACCTTCGAGCTTGCCGATGGCGACGTGGCCGGTCATCGTGTACTCGCCGAGGTCGATCCCCTTCCCTTTGGCGACGTGGGCGAGGGCGCTGCTGAAGCAGGCGGCGTAGCCCCCGGCGAAAAGCTGCTCGGGGTTGGTGCCTTCCCCGCCGGGGCCGCCGAACGCCTTCGGCACGGCGAGCGCGAGGTCGAGCTTGGGTTCGTCGGCGACGACGCGCCCCTCGCGTCCCGAGGTCGCGGTGGCGGTGGCGGTGTAGAAGGTTTTCATGGGCGAGGCTTACTCTACGCGGGAGGGGTCGCGCGGACGGCGTCGCCCCGGTTCGGCCTTACGCGCGGGCGCCCGCCGCGCGGAGGCGGGCGACGATCTCGGGGCTTCGTCCCCGGTCGAGGGCGGTCTTCAGGGGGGTACCGCAGTGGGCGGCGACGTTCGGGTCGGCCCCGGAGCGCAGGAGAAGGTCGAGGGCGGCGAGGTGGCCGCCGTTCACCGCCCGCCACACCGCCGAGTCCTGCGGATCTTCCCGCGCGTTCGGGTCGGCGCCTGCGTCGAGCAGAGCCTGGAGGATCGGCGCGTCGCCATGCTGGGCGGCGAGCAGCACGTACATCGGCTCGCGGGCGTTCCACCCACGGGTAAGCATCAGCCGCACCGCGTCGAGGTGACGGCTGGCGATGGCGAAGTTGAGGGCGTAGAGTGGACGGAGCGGCGTGCGTTCGATCAGCAGCCGCAGGACGGGGACCGCCCCGCCCGCCGCCGCCGCTTGGAAGTGGCGCTCGTTCGGAGATTCTCGCTCCAGGGCGCGGCGCACCTCGCCCACGTCGCCGAGCGAGATCGCGTCTTGGAGACGCAGCCGCCTTCCTGGGGGGCGAAGCAGGGCGAGCAGCTCCCGGTCGCGCCGGTGGGTGGACCAACCGATGGCGTCCTCAGGGTCGAGGCCCTCGCGCAAGAGCCGCCGGGCGATCTCCAGCCGACCGGCGCGGTCGCCTTCGCCCTTGGCGGCGCAGGCGAGGGCGTTCTCGCCCGCCGCGTCCTCGGCGTCGATCGGCACGCCCTCCGCCCGGAGCCGCTCGAACGCGGCGACCGATCCAAAGAGGGCGGCGACGCAGAGGGCGTTGCCGCGAACCCATTCGTCGGCGTCCTCGACGAGAGCCCAGAAGGCGTCGAGGTGGCCGCCTTCCAGGGCGGCTTCCATCGGGATCGGTCCCGTCTCGGAGATCCGGTTGACGTTGACGCCTTCCGCGCGCAGGCGACGGATCGTGGCCGCGTCGCCGCGAAGCGCGGCGTCCAAAGCCCGGAAGTCTTCCCCTTCGTCGATCGCCACGAGACTCCCGTTTTACCCTTCGTCTCCGTCGAGGAGACGGTACTCGGCGAGCGCCTCGGTGAGGGCGGCGCGCAGGGTCGGACCGGTCCCCAAGCCGGAGCGCTGATCCTCGTGGACGAGGCGGACCCGGAACGGATGGAGCCCCCCGGCCCCTCCGAGGAACGACGTCTCCAGGTAGGCGCACGAGCGCAGGGCCCGGTAGAGTTCGGCGGTGGTCGCCTCCGGGTCGGGATCGACCGGGACGGTCGCGTCGTCGGCAGGCTCCCAGGCTGGCAGAAGGTTTCGGGCTTCGGCGACGGCGGCGCGGAGCGAGGCGCCGTCCGCCTCGCTCCAGGGTCCTTGCGGGCTGAGGGGCAAGGTCGCGCGATAGGGGTGGTCGGATCGCTTCGGATTGTAGGCGAGTTCGACGAAGGGGCAACGGGCCAGGGCCGACCGGAGAGCGTCGAGATCGTCGGGCGGCTTCGCGTCCATCCTCTAGAGCATCGCCTCGGCGAGGCGCAAGACCTCCTGGGGGTTGAAGGGTTTGACGACGTACGCGCAGCGCCCGAACCACCCTCTGAAATGGAACCTCATGTCTTCGAGCGCGTCGAAGCCGGGCGGGTCGTCGGGACGGACGTCGTTGCGCAGCGCGCCCATGACGATGGTCGGCAAGTCGGCGAGTTCAGGCCGCTCTCGGATCCTTTTGAGCATCTCGAGGCCGTCCATGACCGGCATCATCACGTCGGTGATCAAAAGGTCCGGCGGCGGTCCTGCGTCGAGAAGGGCCAGCGCCGCCTCGCCGTTCGCGGCGGCGTCCACCGCGAAGCCCGCCCGATCCAGGTTGACCCTCAGGAGCCGTCGGATCGGTTCGTCGTCGTCGACCACCAGAGCGCGCCTCACGCCCTTAGTCTGCCACGTCAAGGCCATACCGCCACAATAGACGAACGTCCGAAGGATCTTCGCGGGCGATCGGCTTCACCTTGGCCTTGAAGGGCCGCTGGCCTACGATGGTGCGACCGGCGCGGCGGACGAAACCGATCGGACGCGCACATGGTTTGGCCCGCACCCCGGTTCCGGGATTGCGGGCGGCAACGTGCTCTTCGCGAACGGCACGGTCGAATGGCGGCGGTCGAACCGGCGCTTCGGTCTCGGAAGAAGGCCTAAGAGGAGGGTGGTTCGTGCGCCGGTCAAGGCATTGTTAAGCCGCCCGCCCCTCTTCCGGCTTCGGCTGTGCCAAGATAGACGCACCCTGATCGACGTCGAAAGGGTTGGACCATGCATCCGACGATCTTCCTTCGACCTTGGCCGGCCGTCCGGTCGTGCCTTCTCGCGCTCTCTGCGACCCTCGCCCTTGTGGGATGCGGCAACGCGCCGTACCCTGCGGAGAAGGAGCGGAGCAAGGTCCGCATCGTCGGGGGCGCCAACATCACCTCGTTCGACCCGACGGTTTCCTACAACGCGGGCGACGGGCCGCTGATCGCGCTCGTCTACCCAAGCTTCTACCGCTACAAGTGGCTCAAGCGCAACCCGTATGAGCTGGAGCTGAACTTCGGCGCGGCGATGCCGACCGTCGAGAAGCTGAAGCCCGCCAAGCCGGGCGACGCGGCGGAGCGATGGACCTACCGTTTCCGGAAGGACCTGCGGTTCCAGGACGATCCCTGCTTCCCCGGCGGCAAGGGCCGCGCCGTCACGGCCGCCGACGTGCTCTACTCCTTCAAGCGGATGATCGATCCGGTGAACGAGTGCCCGATCGCCTCGTACCTCGCGGACAAGGTCGTGGGCTGGGACGCCGACAGCAAGCGGTTCGAGACGGCCAAGGCGAAGGCGTACGAGGCGCCCCTGGCCGGCGTTCGCGTCGATCCGAAGGACCCCTACGCGCTCCAGATCGACCTGAACCAGCCGTATCCGCAGCTCAACTACCTGATGGCGATGGCGTTCACGACGCCCCAGGCGTCGGAGGCGATGGCGAAGTACGGCAAGGACGACTACGGACTGCACCACCCGGTCGGCAGCGGGACGTTCATGATGCGGGACTACGTGGCGAACGACCACATCGATCTCGTCCGGAACCCCGCCGCGCCCATCGAGCGCTATCCCACGGAGGCCGATCCGAACCTCACGCATCTTCTCGGCGACGCGGGCAAGCGGGTGCCGTTCATCGACGAGGTCTACCTGCCGATCATGACCGAGGCGGTCACGACGTACAACCTGTTCCAGCAGGGCTATCTCGACTCCCTCAGCATCGCCGCGGGCAACGCGCAGATCGTTCCCGCCTCTCAGGGCCTGACCCAGGACATGAAGGCGCGGGGCATGACGCTCAACAAGAACGTCGAGCTCAACATCGACTACCTCGCGTTCAACATGACCGACCCGACCTTCGGCGGCTACACGCCGGAGAAGCGCAAACTGCGTCAGGCGATCTCTCTGGCGATCAATTCCCAGGAGTACATCGACGTGATCGCGCAGGGGATGGGCCAGCCCGCCCAATGGATCGTGCCGCCGGGCCTCGCGGGCTACGACCCGGTCTACAAGAACCCGTACCGGCAGTTCGATCCCAAACTCGAAAAGGCGAAGCGCCTACTGGCGGAGGCGGGCTATCCCGACGGGGTGGACGCCAAGACCGGCGACCGGCTGGTCCTGACCTACGACAACTACGCGACGACCGCCACCGCGCGCCAGATCGTCCGGCTTTACCAGAAGCAGATCCAGCGGCTCGGCATCGACGTGCGGCTGAACTCGTCGGAGTACGCGACGTTCAACAGCCGCATCAACAAGCGGCAGGTCCAATTCTTCAACTTCGGCTGGCTCGCCGACTATCCCGACGCGGAGAACTTCGCGTTCCTGCTCTACGGCCCCAACGCCGCGCCGGGCCCGAACGGCTGCCTGTACGACAACCCCGAGTACAACAAGCTGTTCGAAAAGATGCGCGGGATGAAGGACGGTCCCGAGCGGGAGGCGATCATCGCGCGGATGCGCGACGTCTCGGTGGAGGACTGCCCCTGGATCTACGTGGACTATCCCGAGTCGCGAAGCCTTATCCAGCCCTGGGTGAAGAACTCGAACTACAGTCCTCTCGCCAACGACGCGACCAAGTACGTCGACCTCGATCCCGCGATGCGCGTCCGTCTCCAGGGAGAGTGGAACCAAGCCAAGCTGTGGCCCATCCTGGTTCTGCTCGGGGTGGGCGTGGCCGCCGTCCTACCTGCCGTCGCGGTCGTCAGGAACCGGCGAGGCCGCCGCGTTCGCAAGGAGAACGCATGATCCGCTACCTCGTCCGCCGCCTGCTCTACGCGATCCCCACGCTCGTCGGCGTGCTCGTGCTGACCTTCGTCATCTTTTTCGGCATCTACTCGCCCGAGCAGCTCGCGCGGCAGAACATCGCGGTGAAGAACCCGACGCCGAAGCAGATCAACACCTGGCTGAAGGAGCGGGGATACGACAAGCCGCGCAAGGAACTGTTCAAGGAGCAGTTCACGCACCTCGCTATCCTCGACTTTGGCAAGTCCGACCGCTCGAAGGAGGATATCTGGGACCGCATTCGCAAGGGCGCGGGGCCTTCGGCGGAGATCGCGGGCATGGCCCTGATCACCTCGCTCGTCGTCGCGATGACCTTCGCGATGGGGCTCGCCTATTTCCGAGGCACCTACCTCGACCGCCTCGGGACGCTCTTGACGGTGCTGCTCCTTAGCGTCCCCTACGTGGTGTACGTACTGGGCATGCAGTTCCTGCTGGGCAAGCTGCTCAAGTACGGCCCGATCGCGGGCTTCGAGCGCGGCTTCGCCTCTTGGCGCTTCGTGTTCATCCCCGTGCTCGTCGGACTGATCGCGGGCATCGGCGGCAGCGTCCGCCTCTACCGGACCTTCCTGCTGGAGGAGATGAACCAGGACTACGTGCGGACGGCGCGGGCCAAGGGCGTGAAGGAGGGCGGCGTGCTGTTCAAGCACGTCTTCAAGAACGCGATGATCCCCGTCATCACGACCACCGTGGCATCGCTCCCGGTGCTGATCCTGGGCAGCGTCATCGTCGAGTCGACGTTCAACATCCCGGGCATCGGCAACTACCTCGTGGACGCGGTCAACAAGCAGGACTTCGCCATCGTCCGCGCCATGGTCTACCTCGGCACCCTCCTCACCATCGTGGGCTTCATCCTCACCGACGTGCTCTACTCCGTCGTCGACCCCCGGGTGCGACTCGAATAATGAACCGATCCGACCTTATCAACGCGATTCTGTCGCTTCTCGCGCCGGTCCTGCTGGTCGTCGCCATCCTGCGCGCGCGGAAGCAGCCGCTTTGGGCGGAGGCGTTCCGCCGCGTCCGCCGGAACCCCGTCGCGATGGTCGCCGTGGTGGTCCTCGGCCTCTACACCACGGTCGCGGTGCTGGACGGCATCGGCTGGCAGGTGAAGGGACAGATCAACTCGCAGACCCTGATCGATCAGGCGTTCGCGGGAGTTCCTTCCGAATCGACCTATTCCGCGCCGTTCGCGGTGCGCTCTTCCGAGGTGCGGCCCAAGCCGCTTGTCGCGCCCGGCCGCCACGTCCTCGGGACCGACGCGATCGGCGCGGACGTGCTGCACCGCGTCCTGAAGGGAATCCGCACCGCGTTCATCATCGGCATCGGCACCCTGGCGATCACGGCCCCCCTGGCGATCCTGCTCGGCCTGATCGCGGGCTACTACGGCAAGACGGCGGACGACGCGATCCAGTACGTCTACACCGTCCTGTCGTCGATTCCCGACATCCTTCTGCTGATCGCGATCATCCTCGTGATGGGCAAGGGCCTGCTCGCGATGTGCGTGGCCCTCGGCGTCACCTCCTGGGTCGGCCTCTGCCGTCTCGTGCGCGGCGAGACCCTGCGCCACCGCGACCGCGAGTACGTCCGGGCCGCGAAGGCCCTCGGCGCGAGTCCTCTGTCCATCATGACGCGGCACATCCTGCCGAACCTGCTGCCGGTCGTTATCATCTCGCTCACCCTCTCGTTCTCGGGCATCGTGCTCTACGAGTCGGTCCTGAGCTACCTGGGCGTCGGCCTCCAGGCCGACATGCCGAGCTGGGGCAACATGATCGACGGCGCCCGCGCCGAGCTCACCCGCGACCCGGTCGTGTGGTGGAACATCGCCGCCGCCGCCGGCGCGCTCCTCATCCTCGTGCTCTCCCTGAACTTCCTGGCCGACGCCTTGCGCGACGCCATCGACCCGCGCCTGAGGAGCTCCTAGACCCCTTGTCCCAACCCCTGCTCGAGGTCCGCGACCTTCATACCTTCCTCTCCTCGCCGCGCGGGACCGCCCGCGCGGTCGACGGCGTGAACTTCACCGTCGATCCCGGCCAGATCCGCGCCATCGTGGGCGAGTCGGGCTGCGGCAAGTCGATGACCGCCCTCTCGATCATGCAGCTCCTGCCCGAACCGGCGGGCTACATCGACCGGGGCCAGATCCTGTTCGAAGGCCGGGACCTGCTCGATCTCACTTGGTCGCAGATGGGCGACGTGCGCGGCAACGACATCGCGATGATCTTCCAGGAGCCGATGACGAGCCTCAACCCGACGTTCACCATCGGCAACCAGGTGCGCGAGTCGGCGATCGTCCACGGCAAGTCCAAGGCCGAGGCGCAGGAGCTGGCCCTCGACCTGCTGAGCCGCGTGGGGATCGAGAACCCGGGCGCGACGCTCCGGCAGTACCCGTACGAGCTTTCGGGCGGCATGCGCCAGCGCGTGATGATCTCCATCGCCCTCGCCAACCGGCCGAAGCTGCTGATCGCCGACGAGCCGACCACGGCCCTCGACGTGACGGTGCAGGCGCAGATCCTGCGCCTGATGCGCGACATGCAGCGCGACTTCGGGATGGCGATTCTGCTGATCACGCACGACCTCGGGGTGGTCGCGGAGATGGCCGACGTCGTCTCGGTGATGTACGCGGGCCAAGTCGTCGAGGAGTCGCCGGTCCACGAGCTTTTCCGCGAGCCGAAGCACCCTTACACGCGAGACCTGCTCGCCAGCCTGCCCTCGCGCGAGGCGCGCGGCAAGGCCCTGCGCGTGATCGGCGGCACGGTGCCGCCCTCGACCGCGTGGCCCAAAGGCTGCCGCTACGCGAACCGGTGCCAGTTCTGCGACCAGGTGCCCTGGGAGACGCCGCCGCCGAACAACGACCTGGGCGACGGCGTGCGCGTGCGCTGCCACCTCTTCGACCCAGGGCGAACGGACGAGGGGCGGACCGAAAAGGGGGTGCCCGCGTGAGCGACGCGCCGATTCTCTCGGTGAAGGGGCTCCGCAAGGAGTTCGGCCAGCGGGGCGGCTTCCTGAAGCCCAAGGGGCTGAAGGTCGCGGTGGACGACGTGAGCTTCGACATCCCGAAGGGCAAGACCCTCGCCCTCGTGGGCGAGTCGGGCTCGGGCAAGTCGACGGTCGGCCTGATGATCCTGGGCCTGCTGGAGTCGACCGGGGGCGAGGTCCTGTTCGAGGGCCGTTCGCTCGCCTCGCGCAGCGCCGCCGACCGGCACCGGTTCCGGCGCGAGATGCAGGTCGTCTTCCAGGATCCGTACGCGAGCCTCAACGCGCGCATGACGGTGCGCGAAGCGGTCACGGAAGGGATGAGGATCCACGGGATCGGGGCGAGCGCCGCCGAGCGCGACGACCGGGCCAAGCGGCTCGTCGAGCAGGTCAACCTGGACGCGAGCGCCCTCGACCGCTACCCGCACGAGTTCAGCGGCGGCCAGCGCCAGCGCATCGCGATCGCCCGCGCCCTGAGCGTGGAGCCCCGATTCCTCGTGCTCGACGAGCCGACGAGCGCCCTCGACGTCTCCGTCCAGAGCCAGGTGCTCAACCTGCTCCGGCAGCTCCAGAACGACTTCGGCCTGTCGTACCTGTTCGTCACCCACAACCTGGGCGTCGTGGAGTACCTCGCGGACGAGGTCTGCGTGATGCAGCGGGGCCGGATCGTGGAGCGAGGGACCGTCGACGAGGTGTTCGACAGCCCGAAGCAGGAGTACACCGCCCGCCTCCTCGGCTCGATCCCCTCGACCGACCCCAACGTCCGGCGACTCACGGGCTGAGCCGCCGAGGGGACGGAAAAGTTTCGTTATTTTTATAACGAAGTCGCCTAATTCGCGTTATTATTATAACGCGATGGCACGGAACGGCCCGGAATACCTCAGCAAGCGCTTTCAGGAGATCATGGATCTCGCCTACCGGAAGGGCGAGATCACGGCGGCGGACCTGGAGAGCGGGCTCGTCGGAAACCCTGCGAACTCGACGGTCCGAACCCAACTGAGGCAGCTCGAAGAGCGCGGCCTCCTCGTGCGCGTGGAAAGTGAGGGCCCTGCCGCCTACCGGCCTGCGAAACCGCGGCAGAACGCGGCCCTCGCCGCGATGCGGCGCTTCCTCCAGACCTTCGCCGACGGCTCCGCCGAGAAGGCCTTGGGCACGCTGCTCACCGCCAAGGAGGCGGAGCTTTCGGACGCGGACCTCGACCGCCTCCAGGGGATCATCGAGGCCGCCAGGCAGGAGCGCGCGAAGTGAACGTCGAGACGCTCTGGGCCTTGCTCGTAAAGGGTTCCCTCGTCGTCGCCTTCGCGGGGCTCGCGACCCTGTTCCTGCGCCGCGCCTCGGGCGCCCGGCGGCACGTCGTCTGGCTCGCCGCCGTGACCGCTCTGCTGCTGCTCCCCCTGGCCGAGCTTCGCCTTCCCCGCTGGCGGGTCTCTCCTGAAGCCGCGCCGATCGTTCGGCCGCTCGTCGCGCCGCGTCCTTTCCGCACTCCGGTTCCCCTCCCTCGTCCGAAGGTCGCCCTTTCCCCCGTCGTCGCCTCTTCCCTTTCCGCTTCCGGTCCGGCGCCCGAGCCGACGCCCGCGCCGCTCGATAGAGGCGTGCTCCTGGCCCGGCTGTGGCTCGTTGGGTGCCTCGCGTTCGTCCTCTGGTCTCTGGTCGGCATGCTCCGGGTATGGGCGCTGATCCGTTCCGGACGGCCCTGGAGCCCGCACGTCGCGCTCGACCATCGCCGCTGTGTGCGGGCGCTTCTGTGCCCAGACCTGCGCGTCCCAGCGACGGCGGGCTTTTTCCGCCCGGTTCTCCTGTTGCCGGAGGCGGCCCCGGAGTGGGACGCGGCGCGGCTACGGATGGTGGTCGCCCACGAGATGGCGCACGTCCGGCGGGGCGACTGGCTCTGGCAGACGCTGGCCCAGTTCGCCTGCGCCCTCCACTTCTTCAACCCGCTCGTGTGGATCGCCGCCCGCCGCCTGCGCGGCGAAAGCGAGACCGCGTGCGACGACCTCGTGCTCGGTACGGGGGTCGAGCCGACCGCCTACGCGCAAACCCTGCTCGACCTCGCGAAGGGCGCTCGCAAGCCTCTCGCGAACGTGGTCGGCATGGCCCACCGTCCACAGGTGGAAGGGCGTCTCCGCGCCATCGTCGACGCCCGGCGCAGCCGCCTCGGCGTTTCCGGGAAGGCCCACACGAGCGCTCTGGCGCTGGCCGCTGTCCTCGGTGCCTTAGTCGGCGTCGTCCACGCCGCGCCCGACCTCCTCGCCTCTATCCGGCAGGGACGGAAGCCGAACTGGCCTTCCCCGCCCTCGATCCCTTGGGTCGCGTCGACGGAGGTCGAGCCGAACGTCTACCTGGCGCAGGACGGCGTAGCGGGCCTGCCGAACGGCGTCAAGCTCCGGCTCGTCGGCGTGGCGGTTCCGCAAAACGACGAGTTCTGGGACATGAAGGGAACGACGTTGCCCGACGCGGGCGCTTGGAGCATCGGCAGCCCCTTCTGGCAGGGGAGCCGGTTCCACGACGGCGGGGCCGTTATCCCGGACTCCCGCCGGTTCAATGCGTTCACCCGGAAGTTCGTGCTGGAGATCGAGTCCGGGGACGACCGCATCGCGGCGACCTGCGGCGAGATCGTGCGCCCGGCCCGGACGACCGAGCTCCAGCGGCTCAATCGCCTCTACTCCGGGTCGGACGTTCAGCTCAACACCCTTCCCCTCACCGCTGGCATGCCCCGCTACGGGATCATCGAACTGGCGATCCCCGCGCGATCGGACACGGCGGACTACCGCGTCGGGATCGCGGGCGGCGAATGGACGAAGCGAGCGACGGTGGAAGTGTCGCCGGTCGGGTCGCCCGACGACCGAGGTGGCGGTTTGGGCCGGTGCGGCGTCAACCTCGACGACGCGCCCAGCCTCTTCTACGAAGACGCCAAAGGCGCCTACCAATCCCGTGCGCTGCTTTCCAAGGGCGAGAAGCTGGACGAGACGGTCGCTCGTCGCGTGGTCCTCTACGACCGGAACGACGCCGTGATCCCTCTTCCTCCTTCGCGTCCTACCAGTGACGGCGTTGAGTCCCTCATGGTGAGCGCGGAGACGTTCGTCCGCATCGCGAAGGTCGAGCTGTACACCAGCCCCTACCGGTTCGTCGAGTTCCGCAACGTCCCGCTCCGCCCGGACTACGCCGCCGAAACGGCGCGCCGCCTAGGCGGCGGGACCAAGGGTACGGCGAAGGGTGTCGCCCCTGGCTTCTCGAAGCGGCTGAAGAACGGCGCCACCGTCTCCCTGATCGGCGTCGTCAAGGCAAAGCGCGACGGAGAGTTTTGGAAGTTCACCGGGCCGCCCGCTTGGCGCGGCGATGGAGCCGTTCTGGCGATCTCCCCGGACGCCATGAACCGGTCCCTGCCCATCGATCCTTACGGAACGCTTCCCCTCTACGAGTTCTTCGTCCAGTACGACCACCCCGGGCGCGACGTAAGTATCCGGACGGTCGCGACGGGCGCGATCGACCGTTCGTTCTGGCTCGACGGCCAGCTGCCGAGCTCCTACGCCAACGGCGCGGGCCCGCTTGATTGGGCGACCGTTCCCTATCTGCCGACGGCGAAAACCGGGGGCCTGCGAGCGGGAATCGCAACCGGCCCTTGGCGCACGATCGCCCGCGTTCCGATCGACGTGGCCCGACTCCCCGCTACCGACGAAGGCTCCAAAGCGAAACACACGGGCGTCGAGTTCACGTTCGATCCCCTTCCAACCCTCGCGTTCCTCGAGAGCGGCAAGATCGTCAAGCTCGCCGCCCAACCGATCGGGGAGGTCGCCCGCCGCTTCGTCGCGATCACGAAAACCGGCGAGCGGCGGGTCCTGCGGCCTTACGCCTCGGGCCCGAAGGGGATGGACGTCTTTGGCCTCGCGGCGCGGACGGGAGAACTCCGGTCGGGCTACAACGGCCTTCTTGCGAGCGACGTGAAGGAGATCCTTCTTCAGACGAGGCCCTTCGAGTGGGTCGAGTTCCGGGGAATTCCGCTCGAACACAAGTAGGATCGATCCAGGACGGAGATTGCGAATCCCAAGGTTTGGAAATCGCGCATCGGCTTACACCATGAAGCCGTCCGTCCGCCTCGTCTGCCGTCGAGACCGTTCACGGAACGCTCGTCGACGCGGCGGGCCGGCCTTTCGCAGGAACGCGGCTCTCGGGCTACGCGATCCGGCAGGGCGAAGGCCGCTTCCGGTTCGAGGAGCGGCTCGCGGTCACGGGCAAGGACGGACGCTTCGCCCTGGAGAAGGCGCCGACGAAGCCCACGAAGGCGCTGCTACCCGGTGGCTCTCGACGTGGCGGAGCCCTCGGGGCGGGCGTGACGGCGAAGGCGTTCGGCTACACCGGCATCCCGCACCTCCTGGTCATCGACGCCTAGGGGAAGATCGTCGCCGACACGAACGAGATGGAGGACGTGGAGCGGACGGTCGAGAAGCTGATAGGCGAAGATTAGATCTCTTTGTCGTATAGTGGCTATCGAAACCGCGAGATTCCCATGCCTCTTCGACTTCCCCTTCGCGCCGCCACCCTCCCGATCGCCGCTCTCGCCGTCGCCGCCGCGCCGCTTGCCTCGTCCGGAAAAAGGGAGGTCGGCCTCGCCGCGTCGCCGTGGCCGAAGTTCGGGGGCAACAACCAGAACGCGGGCCGGAGCGACGCTCCGGCGGCGAAGGGCGTCGAGGGGTGGTCGTTCCCTACAGGGGGCATCGTGTTCTCGCCCTCGATCGGGACCGACGGGACGGTGTACGTCGGGTCGGAGGATGGGTCCGTCTACGCGATCGATCCGCGCCGGGGCAAGCGGCGATGGGCCTTCAAGGCGGCGAACCACGTCCATGGCTGCCCTTCCGTCGCGAAGGACGGCACCGTCTACGTGGGCGCGGACGACGGGCGGCTCTACGCTCTGAACGGCCGGACCGGGAAGAAGCGGTGGTCCTTCAAGGCCGACGCCCGCATCGAGTCGAACGCCGCCGTCGGCGACGACGGGACGGTGTACGTGGGCTCCTACGACGGCTGGCTCTACGCCCTCGACGGCCAGACCGGCCAGGAGAAGTGGTCGTTCGAGGCGGGCGACTCCATCGGCACCGCGCCCGCGATCGGCAAGGACGGGACCGTCTACTTCGGCTGCTGGAATGACCGGGTCTACGCTCTCGATGGCAAGACCGGGAAGCAGCGGTGGAGCTTCCGGGCCGACGGTCACGCGGGGTCGCCCGCCATCGCCGACGACGGCACGGTGATCGTCGCCTCTTGGGACCATCGGGTGTACGCCCTCGACGGCCAGACCGGCCAGGAGAAGTGGCGGTTCGCGACGGGCGATTGGGTCGACTACCCCGCCCTCGACGCGGACACCGTGTACGTCGGCTCGGTGGACACCTCGGTCTACGCGCTCGACCTCGCGACGGGCCGGAAGAAGTGGTCCGTCTCGACGGGCGACAAGGTCCACGGCTCGATCGCCGTGGGCGGCGACGGAGTGCTGTACGCGGCGACCGAAGGGGGCAAGCTGTTCGCGCTCGACCGCGCCACGGGTGAGACGCGCTGGACCGTGAAGACGGGCGGCGTCTACTTCTCCTCCCCGGCCATCGCCGCCGACGGCACCGTCTACATCGGGTCGATCGACCGGAGCCTGCACGCGATCCGCTGAAGGATCTCTTCCCTACAGAAGGGAAACCCCGCTCGCTTCCTTCGCGTATCCTAAGACCATGGACGAGACGCGCGGGCCGCTGGCTTGGCTCGGGGAGCCCTTGGCGATCACCTTTGGGGGGTTGCTCGTCGCCGTCCTGGGAACGGTCAGCCTCTACCTTTTCCCGAGCACCCGCTTCACCGGCCTCACCCCCGCCGTTGCCCTCCAAGGCGTCGCGATCTTCGGTGGCATCGCTGTAATGCTGCTCGGCGCCCACCTGATCAGCGCCGAGACGCCCCGCGAACGGGGCGAACGTCTCCGTTCGGCCGCGCGCGGCGCGCTCGCGTTCGGACTCGCCCTCGGCACGCTCTCCGCGTTGAACATCCCCTTTGCGGTCGGGATCGCGATCGCCACCACCACCCCCCTCGCCGAACGGCTCCGCCGGGTTTTCGCGTGGCTCGGCGGATAGACGTTTCGTCGTTTCGTAAAAGGAGGCAAAAGCGTCGCCCACGAGCCGAACCGGCGGCGGGGCCGAACGCTTCGTTCGGTCGTGTTCCAAGGGCCACAGAGGCCATCGTCGTGTTGTCTTCGAAGGCTTCTTGGCCCCTCACCCCTGCCCCTCTCCCCGGAGGGGAGAGGGGTTCGGAAGACGCGCTAGGGTGTATCCTAAGCGCACGATGAAGCTTCCCAAGAACTTCGGCGGCGGCGGTTTCCAGGGCATGATGCAGCAGATGCAGAGCGCCATGGCCCAGGCTCAGCAGCTTGAGGAGGAACTCAAGCGCACCGCGATCCCGATCCAGAACGGCCCGATCCAGGCCCTGTTCGACGGCACGGGCGAGCTCCAGCAGATCAAGATCGCGGACAAGTCGATCGTCGATCCGGACGACGTCGAGGGTCTGGAGGATCTGATCGTCGCGACCGTGCGCGCGGGCTTCGCCGCCGCCACGGATCTGCGCGAGGGCAAGGTCAAGGGCATCCTGCCGAACGTCCCCGAGATCCCGGGCCTCTAAGGCTCGCCGAGGGCGGTCACTTCCCCGTTCGCCACGATCCGGAAACCTTCCGCCAGATCGAAGCGAAGGCCGGGAACGAGACGGGGCCGGTGGAACCGCTCGTAAAGGTCGCGGGAGAGAAAGACGAAGCGCATCGTGACGGTCGCCTCGAACGTCTCTCCCAGTTCGTGAGGGGTTCCGTCAGCCCGAAAGACGGCGACGGGACGCGCGATGTAGCGCCGGTTTTCAGGATCGTCGGGATAGGCGAAGTCGGGAAAGTAGCCCGTCTGCGGCAGGCTCCGGCGACCGCCCTCCTCGAAGGTGAGAAAGCGAACCCGCCCCTCGAAATCCCACCCTTCCGACACCCGTCCATCGTATCTCAGAACCGTCTTCCGACGTAGAAGAAGTGGGCGTTTCGCCCGCTGTTTCCCGCCTTTCCCATGACCTTCGCCCGCCCCCTCGCCGAACTGATCGCCGAACTGGAGAAGCTGCCCGGCGTGGGGCCGAAGTCGGCCCAGCGCCTCGCCTACCACCTGCTTCGGACGCCCGAGCACGACTGCGACAAGCTCGCCGCCTCGATCGTCGCCGCCAAGCGCAAGCTCCGGTTCTGCGTCGACTGCCAGGACGTCAGCGAGCACGAGCGCTGCGAGGTGTGCCGCGATCCTCGGCGCGATCGCTCCCTCGTTTGCGTCGTCGCCGAGCCCAAGGACGTCGCCGCGATGGAGCGCATCCACGAGTACCGGGGCCGCTACCACGTCCTGCACGGCCTCCTCTCGCCCATGGACGGGGTCGGGCCAGAGGGGCTTCGGGTCAAGGAACTCCTCAACCGACTCGCGGACGGCGAGATCCACGAGATCATCCTCGCGACCAACCCGACCATCGAGGGCGACGCGACCGCCCTCTACCTCGCCAAGCTTCTGAAGCCCATCGGCCTGCGCGTCACCCGCCTTGCCCACGGGATGCCGGTCGGCGGCGAGCTCGACTACGCCGACTCCGCCACCCTCCTCTCCGCCCTCGAGTACCGGCGCGAACTCTGACGATCCCGTCCGCACTAGGCAAAGGCCTTCCCTCCTCGGGATCGGCGTCGCCGCAAAAAGGCGCCTGTCAGCCAAGCGGTCACGTGGATCACGTCGTACACTACCGCGAAGGGCCCGACGCTCTCGCCGAGGGCGTAAACCATCTCTTTCGGGATCTGGGGCCACCAGGGAGCGCGGGCCGCCGCCTCAAGGGCGGCGGCGTTCGCCTCGATCGTCCGGGCGGCCTGCTCATCGGTGATCCGAGCGTTCTCCAAAGCCGCGTTCCAAAGGGTTGCGGCCTTCGCGTGGTCCGACCGCCGGAAGAGGCGAAGCTCGCCCGCCGGGGTGAAGCTCGCCTGTCGACTCGGACTGAGGTCGCCGCCATCGCGCAGAAACCGCGCGTGGTCCCGAGCGAGCCTCCGCCTTTGGCGGCGAATCTGAGCGGCCCACGCGCGGTCGTTCCGAATCTCGTCGGGAACCCACTCGCGGTGGGTCCGGTAGTCGTCGTCCGAATAAGGCGTCGGGCCGACGACGTGGGTCGCCGCCTGGAACGTCGCCCAGCCGAGCCAGAGCGGCCCCAGCACGAGGGCCAGCGTCACGGCCTGGAGCCGCCGCGCATAGACGCTCGTGACGATGAACGCCGCGTGGATCCCGACCGCAGCGATCGCGAAAAGGGGCGTCGCCCATTCCGGCAGGGCCGCTCGGAGCGACCCCACGAAGCCCCAGAAGGCGACCACCGCGAGGCATGAAAAGAGGAACGGACGGTCGATACGGGACTCGCGGCGACGTGTTTCCTGGCCGATCGCGTGGGCGGTCCCGAAGACGGCGACCGCCTCGCGCTCCGCCTCTTCCGGACTCATGCCGAGTTCGAGACGGGACTGGATCGACTCCGCGAGATGCTCCCGCGCCTCGGCGACGAGGGCGCCGGCCTCGGACTCGGAAAGCTCTCGGCGGGCGCTCCGTTCGAGCTCTTGAAGGTAGGCGTCAAGCACGGAGCCCTCCCCGGGGACGGCGGCGGCGCAGGTTGGAAACCAGCAGCCCCAGACCGCCAAAGCTGACGTCGATCAGGACGGCTCCCAAGGCGACGCCGACGTTGGCGGGCAGCACGCTCGGAGCCACCACGACGAGGTTGGAGAGTGTTGATGCGGCCTGGGCCTGGGGAATGGCGACGAGCATCCTTTTCAACCGCTCCACTTCCATTCGCAGGCGGGCGGTGGGACCGACCGCGTCCTTCCAAGCCTGGGCGGCGGCCTTCGGATCGTTGACCGTCGTGAACCTCACCCGGCTCTCATAAACCCAATATTGGGCTACGGAAACGCGATAGCCGCCCGGCCCCCGCAGCCCTTCCACGCCGCGCAGCCCACGCACGGTCTCCAGCCCGGCGTCGAGCGCCGCGAGATCGTCGGTCTTCTCGACGAGCGCCGTTCGGCACTCTTGGATCTGCGACGCCGCCCGGCCCGGCGGCACGACGCTCCCGCCCATGTAGGGCGAGAGGTCGAGCCACGTCGCTCCCAACGTAAGCCAGACGATCAACGACCCGAGCAGTCCCGTCGCAAGGACCCGACCCGGCATCGGCCTCCGAGCTCGGAAGGCGACGACCGCGAACGCCACCCCGAGCCCGATCCACGTGAGAAAAAGGAGGTCGGTCGATCTCGGGTAGTGGACCTGGAAGTGATATCCGAACAAGATAAAGAGGACGCCCAGTCCGTAGCCCGCGCCCAGCAGCCCGACCCGCGCCCGCACCCCGGCGGCGGGCGTGGCCCGCGCGACCCGGCGGGAGAGCCCGAACGCCTCGATCGCCTCGCGCTCCGCCGCTAGGGGCTCCATACCCAATTCGATCCGCCCCTCGATGCCGTCCCGCAGATGCGACTCCGCCTCGGCGAGGCGGGCCTGGACGTCTTCCCTCGGAAGCCGGTGGGACAACTCCCGTTCGAGTTCCCGCAGGTAGTCGCTAAGCAACGCCGCGCCTCCTTCGGACCCCGAAGACGACCAAGCCGAGCGCGGCGAAGCCCAGGTCGCCCCCGCCGACGACCGTCGCGAGGTAGGCCGCCGACCCAATGGCTCCCGGAACCTGGCGGCATCCCTGCACGAGAAGGGGTTCCGCAGCGCCCGCGTCGAACGCGGGGTCGGGCTGGCGTCGGACGATCCCGGATCGAGGCGAGTTCGCCCACACGCCGTTCGGAAAGGGATGGTGGACCCAGCGCAGGGTCGACTGGACGGTCATCGGACCGACGAGGGCGAAGGCGATCGCGAGGAGCGCCAGCGGACGCGGGCGGCGGGCGCGGTATGCGCCGTAGGCGCCGCCGAAACTCGCCGCGATGGCGAAGATCGCCAAGGGCTGGATCAGCAGGGGCCAGGGAGGAAGCCCGGCGAGGTTCGCGCCGAAACCCGCCATCGCGCACGCCGCGAAGCGGACGCGGCGGCGATCCCAGGCCCCGAGGGCGGCTTGCGCGAGTCCCCGCGCCAGTCGTCGGGGACATCCCATCGCCCGGACGGCCGCGTCTTCCGACAGGCCCATCTCTCGGAAAGCCTCCGTCGTCTCGTTCGCGTGGGCGGCGACCTCCATCAGCCGGGATTGGATCGCCTCCCTCGGCAACCGCCGCGCCAGCTCCCGCTCAAGCTCCCGGAGGTAGGCGTCAAGCACCGCTCGTCCCCGGCTTGAGCACCGCCGACACCCCGGCGGCGAACCGCAGCCACTCCCGCCGCTTCTTCGCCAGCGCGCCGCGCCCGGCTTCGGTCAGCCGGTAGACCTTGCGGTTGGGCTTCCCTTCCTGCGGCACCCACTCCGCGACGACGAGGCCGTCGCGCTCCAGGGCGTGGAGCGCGGGATACAGCAGCCCCTCGCCGACCGCGAGCGCCTCCTCGCTGGTCGCCTTGATCCGCCGAGCGATCTCGTAGCCGTGCGCGCCCCCGTCGTCGAGGGCGCCGAGCGCCAGCGCCTCCAGATCCCCCCGAAATGCCATCGAGATTTACTATATCTCAATTTTCGATGTATGCCAACCCCGCTTGACAAAACCGCCGCGATAGGGGATAATCATCTCTTGTAACGGGCGGTTGGCTCAGTGGTAGAGCACTACAATGACACTGTAGGGGTCACAGGTTCAAATCCTGTACCGCCCACCATTTTTTAGGTTCAAGCAGGCAAGATTGAGTCGCCTGAATCGTGCACACTCCTTCCGGGGTCTCTCAAATATTCGAGAGACCCATTCTTATACGTGAGCCGGCCAACGACCTAATTCGAACCTAGGATCGGCATTCAACCCCTACGGAAACCCCTTAGTGCTCTATCTTCGAGCCTAAGGTCGTTCCGCAGAACACCGAGGCAGCACTTTATGGGGTACCCAGTCGCAAGGCCGACCTTTCAGGCGGTTAGCTACGAAGATAACGGCACCAGACCGAAATGGTTGAGCGTCCTCGGTCTCGTAGGTGCTGCAAACTACACGGTTTGCTGCCGAATTGGCCCTCGTCATGCTAGGGGAATCGTTTGGTGAACAACCTCTTTCAGGGTCAAGTAAGGAAGGCAGACTTATCTTTGAGAAAGATAAAACACGATCGTTGGCTTACCGTATTAGGCAGCACCCGATCGCTACTTTAGTCGCCATGGCTTAAGGTCGCGACAGTGGCCCCGCTAACCGTCTATGTTCCACCGGAATGTACGACGAACTTGACCGAAACGCAGGTCAGTGAGTTCGTATGTCCCCCTTCTGTGGATTCTGGCTGGCTCTTACCCACTCAGCCGTTATAGGATTCACTCGCGTCGCAGCTATTACGGAACTTATTTCTTTGTAAGTTTTAATATAACATTATAAACATTTGTCTTTTTTGACGCATTTAGAGAGGGTTGGAGGAACGCTGGAGTCCTATAAGACTATTCCCACATATAGTTAGATCGAATCGCCTGCCTCATGGAACAAAGCCATGAACAAACGACGGATTTCGATCCTATGCCAGCTCAGCGCTGGCGTGCTGCTTCTCAGAGCGTCGCTCCCAGCGATCGTCGCGGGAAAACAGAGCTTCGACGACGCGCGGACGCGTGAACTCCAACTTTCTAGAACTCTCGTTGCGGCGCTGCGCCCGCCCAAGCCTATGCAGGGCGTTCCCCTCATGTCCACGGAACTATCCCATGGCGGCGTGAAAACCGGCACGGCGGCGTGGAAGTCGGCAACGTCCGCGACGCCAAAGCTGACGATGCTGGACGAGGTCGGTCGGATCCCATCGGGAATGTCTCCCGCGCACCGACGGTCGTGGGTCGATCAGATCCATACCGGAGTCAGCGGGGCGGCCGGACGCGCTCGCCTGCACGTCCTGATCGGCGAGTACGACATGGCGGTGCGTCACGAGCCCGCTGCCGCGGCCGAAAGGTTCGCCATGGCTTCGCGAATCGCTCCGGCGGCCTCTCGTGAATATGGTCTCGCGAGGTACGACCTCGCTCTCGCGACGTTCTACGAAGGCTCATATCGTGAGGCGACGGTGCGGCTCAACACCTTGTTAGACGGCGACCTGAGGGGCTTCGATCGTCGAAATGCGGCGATGTTCGCGCGACACGCGAGCAGTTGCGCGGCCTTCCACGACGAGCGGGCCGCGATGGGGATCTCCGAGCCGGTGAAGCTGGACCCGCTCTGTGGCGTGTCGGCGATGTCTGTGTGCCTAAGGGCTCTGGGACTCGCGTACGGTGAGGACGCGGTCTCTCGCCTCGTCCGTCACGACGGAGAAGGAAGCACTCTGCAAGACATTAGCGACGCGGCAGAAAAGATGGGCCTAGCGAGCCACGCGTTCAGCGCGACGGACGAAGCCCTCCGAAGCCTGCCTATGCCCCTCGTGGCCCACGTCGAGCGAGACCACTTCATCGCGGTGCAGCGCGTCGACGACAAGGGAGTCGTTTACGTATGCTCCGACTGCGGCCGCTGGCCCGGTGGGCAGCGTCGGGCAACCTGGAAGCAGTGGCGCGTGCTCGTGCCGGACGCGTACCTCTCTGTGAGCAGGAAAGACGATGAGAGCGACCTCGCGCTCTCAGATCTGACCGGAGACCGTCCGAACAGGATGCTCTACGCGGCAGTCGCAGGGTCCGTTCCCATCGCTGAAGCAGGGGCCGGGCGGATCGCTGCACGCGTCCGACGTGGAGCGGTTCGCACGTTTCTCAACCTTCTGTTCGCCGGATGCGTCGTCAAGCCTTCCTCGAACCACTGCTCGTGCGTCGTTTGCTGCCCCATGACCGGCGATCCCGTCAATCTCGCCACCGGGGAGGAGGAGTACGAGCCCGGGGCCGACCTAGCCGTCTACAACCCCAAGGGGCCATCGGTGAGTTGGCAGAGGAACTACAACAGCCTGAGCAACGGAAGGACGTACAGCAACTACTCGTCGGAAGACGGCTTCGGTCTGGGCTGGTCCCACACCTACGACGTGGGCGTCGAAGAGTACACCGGAACCGTAGCCCAGCCGCAGGCCGCTCAGTCCAACTCGGTAGTCGCTCCTCCGGGCGGAGGTAACAACCAGGTGAGTGGTTACGTCGTGTTCCCCAACACGTCGCGCATCTCCTTCACAGGAACCCTGCCGAGCTCCACTACCCCAAAGACGACCATGACCGTGTCGAACGGCTATCCGATCCTGATCGAGTGCCTCTACGACGCGACCTCGACGAAACACTACTTCACGGTCACGCTGTCGGACCGGGGGCGATGGGAGTGCGAGCAGGATCCGGAGAACTCATCAAGCCCCTTCCATCGGCTGCACCGCATCTATGACCGCGTAGGGAACTTCATCTCGTTCCACTACGGAGCCCACCCAGTCGACGGGGGGCGAGGCGGCGGCGGAAGCGTCACTCGCCTTGATGAGATCGACGACTCGGCGGGGCAGTGGTTGGTGACGCTCGGGATCAGTTCGGTCACCGGCCAGTACTCTTCCGTGAACGACCGTTACGGACGGAGCGTGTACTACACGAGCGCTCCGAACTTCCCGTGGACTATCCTCGGCGACGTCTCCCAGGTGGTGGCGACCGGCTCCTCCACCCAACCCGTCCGCTACAGGCACACCTACCTCCAGATCGATAACGGAGAGGGGCTCGGCATCCCTTATCTCCAGACCCTCGCGCAGCCGTCGCCGACGGGGACGGGGCTCTCGACGCGGACGTTCAACTACACGAGCCGCGGCTACATCGACAACATCGTCGACGGCAACGGGAACAAGACCGTGTTCACTCAGACCCCCGGGAACACGACGAAGGTGTCGCTCACGGACCCGCAAGGGAACGTGGTCAGGGCTTGGACGGAATCCTTCGACAACACGATGAGCGATACGGGCTCGCTTGACGCCAACGGCCAGAGCACGGTGACGTACGCATACGGAGATCCCAACGATCCGTTCGTACCGTCGTCCGAAACGATCAACATGGCGGGCGGATCGAAGACCTGGACCTGCACGTACGATCGCTACGGAAACCTTCTTACGGAAACCACGCCGAAGGGAATGGTCACGACCAAAACCTACGACTACTCCCAATTTCCGATCGGCGAGCTGACGTCGGTGAAGCAAGGCACAAAAACGCCGACGTCCTTCACTTACTTCGAGCCGAGCGGGCTCCTTCACGAAAAGATCGTCCCCATCCCTGGGCAAGCCGGCTCGGGCGTTGAGAACACCGTCTTCGCGTACGACGCGCTCGGCAACCCGACCCAGGTCACGATCCCGGGAAACAACGCGACCTCCTCTCGTTCGACGTACTACGGGTACACGATCGACGGCGGGTACTCCCAGACCGAGGCGCTCGGTCGACCGATCACGATCACCGACGCGCTGGGCAAGGTCGTTCACCTGCGTTACAACGCAAGGGGGGATGCGGTCTCCTACAAAGACCAGCTTGGCAACGAGACGCAGACGGTGTATAACCTTGCGGGCCAGCCTACAGGCGTCCTCGCGCCCGCCACCGGCAACACCGGAGCTGGGAACGCCTCTGAGATCCACACGTACCTGTACGTTGGCGGGCCGCTCGTTCAGACCGCCGCACTGGACGAATCCGGCACAACGGTGCGGACAACGAACGTAACCTACGGAGCCGAAGGCGAGTCGTTGACACGTACCGGAAGCACCCAGGCCATCGCCGTTTCATACGACGCCGCGTACCACGTTAAGTCGGTCACGGACGGCAACGGTCACGCGACGGGCTACACGTACGATCTCAACGGGCGGACGACGCAGATCGCCTATCCAGGCGCCAGCGGGGCAAACGGCGATCGAATCCAGTTCACGAGCTACGACGTCGCCGGGAGGGTACTGAGCCGCACCGACGGCAACGGCCAGATCACCAACTTCGGCTATGGGGACGCGGATGGAAAACTGACGACGGTCACCTATCCCGGCGCGACCGCGAAAAACGTGGCTCTGGCGTACGATAGCTACGATCGGCTGAGTTCGGTGGCCGACGCCGCGAGCACGGGAACATGCTCCTACGACGACAACGACGCGGTCATGACGTCGACCCGCACTTACACGGGAATTCCCGCCCAGACCGTCACCTACACGTGCTGGCCAGACGGGTCCCGAAGGACCATGACGAACTCCGCCGGCGTCTGGACGTACAACTACGACGCGGATGGGAGGTACACGTCACTGACCTCGCCTGCGGGCACCTCGTCGGTCTCGTACTACGACAACGGACAGCCTGCGTCGCGCGCCCTGCCGAACGGTGCGACCACGGACTGTACGTACAACGCCGTGAGGCTGCCGACCCAAGTCAAAAGCCAAGTCGGCCCTTCCGCGTTGTCACAATATGGGTCCATCGCCTACGACGGGTCTTTCAACCTCAAGCGGATGACGGCGACGGTGCCGGTGGTCCCGACCCAAGGCGGGACGACGAACTTCTCCTACGACGCGAAGGACCGCCTGACCCAAGAGTCGTCGACCCGCCTAAGCGGCTACACGGGCAACTTCGCTTACGACGCCGCGGACAACCCCGTGACGTTCAAAGGCGCGACGCAGACGTTCGACGCGGACAACCGCCAGACCGGCTCCACCCTTTTCGCCTACGACGGGGACGGCAACCCTACCACCTACAAGGGCACCAGCTTCGGGTTCGACCCCGAGTGCCGTGTGAGTTCCATCGGCCCGAATTTCAGCGCCGAATATCGGGCGGACGGTCACCGGGCGTGGAAGAGCGTTGCGGGGACCAAGACCTACTACCTCTACGATGGTGGAGAGCCCGTCGTTGAACTCGACGCCACGGGAGCCGTGAAGTCCATCAACGTGTTCGCGCCGGACGGGCTGGTCGGGCGCAAGCAGGCCGGCAGCTGGACGTACTACACGTTCGACCCGCACGGAAACGTCGCCCAGCGGCTGAACGCCTCTGGAGCCGTCCTTTCGAGCTCGGTCTACGATGCCTACGGCGTCGAAAGCAACGCGGGAACGTCGCCCAGCGATACGTTCGGCTACCGGGCGAGGTACGGATACCTGCTTGATCGTGAGACGGGGCTGTACCTTTGCGGGCACAGGTACTACAATCCGGCGACCGGACGGTGGATCAGCCGCGATCCGGTCGGCGCGAAGGGCGGTCCCAACGTCTACGGCTACTGCGCGGGCAACGCGGTGGGGAACGTCGACCCGTCGGGGACGACGTTCATAAACGGACGCTGGGTCGAAGATCCGCCAGACGCGGGCTATCTCAACCCCGGAGGCGGCGATCTCTTCCCGGTCGGGCCTGGCGAGCCGGTCTGGTCGGCAGGCCCTCCCGGCAGTTGGATCTGCCTCGATCCCGGCGAGATCGGAAAATGCTGCCTACCCAACAACTGGCGCTGCTACGAGCCGGCGACTTCGACCAACCTCGACCAAGGCGTGATGTTCCCGCTGGGGGAAGCAGGGCCTTGGGAGCCGTACAAGGAACCCGAGGATCAGCCTGGCCTGTTCCCGAAATACTGGGAACCCGGGGTTCCTGGAGGCGAGCAGGGATACACCCCTTATCCCATCGTTCCGTCCACGAACACGAACACGACGCCGGACCCCAGCCACCCGATCCCTCCTCAGCTGCCCGGCACCGAGGAGCAGCCGCCGCTGCCCGGCACCGGCTACCCCGCGAGCGAGCCGGGCGGCGGCGAGCCTCCGGCCATGGGCGGAGGCGGAACGCCTCCGCCCGAGGAAGAGGTCGGCGGCGGCGCCCCATGGGGTGGCGGCGAGGGCGGCGGACCGGGCGGCGGCGGTGCTATGCATTCGGAATCAGGGATCGAGTAAACCCCGCGGATGAAAGAAGAGCGTAAGGTAGAAGGTCTCGGAGCCGCAGTGCTAGCCGGGCCGGGGCGCCAGACCCTGGCACGTTGCTTGGACAGCCTCGTTCCCGTCGCGGAGCGACTCTACGTCGGGGTGCAAGCCCACGACCACGACTCTCGAGAGTTGGCGAGGTCGTACGGAGCCGAGATCGTGCCGGTGGAGTGGACGGACGACTTCTCCGCCGCTCTCAATCCGCTAATCGCTGCCGTCAAAGAAGACTGGATCCTGCGTCTGGACGACGACCATTGGCTCGACGACGATTCCCACGAGGATCTGAAGGTCCTCGTGGAGCGTGACACAGGGGTCGCGTACCGCGTGTCGATCGAAGATCGGCTCCCGAATCTGGCGACCGCCTACAGCTATATGACGATGCTGTGGCGACGGGATCTCGGACTCCGCTACAAGGGGCTTGTCCACGAGAGGCTCGCCAACCCGGTTCCGAACAGCCCGATCGATCCGCCGCGCACGAACGTCGTGCTCCACCACGACGGGATGGCCAGTGTGGCGTCGATGGGCAAGCTGACCTACTATTCCGGCCTGATCGATCGTCAACTCGAACGGGATCCCGCAAGTTCCTACTACCAAACGTACCGTTGGCTGGCCCTAGACGACCGGACGTTTTCAGAGCGACGGTCTACGGTCCAGTCCTGGTTCGCCGAGAACATCGACGATTCGGCGTCCAACGCTCCTCTCATGGCTTCGCTCGCGGTGCGCCTCCTCGAGGCTGGGGTTTCAGGGAAGACCTCGCGCGAGATGGACCCAAACCTGGTTCGGAGGATCGGCCGGAAGTATGGCGGTCGTCCCCGGGTCAACTGGGCCCTCGTCGGCCACTACCAAGCCGTCGGGGATAACCTGGAGGCGCTGCAATGGCTTCAGGAGCAACTCCGGGCGGCCACGCACCCCCTTATCGACTACTCCCAACCCATAGATCCAGGGATCCTTGGTACACGCTTATACAAGGCCCTGCACACGATCGGACGCCGTGAGGATATGTGGGCCTATCTGCGCTTCGAGCAGCTGTCGAAGCTGCCCCTTCCCTCCTGCCGGCCGAACTTCGCTTCGGAGGAGAAAGCCGGATCCCTGTGGATCGAGATGAGGGACTACCGAGCCTTGGCCAAGTCGCTCGACCGCATGGGCTTCCGGCCATCCGGCTTTCCTCTTGCGCTGGCCGAAGCGAACGCGGCCAGCTCCCAGAGCGGCCGCATGGAAAACGATTGGTGGTCGACGCCAGAAGAGCTCGACCTCAGTCGTCAGGAAGCGCGCGCCGTAAGCCTCCTGCTCCGCGATCCAGAGGGTATGGACATCAAGTGGCCGGTCGAGTCGTGCAACGAACTCGTGTCCCCCCCGTTCAAGCTCATCGAAGGACCCGGACGTCTCAGAAGGTGCCGAGCCGATCTCGCTCGATTTCTGGCGTCAGGGCCGGCGCTCGTGCGGTTACGACCGGGCGTCCGCTACGTAGAATTCAGGTCGATCAAGTGAAAACGCTTACCTTCAACAAGCTGGCGCCTCAGCGCCGATGTCGTGTCTCGCGTATGATCGTCCCTGTGCCAAAAGGTGCCCAATGATGATCGCCTCGCTTATGATGGTCCAGGCGGCGGCGGGTAGCCGCGTGAAAAACGCTGTCCCGCGCCCGACGGTCGTGGTGTTTCTCTCACCAGACTGTCCGTGCAACCTGCGGTGTAAGCCGGAGCTTGAGGAACTCGCCCGATCTCTGCGCCCGATTCTTCTGACAGGCATAGTTGTGGGGGTATCCAGAACGCAAGCCGTTCGTTATCGAGCGAAACTCGGCTATACATTCTCGCTCGTACCCGATCCCGTACGCGAGATAGCGGCGAAAGCAGGCGCCGCTTGTAGCCTCGACATGGCCCTTTTGGATCCAAAAGGGCGACCGCTCAGGCTTTGGGAAGGCATTGGTAAGGACACGGTGACTGAACTTGGGCGTGAGATCGGGCGGCGGTATGGCCTAAGACCCATCGATCCTTCCCGCTTTAGCGAGATCACCCAGACGGGTTGCAGCCTAGGCGTCTGCTATCCGGTGAAAAGTGCGCCTCTCCGCTTTCCAGGTTGAGGCTCCTACGGCTCCAAGGAAGCTATGCCCGAGAGCGTTGCCGCGTAGGCGCTGAGTGCGAGGGCTTCCAAAATGGTGCGAGGACTCGGGAAGCTTAGTCAAATGAACAGAATTATAAAAAATGTTCTTTTTATAATATTAATCTTATTTTAATCATTTTTACCTAATACAATACAATACGTGGGACGCCCTGCGACCTTAGTGGATCCGAAAAGATGCCGTCGTGTCCTCAGCTTCCTCAGTGGGGTGGAAGAGATCTCGCTTCCAAATGATCTGGTTTTATAGTTGTCCAGCAGGTCTGGTCTCTCAAAAGTCTCTCAATTGGTGGAGACGAAAGGAGCCCTCCAGAGACGTCCTGAGACTAAAAACCGAGCGGTGAACGGTGCGATATTCCCATGACACTGTAGGGGTCACAGGTTCAAATCCTGTACCGCCCACCATCTTAAAAGGATAGGTTCCGAATCTGAAGGGTCTCCAGAACGCTCGTTCTGGAGACCCTTTTTCGTTCATTGCCGCAGCCTGTCCCTATCGGCAGTCCCTATTTCAGCCTTAGACGGTCCTCGTCGGGCCGGACCGCGAACCTCAGAAGGTCGACAAGCAGTTCCACCTCAAGAGCGACGCCGTCCGCTGGCGGAACCAGAAGAAGCTCGAACTCCAGACCGGAACGACGGCGGTCGCCGCGAAGACGAAGGCGAAGACCTACCTGACCGTCCAGGAGTTTCGGGAGGAACTGTCCAGGACGCGCCCCGCCGACTTCAAGGATGGGAAGCTCGTGAAGGACGGCGACACTCCCCAGACGGCGCTCGTCAAGTTCTACCGCTGGGACAAGTGGGTCAAGGACTCTCCGCTCCCCGCGCGTCCCGTTCGACTCCTTACCCGCGACGACGCGCGGGCTAACGCCGCTTGACCTTCCCGGCCAGGACGTCGGAACGCTCAACCGTAAGCCGCCCTTCGCGTCTATCGCTCTAAGGCCCTGACCTCGCGCACGAAGGCGAGCAGCCGCCGCCTCAGCTCGCCCGCGCGCAGGGGAGGCGAGAGGCGGATCGCGTCCGACAGATAGGTTCCCCTTCCTTGGCTCGGGTACGCCGACCGGGCGCTCGATCTCGCCGCGCGGCTCCAGGCGGTCCTCTCGACCCCCCTTCTCAGGATCAGGTCCGAACTCACCAAGAGGGCCGAAGCGCCTTGACCGCTCAGGACCACGTCCAAGCCCTCGATCCGCACCTCCGTCACGAAATCCCCCCCGAAGCGCGAACTCCAAGGCGTGGGGCGCGTAGCCCCATCCCCGCAGCAGCCGGTCGGTCGAGGCTCGGTCCGGCCTGCTCAGAACCAGGTCGTCGCCCAGGGGAGCCCGGCCCCAGTCGCGCGCTGGGAGGGGCGCCCGGTTCCGCCGTGCGACTGCGCGTAGCCCTCGACGGAGGCGAAGTACCGACCGACGTCCGCCTTCGCGCTCGCCGGAGTGGACCGCTCGTCCACGATCACGTCGGCGCACGCGGTGACCGTGCGCCCGAGGCGGGGACGGAAGACGACCCGCCCTCGCGGCAGCAGGCCGGAACGAAGGAGGCTACCGTCGAGCGAGGACTGGGGCAGTTCCCGCGCGACGCCGAACTCCGTCGAGAGCTGGAGGACCGCCGTTCCTTTCCCGAGGGCTCCGGCGACGCTGTAGGTCTGCCCTCTCAGGAGATGGACCGAGGCCCGACGCGCGCCCCGAGAGAGCGTGCCCTCCTCCCCGTTGTGAGGTCGCGTCGTGAGGACGTAGCCCGTTCGATCCAGAACGCGCTCGGACTGGGGGAACGGATCGGGAGGGAAGTGACTTGGACGGCGAGGACGAGGAAAGCGAGCACGAAGTGCGCAACGCATTCTGCTCGCGAAGGGTCTCCTCGCTTCGACACGACTCAGGACTGGGTCTTTAGTCCCTTCCCGCCGTCCGTCACCGATCGACGAGGATCCCGTTTCGCCAAGCCGAGCAGTGCGTACGAACGGCCCTCTTGACCGACGGGTCTAGGGCTTAGACGCGGGCGGCGCCTTAAACTCGTACTTGCCGGGCGCAGAGGGCTTGAACGAGCCGCCTCGAGCGGGGTCGTCGGACGCGGTCGACGAGCTTAGAGCAGGACGGAATCTCGCCGCGCGGTCTCGCCATTCGCTGACTCTAACGGCGACGACAAATGGCTACAGCCTTAAGGCGGGTTCAGGCCGTCCAACTTGGGGGGCCGCGTCCAAGGGCGCAAGCGGCGGTGCGGACGACGCGGCGAACGTGACGACCCAGAAGCCACGGCCCCTTCTCGGCCTCCTCTCCGCAGCGACGGCGAGGAGCGGGTCGTTGTAGAAAGGGGCGGTCATGGCGGTTCAGGCGGGCAAAGAGAAGGGCCGCGCCTCCTCTTGGGAAGCGCGGCCCTGTTGGGGGTCTAAGGTTGCGGAAGGCTATGCCCGCTTGCGGCGGCGCAGGGCCATGAGCGCGAAGGGCAGGGCGGCGGCGGGGCCGGGGACGATGGATGTTACACTCGGGTCGACGTTCACCGAGAAGATGCTGGCGACGCTGGTGCCGTAATAATAGTTGCCCGAGCCGTCATAGTCGATGAGGCTCCTCATCCACGTCCTCTCGGTCCTTTGCCAGATCACTCGCGTGGGGGATGAGGCGACGAGCCAATACGAGGCCCCGCTCCTCAGGACCACGCCGCCTGCGGCCACGGACTCGTAGCCGCTCGTCCTGCTGTAAAAGCCCAACCCGGAACTCAGGCCGGCGAACGAGCCGAGGAGCGTCCCCAAGGTCCCTCCCGCGTCGGCGTAGAGCTTGAGCGTAAAGGGCCTATGGTCGCTCGAGGAACCGTTGTTGACCGAGACGTCGAATCCGGTCAGCAGGCCGGTCGCGGTGGAGGCGAACTGGTACCCGCGCGTCTCCGGCCCGATGCCGAAGCCCGAAGCGAGATAGTCGCCGGCGGGCTTGTTCGAGAAGGCGACTTCCGCGTGGGCGGAGAGGGCGGCGGAGGCGAGGGCGAGGAGAAGGGCTGGGCGGAGGTGTCGCATGGGGAACGGCAAGGCCGGGCCCATTGTGCGGGCCTTTTAGGGCCGCCCCTGTCTACATTCCGCTTGTATTTCGCGACCGCTCCGATCTTGACGACCAAGCCGCAGGAAACCGCCACCCCGCCCGGCACGCCTACGTGCCAGGCGGGCTTTTCAGTCGTTCGCGGCGAGGTTCGCCTTGAGCGCGGCGGTGAACGCGTCGTCGGCGTGGACGGCGATGTCCGGGTCGGTCCAGTTGGGATCGAACACGGCCTCGGCGCTCTGCAGGACCTGCTCGGCGGTCTGCGCGAACTGAGCTTGGATCTCGGCGACGTCCTGGTTCCGTCGCCCGGGGAAGCTTCGGATGGTGGACTGGGAAGGGGTGAGGGCGCGGATCGCGGTGGGGCGACCGACCGAGCGGGCGAGCAGGATGAGGCTCGCGAGGGCGTTGATGCTGAAGGGGTTCATGTCGTAGCCTTTGAGCCCGTGGCTCAAATCGTTGGGGCCGCTATCCGGCAGCGGCGAGGATGCGCTGGAAACAGGCGCGCATCTCGGCGACGTCGTCCGTGCCGAGGCCCTTGCCGCACTGCGCGATGGTCGTCTTACGGATCCCTTCGAGCTCCTTGATGTGCGTCTCGAGGATGAGGATGCGGGCGTTGAACGTGCCGGTCAGCCGCTCCTCATAGGCCTTGAGCGCCGCCTCGACCTCGATCTTCTGGGCCGCGATCGCGTTCTGCGACGCCTGACGCTGTTTCGCGCCCTCGGCCTGGATCCACGCGTACGCCTTGACGAAGGCCGCGCCGCCCACGCCGATGAGGAAAAGAGCGGAGGCGTACGTCGTCTACCGGGCGCGGCGCTCCCTGCTCCGCGAGCAGCAGGTCGAGGCGCAGCCGACGGAGGCGAACGACTTCGCCCTCGATCGGCTCTCGGAGGATCTGCTGGGCTACGACCTCGAGCGCCTCGCGAAGGCCCTCGATCCCACGGCGGACCTCGATTTCGACTTCCTAGGCATCCAGACCCTCTACGACCGCGACCTGATGACGGACAAGACGGGCGGCCGGACCCGGCGCATGGAGACGCCCCAGATGTTCTGGCAGCGGGTGGCGATGGGCCTCTTCAAGGCCCAGGCGGGCGACCGCGAGGCCCGCGCGATCGAGCGGTATGGCCTCTACAAGACGCGCCGCTTCCGCTCGTCCACGCCGACGCTGTTCAACTCGGGCACCCCGCGCTCGCAGCTCTCGTCGTGCTACCTCTACAAGATCGACGATTCGCTCGAGTCGATCGTGATCCAGGGCGCCGCGGAGAACGCGACGCTCTCGCAGGGGGCGGACGGCCTCGGCGGCTACATCCACGGCACGAACGGCGAAAGCCAGGACGTGGTGCCGTTCCTGAAGATGCACGACGACCAGCTCGCGGCCGTCAACCAGGACGGCAAGCGCGCGGGCTCCGGATGCGCCTACCTGGAGACGTGGCACAACGACGTGTTCGACTTCCTCGAACGGCGCAAGAACGCCGGCGGCGCACCCACGACATGAACACCGCGAAATAGATTCCCGACCTGTTCATGAAACGGATGGAGGCGTGCAGCATCGAGGCGATACGCAACGGCGAAGAGTGCGAGGCGTGCCAGTAACCGTCCGCGAGCGCCCCCCACGCGCGGCGCGACGACGATCAAGGTCAAGGTCGACCAGACCAAGGCGTCGCTCCAACCTTGGTCTTACGTCGAACACTGGGCGCGGCGAATCGGGCTGTAGGCGGTCGCCGCGGGACGCGCGACCGCCCCTTCCCCGCCGCGCGGCTCGGCTCGGCGGCGATGCCCGGTCGCCGACGCCCTTGGAATCGATGGGCGGCACGAGGCCCCGCGATCTCGCAGTGGAGCCCAGCGGGCGGCGTTGCGGAGGTGCCAGCAACGCCGCTTGACGAGCGACGGACAGGACGTCCGTCGCTCGTCGTCATACCCTTGAGGGCTTCGCGGAAGGACGACGATCTTCGGGCCGCGCCGCCTCGAACCGCGCCATGGCATCCTGGGCGACCGGCTCGAGGTCGATCAGGCCCAGCTTCCAGGCGACGAGAGCCCAGGGCACGAGTCCCCGCAGCTTGAGCTTCTCTCCGATCCGCGCTCGGTAGACGCGCACCGTCCCAAGCGAGACACCCAGCTCTTTGGCGACCTCCTTGTCGTGCAGGCCGCGACAGAGGGCGAGCAGAACCTGCTCCTCTCGGGCCGAGAGGTTAGGGGCGATTTCAGCACATCGGTGGACGGAAACCATCGATCGCATTTTACCGGCCCTTCTCCGCAGCTCGGCTCGGCGAGCGTCATCGGACCGCCTTGCGCACCCACGGCGCGACGCCCGGAAGCCTCGCCCAGGGGACCATCACCCTCGGCGCGCCTTCCGCGCCCAGCTCGCCCTGGTCGAACAGGAACAGGACGCCGAGCCTGCCCACCGCGAAGCGGTCCGCCTGATCGTCCGTGAGGCGCGTCCACTCGCCCGAGGCCACCTTCGACGGCGGGCTCTTCATCGCCCTCATGATCCCCAGCAGCGCCTCCGACGCCGCGAGCCCCGCCGAGCGCGGGTCCACGAAGAGGTCGGCCAGCCCGAGCTCGCCCTCCGGCCCGTAGTTCAGCGTCGCGTATTTTGTCGGGCCGCGCCCTCCCGGAAGGCGCGCGTGGCTCTCCGCGTACCCGCTCACGAGCCCCGGACGGTCGGCGATCCGGTGCGGCGTCGCCCTGAGTTCGTAACGCGCCCGTGCGACGGGGCTCTTCGAGGCCGACGCCTCCCGCTTCGCCCGCGCGAGGAACGCGTCGAACGCCTCGCGCTCCCGCGCTCTCGCCGCCGCGTTGGCCCGTCTCGCCGGCGCGCCATGGGATGAGAACCGCGGATAGCGCACGTCGAGTGCCCAACCCGGCTGGCGAGCCGTGAGCTGCGGCGAAGGCGGCGCGCCGAGAAGGAGGAAGAGCATCCCCGCTTAGGCGAGGACGGTCTTCCGTCCGTTCCGCGGATGTCCATGGAGCCCGTGTAACCCATGAGCGTTACGACCACTCGCTCGCCGTCGGATCGTCGGTGAGCGAGTGGTCGTAACGCTCGACCAGGATCTCGATCTCACCCACGAACTCCTCCCAGCCCTCGTCGCCGGTGATCGCTCGAAGCCTGTAGAAGCGTGGCGGACTCTCCCCGATCGGAGAGCCCG
This sequence comes from uncultured Fimbriimonas sp., assembly GCA_964516175.1. GTDB lineage: Bacteria > Armatimonadota > Fimbriimonadia > Fimbriimonadales > Fimbriimonadaceae > Fimbriimonas. The sequence goes on along the minus strand of CAZEWR010000017.1, from coordinate 46,060 downwards.
TCGGATCGTTGGCGCGTGCCGCCTACTTGATCGCGTAGAGGTACCTGTCGCTGCTTCCGATGTACACCGTGCCGTCCGAAGCGACCGCCGGCGCGCCATAGAGGTAGCTCCCCGTCGCGTACGACCAGTTCAGAGCTCCGGTCGAACTGATCGAGTACAGCCGATAGTCCAACGAGCCGATGTAGACCGTGCCGTCAGAGCCGATCTCCGGCGTTCCGCGAACCGCGTTCCCGGTCAGATACGACCACTTCCTGCTGCCGTCGGGATTGAGGGCGTAGACGTTCCTGTCGTTCGATCCGAACACGATCGAGCCGTCTGGGGCGATCTTCGGGCTGGAGTAGACGATGCCGCCCGTCGAGTAGGTCCACTGCTCAACGCCGTTCGCGTTCAAGGCGTGCAGCTTATAACCAGCGGTTCCGACGTACACATTGCCGTTCGGGGCGACCGCCGTCGACGTGAAGTAGTAGCCGCTCCCGTCGTTGTACACCCATTTCTGGGTGCCGTCGGCGTTGATCGCGTAGACCTTGCCGATCACGCCGACGTAGATCGTACCGTCCGATGCGAGCGAAGGGACCGAGTTGACCCCCGCCGTCGTGAGGAACGACCACCGGAGGCTGCCGTTGGGATTCAAGGCGTACAGCCTCTTGTCGCCGCTGCCGATGTAGACCGTCCCGTCGGCCCCGATCGTCGCCGCCGTCTGCTGGATGCTCCCACCCGTGGTGAAGACCCATTTCGGCGTCCCGTCGGGATTGACGGCGTAGACGTTGCCGTTAAAGGCTCCGGCGTAGACCGTGCCGTCAGGGGCGATCGTCGGCTTGCAGTTGAAGTAGCTTCCGGTCGAGAACGCCCACTTCTGCGTTCCATTGGGGTTCAAGGCGTAGAGGACGCCGTCGTAGGAACCGACGTAGACCGTCCCGTCGAAGCCCACGGTGGGCGGGCTCTGGATCTGGTTGCCCGTGAGATAGCGCCATACGAGCGAGCCCGGCGGGAGCGTCGCCGATGTGACGGCGATCGGAGCGCTGCCCGTCTTGGTCGCGCCCGCGTCGTCCGTAGTGAGGCTCGCCTTGACGTTGGCCGTGCCCGCGCCGACGGCGGTCAGCGTCGCCGTAAGTCCCGTGCCAGAGACGGTGGCCACGCCCGTGGCGTCGCTGGTCCACGCGACGCTCTCCGTTCCGCCGCCCGCCGAGAGCAGCACGAGGTTGCCCTGGGCGTCCTTGGCGCTCGCGGTCAGGGTCGTGGTTCCGCCGGCGACGACCGAAGAGGCGGTGGGGGTCACCACGACCTCGCTTACCGTCGAGGCGAGCGACACCGTGACGATGCCGGAGCCGTCGGTCTTCGCGTTCAGGACGCCCGCGCCCGACGCCTGGGCGACGCCCGTCCCGTTCGCGTCGGGGTACGCCTTGATCTTCACGTCGTAGGTGGCCACGTCGAGGCCTGCGAACTCCGTCTGGGTCTGGTTCTGGCCGCTCGCAGGCCGGGCGATCGTCTCGCTGTCCACGACGAAGCCGCCCTTCGAGAGCGTGACCACGAGGCTGTTCGCCGCGTTGGGAACGAGGCGCGCGTTGCGCTCGGGCCAAAGCACCCGGAGCGTCGCATGGGCCTTACGGCTCGCCGAGGCGGAGCCGGCGGCGCCCGAGCCCCCACAGCCGGCCAGGACCATGAGAGCCGCGATCGCCATCAGGGGGGTGTGGGGGCGCGGGATCACTTGACGATCACCGTGCCGCTGGCGGAGACGATCGTGCCGGCTTTGGAGCCGGTCACCACGTGGCCCTCGTCGTCCACGACGAGCTTGGCCTTGACCGTCACCGTGCCCGCCTTCAGCCCCTTCAGGGTCGCGCTGGCGGTCGTCCCCGTCACCGTCGCGACCGTCGCGTCGTCGACGCTCCACTGGATGGGCTCGTCGGCGCCGTTGGCGGAGAGGAGCACGACGTTGCCTTCGGCGTCCTTCGCGTTGAGCGAGAGATCGACGCTCGTGCCCTTGCCCACGCGGATCGTCTCGGGCGAGATCGACAGAGCGACGGCGGTGGAGACCAGCGAGACCGTCGCGGTGGCGGGCGCGTCCATGCTCGTCGTCAGCGTGCTCGTGCCCGCCGCCTGGCCGACGCCGGTGCCGTCCTCGTTCGGGTAGGCGGTCACGGACACGCCGAGCGTGCCCACCGGCAGCTCCGTGAACTCCGTCTGGGACTCGTTACCGATCGTCGGACGCGCGACGAGCTTGTTCGCGACCTCGTCGCCGCTCTTGGTGAGGACGATGCGGATGCTGTTCGCGGAGGTGGGGATGGCGCGGGTTTCGCGCGACGGCCAGATGACCCGCAGCGAGGCCGTTCCGCGCGCCCTCGAGGCGGTGGAGCCGTTCGAGCCGCCGCCGCACCCGGCGAGGGCGAGGGCGACGAAAAGGGGGGCGATACCGTAAGAGGGCTTCATGATCCTTGGTGAGCCAGCAGATCTGCTGGTTGCGAAGACATCTTCGGAGCCTCTTCCCCTCGGATCAGGGACGATCGAGATTCGCGCAATTTTCAGGAATATCCTAACGATCCTTCACGCGGGCCGTCCTCGGGGTCGTCGCGAGGCGAGTAACCTGCCGGAACCATGCGGAAGGCGAAGCGGCGTTGGCTCTGGCTCCTCGTGCCGCTCGTCGGAATCGGCGCCACGAGGGCCCTGCCGCCCCTCGACGAGTACGCGCCGCTCGACCGGATCGGAACCCGGTACGACCCGGCGGAGGACGGCATGCTGCCGATCTCTCCCGACGATCCCGCCTCGTTCCGAGCGGACGTCAGGCGGATGAACGACGAAAGCCTCCGGCTGGCGCACGAACTGGACGACCGGATGGGCGTCGCGCGGCGCCGGGGATGGCGCATCCACGTTCCCGAGGCGGAGGCCCGGCGCGCGTTCGGACGCCTGTTCTCCATGCGGGGCGGGTGGCGGAACGTGGGGAACCTGAAGGCATCGACGTCCGCGGGAAAGCGGCGATCGTCGAGGGTCCTGGAGAACCGCGTGAACGACGAGACGGGCGACCACGCCAGCGTCGCGTTCGAGACGCTGGTCGCGCCGACGCGCGGCCCGACGTGGATCAAGGTGATGGTCAGCCAGAGCAAGGCGTCGCTCCGGCCGCGCGCCCTCGCCCGGCGCTGGTGGCGAGGGCTGGTACGACCGACGAGGTAGAGGAGACGATCGCCCCTCCCCCGCCGCGCGGCGGGGGAGGCGCCCGCAACACATCTTGATCTTTCCGCCTAGATTCAAGCTGGAAGACCTTCGTTTACGATGGCTGCGGACCGCTTCCGTTCACGCTCGACCCGCTGTACAGTAAGAGGGATGTTTCCTTTCCTCGCGGTCGCTGTCCTCGCCCCGCCGGTCCTCACGATCGGCTCGCCCGCGCCACCCTTGGCGGTCCGTCGCTGGGTCAAGGGCGCTCCCCTCAGGGGGCTCGCGCCGAAGGGGACCTACGTCGTCGAGTTCTGGGCCACCTGGTGCGTGCCGTGCCGGGACAGCATCCCCCACCTGAGCGCCCTCGCCAAGGCGAACCCGGGCGTCACCTTCGTGGGGGTCGGCGTCTGGGAGTCGAACGCGGACGGGCGCGTCGAACGGTTCGTCCAGACGATGGGCAAGAAGATGGACTACCGAGTCGCCTACTCCGGCGACCGCGACGGCATGGCGAAGACCTGGCTCGCGGCGGCGGGCGAGGACGGCATCCCGAGCGCCTTCCTGGTCAAGGACCGCCGGGTCGTCTGGATCGGCCACCCCATGGAGCTTGAGCGTCCCCTCGCCCAACTGCGCGCGGGGACGCTCGATGCGAAGGCCGAGCAGGCTCGCCTCCTCGCCGGCCGGAAGGCGCTCGCCCAGAGGAACGCCGCGCGCGACGCCGCCGCCAAGGTCCTCGTGGACACCCAGGCCCTCTTCGACGCGGGCAGGCGCGAGGAGGCGAAGCGCGCCCTCGCGGCGGGGCTGGCCCGGTACCCGGACATCGAGACCGACGCGGCGGCGGCGCGCTTTGCTTGGCTGGCGATCGAGGATCCCGCCGCCTGGGACGCCCAGGCGCGGGCATGGTCGGCGAAGGGCTCGAAGCGCGAGCTTTCCCTGCTTTCCAGCTTCGCCGTCCGGCACGTCCAAAGCGACCCGGAGAAGGCCGAGACGTCCATGAACCTCGCCTTGGCGACCGGCGGCGAGATCGCCGCCATCCTCGAATACGCGAAAGAGTATTACGACGCCAAAGGCGACGTTCCGAGGGCGCTCGACGCGGTGAACCGGATTTTGGCCCACCTCGACTCGCTCCGGCCGCAGAACCGAGAGGTCTGGAAGGCGATGGCGGAGCGGTGGAAGGCCGACTACGAGGCACGGCTCGCCGCCCGTCCCGCGACGAGCGGATGACGCGCCCCTCCACCCCGACGTGGGACGACCGCCGGGCCAGGAAGCCTCGTCCGAGGCCGCCTGAAGCGACGAAAGCCCCGGCCCCTCTGAGACGGGAGCCGCAGGCCTGTTCCTTTCGACCAAGCGATTCGGCGGCTCGTGCTGGTGGCGGGACGAGAGGCGCCTTGGTCCCGATCCTTCCCCGGGATAACCCAGGGGCCGTTCTCCTGTTAGATCGTCTGTTCGATGCGCGCCTCCATCCTCCGCGTCCACACCTCTCGGGCGTCGCCGGACGTTCGGTTCGGACGGGGCGCGAAAAACGCGCTCATCTCGCCGTCTTTCTCGTGGGAGCCGGTTTTGATGACGCTCGGAGATCGGCCCCTCGTCCCTCGCCTTCGACCCCGTTTCGCCACCGGGAAAGGCCTCCTGGGTGCGAAGAGCGTTCCCGAGCGGGACCGGAAGATAAAGGGGCGGCCGGGAGGCGACGGTACGGCGCCTACTTGTCCCTCTTCATCGACTTGTCCACCGGCTTGGCGGCTCCGCTCGCGTCGCCGCCGGCGCAACCGGCGAGCCCGAGACCGAAGGCGAGGGCGAAGGCCACGAGGCCCTTCGTCGCGAGCCCTTTCGCCAAAAGGCTCTTCTCCGCAAGCCCCTTCACAGGGCCACCCGGTCTTTCGCGATCATGTCGGCGATGGTGCCGCTGGGGTTCGTGCCGCCGTAGCCGTCGCCGAGTTCCGCCGCCGCCGACAACTCGATAAGGGTGAACGCCCTTTTCATGGTTTTCTCTTTTTTGAGGAAGGGGATACGGTCGTTCTACCGATCCCCGCGCCAGAGCCTACCGCGTCCGACGGACCCCCGCGCGCCCCATCAGCCGACCATCGGGAAACGCTCGGCGAACCAACCCTTCCACCCCGGCTCGGCCTGGGCCACGGCAAACGCGGCGGCTTCGCCGAACAGGTAGAACCGAACCGAAAGGTAGAGCGACCCGCCCATCGGCATCGCGAAGAGGTGGGCCACCCCCGTTCCCGGCTCGGCGGTCAGGACCACCCGGCGCCGCTCGCCGCCGCCGTCGTCGACGATCTCGACCCGACCCGCGAGCGCGGGAGCCCCGGCTTCCGCCCGGACCTCGGCGCCCACCGCCGCGTCCGTCAGACCGAGCGGGCCGGTGAGCGCCGGCCAGGCCTCTCCCACGTCGCCCATGCCGGCCACGTCGAACGCCGCGCCGGGCTGGCCGGGAAAGCGCTCCAGCTTCAGGCGGAGGATCTTGAAGAAGCCGTTCCAGCCCTGCTCCACCATCTCGAACTGGTCGTCCCACTCGTCCGTGCTCGCGAACCAGCGGTGGACGACGCGGACCACGCACGTGCCGCCGGACTTCGCCTCCACGATCCACTCGGTCGCCATCGGCGGCGCCTCCGGGCTCATGCCGCTCCCCTCGGCCACGAAGCTCCGGGGCGGGTCCCACCGGGCGACGGTGGACGTGGACTCCATGCCCGGCCCGAAGTCGGCGGCGATCGAGCCCCCGACCCGCTCTTCGATCCGCGTGGGGACGAACCACGACGAGACGCCCGGCCCGGTGGCGACCGCCTCCCAGACGCTTTCCGGCGACCCCGGAACCTCGACCTCGACCTGGACGGATCGCCGTCCGTCTTCTCCGACTCTGATGCTCATGGTTTCTCCTTAGGGGTGTTCTCGATGGGGGTGGGGTGGGCGGCGACGATCAGCCGGTGCGCGCGTCCGCCGGGAGCCGACGCGTCGTGGTAGCGCGCGGCGAGCCCGGTCACCGCGTGGGTGAGATCGGCGGTGAAGGCGGCGCGCTCGGCGGCGGACCGGAACCGGATCTCGGTATCGATCGAGAGCGTCGCCAAACCCTTGTCCGCCTCCCGCGCCCGGCGCACGAGGTCGCCGACCTCCTGGACGATCCGGGCGGCCAGCGCGATCAGGTAGCTCGCCGACAGCCGGTCGGCGGTCCGGGCGGGGTCCGTCGCCGCCGGCCCCATCGCCTTCGGCGCGACGACGTAGGAGGCCGCGCTCGCGACGAACAGCCGCTCGGTCAGGCCGCCCCACCGACGCTCCCCCGCCTCCTGCACGAGCCGGTGGGACCGCAGGGCGTTGAGGTGGTAGTTCGCCTTCTGCCGCGTCAGCCCGATCTTCGCCGCGACCGAAGCCGCCGACGCAGGCTGACCGAGTTCCGCCAGCAGCCGGCTTCGGATCGGCTCCAGCGCGACCGTCGCGGTGGCCGGGTCCTGGATCACTTCGAGATCGAGCACGACGGGATTCTAGCCCTTGACAATAATAATTGTCAAGGGTGGCGGACAGAACTGGCCGGGCGGTGCTTCGGTAAGCCGTCGGGATCTTCCATAAAACCGACGGAACTCTTCGAGATCGTCTCCTGGGAAGAACGCCGGGACGGACCGAAAAAGGGCTCAAGAAGAGAGCTTAAACGTTATTACCCCCTCGTCCCTTTGCGACGTTGGCGACAATGTTCGTCCCAAAACGGCCTTCCCCTTTACGGCGGGCCAACGTGTGAGGGACTATGGATCGTCCCAGACAGGACACAAAAAGGGTCCATCAGAGACCAGAAGGAGCACGTTGACCCGGTCGCGAGAAGCACGCGCCGGGTCTTTTTTCATCGAGGGACGGGGCCCGAGCAGGCCGAAGGGGTGGGGTAGGCGCCGGAGTTCCTGCGGGTCGATGGACTCGAACGGAACCCAGAACGGTTCCGCGAACTCCTCCAGGCAGTCGATCGCGGTTCTGTCTCCCGCTCGCGCTCACTCCGACAGTACTCTTCTCGCCGACTACGAAGGTTCGATCCCTTTAAGTAGAAGCAGCGCCGCCGCGTGAGCCGTCTTCGAGTCGTCCAAAAGGGGCTTCGCATAAAGGGCTCCCGGTAAACTTGAGATACGATGAGCCTCGGCACCTTCCCGTACCCCGCGCCCGGCAACGAGCCGGTCCTCAACTACGCCCCCGGCTCGCCGGAGCGCGCGCGGCTCAAAGCGGCCCTCGCCGAGTTGAAGGCGCAGACGATCGACGTGCCGATGGTCATCGGAGGCGAGGAGGTGCGCACCGGCGACCGAGTCGCCATCCACCCGCCCCACGAGATCGCCCACACGCTCGGCCACTACCACCTGGGCGACCGGACCCACGTCGAAGCCGCGATCGACGCCGCGCTGAAGGCGAGCGCGGCGTGGGCGGCGACGCCCTGGGAGGACCGCGCGGCGATCTTCCTCAAGGCCGCCGAGTTGGTCGCGACGAAGTACCGTCCCCAGATGAACGGGACGACGATGCTGGGACAGAGCAAGAACGCCTACCAGGCGGAGATCGACAGCGCCTGCGAGCTGGTGGACTTTCTCCGCTGGAACGTCCACTTCCTGAGCGAGATCTACACCCAGCAGCCGGTGAGCGGCCCCGGCGTCCACAACCGCCTGGAGTATCGCCCCCTGGAGGGCTTCGTGCTCGCGGTCTCGCCCTTCAACTTCACCGCCATCGGCGGCAACCTGCCCGCCGCGCCCGCCCTCTGCGGGAACGTCGTGGTCTGGAAGCCTTCCCTCTCGCAGATCTACAGCGCGCAGATGTTCATGCGCATCCTGATCGAGGCGGGCCTCCCGGCGGGCGTCATCAACTTGGTGTTCGCCGACGGAGCGGAGACGAGCGACGTCTGCTTCGCGCATCCCGACTTCGCGGGCATCCACTTCACCGGCTCGACGTCGGTGTTCAACGACATGTGGAAGCGGGTCGGCGACAACGCGGGCCGATACCGCACCTATCCCCGGCTCGTGGGCGAGACGGGCGGCAAGGACTTCGTGATCGCCCACCCGTCCGCCGACGTCGACGCCGTCGTGACAGGGCTCCTGCGCGGGGCGTTCGAGTACCAGGGCCAGAAGTGTTCGGCGGCGTCGCGCTGCTACATCCCGAGCAACCTCGCGGACGCCGTGCGCAAGGGGCTCGTCGCGGGCGTCGAGTCGTTCAGGACGGGTTCGGTCGAAGACTTTTCCTGCTTCGTCAACGCGGTGATCCACGAGGGGAGCTTCGACAAGCTGGCGGGCTACCTCGATCGCGCCAAGGCCGATCCGAGCGCCACGATCCTCGTCGGCGGCGGCTGCGACAAGAGCGTCGGCTACTTCGTCGAGCCCACCGTCATCGAGACCACCGATCCCCAGTACGCGACGATGCGCGAGGAGCTGTTCGGGCCGGTCCTCACCCTGTACGTGTACGACGAGAGCCGGTTCGAGGAGACGCTCGACCTTGTGGACGCGACCTCGCCCTACGCGCTGACCGGCGCGATCTTCTCCCAGGATCGGGCGGCGATCATCCGCGCGACCGAGCGCCTGCGCAACGCGGCGGGCAACTTCTACGTGAACGACAAGCCGACGGGCGCGGTGGTCGGCCAGCAGCCGTTCGGCGGCGCCCGCGCGAGCGGCACGAACGACAAGGCGGGCTCCGCCCTGAACCTCTACCGCTGGCTGAGCGCCCGCACGATCAAGGAGACCCTCAACTCCCCGACGGACTACCGCTACCCGTTCATGGGCGAGGACGGCCCGGCCTAGGCAGGCCGTCCTCGCTTCCGATCCGTCTTGTCACGCCCTTGTCACAGGTCCCTTGTACGATGGGCGCGTGATTCGGAGAGCTTCTCGATCCGTGGGAGGCGTCGGGCTTTCGCTCGCGCTTCTCCTCAACTCTGTCGGCTGCGGCGGGGGCAGCCACCGCGGCGGCGGTTCGCCCTCGACCGGCGGCGCCTTCAAGATCGCGTCCGTCTCCGGGCGGGTGGCGATGCCCGGCGGGGTTCCCGTTCCGGCGGGCGCGACCGTCTCGACGGCCCTCGGCGCCTTTCCGGTGAAAGGGGACGGAAGCTTCATCGCGAGGGTCGTGGATGCCCTGCCCTCGTTGGTGACCGTGTCGGCGGGCGGCACGCCGCTGATGATGGGGATGTTCGGCAAGGATCGGACGACGATCGACGCGACGAGCGAGGCTCTGGCCCTGTGCCTCCTGAGGACCGGCGCGGGCGTCCTGCCCTACGACACACTCCGGGTGATCGTGCTCAAGGGCGGCGACACTGACGCGGTGAAGGGGCTCGCCCAAGCCTTCGAGTCTCGCGGCGCGGCCAATCCAACCTTCAGTGGGCTCGCGCAGGTGACCAAGGCCGAGATCGCCGCCGCCTCGACGGCGTTCCTCTCCGGCGGCTCGCGCGGGATCCAAGTGGTCGACGCCGACCCCAAGAGCGGCGTTACCGTCATCCAGGAGTCGCTCCAACGGATCGTGCTGCAGAACGCCTACCGCCGCCGCGCCTACGCCTACGTGGACCGCGTGGGCTACGTGCCCCACGATAGCCCGGCGGGAACCCCCGAGACCGCGTCGCCCAAGGACCTGGGCAAGCTCTCGCTGGAGCCCACCATCGGCGTCTCCTCCCTCACCGGCGCGTTCCTCGACGCGGTCGCCGGGCGGGCCGCCTACGCCCCCACCACCTCGGAGCCGATGAGCCTGCCGAACGAGCCGTCGGACGCGGACACCACGCGCTACAAGGTCACGGTCGTGGGCCTGGGCGCGTCCGCCGGGGGGTACGACGCCCTGTCGGGCGACCGTCGCCAGGAGGCGGACGGGTTCCTGGTGGACTCCCTGTTCGCCGACCTTGTCATCCCCACCTTCTACAACCTCGTCCTGGGGGGCTATGGGCTGAACAAGGCGGGCGCGGGCGGCTTCTACGCGGACGACTCTTACCTGACCCTCGTCAACTACGCCCGGAGCCTGATCGATCTGGCCCGCTCGGGCATCCCGACGCTGACGGAGGACGTGTACGCGGGCCGGATCGGCAAGGCGGTCTCGGACACGATCGACTTCGTCGTCAACGACCCCACCGCCCAAGGCAAGTTCGCGGAGGCGCTCACCGCCCTCGGCGCGAAAGCCGCCGCCAAGGCGGGGAGCGATCCGGCGGTGTTCACCCAGAACGTCAAGAACGTGTTCGTGATGATGGCGGCGGGCGACCTGCTGCTCTCGGCGGTCGACTTCGCGGCGGTGCTCCACGACATCGCGGCGAGCGATCGCGCCTCGGAGTTCACGGTGAGGACCACCGCTTCGCGGGTCAAGCTCACGCCGCCGTTCGCCGAGACCAACGCGGTCACGGACGTGCCTTTGGAGGCCCACGTGCTCGACGTGGCCTCGGACGAGCAAGGGATCGCTTACGATTGGAGCGTGTCCGGCGTGGGCGCGCTCAAGGACGGGACCCAGACGGCGACGGCGATCCACGAGCGTGACGGCAAGCTGGCGTTCTCGCCGAACGCGGGGCAGTTCGGCGACGCGACGGTCACGGTGAGGGCGACGAAGACGAACGCGGACGGCAGCGTCGAGGACTTGGGCAAGGCGATGGCGAAGGTGTCGGTCAAGGACGTCTCGGTCACCCTCCTACCGCGCCGCCAGTCCGTAAAGCCTGGGGGCACGATCACGTTCTCGGCCAAGGTGCTGAACGACTACGCGCCGAACCACGACTACCTGTACCGCTTCTCCGTCACCGGCGGCCTGGGGACGATCGCGGAGAAGGACCTGCTGGGGACGCCCATCGCCACGTACCGGGCGGGGAGTGCCCGGGGCAAGGACACGGTCAGGGTCGAGGTGTTCCGGCTCGTGCAGGGCAGCCCGCTGAAGATCGCGGAGACGACGGGCGAGGCGCGGATCGAGGAGGAGCCGACGATCATCCAGGGCACGCTCCAGTTCTTCCGGGAGAGCTACGCGGACGGCACGACGCCCTACCGTTGCATCAGCGCGTACGTGGGCTTCTCGCCCCCGCCGGGAGCCACGCGGCTCGTGCTGCACGGTTACGGCGGCAACGACACCGCGTACTACGGAACCAGCATCGAGCGGACTCTGTACCCGCCCTTCTCGGCGCCCAGCTTTATCGGGACCCCGATCCCGAACGCCACCGGCCTCTCGGGCGGGGGCGGGGCGGGCACCGAGGACCCGGACGACTCTTATTACCGCTCCCGCTTCGGCGGCTTCACCTGGGAGATCGAGGTCTACAAGTAGCGGCTCGGCCCCGCCGGAGGCTTCCCTAAGCCCTCCAGCGGGCGGGGCCGTACCAACTGTCGGGCCGGTGGTTTTCGGCGTCCCCTCTCAACATCTGGATCAGGTTGATCTGCCCGCAGTGATAGGCCATGTTCCGGTACGCGCCCATGGCGAGGTTCGTGCCGGAGAGCCGAGCGCCGTTGTGAAGGTAGTCCCTCGCCAAGGCTTCGTCGGACACGCTTCCGATCGCCTCGGCGAGTTTTCGGCCACTCTCCGCGATCTGGGAAGCCGCATCGTCGGGGCCGACCAAAGTCGGCCCCGAGAGACCCTCTTCGTCCTCGCCGGCGAGCTTCGCCGCGAAGCGCCGGTTCACGGTCACGCACTCTCCCACCATCTCCAGAACCGTGCGGGTTCCGGCGGAGCCGGGCATCTCCGGTCGCCAGTCGAGAACGGCGACCTGGGTCGACTCGACGAAGGAGGCCATCGAATCGGAGATCCTTTCGATCTGTTCGGCGAGGAGGGCTTGCGGCGTCACCCTCGTATTGTGGACCGCTTGGATCCTAGACGTTCGGGCAGACGGGATCCAGGCGTCTTTCGCCGGTATCGCGGCAAGCGGAACGCCGGGCGGACGGGGCAGGTCCGTAGAGGAGCATGATCGCTTCCTTCGCGCTCGCCCTCGTCGCGCCACCCTCGGAGCGGATTCTCGCGGTGGACAACTACGTGGTCGCTCACACGGTCCGTGGCCGATGGCGGGCGGCGGACGAGAGGTTCGCTAAGGGGCATGGAACGGCGACGTTCCGACCGTTCGGCGTCGGAACGGCAGGCGGGAGGGCGCGAAAGGCGGGATTCGAATGGAGCGAGGAGCAGCACGGAAACTACGTGCGGCTGCAGGACGTCCGGCCCTTGCTCGCCGGGGGTGTGCCCCGCGTGCCGAGGCGAGTGCGGACGGAAGCGCCAGGCGACGTCTACGAGGCGACCTGCCGCCGGTTTCTCGCGGCGCGCGGTCTCGTCGTGGCGAAGGCGCGCGTTACGCGCGTGCTGCGGGTCGATCTCGATGGCGACGGGACGGACGAGACGCTGATCGAGGCGACGAGCGGCGAAGCGAGCTACCGAACTCCGAAAGGAGGCTACTCGCTCGTGCTCCTGCGAGCCCTGCGCTTGGGCAAGGTGACGGAGACGCCGCTGGAGCTGACGCCGTCTGCAATGGGGGGCACGTTGGCGGTGGGCCAAGTCCGGGCGGTGGCCGACCTCGACGGCGACGGGCGGATGGAGGTTCTTACCACGACGCGGGGCCTGGAGGATTTCGGGGCGCGCCTTTGGGGCTACCGCTCTGGGCGAGCGACGATGCTGGTCGAGAACGGCAACGGGGTTTAAACCCTCGGAGGGAAGGCCGTCACCGGTCGAAAGGGGAAGCCGGGATCGCCGAGCCGAGCCAGCGCACGACGGTACCCTCTACGATCCGCATCGGCGAGAGGCGGATGTGATGCGGCACCCAGAGGCCGCCCGCGTTCCGAAAGTTCACGATCGCCCGGTAGCCTTCGTTCCGCCGCTGGGCCAGTCGCCAGCGCTCCACTCCCGCCTCGTTCTCCTCCGGCGACATCAGTTCGCGGCACCCCCCACCGAGGAACGCCCCGAGCGGTCGACCGCTGAAATCCCGGAACCACTCGTTGCAGTAGTCGACGCAGCCGTCGGGCTGCGCGGTCCAGACGAAGGTGCGCGACTCGCTCAGGTACTGGTGGAGGACGTCCATCTCCTCGACGATCGCCTGCCGCCGGTCTTCGGCGACGCGGGCAATGATCGCGCTCCTACTCACGACGCCCATCCGCATCCGCATCCGATCCCAGTGGCTTCGCAACGTACCGACCGAAAGTCCGAGACGGAGCGCGATCTCCTTATCGGTCATGCCCTCGGCCGCGAGGCCCATAATCTGCGTCTGCCGGGGCGACAATTCTCCTTTCGTGACCATCGGTGGGATCCGCCTTTCTCGATCGCCAAAGTGGACGATGCTGTTCGGCCCCTTTCAGACGCCGCTTTCGTCCTCTCGGTTCATGCGTTTAAACGAGAGGTCGGGGATCGGTCGTCTTTTCGAACCATCCTCAAAGCAGGAGGACCCCGGACACCGAGGACTCGCTCGGTATCGGGGGTCTCCCAAAGGCGGAAGGCTTTCTCGCCTAATTCACATTCGTCGTGGTGCCGGGCTTATAAATGGGCGAGCCCGCGAACGAGTAGGCCGACTTGCCCCAGGCGAACCGCTCCGGGTCCAGGGTCCGCTCGAAGGGCATGAATTTCGCGTGATCGTCCGCGAAGACGAAGTTGTTGCCGTTGCCGAACCGTTTGGGAGCGATGAAGCGAACCGACGATTTGTTCACGTCGTTGTAGCCTTTGCTCTGGGCGCAGCCCTGCGGTCCGAAGAACGTCGCGTCCGTGCTGGCCTTGGTCATGGCCTCGAAGGCGGGGTACGTGTCGTCTCCCTCGAACGGGACCTGCCCTTGGCGCGCGATCGCGGAACCGGTGCGGTAGCTCTTGTAGGCGCTGGAGGAGGTGACGAGGCAGTTCGCGTCGTCGGTCAGCGGGGCGAGAAGGATCGTGTCGGAGACCGCGTCGAGTTGGCCCGCGTTCACGGAGTTGATGTTGACGTCCTTGCTGCTGCGCTTGCGAGGCAGGATGAGGAGGTTGGCGGTGTAGGAGAGACGGGGCGCCTGATTGTCCTGGCGGGTTCCCGGCTTCATCGGCGCGGGATAGCCGAAGCCGAGGTTGTTACCCAGGAACTGGGCGGGGGGCCAGCCGCCGTTGGGAGAGCCGGGCGAGACGAAGAGGTCCCAGCTCTTGACGTAGGGGTACAGCTTGTACGACCAATTCTCGTAGCCATTGCTGCTACTGTCACCGATGTAGGTGTAGGCCGACATGAACGCGTCGTCGTTGTCGCCCAAGTAGAGGTACATGCCGGTGCCGAGCTGCTTGCAGTTGGAGAGGTCCGCCGTCTTCTTCGCGGCGGCTTTGGCCTGGGCGAAGACGGGGAACAGGATCGCGGCGAGGATCGCGACGATCGCGATCACGACCAAGAGCTCGATCAGCGTAAAGGCTTTTTTCATGAGGACTCTCCCAGGGTAGGCCTTGGGAGTTAAGAAAACGCTAGCGCACCGTTAAGACGTGGCTAAATACTTTTGGCGCTCGTCGGGGCTCGGTTGGGTTTCCCAGACAGAACGCTCCCTACGATGCTCGTTCGCCTCGTTTCGCCCGCCGACTGAACCATCGTCCGGTCCCTGCTCCAGCCGAAGTTCACGAAGGGCGCCACCGCCTGTTCTCGCCCAAAAGCTCCCAGGCCGAGGCAAGGAGGGGCTTTCGGGCGGTGCGATCATCGGCGGGTGGCGAGCAACGAGCGGGCGGTCGCCTCGGGCTCCGGCGCAGACTCGAGATCGCGGGCCGCCTCCCTCGCGCACCTGCCATCGAAATCTCAGCGCGGTCGGCGGCTTGGTCATGTTCAAGACGCGCTTTACTAAAGGCTCGCCCTTGAACAAACCTGAGGAGAACGGCCCGAAGAAGCGAAAAAGGCGGCAAGAAGCCCCGGCGCCGGACTTCGACCGGGCGAGACCTTGTTTCCGGAGGCGCCACCCCCTCACAATACGAAGGTGAGCGAGTCCCCACGGAACGGCGGGCAGCTTCCCGAAGGGACGGCAGCGGCGATCCTCGACAGCATCGCCGACGGCGTCTACGCCCTCGACCGCGAGTCTCGCTTCACGCACTTCAACGACTCCTGCGAGCGCTACTTCGGTTTGCGGCGAGAGGCGGTTCTGGGCCGAACGTACGGCGACGTGTTCCCGGTGGCTCAAGGGAGCGTCATCGAAACGGCGTTCGCCGCCGCCTTCGCCACCGGGAAATCCCAGTCGATCGAGCTGGTCTCGATGATCACAGGCATACCGGTCCTTCTGCGTGCCTTCCCTTCGGAAGAGGGGCTGACGGTCGTGTTCACCGACGTCAGCGAACGGTACGAAGCCGAGCGTGAGCGGGCACGCATCGAGGCGGAGCGCGTTCGGCAGCTCGCGACGTTCGACGCCGTGCTCGCCCCGCTCCACGAGTTCGTCTACCTGTTCGATCTCGAAGGACGGTTCCGGTACGTGAATCGCCCCCTCCTGGATCTCTGGGGGCTGACGCTGGACGAGGCGCTGGGCAAGACCTTCTCCGATCTCGGCTACCCTCCGGAGCTCGCCCAGAAGCACGAAGGCCAGATCCGCGAGGTGATCGAGACGGAACGCTCCGTCAACGGCGACACGGCCTACACCAGCCCCACCGGCGTCACCGGCCACTACGAGTACAGCTTCGTTCCCCTGTTCGCCGAGGACGGCTCGGTCGAGTCGGTCGGCGGCCACACGCGTGTCGTGACGGAGCAAAGGCGACGAGAGGCGGATCTCGCCCGCGTCGTCGCGGAGTCGGAGCGGCGGCGACGGCTCTACGAGACGGTCCTCTCCAACACGCCCGACCTCCAGTACGTGTGGGACCTCAACCACCGGTTCGTCTACGCGAACCCTTCCCTCCTGGGCATGTGGGGCAAGACCTGGGACGAGGCGATCGGAAAGCATTGCCTCGAGCTGGGCTACGAGGACTGGCACGCCGCGATGCACGACCGGGAGATCGATCAGGTCGTCGCGACGAAACGACCGGTGCGCGGCGTCGTGCCGTTCGACGGCGCCTACGGGCGGCGGATGTACGACTACATCCTGGTTCCGGTCGTCGGCGAGGACGGCGAGGTCGAGGCCGTCGCGGGCACCACGCGCGACGTTACCGAGCGCATCGAGGCTGAGGAGGAGCTGCGGCGGCGGGAGGAGCTTTTCCGCACCGTGTTCGAGGAGGCTCCGGACGACGCCATCCTCGTCATGGGGCTGGAGCGCACCCTCAGCGCCTGGAATCCGGCCGCCGAGCGTATTACGGGCTGGAGCGCGTCCGAGGCGATCGGGCAACCCGTCGACCTGATCTTCACGCCCGAGGACCGCGCCCAGGACGTGCCCGCGTGGGAAACCGAGACCGCCGCTCGAAAGGGCAAGGCGGCGGACGAGCGGTGGCACGTGAAGAAGGATGGCTCCCGCTTCTGGGCCAACGGCACGACGAACGCCCTCCACGGCGCCGACGGCGATGTGCGGGGATTCCTGAAGGTGTTCCGGGACGCCACCGTCCAGCACGAGGAGACGCGGACGCTCGCCTTCCTGAGCCGCCTGACGGAGGCCGTCACCCTGGAGCGCGATGCGGACGACGTCGTCACGACCACCGCGCGGCTGCTCGCCGAGCACCTGGAGGTTTCGCGCGTGGCCTTCGCCGAGGCGAGCCCCGAAGGCGACCGGGTGAGCGTCGAAGAGGAGTGGACGACGGATCTGCCGAGTCTCGTCGGCGTTCACACCGTCGAGGAGTTCGGCCCCACCGTCGAGGAGGATTTCCGGGCCGGGCGGATCCACGTCTCGCGAGACGCCGAACGGGAGTACGAGCCCGGCGAAGGACTAGAGTCCGTCCGGGCCGTCCACGCGCGGGCGGGCCTATCGGTTCCCCTTCTCAAGGAAGGACGGCTGGCCGGACTGCTGGTCATCCACCACCGGGAGCCGCGCGACTGGTCCGAGGCCGAGATCGCGCTCGCGCGCCAGGTCGCGGACCGGCTCCTGACGGAGGTCGGCCGCCGACGGGCTGAAGCGGCCCTCCGGGAGGCGAATGGGACGCTGGAGGGCCGCGTCGAGGAGCGGACCCAGGAGCTCACGCGCGCCAACCGCGACCTGAACGAGTTCTCCTACAGCGTGGCCCACGACCTTCGCGCCCCCTTGCGCGCGATCGTCTCCACGAGCAAGATCCTGCTGGACGACATGGACGATCGTCTCCGCGATGACGAGCGGATCCTGCTGGAGCGCCAGGCGACGAACGGGGTGAGGCTCGCGAAGATCGTGGACGACCTTCTCGGATTCGCGCGCCTCGCGAACGCGCCCCTCGTGCGGAAGCCCCTCGACCTGACGGCGGTCGCCCGTCAGGTCGCGGCGGAGGTGGCGGAGCGGGGCTGGGCGAACCCGCCCCGGATCGTCGTGGCCGAGGGACTCCGGGTCGAAGGCGACCCGCGCCTCCTGGGGTACGCCCTGACGAACCTGATCGACAACGCGGTGAAGTTCTCCCCCCAGGGCGGCACGGTGACGGTGGGCACGGAAGACGGCGCTTTCTTCGTGCGCGACGAGGGCGTCGGCTTCGACATGGCCCACGCGCACAAGCTGTTCGTCGCCTTCGAGCGGCTCGTCGACATGGAGAGCTTCGCCGGAACGGGCGTCGGCCTCGCGAACGTCGAGCGCATCGTCGAGCGCCACGGAGGGCGGATCTGGGCCGAGTCCGAGCCGGGCAAGGGCGCGACCTTCCGGTTCACGCTGGGATAGGTCCGACGAAACGCGACCGCAACCGCCCACGTAAATCGAGCATGGTGCGCGGCTTACGCATCGGGTTCTTCCTCCTTGCGGGGCTCCTCGCGCTGGGCACGGGATTCCCGCTGTTCGCACGAGGCTACAGCCTCGTCAATCACGTTCCCGGCATCGACGCCGCGACCGTCGCGATCCGGGCCGCCTTGTTCGCTCTCTGCGTCGCGCTCGCCGCTGGAGTGGCTCTGGTCAAGCAGACACGCTAGATTGAACGTCCAATCGACTGCCATCGTTCAATGTCGCCCATCGGCGAGTATCCGAATGGGCGCCTGTAGTCTCGGCTAGAACTTGAGACATAGCCATATCCGATCTTGTAACCAGCGCATCTCTCGACTGAGCGGTTTTCGCCGCCTTGCAGGATCCTACAAGAATCTGGGAAGAACGTTTCATCCTTTCCCTGCTTTAGGGCAATACAATGAGCCTATCGTAGATGGGAGAGCGCCTGAACGGTCTGGAACTCTTTTCGAGACCTGCCAAGTCCTACCGGCCACCCGTAAGGATCGAACGATGCAGCAACGAACACTCGGAAAAAGCGGCCTCCAAGTCTCGGCCCTCGGCCTCGGCTGCATGAGGATGAGCTTCGGCGACGCGCCGGTCGGCGACCACGCGGAGATGGTCGGCTTTGTCCGCCAAGCGGTCGAACGTGGAGTGACGTTCTTCGATACCGCCGAGGTGTACGGCCCCTTCACCAACGAGCTTCTGGTCGGCGAGGCACTGGAGCCTTTCAAGGGCGAAGTCGTCGTCGCGACGAAGTTCGGCTGGGATCTGGGCGCGGAGGGCAAGCCGACGCCCCAGAAGCCGAACAGCCGTCCCGAACGCATCCGGCAGGTGGCCGAGGAGTCCCTGAAACGTCTTCGAGTCGACGCCATCGACCTCTTCTACCAGCATCGTCCCGACCCGGAGGTGCCCATCGAGGACGTCGCCGGCACGGTCAGAGAGCTGATCCAGGAAGGTAAGGTCAAGCGCTTCGGCCTCTCCGAGTCGAACGCCGACGGGATCCGCCGGGCGCACGCGGTCCAACCCGTCGCCGCGCTCCAGAGCGAGTACTCGCTCTGGTGGCGAGAGATCGAGGCGGAGATCCTGCCGACCTGCGAGGAACTCGGCATCGGCCTCGTGCCCTACAGCCCGCTCGGGCGCGGCTACCTGACGGGCAAGGTCGATGAGACGACGACCTTCGCGGAGAACGACATCCGAAGCAAGAATCCACGCTTCACGGCCCAGGCGATCCGCGCCAACCGCGCCGTAGTCGAACTCCTGGAAAGAATCGCGAAGGAGAAGGGCGGCACGCCCGCCCAGATCGCCCTCGCGTGGCTTCTCGCGCAGAAGCCTTGGATCGTGCCGATTCCCGGCA
Source organism: uncultured Fimbriimonas sp. (assembly GCA_964516175.1). Classification (GTDB taxonomy): domain Bacteria; phylum Armatimonadota; class Fimbriimonadia; order Fimbriimonadales; family Fimbriimonadaceae; genus Fimbriimonas. The sequence continues at coordinate 26,944 of CAZEWR010000017.1, read as the reverse complement.
GCCGAAAGATCGAACGGCTGGACGAGAATCTCGGCGCCGCGTCGGTCGAGCTGACCGACGCCGACCTTCAGGATATTCGGCGCGCTCTCGACGGGATCACCGTCGTGGGCGGTCGCTACTAAGGAAAGAAGCCCATGAACATTCAACGCAATGGATCGAAGCCCTCGGCCCGAGGCCCGGAAGAGTGGTTTACCGGCACGGTACGCCTCGATGCGCCCTTCCAGGCCGAGGAACCCGCGCGGGTCGGCGGCGCGACCGTGACGTTCGAGCCGGGAGCCCGCACCGCCTGGCACACCCATCCGCTGGGCCAGACCCTGTTCGTGACGGCGGGACTCGGCTGGGCGCAGCGCGAAGGCGGCCCGATCGAGGAGATTCGTCCCGGCGACGTCGTTTGGTTCGCGCCCGGCGAACGGCACTGGCACGGCGCGACCCCGACCACCGCGATGACCCACCTCGCGATCGCGGAGCGGCTTGACGGCAAAAGCGTCGACTGGCTGGAAAAGGTCACGGACGCGCAGTACGCTGGATAGGCGTTTGGAGGCGCGAGGGAAAAGCCCGGCCCGCGGACGGGCGTCGAACGCAAGCGGGGAGGGCGGTGAAATCATGGCGCGTCGCGGAAAGGCGCTGAGGCCACGACACGGCCCCGTCCTCTACCTAACCCACGGAAAGGACGGCGATGATCCCGACCCACGACCGGTCGAACAGGTTCGAGAAAAAATCCGTCGTTCCGGCGCCGATCGCGAGCTTTCGGCTCGAGAAAAGTCGAATGCCCTCTTTAACTCTCAACAACCGGGACTCTATCCCGTGATCCCGGCGCGAAATATTCCTGCAACACAGAATACTCGCCCTGTTTTCCACACTCTTTTCTGGTGGACTTTCCTCTGAAAGTCCACCAAAAGGGGGTTAGGCCAGGTTCGAATGGTGGACTGGTGGACTTTGCGCTATATAGCTCCCGCCCGAGCGCTACGCGAGAGAGTGGGGAATCGCCGGGGGAAAGTCCACCAGTCCACCATTCGAACCTAAGATCGATTCGAAATCGGAAGAAAGTCCACCAAAGTCCACCGGGAATGTTTTCAAAAAGGATTTTCGACAGCACTGGCCGAACTGGCCAACTACGCCGGGAGCGCGCTTAGGACCGCCGTGCCTTGAGAATCCTTCGGAGCAGGCGAAGCGCGGTGTAGTTGTAGCGAACGTTAATCCGTCCCCACAGGTAAGGATCCATATCCGGTTGGTTGCCGTGCATCGCGGTTCCGGTCGCTCCGAGGAAACCCGCCTCGCGCACGAGCCCCCTTACCGCATCCGTCTGGGCTCCGTAGGGGTAGCAGAAATAATCTATCGGACGCCCGATCCACGACTCGAGATCTTCCTTGGATCCCCGGATCTCGGATCGGGCCGCGTCGGACGAGATTTCCGACAATCGGGCGTGGGTCCGCGTGTGGGCGCCGAACTCGATGCCCTGACGGTCCGCGTCCAAGATCTGGTCGCGGCTCATCAAAGGCTCGACGACGTCGCCGATCGCCCGATCCCATTCGTTGAGGCCGCCGACGTTCTCGGAGACGAGGAAGACCGTGGCGCCCAGACCATACTTCCGAAGCAGCGGCATTCCGAGCGTCGAGAAGCTCTCGTATCCATCGTCGAACGTGACGACCACGGGCCGCCGGGGCAGCGCGACCTCACCGAGAAAACCACGCCGCATCGTCTCCAGGCTGATCGATTCCATCCGGAGGGATCGAAGCAAACGGAGCTGACGGTCGAAAAGCGACGGGGCGACGTAGTGGCCCGGAACGATCGACTCTTTCCGCACCTCGCCCAGGCGGTGGTACATCAGGATCGGCACACGGTCGAAGGCCACGGAATCAGTATCCCACGACCTGCGCGAGCAGATCGACCGTCCGTTCGAAGGGAAGCGAAGCCTCCGCCAGGATCACTCCGGCCTCGACCCGAATCCGCTCTCGCCGGGCCGGATCGCTCAATACGGCCCTCCAGTGGGAAGCGAGCTCGTCGGCGCTCGTCACCCAAGTTCCCACACCGCGCTCCTCGCAGAGGCGGGGCAGCGTATCGAGATGGCCGCGGCGGGGATCGTACGCGATGGGAATCCCGAAGCGGAGCGGCTCGACCACGCTGTGGCCCGCACCCCGGATGGAGCCGCCGACGTAGGCGGCGACGCAGTGCGCGTAGGCGGCGGCGAGCTCACCGATCGTGTCCAAAACGAACACGTCCGCCCCGGACCGTGGCCGAGTTCGCGTGGACGTGCGAAAGCCCCGGCGCTCCGCCTCGGCGACACAGGAGGCCGCCCGCTCGGTCTGCCGGGGCGCGATCAGGAGCCGGGCGAGGGGCATCGCCCCATCGGTCTGCCGAAGCCGCGCGAAAGCGTCGAGGACCATCGCCTCCTCGTCCTCGTGGACGCTTCCCGCCGCCAGCAGAGGGCTCCCCTCCGAAGGGATGAGCCAAGGGGCCAACGGCTCGCGCCCTTCGGCGCGCGACGGCTCGAACGGCAGAGCCGCCTTAAGGTCGCCCAGCACGACCACGGTCTGAGCTTTCCGGCTCCACCTCGCCGCGTTCTCCCCGTCTTGGTCGGAGCGCACGGCGAACGCGGCGAAGGGCTCGAAAAGCCATCGGAAGAAGGGCGCCCTCAGTCGATGGTGGGGTTTCACGCGGGCGGCACAGCGACCGTTGACGAGTAGGTTGGCCGCCCCGGCGAGGTGGGTGGTCCAGGCCAGAGCGGGAAAGCGCATCCCTTCGACGAAAACCATCGCGTGGGGGCGGAAGCGGCGCGTCCACAGGGCGGCTAAGGGCATAAAATCGACCGGGCGAAAGCACACGGAGGCGTCCGGACGCCTTTCGAGGACCGCCGCGACGCTGGCCGCGTCGCGCAGGCAGTAGGTGACGCGGACCTCGGGCCGTCGCCGCACGAGCGCCTCCCCCAGGGCGTCCATCATCTGGAACTCGCCGATCGTCGGGCCGACGAACACGACGTGGACGACGCCCTCGGCGGTGGCCCGTGCGGTCGCGGCGGGCGTCAGGATCGGCAAGGTCCAGGCCTGGGGAACGAACGTCTGGTGAACGTTCGGGCGAAGATACCGGGTTGCGAGGCGAACGGCCTGGACAGGAGTCATCAGGATCGCGCATCCGGTCGAGAGAAGCAGGCGCGGGTCGAGAAACGGACTTTTAGCGCGGCGCAAGCGAGCCTCCGTCGCGGGAGCGCTCGCCTTCGCAAGGCGGCGGGAGGAGGCGGGCGAGATGCTCGGCGGTGCGGCGCGACGCGCCGTCGTTCTCCGCGCACAGCGCCCGCGCCCGCGCCGCGACCGTTTCGCGCGCTACCGGATCGTCGACGAACCGTCTCCAGAAACCCGCCAGTTCGGACGCGTCGCGAATCCGCGTGCCTACCCCGCCTTCCAGGGTCGACCGCTGGAGCGCGGCGAAGTTACCCGGATTCGGCCCGAAGGCGACGGGCAAGCCCCACCGGAGCGGTTCCATGACGTTGTGTCCCCCGCCTTTGCCGAACGAGCCGCCGACGTAGGCGGCGAGCGCCGGTCCGTAGGCCTGCCGAAGCTCGCCGAAGGTGTCGAGAAGAAGGACGTCCGCCGGCGCCTCGCCGCGCGACCTTCGGCCTACGGCGAGGCCCCGCGCCCGCGCCGCATCCGCGACCCCTTCCGCCCGTGCCGGGTCGCGGGGCACGAGCAACAGCCGAGCGGGCCGTTCCGCGCGCAGGCTCTCGTAGGCGTCGAACACGATACCCTCCTCGTCCTCGTCGAGGGTGCTCGCCGCCGCGACGATCGGGAGATCGCGGGCCGTCTCGAGCCACCGTTCCAGCGACCCGTCGCCGCCTTCCGAATGTGGCGCGTCGGCCTTCAGGCTTCCCAGACCGACGACGCACGCGCCGGGCGCGGCGTAGGGCCGGATCGCCGCCTCACTCTCGGCGTCCTCCATCGCCAAAAGGCCGAAGCCGCCGATCTGCCAGCGGTAGTAGGGCGCCGCGAGCCGGTAGAGGCGGGAGGTTCGGGCGCGGCTCCTCCCGTTGACGAGGGCGAGGCGGGCGCCAGACCGAGCGACGCCGCACGCGAACGTCGTGAACCGGAAACGGTCCACGAAGACGACGAGGGAAGGCCGCTCGCGCCGCAGCCACCGGGCGACCGGAACGAGGAAATCAAAGGGCCACGCGCAAAAGCGCGCGTTCGGCCTTTTCCTCTGGAGCCGCTCGATGGCCGGCAGGTCGCGCAGACAGAAAACAGGTTCTACGTCGGGCCGAAGGACGAGGAGGGCGGCGACGAGGCGGTCGATCATGACCAGTTCGCCGGGCCCGGCCCCGACGAACACGACCCTTGGCGCGGAGGTCTCGTTCGGAGCGCTCGCGCCCAGCTCGGGAACGTTCCAGCGCCGGAGGTCGAACTCCGAGACGTAGCCTTTGCGATGGCGACGGAGCTTGCCCACCGCGATCAGCGGAAAGGCGACGATCTCCGCCAACGTCCAGGCGAGGAGGCGGGGATCCGTCCAGAGTCTTCTCAACGCCCTCCGTTCCGGAGCCGAGCCTTCCGCGCCACGCGGCCACCATACCGTAAGCCACCCGCCGGAAGCCCGTTTTCGGACGTAAGCCTAACGAAATTTAATCGGTAAACACGCTTGAGATTGGGTCGTAAGGAAGCTGTACGATTTCTTAGCGTCTTCTTCGATTAATTTCAGGATTTTATCGTTTCGCAGGGCGTTCTATCGTACGAGCGGCCTCCACGATCGCGCTCGTCGACCGACGTGAGGAGCCGCAAAGGATCAGAATGCTGAATGTCGTCTGCGTCAAGTGGGGATCGTGGTGCCGCCCGCACGGCCCTCGTTATGTGAACAACCTGTACCGCGGGGTGACGAGAAACCTGGAAACCGAGCACCGCTTCGTCTGCTTCACGGACGATCCGGCGGGGCTCGATCCGGGCATCGAGGTCCGCGCCCTGCCGGGGAACCTGTCCGGCTGGTGGTGGGAGAATCTTTACGCGGGGCAGCGCCGTGAATTTCTGCGACCGCTGATCGCCGCGCCCTACCGGCTGCTCCGCTCGCGCGACGTCGGGCGCGGCCTCGACGAGGAACGAAGCCGAACGTGGCGGCCCGTCGATCTCCGAGGGTGGTACAACAAGCTGTTCCTCTTCAAGCCGGGGGTGCTGCAAGGACCGACGGCGTTCTTCGACCTGGACACGGTGATCACCGGCCCCTTGGACGACGTGCTCCAAGTGGATGCCGACCTCCGGGTTCTTCGGGACTTCTACCGGCCTCGCGACTACGGCTCGGGCATGATGTGCTTCCGGCCCGAGGCGATGGGGGATGTGTGGCACGATTTCGTCCGAAAGGGATGCCCGATCGAGCGGCGTGGCGACCAAGCGTTCATCCAGCGGATCAAGCCGGACGCCGAGTTTTTCCAGGACCGGCATCCGGGGCATATCGTGAGCTACAAACTCAACTGCATGAAGCGAGGCGTTCCCGAGTACGCCCGGATCGTGTGCTTCCACGGGGTGCCACGGCCCCACGAGGTTGAAGACCCCACGATCCTCCGCGCCTTCGACGGCATGGCGTCGTTCCGGCCCGTTCCGCCGTCCGGCCTCCTCCGCACGACCTGAGGCACACTCCGTCGGGATAAGTCGGCGGGCGAAAAGGCTTAAAGAAGACGCCTGCTCCCCGCCATGCCGACGACCCGCTCCCCTCGCCCTTGCTCCGTGGAGGAGTCGATGCCCTCGGGTTCTACGGCGATCCGGCGAGGAGCCGCTTGACGTCCCCTTCCAAGTCGTGCGTGTCGGTCTGCCGAAGGATGCCCTTGCGGTCGATCAGGAAGACGGTCGGAATGCTCTGGATGCCCCAATCGCGGGAAAACGCGCTGTTCCAGCCATCGCCCTGGTAGTACTGGGGCCAAGCGTAGCCTTTGTTCGCGAGGAACGCCTTCATCTTGTCGAGCCCGCCGACCTTCTCGTCCAGGCTAACGCCCACCACGACGAGCCTCTTGGGACCGTGAGCATCGAGAACGCGCTTCACGTCGGGCATCTTGGCGATGCAGGGACCGCACCAAGTCGCCCAGAAGTCGAGGGCGACGACCTTGCCGAGATGGTCTTTCAGATCGAAGGCTTATCCGGTGATGGGATCGGTGAACGTCAGTTCGAAGGGCTTCCCGACTCCGTCGTGCCCGCGCAGGACGCCTGCGGCGGCCTTGGCGTAGGGACCGTCGGGATAGACCTTCAGGTACTTCGCGTAGCCGCGCCATTGATCGGACGGAGCGAGACGGGCGATCCAACCGCGGATCGCCGTCTCTCCCGCTTGGTCGTCGGGATGTTTGGCGATGAAGGCGTCGAGCTTCGCTTCCGAAGTCTTCAGGTCGTCGAGACCGTACTCCTGGCGCACCTCCATCTTCATGGTCTCCCCCAACTGGACGATCGTCTGGGGAGGCTTTTGAGCAAGGACGCGGTCGACGTCGGCGAGGATGCGCTTGGCGTACTCCCGGCCATCGCGGAGGTTGCCGGTTTCCAGAGACTTCCACCGCCGCTTCATGTAGGAGACGGTCTTCGGGTAGTTCGGGTCGTCCTTCAAGAGTTGAAGGATAAGGCGGTTGCGCTCGCCATTCGCCTTGGCGAGCGCGGGCCAATAGTTCGCCATGAACGCCTTGTCGTTCTCCTTGACCTGCACCCACTTCGGGAAGCGGACGGCCTCGATCCGTGCGACGAGGGCGTCGCCCTGGGGGCCGAGGAGGACGGGAACCAGCATCCTCGGGACTTCGGAGAGGGGTGGAACCGGGTTGCGCCTTTAGCCCGCGACCCGGATCGTCTCCTGGCCGCGCACGTCTGCCGACGACGCCCCAAGCTCCAACCGATAGTCGCCGGGACGCACGACGTATCGCTTCCCGGCCGGGTCCCACACGCGTAGGCGAGCGCGGTCCATATCGATCTCGACCGTCTTCGCGCCGCCCCTGGCGATCGAGACGCGGGCGAAGCCCACGAGCGAGCGGATCGCGTCGCCCGACCGGGGTTTGGGAGCGCGGGCGTAGAGCTGCACCACCTCGTCGCCATCGCGCGCGCCGACGTTGCGCACCGGTACCCGCACCCGCCATCCCGCGCCCTGGGCCGTCACCGAAGGCTTGCCATAGGCGAACCGCGTGTAGGAGAGGCCGTAGCCGAACGGGAAGAGCGGCTTGCCGCCGAAGTAGCGGTAGGTCCGGCCCGCCATGCCGTAGCTTTGGAACGGCGGCAGGTCCGTCGTCGAGCGGTAGAACGTCACCGGCAACCGCCCGGCGGGCGAGAAGTCGCCGAAGAGGGCCGCCGCGACCGCGTCGCCGCCCCGCCCGCCCGAGTACCACTGATCCAGGATGGCGTCGGCCTGCGTGGCGTCGATCGCGAGGGCGCTTCCGCCCGTCAGGACGACCACGACGGGCTTGCCGAGATTCCGAATCGCCGCGAGCAGCTCCCGCTGGGGCTTGGGCAGCTCGATCGCGGTCCGGTCGCCGCCCTTGAATCCCTCGGCGCTCACGTTCATCTCCTCGCCCTCGAGGGCGGGGGTGATGCCAAGGGCCAAGACCACGACGTCGGCGGCCTTCACGGCGGCGAGAGCCTCCTTCAGGGCGCCGTGTTCGCCCGGCATCGAGTAGCCGAGGTGGAGAGCCGCCCCGGCGCCCGCCTGGAAATACTCGACGCGCAGCCGGACGGGCTTGCCCTTGGTCACCGCGACCTTCGCCGTGTGGCCGCGCTCAGAGGTCTCCGCCCAATCGTCCACGACGAGTCGATCGTCGACGTAGAGACGCATTCCGTCGTCGGCGGAGATGCCGAAGGTGGCGGTCCCGGTTTCGGGCGGGGTGAACGTCGCAGAGTAGCGCACGGAAAAGTCGTGCGTGCGAGGCAGGTCGGAAGGCAGACCCGGCATCCAGTAAAGGTCGATCTTCGGTACCCGATCCGTCAGGAGCGGTCTGTCGAACCGTTTGCCTTCGAACACCTCCCGCTTGAGTCCAGGCGCGCCGTCGCTCACGAGGGACCCGCCGGGGAAGGGTTCACGGCCCAAGTCGAGCCCTTCCGCCATCGCGCTTCCGTAAGCGTAGTCCACCCGCACGCCCCGCTTGCGGAGACCGTCGAGGATCGTCACGGGATGCGACGGCGTGCCGGGATAGTTGCCGACGAGGGTCTGCAGGTCGTCGGCGACGGGGCCGATCACGGCGATCCGCCGGACCGAAGGCTTGAGGGGCAGGACGCCGTCGTTCTTCAACAGAACGAGGCTCTTCTTCGCGGTCTGGAGGTTGAGGGCGTCGTGGGCCGGGCTGTCCACCTCGGAAAGCGGGATGTGCCGGTAAGGATTCTCGTCGAACATCCCCAGCCGGTAGCGGAGGGTGAAAAGGCGGATCGCCGCGCGGTCGAGGTCCCCTTCGGTGATGAGGCCACGTTTGAGGGCCTCGGGGAGGGCGCGGTAGGTGTAGCCGCCGTTCAGGTCGTCGCCCGCCTTGAGGGCCATCGCGCTCGCCTCCGCCTCGTCCTTCGCGACGTGGTGGCCCACCATGAGGTCCTTGACGGAGTCGACGTCCGACACGACGGCCCCTTTGAAGCCCCAGGTGTCGCGGAGCAGGGTAGTCAGGAGCCAGGGGCTGCCGGTGCAGTACTGGCCGTTGAAACCGCTGTAGGCGCTCATCACGGAGCCGGCTTTCCCTTCCCGGACGCAGGCCTCGAAGGCGGGAAAGTAGGTTTCGTAGAGGTCGCGTTCGAGGGCCTTCGCGTCGAAGACGTGGCGAAGAGGCTCGGGGCCGCTGTGGACGGCGAAGTGCTTAGGGGTGGCGACGCACCGCAGGAGGTTCGGGTCGTCGCCTTGGATGCCCCTGACGAAGGCGACGCCCATGCGCCCGGTCAGAAACGGGTCCTCCCCGTAGGTCTCCTGACCCCGGCCCCAACGCGGATCGCGGAAGATGTTGACGTTCGGCGACCAGAGGGTCAGGCCGTGGTACCAGGCGCCCGGGTCGTCGTCGTGGTCGTTTTTCGCCCGCGCCTCCATGGAGATGGCGGTGGCGACCTGGTGCATCTGCCCGGTGTCCCAGGTCGCGGCGAGGGCGATCGCCTGGGGGAACACGGTGGCGACTCCGTTCCAGGCGACGCCGTGCAGCGCCTCGCTCCACCAGTGGTACTTCGGGACGCCGAGGCGCGGGATCGCGGGCGCCTCCATGATGAGTTGGGCCACCTTCTCCTCGGTCGTCATGCGGGCGACGAGGGCGGCGGCCCGCGCCTCGGGAGTCGGGAGGGCGGGGGCTTGGACGAAGGGCAAGAGGAGGCTGAGCATAGGGGAGGGGGTGGGAGGGTCTGCGTTAGGGGCGCGAGGATGCGTGGACGTCACGGAGCTTGGATTCGGTTGTACCCGCCTACTGTACGCGAGTACATCGTAACATCGATGCCGGGTGAGAATAGATTTCGATGGGCGTTTTCCTTTCCGGTCGCCGCCGACGCCGACGGGCCGGGCATGAGCCAAGCCGATCCGCGACACCGACAGGCCCATCTTCTTCTCGTCCGAATCGAGGGCCCCGAAGGCTTCGGTCGACTTCCTTTCCGGGACGCGAAGCTAAGGTTTCACTTGCGTGAGCGTAAGCGAGCGCAGGTTCATCAGGTTGTCGTGGGGCTTCGACGTGGGCCGGAGGACGATCGTCGCCGTGCCGTCCTTCGCGACGTTCAGCGTCCCGAGACTCAATTCCACGTAGTCGGTCCAGCCCTTCGTCGCGGGCACCGTTCCCGTCACGCGGCTGCCGTCGAGTTCGATATCGAACGTCCCTCCCGCGTCGCTCTCGGGAGCGGAGACGAGGGCGGTCACGGCGTACGCGCCCGCCTTCGCTCCTTTGACCGTCCAGCGAACCGGACTGTCCACGCTGCGCCAGTTGCCGAGGTTCGCGGGGGCGCCGATCTCCAAGACGGGCGCGGCGCCTTGGATGTCGGCGTCGTCGGCGGTGGCCACGAGGCGCCCGGTGGCGTCCGGTTCGATCGTCGCGTAGGCTTCCGTGCCGGGCCGGTACGTGTCGTAGAGGCTTCGAACGGTGAGGGCGGCGTGGACCTGAGCGAGCGACGTCTTGATGGACGGGACGACGTCGATCGTCGCCGGGGCGCCCGCTCGGACGTGGACGAAGTCGTCCGAAAGCTCCGCGTCCATCCCCTTGAGTTCGAGCCACGTCCAGAGGGCCGGGCGGGCGCTCGTCAGCGTCACGCGGTAACCCTTCCCTCTCGGCACGACGGTGGCCTTCAGGCCAGGATCGAGAAGGTCGAGCTCCTTCGTCCGGGCGAAGGCGAGGAGGGTCGAGGAGTCGGGCTCGCCTTGGACGCGCCCCGCAGACGATGGTTCGCCCGGCGTGCGCAGGGTAGCCCAGAACAGGAGGTTGGCGGCGCCCTCCTTCTGGAGGATCGCCTTCAGGTTCTTGGCGAGGACGCGGACCTTGCCGGTTCCCGCCGGGATCGCGACGGAGGCGGTTCCCTCCTGGACCCTCGCGCCGTCGAGACGGGTCAGGGTCCAATCGACGCGCGCGGATTTCGCCGCCGGACGGTCGGTGGCGACCCACAGCTCGACGGCGCCGCCCTTCGGATCGGCGAGGCCGGAGAGGGCGACCGGAGCGTAGGCGCGCTTGAGGGCGTAGTAGAGCGCCTTCGGACGGCCGTACCAGTCGATCATCGACCAGGAGGTCACCGGCCAGGGATCGTTGAACTGCCACACGAGGCTGGCGGTCGAGTTCGGCCAGTCGCGCCGCCAGTGCTCGACGCCGGCTAGGATGCCTTCCGCCTGCTGGATCTGGCTTAGCCAGACCATCGAGTCGAAGTCTTTGGGCCGACGATAGGTCCGCCGCATCGCGCTGCCCATCAGGGCGTAGGCGTCCCGCCAGTTCTTCTGGTGGTTCAGCATCGCGGCGGTGCCGAACGACGCGCGCTCCGCCGGGGTGGTGAACGCCTCGATCGTCCGGGGCACGGGGATCGCCTGGTAGCCGTACTCTGACATGAAGCCGTGCAGGCGAAGGTAGGCGTCGAACCCTTCCGAGCCGTGCCAGACGCTCCAGTAGTGGTCGTCCCCGATCTCGGGGCTGCCCGGGGTATAAGGGGTGTCCGGCGCGAGTTCGCGCACCACGTCGCGGAGGGTTTTGCGGAACAGGAGACTGTACTCCTCGTGGTTCATGGCTCCCGCGCTCGTCTGGTCGGCCTCGCGGTCGATCACCTCGTTGTTGCCGGAGAAGACGGCGAGGCAGGGATGGTGGCGTACGCGACGGACGCTGTCCTCCGCCTCGGCCTTGGCGTTCGCGAGCCACCGAGGGTCGAAGGAGGGGTAAGGCGAGTCGGCGTACCCGAACTCGAACCAGGCGAGCAGGCCCTTCTCGTCGCAGGCGTCGAGGAAGGCGTCGTCCACGTAGTAGCCGCCGCCCCAAAGGCGCATCAGGTTCATGTGGGCGTCGACCGCCCGCTGGACCAGCCGCCGCTCCTTCGCGGGGTCTTCCCGCAGCAGAGCGTCGAGGGGGACCCAGTTCGAGCCCTTGGCAAAGAAGCGGCGACCGTTCACGACGAGACCCAGGGGATTCTCCTTCGTCTTGGCGATCCAGCGGACGGTGCGAAGCCCGATCCGACGCGCACCCTCGTCGACGACGCGGCCCTGCGCGTCGCGGAGCTCGACCCGAACGTCGTACAGGTTCTGCGGCCCCATCTCGTTGGGCCACCAGAGTTGTGGGCTCCGCACGGTCAGCCGGACCGACCCCGCGCCCTTGGCGAGAGGGACGACGGTCTCCGCGATCTTCCGTCCTTTGAAAAGCACGGTGGTGCGGGCGGTCGTCGGTCCCGCCACGTCGGCGGCGAGCTTGACTTCGAGTCCGACCTGCCCTGGCTGAGCGTGGTCCTGCGCGATCCCGACGTCGGTCAGGCGGGCAGCGTCCCAACCGACGAGGCCGATGCCCCGCCAGATTCCTGTGGTGAGAAGCCGCGGCGCGAAGTCCCAGCCGCCCTGGAAGGCGGGTTTGCGGATGTAGGGCTTGCCGCCTTCCTGAACCGGCTTTCCGAACGTCTTCGGACGGTCCTCGTTACGCTTCAGGAACGCCGCGAGAGCCTCGAAGTCGATCCGGACCGTGTTCGCGCCCGCCCTGAGGTAGGGCTTAGCGTCGAACTCCCAGCTCCGGTACATGTTGTCGGTCCGGGCGATCGCCCGCCCGTTGATCCGCACCGTGGCGAAGGTATCGAGCCCTTGGCAGCGCAGGACGATCCGGCGCCTGGCCAAAAAGGCGGGGGCGACGGTAAAGCTCCGGGTATAGCTCCAGGGCAGGTCGCTTACCCATTGGACCGCCTTCTCGTTCGTCCCGACATAGGGGTCGGGGATGAGTCCCGCGCGCATGAGGTCGGTCTGGACGACGCCCGGAACGCGGGCGGGGACGGCGATCTTGCGGTCGGCCTGGGTCAGGCGCCACGTCCCTTCGAGGCCGATGCGCTCGGGAGCGCCGATGGGAACGAGCGCGGCGGACGCGATGATGATGAGGGTCATTCTAAGGCGTGGGTTTTTGAAAGGGGCTGCAGGCGACGACTCACATCTTTCCCGACTCGATCATCTTGATCGCCTGCTCCTTCTCGCGAGCTGGCGCGTTGGAGCTTTCGATGTACCGGATCTTCTCTTCGGGGGTGGTCAGCTTGTCGAACGCGCTCGCCTGACGTACGGGAGGGGCCGTCATCGGCTTTTCGACGTGCTCCGATCCGGATGCGCCGCAGCCGAGCGGGAACGCCGAGAGGAGACAAGCTCCGAGTGCACACAGTCTGTTCTTCATCGTAAAGGTCGGAGTCGGGCGACGACACGATCCAGACCTCACTCTGAATCGCGACTGCGGCCGATGGGATGGGGCTACTTCCACTCCGTGTAGCCACGCATGTAGTTCTTGAGATTCGTGAGATCCTGAGCCGAGACGTTGTTCGTCTTCGCGTAGTCGAACACGTCCGCGTCGACGGCCTGGTAGGCGTTCGTGGCCTTGGCATGGCCGTCGAAGAAGCCGACGACGATCTGCTTGTTGCCCACGCCGCGGTACACGGTCGTGCCTCCCGAGACGCTGTCGCACGAGTTGCCAGCGTTGTCGCATCCATAGCTGAGTCCCTCGGGGTAGGCGATCAGGTCGGGCGTGCGGGTCGCGCCGATCATTTCGGTGCCCGCAGGGTTGCTCAGCAGGGTGGTCTGGCCGCTCCCACCGTAGTTGCTCGTGCCCGAGCCCCAGTTGCGCCCGTCGGGCCAGAGCGTGTTGTTGGTGTTCCCATCCCAACCGTAGTGGCCGAACTCGTTGGAGCCGGCGGCGTAGTTCACGGCGAAGGCGCGCGGAAAGCGGGTGGTCCCGTCGCCCACGACCGGTCCCCACCAGTCGCTCTTGCCCCAGTTCCCGGAGAAGGTCGGGGCCTCGAAGACTCCTCCGCTCCCTGCGGCGGCGTTGCGGGTGTCCATCTGGGTGCGCCCGCCGTTCTTCACGTAGGGGTAGATCGCGTCCTTCCAGGTGAAGAGGGCGATGGGCTGGCTCCGGTCGCCGTAGCCGATAGACGGCACGGCGTCGTCGCTGTCGCCGGAGTAGATGAACATCGCGGTCGTGATGTTCTTCACGTTGCTCAGTTCGGCAGTACGTTTCGCGGCGGCCTTGGCCTGGGCGAAGACGGGGAACAGGATGGCGGCGAGGATCGCGATGATGGCGACGACGACGAGAAGCTCGATGAGGGTGAAGGCTTGGCGGCGCATAGGCGACTCTTCTTCGAGACGGATTGGACACGTGTCCAAACGGGATGACTCCGTGATTATACAACGCGAACGGTTAGAATGAACACGTGTCCAGCGATATTTCTCCGGTTCGCCCCAAGCCGACCCGGAAGGACGTGGCCGCCCTCGCCAACGTCTCCGGCACCACCGTATCCCGCGTGCTGGGCGGGCGGGTCGACGAGTCGATCTCGCCCCGCGCCCGCGAGCGGGTGATGAAGGCGGCCCGCGAGTTGGGCTACTCCCCGAACTCCGCCGCCAAGGCTCTGCGCAGCGGGCGCAGCGGCCTCATCGGGTTCTGGATGTGCCTGGAGTACTCGCTCTACCGCAGCCGCGTGCTCGCCGAGATGCGCAGCCTTCTCGCCCATACCGAGTTCGCCCTCGCGGTCACCGACGTGGACGAAGACTACGCCTGGCACCACTCGATCGAGCGCGCCCTGCGGGTTCCGGCGGAGGGCGTCATCGCCCTCGACGCGACCACCGCCGCCTACGCCTTCCTCCAGGACAGCGACCGGCTCGCCCCGAACCTTCCCTTCGTGAGCATGGGCGCGTCGTGGTCCGACGCGCGCAGCTACGTGGGGGTCGACCTGCGATGGGGAGCCGAGGCGGCGGTGCGCCACCTCCTCGACGGGGGGCGGCGGCGGATCGCCCACCTCGTGCCGCGCGGCACTTGGTTCGAGGACAAGGGCGACCGGTTCGAGGGCTACCGGGACGCGGTGACGGCGGCGGGCTACGAGCCGAAGGTGATCGCCGTTTCCGACGCCCCGGAAGGGCGGATCGACGCGATCGCGGCGGCTTTGTCGGAGCTTCGGGCGGCGGGCGTCCTGCCCGACGCGCTGCTCTGCTTCTACGACGACATGGCGGTCGACGCGGTCCCCGCGCTCGGGAGCCTCGGCCTGAAGGCGGGCGAGGACGTCGCCCTCGTCGGCTTCAACGGCACGGTGGGCCTCGAGCGCGGCCCTTGCCCCATCACGACGGTCCGCCAGCCGGTCGAGGCGATGTGCGCCCTCGCGTTCGATTTCCTCAAGGCCCAGATCGACGACCCCACCTCGCCCCTGCAGCAACGCGTTCTCAAGCCGGAACTGATCGTGCGCGCGTCGTCGGGCGCTTAGAAAGGGGGCGGGCGTCTACGCCGCCCGCCTCTGCGCCTCTTCGCCCTGGAGCCGGTTCCACTCGCGTTCGGGCACCCCGAGGAACGCCTCGGCGAGGGCCGGGTCGAACTGCTTGCCGGACATCCTTCGCACCTCGTCGCGAATCTCCGAAAGCGGGCGCGCCGCGCGGTAGGCCTGATCGCCGCTCAGGGCGTCGAGCGTGTCGGCGAGGGCGAAAAGCCGGGCTCCTAGGGGAATCGCCTCGCCCGCCAAGCCATCGGGGTAGCCGGTGCCGTCCCACCGCTCGTGCTGCGAGCGGACGACCGGGGCCGCGCCCGCGAGCTCGGGGAAGTTCGACAGGATCTCCGCGCCCTGGATGGGGTGGCGCCGGACGATCTCCCACTCCTGGGGCGTCAGGGCCCCGGGCTTGTTGAGGATCGCGTCGGGCAGCCCGACCTTGCCGATGTCGTGCAGGAGAGCGCCCAGATGCAGGTCGCTCATCTGAGTCGGGGAAACCTTGGCGATGCCCTTCGACGCCGCCTCCTCAGCCAGCCGCAGGCAGAACCGCATCACCCGGTCAGCGTGGCGCTCGACCTCGTGGTCGCGCAGTTCGAGCATCGCCATAAGCCCGCGCACGAGCGGCCCTGTCGGCCCGTCGAGCGAAGGGGACGACGCGAGCCGGGCGACGCCGAGCCGCCGGCTCGCTTCGAGCGAAAAGTCGGCGGGCAGCGTCTCAGGGGAGAGGCCGCCCTCGCGCACCTCAAGGTGCGGACGGGCCAGCGTCGCGCCCTCGCGCACCACCTGGTTGCGACCACCGTGCTTGGCGGCGTAAAGGGCCCGATCCGCCGCTTCGATGAGCGTTCCAGGGTCGGCTCCTTCCTCCGCCGTCGCGATACCGATGCTGAGCGTCACCGCACGGCAGGGAAACTCGGTGGCCTCGCAGGCGGCCCGGATCCGCTCCGCTACCGCCATCGCCTCGTCGGACGTCGTGCGGGGCAGCACGGCGGCGAACTCCTCGCCGCCGTAACGCGCCGCGAGGTCGCCCTCGCGGACTCCGTCTCGCAACGTCTGGGCGACGATCTTCAGGGCCTCGTCTCCCGCCGGGTGGCCGTAGTGGTCGTTGTAGGCCTTGAAGCGATCGACGTCGACGAGGATCAGCGACGTCGGCCCGCCCTCCGTCTCCGCCGGGAGCAGCGCCGCACGAAGGCGGGCCTGGAACGTGCGATGGTTGGGCAACCCCGTCATCGCATCGGTCGTCGCGTGAGCCTCCAACTCCCGGTAGGCGTTCTGGAGGTAGCGGTGAAGGCGGGAGTTCTCCGCGAGGGCGAGGAACTGCCGCACGAGGATGAGCGCGAGGAGAACCCCGGAGCCGACGTACACGCCGAGCTCCAACCGTGGGTCCAGCCGTTCCCGCCAGACGCCTAGGAGCAGGGCCGCCACGGCGGGAACGAGGGCGTACGGCAACATCGTCCTTGCCAGCGAGGCCGAGCGCAGGCTTTCCGCGCGAACCTCAGACGCCGCTTCGTCCTCGGTCGACCGCCGACGCAGCTTGCGTAGGGACACCGCCGTCTGCGCCGTGAGAAGGTTCGCCACGAACCACCCCACGTCCGTGAGTTCGCCGGTGTGGTACGTCCCGTTCACCGTCATGACGAGGTACGCGCTGTCGGCGACGACGAAGGCGAGGACCCCCGCGCAAAGCAAACCGCGAACCCTCCGAATCCCCGCGTCGGGCGACGACGCCGAGAGGGCGATCACGCAGAACATCATGGCGAGGTCGAGGACGGGGTACGCGGCGCCGAGGATCTTGGCGAAGGGCGTCTGGTCCCCGGCGAGCAGCGTCGGTCCGAGCGCGAAAAGCCAACTGAACGTCACCAGTCCGGCCATCGTCATGAGGCCGTCGAGAAGGACGCGGACGCGCACCACGGCGGGCATAGGACGGCCCGGCAACGCGAGGGTCGCTCCACACATCAGGATCAGGCTCCCGAGGAAACCCGCGTCGGCCCAGGAGGGGAACGTCTGCGCATGGGCGACGATCTCGTAGTAGGTGAAGAGAGCCGCCCCCGTCGCGTAGAACAGGAGGCTGAGGGACAGCAGGTTCGCGCTGAGCCCGCCCCGACTCCGCTCCGCCTTGGGTCGACGACGGAGGTCCATTCCCCAGAGGCTCCACCCGGCGGCGATCCACGAGGACAGGATGGTCGAGACGTTCGACACGACCTTGCCCGCTTCCCTGCCCGCCAACTCCAGCAGAAGAAACAGAACGCAGCCGGCGGCCAGGGTGAAGGCGGTTCCCGCCGTGAACCGAGGAAGACGCGCGCGATCCCACGCGCCGGTTTTCATTGAGCGTTCGCGAGGGGAGTGCGGGGTGGAGGGATCGAGGCTCGCCATGATCGTGGAGGCGCCCGCATAAAAGAGGGCCTTTGCCCATCTATTCCACGACTCGCGGCCCCACTTTGGCGGACACCGCCGACGGGGGAGATTTCGAAGACTCACGCTGAGTCGGGTGCGGAAGGGCCCAGCGCGAAGGAGAACGTCGCGCTCGTACCCGGTGCGCTCGTCATCGCCCTCCACCATGACGCTTGACGATCCGATCGACGTTCGCGAGGCCGACTCTCGAGGGCGAATCCTTTTGAGGACAACCTTTTCGCGTTTAGGTCGAACGGCGGAACATCAAGCCGCCGCGTGGTTTCAATGAGTACAATAACCATT
Organism: uncultured Fimbriimonas sp.; assembly: GCA_964516175.1. GTDB lineage: Bacteria > Armatimonadota > Fimbriimonadia > Fimbriimonadales > Fimbriimonadaceae > Fimbriimonas. The sequence continues at coordinate 9,434 of CAZEWR010000017.1, read as the reverse complement.
GAAACCACTATGGTGACCCTCTGCCGCGAAGAGAATACGATCGGGGACGCCGCGCTCGACGCGTTTCTGTCGAGCGGATGCCTCGCGTTGGACCGCAACGGTCGCGCGTGGCTCGGCTGGGGCGGCTTCACGCGCACCGGGGGACCGCAGGCGGGGCGGATATCGTTCTACGCTCCCGACTTCTTCCTACGCGACGAACGACCGTGGCGAGTTTACGAGCGATCGGCGCACGTCGACATGGACGTGCTGGTCGGGGCTCTCGACCGGTTTGCGACGCCCTCCTCTACCCCGACGTGGCGATCCTCGTCCTTTGAGGCGTTCGCGGCGTCGTTCGACGACATCCAACGGCGCATCGCGGCGGGCTCGCTGGTCAAGGCGGTGCCTTTCATCGCGCGTCGCGCCCGCGTCGAGTTCGACGCGTCTCGTCGGGCGGCGGTCCTCGCGAGCGCCCTGCGGCGCTGCCGGGGCGCGTCGCTCCAGGCGTACGGCGTCTGGAACGACGAAGGTGGCATGGTCGGCACGACGCCGGAGACGCTGTTCGAGGAGCGAGCCCAACGCGACGCCCTGCCGTACCTCGCGACGATGGCGCTCGCGGGTACCCGGAGTCTGGGCGCCCCTTCCCTGCTTCTCGACCCTAAAGAGATGCACGAACACCAGGTCGTGGTCGACGGCATCGTCGAGCGGCTCTCGCCCCTGGGCCAACTGCGGGTTGGCATGACGGACGAGCTTCGGCTCCCTACGCTGGTCCATCTCCACACGCCGATCGAGGCGCATCCCGCGCGGCGGGTCGGTTTCGACGAGTGGGTCGCCGCCCTCCATCCCACCGCCGCGATCGGAGCGTGGCCCAAAGCCGCCGGGTGGCGCTGGCTCCAAGACCAGCCGAACGCGGAAGAGCGGGGCCGCTACGGCGCGCCGCTCGGCGTCGTTCCACCGAACGAGACGGTGGGAACCTGCCTCGTCGCGATCCGGAACGTACAGTGGTCGGGCGAGGAAGCGCGCATCCTCGCAGGCGGCGGCATCGTCGCGGGGAGCCAGGTCGAACGCGAGTGGCGCGAGTTCAACGCCAAGGCGGACTCGATCCAAGGGGCGCTCGGCCTTTGAGTCTGGCCGTCCAGGGCCTAGCCGTCAGGGTTCTGGAAGCGCTGCGGGAAGCGGGCGTCGAGGAGCTGGTCGTTTGCCCTGGCGCGCGCAACGCCGCCTTCATCGAGGCGATCCCCACCTTTGGTTTTCGGACGGTGTGGCACTTCGAGGAACGGTCGGCGGCGTTCTTCGCCCTGGGACGCGCCCAGACGACAGGGCGGCCCGTCGCGGTGATCACGACGTCCGGCACGGCGGCGGGCGAGCTGCTGCCCGCCGCGATGGAGGCGTACTACGCGGGGGTTCCGCTCGCCCTCGTTACCGCCGATCGTCCGCGCCGTTTCCGGGGGAGCGGCGCCCCCCAAGCGGCGGAACAACGGGGGATCTTCGGCCTCTACGCTCCCTTCGCACTCGATCTGGAGGGCGACGAGCCGTTCACGTTGCCCGCGTTCGACCGGCCCATCCACCTCAACGTCTGCCTGGAAGATCCACGCGGCGGCCCGGCGGCAGACTCCCCGGTTCCGCACGACTCGCTCGCGGGATTTCTCCAGGCGGTTCGGTCGCCCCTGATCGTGGTCGGGCGGCTCGCCGCCGGAGAGCGCGCGCCCGTCGAGCGGTTCCTGCGTGACCTCGGCGCGCCGATCTATCTGGAAGCGCTCTCCGGCCTACGCGCCTCGGCCACGCTGGAGCCTCTCAGCCTGCGGGTGGCGGAGCGGGTCTTCGCGCGCGGAACGTTCGACGGCGTGCTGCGGCTCGGCGGCGTTCCAACTCACCGACTCTGGCGCGACCTGGAGGACATCCGGGCCGATCTGCCGGTCCTTTCCCTCTCAAGCCTTCCCTTCTCCGGGCTGGGGCGCCTCTCGGTGATTCTGCCTTTGGATCTACCAGAAAGGGTCGATTCCCGCCCTTTCCAAGCGAGTCTGATCGAGGACGACCGACGTCTCTACCGGAGCTTGGCCGAGATTTTCGAAGCCGAGCCCCACTCCGAGCCGGGGATCGTCCGCCGTCTCTCCCGAAGAATCGAGGTGGGGGCGGGCGTGTTCCTGGGCAACAGCCTACCGATCCGCGAGTGGGACCTCGCCGCCGATCCCGTGCGTCCTGCCGAGATATCCGCCTCGCGCGGCCTGAACGGCATTGACGGCCAGCTCTCGACCTTCCTCGGTGGTTGCCGCGCAGACCGTCCGAACTGGGCCGTTTTAGGCGATCTCACCACGCTCTACGACCTCGCGGGGCCTTGGCCCTTCGCGCAGATGGCCCCGCAGACCTCGGCCACCGTCGTGACGATCAACAACTCCGGGGGACGCATCTTCGAGCGGATGTTCCCCAACCCCTTGTTCGTCAACGCCCACGGCCGGAGCTTCGCCCATTGGGCCGCGCTCTGGGACCTGGCCTACCAGGCGGTGGACGACCCGAGGGACATCGAGAACGGGCCGGGGTTGCGCATCGTGGAGATTCGTCCCGACGCGGCGAGCACGGCTCGCTTCTGGGAACGCTACGGAGCCCTCCTCGCATGACCACCCTCCACGGTTTCCTCGGTCGCCCGGAGGACTGGGACGGCGTGTTGGGCGACGAATGGATAAAGCCAGGTTGGCTCGCACGCTTCGAAGAGGAGGGTGCCACGGGTGCAGGGGGTGGTTCTCCCCCCCTAACCCGTGCCTCTATCGATTCACGGGTTACGGCCGCACGAGCCATCGGCCTGCACCCGTGGCACCCCACTCTCGACACGATCGCCGCCGCCCTCAACCGCGAGACCACGGGCGACGTCCTGCTGGGCTACTCGATGGGCGGACGCATCGCGCTCCACATGTTGCTTCAAGAGCCCGGGCGCTGGCGACGCGCGGTGATCGTCTCGGCCTCGCCCGGACATCTGAGCGATGCCGCACGGGAGGCAAGGATCGAGAACGACCGGATTTGGGCGGAGCGGTTTCTTCGCGACGACTGGGACGCCGTCGTCGCGGACTGGAACGCCCAGGGCGTCTTCGCCCACGACCCGCCCGATCGACTGCCGAGAAAGGAGGGCGACTTCGACCGCATCGCCCTAGCCGCCGCCCTCGTCCTTGGCTCGGTCGCCCGGCAGCGCGACCTTCGCCCCGAACTCGAGACCCTCAACGTCCCGATCCTCTGGCTCGCCGGGGCCCAGGACGCCAAGTACGCCGCTCTCGCCGAGGAGTGCGCGGCCCTGAACCCCCGCTTCACGGCGACGGTCCTGCCCCACGTCGGGCACCGCGCGCCGTGGGGCGATCCCGCCGCCTTCCGGGCGGCGGTCGACGATTTCATCACAATAAGACCATGAGCTGGACCACCATCAAAGAGTACGAGGACATTCGGCTGGAGCGGACCGAGGACGGCATCGCGAAAGTCACGATCAACCGCCCGGAGGTACGCAACGCGTTCCGCCCGCAGACGGTCGAGGAGATGCTGGACGCATTCGTGGTGATCCGCGACGATCCGAAGGTCGGGGTGGCGATCCTGACCGGCGAGGGCGAACTCGCCTTCTGCTCGGGCGGCGACCAGAAGGTGCGCGGCCACGGCGGCTACGTCGGGGTAGACGGCATTCCACGTCTGAACGTGCTCGACCTTCAGAAGGCGATCCGGTCCCTGCCGAAGCCCGTCGTCGCGATGGTCGCGGGCTACGCGATCGGCGGCGGCCACGTCCTGCACATCGTCTGCGACCTCACGATCGCCGCCGACAACGCCCGCTTCGGCCAGACCGGCCCGAAGGTCGGCTCCTTCGACGGCGGCCTCGGTTCCTCCTACCTCGCCCGCATCGTGGGACAGAAGAAGGCGCGCGAGATCTGGTACCTCTGCCGTCAGTACGACGCGCAACAGGCTCTGGAGATGGGCCTCGTCAACACCGTCGTGCCGCTCGCGGAATTGGAGACGGAAACCCTGAAGTGGTGCCGCGAGATGCTCCAGAACTCGCCCCTCGCCCTGCGCTGCCTGAAGTCGGCCCTCAACGCCGACTGCGACGGCCAGATCGGCCTGCTCGATCTGGCCGGCAACGCGACCCTCCTGTACTACCTCTCCGAAGAGGCGAAGGAGGGCAAAGAAGCCTTCATCGAGAAGCGCAAGCCGGACTTCTCGAAGTTCGACCGCCTGCCGTAGGGCCATGCGCATCGACGTTTCGCCTTACGAGCTGGTCGCCCGCGCGGAGGGTCGTCGCCGCACGGGCGCGCTCCTCCAGGTGACCTTCGACAACGGGGTGCGGGGCTACGGCGACGTGCACCCTTGGCCGGAACTGGGCGACGCGCCGCTAGACCGACAGCTCGCCGCTCTGGCCGAAGGAAGGCCCGAGAGTTTGGGCGCGCGTTCGTTGGAACTCGCCCGCGCCGACGGCGAGGCGCGGGCCGAAGGCCGCTCGCTCTTCGCAGGCTTGACGGTCCCGCCTAGCCACCTCTCGCTGCCTTTCGGCTTCCGCGCCGAAGACCTGGGTCGGGCCAAGGCGGAAGGCTACAGTCGGGTCAAGCTCAAGGGTTGGGACTTCACCGCCGACGATCTCTACCGCTTCCGGGCGAGCGGCCTCCGCTTCCGGCTCGACTTCAACGCTCACCTCGATGCCGACAGGGTCACGAGCCTGCTGGACGACTGGGACGATCTGGGTTGGATCGACTGGCTTGAAGACCCTTGTCCCTACGACGCCGACGCTTGGCGCGCTCTGCGCGAGCGCGTTCGACTGGGGATCGACTTCGAAACGGCGGAACCGGGCGGGGAATTCGACGTGCGCGTCGTGAAGCCCGCCCGAGACGCCTTTCCCCCTCCCGCCGAGCCCTTCGGGATCGCGTACGCCTTCACGAGCTATCTGGACCATCCGGTGGGCCAACTCGCGGCGGCTTGGCTCGCCGCCCGCGCCGTTGCGGAGGGCTTCCCCGTCGAGGCGGGGGGACTGCTCACCCACGAGGCGTACGAGCCCACCGTCTTTTCCCGGAGTCTCAGCGCTCGCGACGCGCGCCTGATCCCGCCGGGCGGGCTAGGGCTCGGCTTCGGGCGCGAGATGGAGGCCCTCCAATGGAGGAGACTAGAGGCGTGATCGACCTCCGCTCCGACGCGAACGAGGTGCTCCTGAATCCTCGGATGCCCGCGCCTCTAGCCCAGGCTCTCCGGGAGCGCCTGGAAGCCGCCGATGGGCTGAAGGGACACGTCTTTCTGCTCACGTCGGGCAGCACCGCCGCTTCGGAGGCGGACTTCAAGTGGGTCGCCCTCTCGAAAGGGGCGATCCTCCGCTCCGCCGAGGCCGCGAACGAGCGGTTCGATTCGAACGCGCGCGACGTCTGGTTCCACACCCTGCCCGGATTCCACGTCGGCGGTCTCGGCATCTGGGCGCGGGCCGAACTGAGCGGCGCGCGGGTCGTCGGGCCGGGTTACGAGCGCTGGGATCCCGTTCGGTTCGCCGAGGAGATCGACGCCGCTGGGGCCACCCTGACCTCGCTCGTGCCCACCCAGGTCCACGACCTCGTCGGCGCAGGTCTGCGAAGACCGGCGTCGCTCCGGGCGATCCTGGTCGGGGGGGGCGCCCTCTCCGAAGGGCTGTACGCGTCGGCCCGCCGCCTCGGCTGGCCCGTCCTCGCCTCCTACGGCCTGAGCGAGACCGCCTCGCAGGCGGCGACCGACCCGTTGGACGGACCCCACCGCCTCCGCGTTCTGCCTCACCTGGAGATGGCGACGGACGAAAGCGGTCGGATCAAGGTGCGCGGCGGCTCGCTTCTCACCGGGTACGTGCTGCACGGCCCGCGCTTCGTCGACCCGAAGGACGCCGACGGCTGGTTCACGACGGAGGACTACGGCACGGTCGAGGACGGTTGGCTGATGGTCGAGGGACGCCTCCAGGATCGCGTCAAGATCGGCGGCGAGCTTTCGAACCTCGGTCTGCTCCGCAAGGCGTTCGACGAGGAGGCGAGCCGAGCGGGCGTCCGGGCGGGCTACGCTCTGTTCGCCCTGCCTGACGAGCGCTTGGGCCACGTCGTCGCTCTGGCGATCGAAGGCGAGGAGTCCGAGATCGCCGAGACGCGGAAGGCGTTCGACGCCCGCGTCCTACCGTTCGAGCGGATTCGCACCGTCCGGAGCGTTCCATCGATCCCCCGCACCGACCTGGGCAAGGTCAGGTGGAATGAGCTTCTCGCGCTCTTACGACCACGGTGAGACGCGCGACGCACACCGCCCGCCCCGTTTCGTCCGCGATCTCCACGCCCCAGACGTGGAGGGTCCGTCCGACGTGGACGGGACGGGCGGTCCCGGTCACCGTGCCCTCGCGCACCGCCCGCAGGTGGTTCGCGTTCACCTCGACTCCCATCGGTACATCGCCCTCGTCGCACGCCAGGTAAGCCGCCATGCTCCCGAGCGACTCCGCGAGCACGACCGACGCGCCGCCGTGGAGCAGCCCGAACGGCTGACGGGTCGCCGGGGCAACGGGCATCGTCCCGAACAGACCCGTCTCGCCGATCTCGGTAAACCGGATACCCAGGGCATCGTGGATCGTGCCCTCGGCCATCGCGTTCAGATCCTCAAGGCGACCCGGCTTTTTCCACAACCCCATCTCCGTCGATTGTGGACTATCGCGCCCTCCTCAGCGGCTCCGTGCCCGGTACCAGGCCTGAGCCTCCTCGACCTTTCCCGGAAGCGGGGGCAGAACCTTGGATGCGGCTTGGTCGATCTTGACTCGGACGCCCGGACGTCCGTCGCTCGTGATATCGATCGCCACCACGCGGCCTGCCGGAATGCCCGTTCGCAAGGGAGCTCCCGACACCGTCGTCCCGTCGTAGACCCAGACCGCCCGCTGAAGATCGACGAGGGTCGGCCTCCACCCGACGAAGCCAAGCACGAACGAACCGGTGCAGGAGACGTTCACGCACGAGACCGCCTTCGCCCGGGAGACGCCCGCGTGGTTCTCGTGCGCCATCCCCACGAAGCAGACCGCCCGCTCGATCGGAACGAGGAGCCCCTCGTCGTCCAACCCCACCATGCTTCCCTTTTGGACCGGCAGATCGCCCATGTGATAGGTGATCACCAGGGAAGGACGCTCAAGGGTTTCGTACGTGGATGGGAAGGGCGGCTGATCCATGTCCTAAGCCTAGCATGTAGACATTCATCTACCCTCCCTTATGCGCCAAATAAGTCTTTCGACCTTAATAGTAGAAACGGTTCTACTATTAAGGTCGTAGACTAAGACGCGATGAGAGTCCGCGTCTTCACTTCCGGCCCTTTCCCGCGCGACAAAGGCACGATCGAGCTTCCTGCCCTTCCCCGAACCGGCGACTCCCTGCTGGCGCGAGATCCGGGAGGCGCGGCCTACTACTCGGTGCGCCGGTTGCTCCACGTTGAGGGCGGTGATCCCATCGTATTCGTGAGCTTGACCGATGGCGAGGGTTTCGAGGGACTCGACCTCGCGGAGGCAGGGTTGACGCCCAAAGGCGCGTTGGAGCCGATGGCCGTCTTCTCGGCCTTCGACGAAGAGACGCCGCCCCTAGGACTCTAAACGCTCGGAAGAAGCGCTCTTAATGGGGAAACCGCCGATTTCCGTCGACTGGCGTCACGGTCATACTGGCAGCGCCCCCAATTGTACGTACGGGGACTAGATTACGACATATTACGTATTAATTCAAATTTTTCATGAAAATTTAATCAATGAAAAACGATTTTCGTGTTCGAATTATCATAACTTTAAGATCGACTTTATCAGGCGTCGCCCGCATTCGATCAGGGTTTCCACTCTCGATTCGTCGTCCTTTCGAGGCGATGACTCGAACGGAACTGAAACGTGGGCTAGCGCTCCCACGACCTTCGCAGCGACCGTGAGAGATTCTACGCGGCACATCGTCGTCCGCTCGGTCCCAGTTCCTACAGGGCGATATGGACGCTCGCCGTGGTCGACTTGCCGCTAATCGAGTCGGTCGCGATAACGGTGGCGTTTCCGAGCGAGAGCCCCCGCATGAACCCATTGGAAAAGGGGCTCAGACGGACGTCGTTCCTTGGCGTTAGATCCCACAGCCATCCACCTTTTCAATGACTCTACGTTCCGGCGGATCGCATCGTCGAGACCGCCATAAAGACGTGGAGGCTTCCTGCCGAAGATCGTGGAAAGGCCGCCCCTCAAGGCGCGGCGCAGCACAGGCAGACACATGACTTGGTTCAACAACTTGGGGGTCGGCAAGAAACTCGGCTTCGGATTCGGTCTCATCCTTGCGCTCACCGGTGCGACGACGCTGATCGCCCTGACCGGAATGGGTGGGATGCAGAGTTCGCTCCACAAGCTCGACACGGATACCATTCCGGGCATCCAGTACGCGCTGGCTCTCAACGGCGACCTGTCGGACTACCGCATCGCGCTCGACGATCTTGCGGTCAGCAGTTCGGACGCCGACAACCAGGCGGCGGAGAAAGACATGGCGGGAACCCTCGCGCTGATCCAGAAGGATCTCAAAGCGTACGACGATTCGATTACGAGTTCGGAGGATCGCAAGAACTTCGACACGGCGAAGGCTTCGGTGCAGTCGTACCTCGACAAGGTCGCTTCCATCAAGGCGAGCATGCGCAAGCTCGATGGCACGCAGGCGTTCACCGCGATGAAGCAGGCGGTCGGAGAGACCTATCTGGACGCCGCCGACAAAACCCAGGGACTGGTCGACTGGAACGTCAAGGTGAAGAACCAGACCGTGGCGGAGGCCATGGCCTCCGCCACGGCCGCGAAGATCCGGCTGTCTGCGGCCCTCGCCTTCGCCCTTGCGATCGGCCTCGGCGTCGCGATGTGGATCGCGCGCTCCATCAAGGGACCGGTCGCCGTTCTCGCGGGTCGGCTCGACTCGCTCGCCAATCGCTGCGTCGTCGGTCTCTCGACCGGTTTGGAAGCCCTCGCGAACGCCGACCTCACGTATGACGTCCAGCCCGCCACGACTCCCGTGCCGAACCCCGGCAAAGACGAGATCGGTCGAATGGGCGAAACGTTCAACGCGATGCTGGCCAACACGCAGGGCGCCGTCGCCAACTACAACAAGGCGCGCCACGATCTGGGCGCGATGGTCCAGGAGATCGCCGAGTCGGCGGGAAGCGTGCGCGAGACGAGCGGCAGCCTCGCGGCGGCGGCCCAGCAGGGCGGAACCGCGAGCGGCGAGATCGCCCAGGCGAGCGAGAAGCTCGCCATGAGCGCGACCGAGTCGACGGGCACCGTCGAGAACCTCGCATCCACCATCGGCGGCGTCCGCGACGGCGCGGTCGACAGCGCCCGGTATCTGGAGTCGGCCAAGGCCGACCTCGAGGAGACCAACGCAGCTATCGGTGGGGTCGCCGCGAGCGCCCAGGAGATGTCCGAGGCCGCCGAGGCGGGCAACCGCGCGGTGGCCCAGACGATCCAGGCGATGGGCCGGGTC
>CAZEWR010000016.1:0-111466 GCA_964516175.1 uncultured Fimbriimonas sp. | reverse complement strand
TTCCATCCACGATCGTGCATCGACCTAGCCTTCCCAATCTGCCGGGACGACGACCCGCATTCCTTTAGGGACGCTACGGAACTCGATAGGCGTCTGGGTGCAGACCTCACCGTCGACCGTCACCTGCTTGCGAGGGGTCGTCGAGAGCTTGCCGCCGTTGCATTTCTCGCTGAACACCTCGGCCAGCGCGACCTGATGGCCGCCCGGCAGACTCAGGGCGTACTTCAGCAGAACCCATTTGCTGCGTCCCTCTACCGCGTAGATGTTGAGAGCCCCCGAGATGATCGAGGCGTCGGGCGCGATGGGGAACGGTCCGGCATGGAATCGGCCGTTGCCGATCACGAACTGAAGGCAGTCGAACTCGCGGGTACCGTTCTCCGTCTCCAAGACCGCCCGGAAGGGCCGCGACTTGCGCATCGCCCGCCAGATGGCGACCGCGTAGACGAAACGTCCCAGGCGCTTCTTCAGGTCGTTCGTCAGATTCTGCGCGATGCGCGTGGTGAGTCCAATCGTGGCGACGTTCACGAAGTGGGTGCCGTTGACGTAGCCCAGGTCTACTGAGACGACCTTGCCTTTGGCGATGACCTCGCAGGCTTGGGCGACGTCGGCCTGGATGCCGAGGTCGCGGGCGAGGCTGTTGCCGGTGCCTAGGGGAAGGAGACCGCAGACGGTCTCCTTCCCCACGAAAAGGTCGGAGAGAGCGTTGAAGGTGCCGTCGCCGCCGCCCGCGATGATCATCGGGATGCCCCGCTCGATCGCTTCCCGGCCTTCCCGCATCAGATCGTCGATCTTCTCGAATCGCGTCGCCTTCTCGATCTCGATCCCGTGCTTCTTGAGTTCCTGTTGCGCAAGGTCGAACCACTCCTGCCCGCGCCTCGACTTCGTATTGACGAGCAACACCGCTTTCGTGGGCGGCGGCACGTTCGCGGAAGGCGGGATCTCGGGCGGCAGTTCGGGCTCGCCGGACAGTTCAGATTCGGAAGGAGCGTCCACCGCTATTTGGACGACCTAGGGTTCCTTCGCGTCCTGAAGCGCGGAACCTTCGGGCGGGGCGCCGGCTTTCTTGAAGCTGAACCTCGGTTCCGTGCCCTCCTTCAGCCGGCGGAAGTTGCTCCGATGGCGGTAAGCCACGAAGAGGGCGAGCGACAAGAAGATGGGAAGGAGCTGAGGCGTAACGCCGAACAGGAGGGAGAACAGGACGACGGACATGACGCCTACCGTGCTGGCGATCGCCATGTACCGCGTGGTGGCGAGGGTGACCGCGAACAGGGCGAAGCAGCACAGGGCCACGAGCGGCTCGGTGCCGACGATCGCCCCGAGGGCGGTCGAAATGCCCTTGCCGCCCTTGAAGCGCAGGAAGGGGCTCGCGCAATGGCCCAAAATCGCCGCCGTGCCGACAAGGAACCACTGCGTCTGAGGATCGAGGCCGATGAGCCGCTCGTGCAGCAGCGCCCGTGCCACGAGAGTCGGCGCGAGGCTCTTGAGCACGTCGAGGCCCCACACCGCGAGGCCCGGCCCCTTACCCAATACCCGTCCGACGTTCGTCGCCCCGATGTTGCCGCTGCCCGCCTTGAGGATGTCCACCCCGCGCGCCCGGGCGACGAGAACGCCGACGGGAATCGCGCCGAGAAGGTAGGAGACGAGAAGCAGGATAGAGAAGGTCATCGTCCGAAGGGCCTTCCCATCATAGTCGACCGGTCCCTTCCTCGTAGAGAGTCCGGACCCGCTCGGTCGTCTCGGAGTGGCGCCGAAGAAGAGCGTTGGCATCCTCGAGACCGAGCGCGTGGGCGAGGCGGTCGAGGCGGTCCGGGTTCTCCGGCAACAGGTCGCCTTCGGCGTCGATCAGCCAGAGGCGGTGCCGCAGGTCGAGCAGCCAGCGGCGAGCCTCGATCAGGGCGTCGCCTTCGACGAGGTTCAGATGGCCCGCCGCGGCGAGGGCGGCGATCCGCTCGGGGATCCGGAAGGTCGCGGCACGGTCGCCGGGGTGGACCATCTCGGTCAGGCGGACGAGCCACTCGATGTCGTTCAAGCCGCCGCGTCCGAGCTTCACGTCGCGCCGGGCATGGGTCGGGCGCACCCGCTCCGTCTCGATCCGCCGCTTCATCTTCTTGAGATCGATCAGGTCGGCGGGGGTGACGGCCTTCTCCCGGGCGGCGAAGAGGACGGTCTGAAGCGCCTTAGGGGAGCCGGAGAGCAGGCGCGCGTGGCCCAGAGCGAACCGCTCCCAGGGCTCCATGTCTCGTTCGGCGTAGGCGAGGAGGCCTTCGTAGGTGCGTACGAGCAACCCCTTGCGTCCCTCAGGGCGCAGACGCAGATCGGCGCGGAACGGAGCCCCGGTGCGATGGGCGGCGTCGATCCGGGAAAGGAGGACCTGAGCCGCGCGCTCTCCCTCCGCCTGATCGCCGTCGGTCAGGAGCAGAAGATCGAGGTCGGAGCCGGGGGTGGTCTCCTTCAACCCGAGGGAGCCTAGGGCGACCACATCGAGCCCTTCGGGAAGGGCGGCCCGCACCTGCGCGTCGCCAAGGTCGGCGAGCGCCTCTTCCAGGGGGAAGCCACCCTGCAGGGTCCAGCGCGCGAGGACGCGGGCGAAGCCTTGGCCTCCTTCCTCGATCTCGCCGCTGAGCAGCTCCTCGGTGAGGGCGAGGTCCGACCGGAAAAGGGGCGTCAGGCGCGGCGCGTCGGACAGGATCGTCTGGACGCGGGTGAGGCTTCCCTCGTTGTCGCGGAGGCTGGCGTAGAAGGCGTCGGCCTCGGGCATCCCATCGAACCAGGCGAGCAGGGCGGGAGCGAGGGGTCCGACGGCGGCGGCGACCGCCGCCCGAGCGACGCCGCCGTGACCGTCGTCGCCACCATCCAAGCGCAGGATAGAGCGGTACAAGGTTCCGATTGTACGCCGATGACGATCAAGGGCGCGCTCCAAGGTCTTCGCGTCGTAGAGGCCCATCGTTCGGGCCAGGGCGGCACGCTTGGTCCCGTCCTCGGGGATCGAGTGGGTCTGTTGGTCGCCCGTGAGTTGGAGGCGGTGCTCCAGTTTCCGCAGGAAGGTGTAGCCCTCGATCAGGAGGCCCGAGGCGGCGGGATGGAGGAGGCCCGCCGACGCCAGCGCGCGGGCGGCGTCGAGGGTCGCGGGCGCACGGAGCGACGGATCGGTCCCGCCGTGCGCCCGCTGGAGGGCTTGGACGAGGAACTCCGCGTCCCGGATGCCCCCCGGCCCCCGCTTCAGGTCGTCGCCCTGGGCGATCTCTTCGATGCGGCCTTTGGTCTCCGCCAGTTCGCGCAGGACCCCCTCGCTCAAGGCGGGCGGGAAGGCGATCTCCGCGACCAGGGCCTCCCAACGGGGTTGCAGCCATTCGCCCGCGACGACGCGCGAGCGCAGGAGGGCTTGCGCCTCCCAAGCTTCCGCGTAGAGGCGATAGTACGCTTCCACGCCCTTCGCCTTGCGCACGATGGCGCCCGCGCCGCCGTAAGGGCGCAGGCGCAGGTCGACCCGGTAGAGCGATCCCCGCCCCATCCGGTCGCTTAGCGCACGACCGTACGCCTCGCAAAAACGGGCGAGCTCGCGTTCCGTGCGCTCGTCCACGTCGTCCGGCGCGACGTAGACGAGATCCACGTCGCTCGAGTAGTTCAGCTCTCCCCCGCCGAGCTTGCCGAAGGCGACGATCGCGAGGGGTGGTTCCTCGGAAAGGTCTTTCAGTCGCGCGAAGGGCGGCCAAGTCGCCTCTAAGGTGAGTCTCAGGAGCGCGTCCGCGAGGTCGGAAAGGGCTCGCCAGACCGTCTCCTGGTCCCAAAGCTCCGCGAGATCGGCCACGACGATGGGGAGGATCGTGCGCTGGCGAAGGTAGCGAAGGCGATCGAGCGCGTGGGCTTGGCCGCTCGCGGCGGCGAGAAGCCTTCTTCCCTCGTCGAGCAGGGCCTCCACCGTCGGCGGAGCGCCGATGCCGCCCGGCTCCAAGACGAGGCTAGCCAGTTCCGGATTCTGGATCAGGGCGTCGGCGAGCGGCTGGCTCGCGCCGAGGATCGCCAGGAAAAGGGGGGTGCGGACCCGAAGGCCCGAGAGTTGGGCGAGATGGAGTCCGGGGCTCCCCGTCGCGCCCGCCCAACGTTCCAGGTTGGTCAGGGCGAGGTCGGGCGCCGCGTTCCGGGCGAGGGCCTCTTCCAGGGCGGGTGCGAGATCAACGCCCGCCGAGGCCGACAGCCGCGCGACGGCGCGCGCGGCGGCCTCGGGATCACGGAACATAGGTCGATTTTGGCCCATTCGGCCCACCGGCCGAAGCGCCCTCCGGTACCCTGCGGTCTCCATGCGAAAAACGCTCTGCGCCACGGCGCTCGTCACGGTCGCCCTGCTCGGGGCGGGCTGTAAGAAGGGACCGGATATCGTCGGCAAGTGGAACGCTCCGTCCGCGGCAAACGTCGAGTTCGATTTCAAGGCGGACAAGACTTTCACGATGGGGCTCAAGCTCGGCACGATCTCGATCAACACCAAGGGCGACTACGCTCTAGAAGGCGATACGCTCACGCTGACCGTGAAGGACATCGACGCGCCGGGCGCACCGCCCCAGGCCGTCGCGGCGGCCAAGCAGAACCCGAACTTCGGGAAGCCGCAGACGCTCAAGATCAAGTTCGCCTCGGACGACGAGATCAGCCTCACGCCCCCTAGCGGGACGAAGGGAGCCGCGAGCCCGACCGCCATCGCGGGCGGCGGCGCGATGACCTTGAAGCGCGTCAAAGAAGGAAGCTAGCGCTCTTGGCGGGTCGGAAACGGCCTCGACCCGCCACAATCCACCTTATGACCCTCGTCGTCTTCGACATCGGTGGCGTCCTCGTGCGCATTCGGCACACCTGGGACGCCATCCTGAGCGAACTGGGCGAGGCTCCGCTCGCCCGCACCTCTCCCTGGCGGCACGCGGACTACGACGCCCTCTCCGCCTATCAGGACGGCACGATGGACGAGGACGCGTACCTCGAGCAGCTTGGAGGCGACCTCGGCCTCGTGCCCGAGCGCGCCCGGACGGCCCACGTCGCGATGCTAGAGGGCGACTACCACGGCGCGCTGGAGCTTGTGAACGATCTTCGAGCGGCGGGGGTGCGGACCGCGTGCCTCTCGAACACGAACGCGATGCATTGGACCGCCCTGAACAACCCGGGTCACCATCCGGCGATCGCCGCCCTCGACCAGCGATTCGCCTCGTTCGAGATCCGGGTGAACAAACCCCGACCCGAGGCCTATCGGATCGTGGCCGACGCCTTTCCCGAGGCGACGCGCCGAATCTTCTTCGACGACAACGCGGACAACGTGGTGGCGGCGATCAACCTCGGCTGGGAAGCCCACCGGATCGACGTCGACGCCGACCCGCCCGCCCAGATGCGAAAGATCCTAACCGAGTCGGGCGTTCTTCCCAACCCGGCATAGTGCGCGCCGTCACCTAAGACGTCTGCCTAGGCCAGCGCGTCCCGGATGAACTTCAAGTCGTCCGGGCTCAGTTCGCGCCCTTCTGCCCCAAGGTTGACCCGCACCTGCCGCTCGTTGCGGAAGCCGGGGATCACCGATGCGACCTGAGGATGGGCCAACAGATAGTTCAGGGCTACGGAGGCGAGGTCTTCGATAGAGTCGCCGAATCGCGACTTCAGCTTCGCGAGCTTGGGTTTCAGTTCCGCGATCGCCTCGGCGGAGAAGGCGCCGGAGCCTTGGCGGTGGTCGCCCGGCTCGAAGCTCGGCGGCTTGCTCGGGTCGTACTTGTCCAGCAGTCGCGCCTGGGCGAGCGGGCTGAAGGCGACGAAGGTGATCCCTTCCTTCGCCATCAGCTCGCTCACCGGCGAGCCATCCCGGATGAATTGGTCGTCGAGAGCGTGGGCCCAGCTCTGGAACACGGCGGGACGCACCTTCGGAGTCACACGCAGGAAGTCGTCTGCGGAGTAGGCCGACTGCCCCTTCACGCGGACCTTGCCCTCTTCGACGAGCTTGTCCATCTCCGCCGCCGCGTCGTCCAGGTACATGTCCGAAGGGCCGAAATCGCCGTGGTGGAAGTAGTACACGTCGATGTGGCCACGGCCTAGATTCTTCAGCGACTGCTCTGCCTGGTGGCGGACGTGCAGGGCCTCGTAGGCGTGCTCGGCGGTGCCGGGAAAGTGGCCGACCTTCGTCGCGATCACGTAGTCGTCCGTCTTCAGGCCCAGCTTGTCGATCGCCCGTCGGAGCATCCGCTCGGCGCGTCCGTTGCCGTACACGTCGGCGTTGTCGAAGTGGTTGACGCCCGCGTCCACGCCCGCCTTGATCGCGCCCACGATCTCGTCCTCGTCCACGTTGGCCCAGCCGTTGGCGTTGCCGTTCACCCAATTGAGGCCGCCCATGGTCCAGCAACCGAGTCCGATCTCGGACACCATGACCCCGCTCTTGCCTAGCTCGCGCATCTTCACGGCCTTATTGTGCTCGGGAGCCAGCCCCCAAGCTCGCTCTCGATGGAACAGCGTCGTTCCATCGTCAAAATCGTCAAATCCGTCAGCCTCGTGGCGTCTAGAAGAGGGGAGACTATTGACGTTGCTGACGGTTCCCTCGCCCCGCGAGATCGAATGCCCCGCCCACTGCGCCTCGCGCCGGGACGAAGGACGCGGACGCACCTTCCCGATCGCCTTAGAGACCCCTGAGGAACCTCGCGCGCCGTTCGGCGTGGTAGGCCTCGGTTTCCGGACCGCGCCTCTGGAGGTTCGGAGCCGTGTTGGGATGGGTGAGGACGAGATCCGGGGCTTCCTCCTCGAAGCGCGGCGGCGCGGGTTCGGGGAGTGCGTCGTGCTCTCTACCTGCAACCGCCTGGAGGTGTACCATGCGGGCGGTTCGACCGCCGACGTCGCCGCGATGCTGAGCGCGCGGGCCGGGATCGATCTCTCGCCCTACCTCTACGAAAAGGCCTGCGGCTGCGCCGCCTGCCACGCCTTCCGGGTCGCGAGCGGACTCGATTCGGCGGTTTTGGGAGAGACGGAGATCGTCGCCCAGGTCAAAGCCGCGTGGGCCCTCGCCCGCGAGATGGGCATGGCAGGTCCCATGCTCGACCTCCTGATCCAGCGCTCCCTGGAAGCGAGCAAGCGGGTTCGCACGGAGACCGACCTATGCCGCACCGTCACCTCGACCGCCTCGCTCGCGATCCGCACCGTACGCGAAGAGTTGGGAGGTCTGGAAGGACGGCGGCTCCTCGTTCTCGGCGCGGGGCAGATCGGGCGGCGCCTCGCTCTGGAGCTTCAGGCGGCGGGCGCGCACGTTCGGGTCGCGAACCGTACCCTCGCCCGTGCCAAGGCCCTGGCCGAAGACTTCGGCGCGGAAGCGATCCCTCTTTCCGATCTTGAAGAGGAGCTGGTCTACGCCGACGCGGTGTTCGCCGCCGCCACGGTTACTCAACCTTTGGTGACTCTCGACCTGTTGAAAGGCCGCACGATGCCCATCGTGGACATGGGAGTACCGCCGAACGTCGAGGCCAGCGTGCCCGGCGTCGTCGACATCGACACCCTCTCCGCACGGTGCGAAGCCGGGCAGCAGGCTCGTCTCGGCGCCCTTCCGGCGGCCCTCTCCATCCTTGAGGAGGAACTGGGCCGCTTCCACGCGACTCTCGCCCAGCGCACCGCCGCCCCGACCATCCGCGCCCTCGTGGCCCGCGGCGACGTGATCCGAACGCGCAACCTCGAATGGGCGCGCGAACGACTGCCCGACCTCACTCCGAAGGAGATGCGCGTCGTCGAGGAACTGGCCCGCCGCCTCACCCTCGGCCTTCTCGAAGCTCCGATCGACGGCCTCAAAGGCGACCTTTCCGCGAAGGAGCACCGGCACGTCGTGGAGCAACTGTTCGGCCTGACGAGCGGAGAGCGTGCCGACTAAGCTCCGCCTCGGAACCCGGGGGAGCCGCCTCGCGATGGCCCAGGCCACCGCGATGGAGGCTTCCCTCGTCGCCCTCGGCCACGAGGTCGAGATCGTTCCCATCCGGACGAGCGGCGACCGGGGCGACCGCGAGGTGCTCGGCGCCTTCGTCAAAGAGATCCAGCTCGCCCTGCTCGCGAACGAGATCGATGTCGCCCTGCACTGCCTCAAAGATTTGCCGACCGCGCCGGTCCCTGGCCTTACCCTGACCGCCTACCTAAAGCGTGAGGACCCGCGCGACACCCTGATCTCTCGAGGGCCCGCCCTCATGGATCTGCCCCAAGGCGCGGTCGTCGGCACGGGCTCCGTTCGCCGCACGTCCCAACTCGCCGCGTTGCGCCCCGACCTCGTCTTTCGTCCTCTCATGGGCAACGTGGATACCCGGATGCGCAAGCTGATGGCGGGCGAGTACGACGCCATCGTGCTCGCCATCGCGGGCCTGAAGCGGCTTGGCGTCCTCGATGCTTGGACGGCTTCCGAGTACGGGTCGCTCGTCGTCCACACTCTGGAGCCGGAGCAGATGCTGCCTGCGCCGGGGCAAGCGGTACTCGTTCTGGAAACGCGCGCCGCCGATCCTGCCGCCGAAGCGGTCCGCCCACTTCACCACGCCCCGACGCAGGCAGCTGCCGATGCGGAGCGGACGTTCCTCCACGCCTTCGGCGGCGGATGCTCGGTTCCCGTCGCCGCTCTCGGGAAGGACGGAGGCCTGACCGGCCTCGTCGCCACGCCGGACGGCCGCACCATCTTGCGGGGAACCGCCCCAGACGGATCGGCCTTGGCCCAACAGCTCGGCGCGCAGGGCGCGTTCGACATCGTCCGTTCCGTAGCGCGGGTTGGAACGGGAGGCGCGGAGCATTGAGCGGTAGCCGCTCGTTCCCCGGACCGCTCGCCGGACGTACGGTCCTCGTCACCCGTCCTGCCCATCAGGCGGCGGGTCTCGCGGAGCCATTGCAGGCTCTCGGCGCAACGGTCTATTCCCTCCCCGCCATCGCGATCGAGCCGCCGCTCGACCCCGAGCCTCTAGACGCTGCGCTTAGAAACGTCGAGCGGTACGACTGGATCGTCGTCACCAGCGTCAACGGGGTTCGCGCGCTGAACGTCGCCGCCAAGTCTCCGGGCCTTCGAGAGAAGATCGCAGATCGACGCCTCGCCGCCGTCGGCCCTTCGACCGCCGAAGAGTTGGGGAAGGCGTTCCGCGAGCCCGACGCTATGCCGGAAGAGGCGCTGGGGATTCGGATCGCCGAAGTTCTGGGGGACGTCGCAGGGCGACGCATCCTCCTGCCTCGCGCCGATATCGCTCGTCCGGACCTCCCCGACGCGCTCCGGGCCCAAGGAGCCCAGGTCGACGACGTCGCGGCCTACCGGATCGTGCGCCCAAAGGACGGCTCTCCCCTTCCCGAAAAAGCCCCCGACTGGATCGCCCTCACCTCGTCGTCCGCCGTGGTCGGCACCGCCGAGACCCTGGCCGCCCGGGGGAAGCCCGGATGGATGCAGGAGGCCCGCCTCGCCTGCATCGGCCCCCTGACCGCCGCGACCGCCCAGGAACTCGGCTACGAACCGGCCGTCGTCGCCTCGATCCACACCATCTCTGGATTGGTCGAGGCGATCGTCGCCGCCCGTTCGGACATCCCAACGTTTCACGAGGAACCCTCGCCCGAGGCCGTCCATGCCTGATCGCCTAAGAAGACTCCGCCGCACCGCCTCCCTCCGCTCGCTTCTTCAGGAGACGCGGGTCCAGTCCACCGACCTCATCTATCCCATCTTCGTGAGCGAGACCGCGAGCGAGCCCGAGCCTATCGCCTCGATGCCCGGCCAGTCGCGTTTGCCGCTCTCGGCGGTCGGCGATAAGGTTCGGGATATCCAGAGTCTAGGGGTCGGAGCCGTCCTGATCTTCGGCCTGCCGAGCGAGAAGCACGACGACGCGCGGTCCTCGGCCAAGCGAGACGGCATCGTGCAGAACGCCATCCGCGAGGCGAAGGACGCGTCGCCGGAGACGGTCGTGATGACCGACGTCTGCGTCTGCGCCTACACCCCGCACGGGCACTGCGGCGTTCTGCGCGGCCAGGAGATCGACAACGACCTTTCCCTGGAACTGCTCGCCACCCAGGCCGCTTCCCATGCCGAGGCCGGAGCCGACGTGGTCGCCCCGAGCGCGATGATGGACCGCCAGGTCGTCGCCCTGCGCGCCGCCGTGCCCAAGGAGACGGTCGTCATGGCCTACTCCTCCAAGTTCGCCTCCGCGTTCTACGGCCCTTTCCGCGACGCCGCCGACTCTGCCCCGAGCTTCGGCGACCGTTCCAGCTACCAGCACGATCCCGCGAACCTTCGCCACGCCCGCCGTGAGCTGCTCGCCGACGTGCAGGAAGGGGCGGACATCCTCATGGTCAAGCCGGGCCTCGCCTACCTCGACGTCGTGCGTCTCGCCCGCGAGACGAGCGACCTCCCCGTCGCCGTCTACAACGTGAGCGGCGAGTACAGCATGGTCAAGGCCGCCGCCGAGCGCGGATGGCTGGACGAGCGCCGTATCGTCCTGGAGACCCTCCTCGCCTTTCGGCGCGCCGGCGCCGACCTCGTGATCACCTACCACGCCTTGGACGCCGCCCGCTGGCTCAACCACTGAAATGGCCGACCGACAACTCAACCTCTACGCCAACTACGCCTACACCGACGCCTACTTCGCCCTGAGCGAGGAGGAGCGCCGCGCCGTACGGCACCAGATCGCCGACGAGGCTGAAAGCGTCGCCGAGCGCACCAACCTCTACAGCGTTTTCCCCGCCCGTTCCGACACCGATCTGCTCATCTGGTCGGCCTGGGGGGTGGACGAGGCGGGCTCCGAGACGGAGGCCGCCTTCACCGGCTACCACGTCAAGAGCGAAGGCTGGCGCCGGTGGATCAAGCCCGTCCAGAGCCTTTGGGGCTACACGCGCGTCTCGATGTACGCCCGCGGCAAGAGCGAGCAGGACATGGACCCGTTCGACGACGCCCGTGCCACCTACTTCGTCGCCTACCCCTTCAGCAAGACGAAGGACTGGTACCTCATGAGCATGGACGCCCGGCAAGGCCAGATGAACGAGCACATCAAGCTCGGCAAGGGCTATCCCGAGATCAAGCAGCTCCTCCTCTACTCCTTCGGCCTCCAGGATCAGGAGTTCGTCGTGGCCTACGAGATGGAGAATCTGCCCCAATTCTCGAAGCTGGTGAACGAGCTTCGCGCCACCGAGGCGCGCCGCCACACCCTTCTCGACACGCCGCTGATCACCGGCATCCACCGGACCAAGGAAGAGTTCGTCCGCTAGGACCCGATGACGAAGTCCGAATCCCTCTACCAGGAAGCCGTCGGGCTCATGCCCGGCGGCGTCAACTCGCCCGTTCGCGCCTTTCGCGCCGTCGGCGGAACGCCGCTCTACTTCTCCAAGGGCAAGGGCGCGATCCTTACCGACGCCGACGGCCAGGACTACATCGACTACGTCTCGTCCTGGGGCGCCGTCATCCTCGGTCACGCCCATGAGGCCGTGACCGAGGCCGTGACCGAGGCCGCGAGCCGGGGCACGAGCTACGGCGCACCCCATGCGGGCGAGATCACCCTGGCCCGCGAGGCGCTCGAACGCAAGAAGGGGATCGAGCGGGTTCGCTTCGTCAACTCCGGTACCGAGGCTTCCCTCGCCGCCGTGCGTCTAGCCCGCGCCGCCACGGAACGCACCAAGCTCCTGAAGTTCGAGGGCAACTACCACGGCGCGATCGACTCTCTGCTCGCCAAGGCGGGCTCCGGCGTCGCCACCTTCGGACTGCCCGACTCCGCCGGCGTTCCCGCCGAGTCCGCGCGCGGCACCCTCACCGCTCGCTACAACGACCCGGAAGACGCGCGCCGACTCCTCGAGGCCAACCGGGGCGAGGTCGCGGCGGTCCTCCTGGAGCCCATCGCGGGCAACATGGGTCTCGTGCCTCCCGCTCCCGGCTTCCTCGACTCGCTTCGCGCCCTGTGCGACGAGCACGGCGCCTTGCTCGTCGTGGACGAGGTCATGACCGGCTTCCGCGTCGATCGCGGAGGGGCGAGCGCCCGCTACGGCCTTCGTCCCGACCTGCTCATCATGGGCAAGGTGATCGGCGGTGGCCTTCCCGTCGGCGCCTACGGCGGTCGCCGAGAACTGATGGAGATGGTCGCGCCCCTCGGTCCCGTCTACCAGGCGGGCACCCTCAGCGGCAACCCGCTTGCGATGGCGGCGGGACACGCCGTCGTCTCTCGTCTCGACGACGCGGCCTACGAGCGGCTGGAAGCGATGGGCGCCCGACTTCAGAAGGGTCTGGAACTGGCCCTGGAGAACGTCGACGTCGAGGGGCAGGTTCAGCGCGTCGGCTCTATGATCTCCGTGTTCTTCACTCCCATGCCCGTGCGCGATTTCGACGATGCCCAAACCACCGACAAGGCCCTTTTCGGCCGTCTTTTCCACGCGCTCCTCAAGCGGGGCGTCTACCTGCCCCCGAGCGCCCTGGAGGCGTGGTTCCTCAACCTGGGCCACGACGAGGCCCTGATCGACCGCACCGTGGACGCCTTCGAAGACGCCCTGCGGGAGGTGGCTCGATGAGTCTCTTTCTTCAGGCCTGTCGGGGCGAGAACACTCCCCGGCCGCCGATCTGGCTCATGCGCCAAGCCGGACGCTACCTTCCCGAGTACCGCGAGCTCCGTAAGGGCCGCACGATGCTCGAGGCGGTCAGCACCCCCGACGTCGCCATCGAAGCGACCCTCCAGCCCATTCGCCGTTTCGGCTTCGATGCCGCCATCCTGTTCTCGGACCTCACCGTGCCCTTTACCCCGATGGGGGCGCCGTTCGAGATCAAAGAAGGAGTCGGACCGGTCGTCCACGACCCCGTCCGCACCGCCCGCGACTTCGATCGCGTTCACCGCTTCGATCCGGAAGAGGGTCTCTCTTTTGTGCTGGAGACCATCCGGGGCCTGAAGAAGGAGCTGAGCGTTCCCCTCATCGGATTTACCGGCGCTCCTTTCACCCTCGCCTCGTACCTGATCGAGGGCGGACCCTCGCGCGACCTTCGCCGCACCAAGGCGATGATGCTCGCCGAGCCCGAACTCTGGCATCGTCTGATGGAGCTTCTGTCGGACGTGGTGGCCGACTACCTCGCCGCCCAGATCCGTGCGGGCGCGGATGCGGTCCAGCTCTTCGACTCCTGGGTCGGCTCCCTCTCGCCCGAGGCGTACCGCGCCCACCTCCTTCCCCACATGAAGGGGATCTTCGAGCGGTTGAAACCCCTTGGCGCTCCGGTGATCCATTTCGGTACCGGCAATCCCCTTCTCCTCCCGATCCAGCGCGAGGCGGGCGGCGATGTGATCGGGGTGGACTTCCGCGTCACCCTGCCTCAAGCGGCCACCCTCGTTCCGGGTATCCCCCTGCAGGGCAACCTCGATCCTACCGTCCTCCACACCGACCCCGCGACCGTCGAGCGTGAGGCGCGACGGATCGTCGCGGAAGGCCGCGAGCTGCCGGGCCACATCTTCAACCTGGGTCACGGCATCCTCACCGAGACGCCCCTGGAGAACGTGGCGCGGTTGGTGGAGACGGTCCAGGGTGGCTAGGCGGATCGTCATCGTCGGCGGCGGGATCACCGGCCTCGCCGCCGCCTTCGAGTTGGAGCGGACTACCGACGCGGCGATCGACCTTTACGAAGCCTCCGACCGTCTGGGTGGAAAGCTTCGTACCGAGCACGTGGGCGATCTGCTCATCGAGCATGGTCCCGACTGCTTCTTCTCCCGCAAACCGGGGGCTTTGGAACTCGTCCGCGACCTCGGGCTTGAGGGTGAGTTGATCGAGCCCGAGGCGGGAGAGTTCGGAATGCTCGTCAAAGGCGTTCTCCATCGCGTTCCACGCGGACTGGTCGCCCTGAACGCTCCCGATCCCGACGCGATCCGAAACGCGCCGTTTCTCTCGGAAGAAGGAAAGGCCCGTGCCCTCGACCCTCAGGACGTCCCTGAGCCCGATCCGTCGATCCGTGCGTTCTTCACCGCCCGTTACGGTGCGGAGTTCAGCCGTCTCGTCGCGGAGCCCCTGCTCGCGGGCACCCACGGCGGCGACCCCGGCCGCCTGAGCATGAAAGCCCTTTACCCGGCGTACCTGAACCCCTCGCCGGCAAAGAGCCCTGTGGACTCCCCCGCCTCGGAAGCCGTCACGCCCGCTTCGCCCAGAGCCGGCGCGACCTTCCTTTCCTTCCGAGAAGGGATGCGGACGCTGGTCGATGGTCTCGAAGCCGCCTTACGCCGCACCCACATCCATCTTGGGAGGCCGACGGAAGCCCTTCCTAGGGCCGATCGCGTCCTGCTCGCGATTCCCTCGAATCGCGCCGCTTCCCTGTTGCCGAACGTCGGCTTGGAAACGATCGCCCATCGCTCCAGCGCCATCGTAACCCTCGCTTTCCGGCGAGCGGACGTCGGCCTGTCTCTCGATGGCACCGGCTTCCTCGTGCCTCCGAGCGAATCCTCCTCGATTACCGGCGCGACTTGGAGCAGCGCGAAGTGGTCTCACCGCGCGCCGGACGACCAGGTTCTCCTCCGCGTCTTCCTCCGCGGCGCCGACGACTTCATGCCCCCTCTTCGAGAACTGCTCGGCCTGCAGGGCGAGCCGCTTTTGCGGCAGACCGACCGTTGGACCGACGCTCTTCCCCAGTACGAGGTCGGCCATCTCGATCGCATCGATGAGATCGAGCGTCGACTTCCCGACAACGTTTTTCTCGCAGGGACCAGCTATCGCGGCGTCGGCGTGCCCGACTGTCTAAGACAAGGACGCGACATCGCCCGTAGAATCGCCCAGACTCTCTAGTCGGAACTTATGAAACGAGGACTGCTCGTCATGCACTACGGCACGCCCAAGTCTATCGAGGACGTGCTGCCCTACTACACCCACATCCGCCGGGGCCGCCCGCCGTCTCCAGAGGCACTCGCCGACCTCGTGGGCCGCTACGAGGCGATCGGCGGACCTTCGCCCCTGACCGTGATCTCCGAGAACCAGGCGCGCGGCATCCACGAAGGTCTGAAGCGGCGGGGCATCGAAGCCGAGCTCCAGATCGGCACCAAGCACACCACCCCCTTCGTGGCCGACGCGGTGAAGCGCCTCGTCGAAGACGGCGTGGAAGAGGCGGTTGGGATCGTGCTCGCTCCGCATTTCTCCACCTATAGCGTCGCCGCCTACGAGCACTACGCTTTTGGCGCCAAGCCGCCGGAGATGCGTCTTGAGATGATCCAGCGGTGGGGCGCCCTGCCAGAATTCATCGACGCTCTCGCGGAGCGCGTCGCTCCTCTACTCGAAGGTTGGAACCCCGAGGAGACCCTCGTCATCTTCTCCGCCCACTCTCTGCCCGAGAAGATCGTCGCTAACGGCGACCCCTACCAAAGCGAGCTGCTGGAGACGTCACAGCTCGTCGCCGACAAGCTGGGCATCCCTCACTGGACCTTCGCCTTCCAGAGCGCCAGCACAACGGGCGAACCCTGGCTCGGACCGGACATCCTCGACGTCATCACCGAGAACGCGACGCGCTACAAGAACGTCCTCTCCTGCACCGTCGGCTTCGTGGCGGAGCACCTGGAGGTGTTGTTCGACCTCGGCATCGAGGCCCGTGACCGTTGCGCCGAGCACAACCTTGAGTTCCGTCGCGCTCCGACCGTCGGCGCCGACCCCAAGCTGATGGACGCACTCGCCGGGCTTTGCGCGGCGATGTACGCTCCCGCTTAGGGGCCCATGTCATCTGGAAGGCGACTCGAAGACGGTCGCCTTCGACCTTGAGAACCGTTGCGGCACCGGCCGAATCCGCCGGCCGCGCGGAGATCTCCAACGCCGTTTTCGGCTAAATACCACGCTTGTGGTACAAAAGCGCTACGCAAAGGCGCCCGTTTCGCGAGAGTTGCGAATAGCGTAACAATAAACCCGTCTACCGTGTAGAGGACATCAATGTCCCTGGCGGAGCGACGGAGTGTATCCATTGGTCAGCGCAAACGAGCACCAGGAAGAAACCACCGGCCTTGACGCGCGAGAGCGCCGAATCGTCGCCCTCGCGCGACAAGGGGCCACCGACCGGGAGATCGCAGACGATCTCGACCTCAGCGTCGCCGCCCTGCGCACTTGTTGGCTCCGCGTTCGAGGCAAACTCGGCGCGGTCAACCGAACCCACGCGATCGCCCTCGCCACCCACGACGCGAGTCCCGCCGAAACGTCCAACCCGCGACAGAGGCTTGTGGACGCGCTCACGCGCGATCGAGTCGCGACCTGGGTCTGGCAGCCCCGCTCTCGGCAGGCCCTTCTGGACGAGACCGGCTCTCGGCTCTTCGCCTTCTCCGTGGGCGACGGCCTCATCCCTCAGGATCGCCTTCTCGCGCACATCTGGACTCCCGATCGCGCTCGCTTCGAGCGCTTCTTGTGCCAAGGGCCGGACTTGCGTCCCATGACGCCCATCGAGTTGCGGGTCGGCATCCCAGGCGAATACCACACGCTTCTGCGGACGGTGAACGTCGTCTCCGGTCCGTCTCCTGAGTCCACCCTGCTTCTCGCCTCCACCACGATCCACACCTTCTCGAACTAGGGCCGCAAGTCCATCGATGGTCTTGCGGCTTACCGGACAGGGCGGGTCTTGTGTCCCTTCCGTGAGACTAGAAACGGGCAAGTGCCGCAACGCTGGTCTGTGTGGCGATCTCTACCGTCGGAACTCAAGGACTATGCGGGAAGCTGCCCCGGAGCCCAGAGGCCACGCACGTCCTCCCCGCGCGCGTCGCGGGATTTGAGATCCTCCAAGAACTCGGCGAATCCGATCTTGGGCTCCCAGCCAAGTAGGCGCTTCGCCTCGCTCAGATCGTTGACCTCCACCGAATCGGGCAAAGCGAGGGCGTACTTTGTGAGAAGGGCCTTGGCTCCCGGAACCCTCGTCTCGCACCAGTCGGGACCGAGAACCCGGAAGTCCCGCACCACCTCGTCCGGCATCCCGTGAGCGGTGTGGACGATCGTCATGAACAGACCGATCTTGCGGTCGAGCGTCGCCCGAAGAGCGGCGACGGTGGAGGTCGCGACGTCGCGCCGGTCTACCCCGTTGCGCAGCAGCTTGACCCCGAAGTCGAGGTACGGCTTGGGAACGAAGTCGTGATAGCGCAGCATCGCCACGGACGCGCCGCTGGACTCGTGGACCATGCGGCAGAGATCCTCCCCGATCACCTTCGTGACGCCGTAGACGCCGCCCCAGCCGAAAGCCATCGAAGAGGCGAACACGAGGGCCTGAACCCCTTCCGCGCGAGCCGCCTCGAAGACGTTGAACGTACCGTCGACGTTGACCGCGAAGATGGTCGCGTCGCTCACGGGCGGGTTGTGGGCGCAGTGCCAAGCGGCGAGGTGGACGACCGCGCCGCACCCCGCGACCGCTGCCCGCACATCGGCGTCGGTTCGGGTGTCGCACCGCACGAATTCGACGCCGGGCAGATCGTCGTGGGGCGGCGGCGCCACGTCTGCGCGTCGAACGTCGAACCCTTCGTCGACCAAAAGGCGGCAGATTGCCTGCCCTGCGTTTCCCGACGCACCCGTCACTAGAACCTTCATGGAGTCGGCAGGGTACCCCTACGGCAAACCGCGTGGTCGATCTTGAAGGTAAGGCGGCCTGTCTCACAAGCCCCTGCCTAGAGGTCATTCAGCCCTTTGGTCGTGCCTTAAGACCAGAACCCTCCCCTTGGAGAGCTCCGAAGGAGATGGGGTTGAGCATCTCCTCTTCGTTCCCTTTAACCCTAGACCGCTTACCGGCTGGTCGCCAGCGCTCGCCCGGCCGCCTGCTCGATCCACCGGAGGACCACCCCTTCAGAGGCGCGGATCGTGGCGAGAGCGGTCGGACGCCCGGTTCCGGCGGCGTGCCACGCCGCCCACACGTACGCTCGTCCGTCGGCCAGGGAGACGAGGGCGAAGGAGGCGGTTCGAGCCCGCAGGGCCGTCGCACCGTCCAGTCGAGAGTCTTGGCGGGCGTCCGCGATCCAGACCATCGGCGCTCCCGAGGCGATCCAGCCGTCCAGGCCGGTTCCGGTCCTGTGGCGCAGAGCGTCCAGCAAGGCGCAGGGTGGACCGAACCGCGCCAGGGGCGTCGCTCCTTGAGGCCCTACCGCCCCGAACTCGACGCTGTCCGCGCCGACGAGCCCGGCCAGAGCCCGGGCGACCATCTGGGGCGACTCGCCGCCTTCAACGAGGGTAAGCCGCGTCTCGGCGACCTGTCGCCGCCGCCGTTCCGTCTCGGCCTCCATTCGATCGCCCAGGCGCACGGCGAGGGTCTCCGCCACGCCCGCAACCCCCTCGCGGGCCTTCTCGGGAAGCCACACGGCGCCGACAGGATTTCCGTCGGCGAACAGGAGAACGCCGCCCGCCTCCTGAAGGAGACGACCGTTGGCGTATGGCCCTTCAAGACCCTCGGGCACCCGTCCGGCAGCCCCGAGCGACTCCCAGCCTTTTCCGGTGGGCGCGAACAGGATCGCGCCGGCGGCTCCCGTCGCATCCCGAAGCGCCTGCGAGATCTCTCCGAGCGTTTCCGCCCGCGCGAGCGTGGCGATTTGAGCGTCGCGTTCGGAACGCCGTTCCAGCACGGCGTACGCCTCGCGCAAGGCGCGGAATCGTCCTCGAAGATCCTCGTCTTCGATCGGAGCGACGGACGGCGCGGGAGATGCCTCCTCCTCGACGCGGTAGGCCAGCGCGATCCCCAGTCCAAGCACACCCACCGCCTGAAGGGCCAGCGTCACGCTGGGTTCGCGGCCGTTCACGAGCGCGTAAGCGCCCACGAGGGCGAATCCGGCGGCGAACGCCGCCGGGGTCCACGACGCTCGCCATCGGACGACGGCCCACGCGTGGGGCAGGAGCACGAGGAAGCCCAGGCTCTCCACCTTCCCTGCCCCCACCAGGAGCAAGGCGAGCGCCAGCCCTTCCAGGCC
This sequence comes from uncultured Fimbriimonas sp., assembly GCA_964516175.1. Lineage (GTDB taxonomy): Bacteria > Armatimonadota > Fimbriimonadia > Fimbriimonadales > Fimbriimonadaceae > Fimbriimonas. Next base: position 92,624 of record CAZEWR010000016.1, on the reverse strand, counting down.
CGCGTGGAGCCCTGCCCCTCCCCCTTCGTACAGTCCCCGCGTCTCCAGCGCGTGGCATACCAAAGCCAGCGCGCCCACCGTGATCGCCACCCCGACCGCCAAGCTTAAACCGACGGCCCCCGTCGCCCCCGCGACGAGGACGATGGCCCCCGCAAGGAGGATACGCGCGCCGAACTCGAACATATCTAAGAGCCTTCTCGGCGCTTTGGGCCGAACTCTCCAGTTTGCGGTCTCATAAAGCCGTGCGCGACTGGCTGCTCGACGGTTTCCGCTACGATCTTTGGGCGAATCGCCGATGGTCTTCCGTCGCGACGGGGAGTCTGGTGGAGGTCGGTCGACCCGTCTCGTCCCGCGACGTCCCCGCGGAGCCGCAGGCGCGGTTGGTGGACACGTTCGCCCATCTCCTTTGTGCGCAGCGCACTTGGCTAGAGAGGCTTGGCGTCTCCGTCGTCGCGGAGGGCGGGGCGTGGCTCGACGCGCTCCACGAAGGCTGGATGGTGGCCCTGAACGAGCGAGATCCCCTGGAGGTCGTCGCCTACCGCAACACGAAAGGCGTGCCGTTCACACGTTCGGTGAGCGACATCGCGTGGCACGTCGTCAACCACGGGACCTACCCATCGGGGCCAGCTCCGCGAGATCGCGGAAGGCGCGGGACTCGATTCTCCCGAAACGGACCTCACCCTTTGGCGAAATTCCCCGTAGTACGAACGGTGGCGAAAAAGACCGTCGTGGTCGTAGGGGCGGGACTCGGGGGATTGGCGACGGCTGCGCGCTTGGCCCATCAGGGCCATCGGGTCGTCGTTCTGGAGAAGACGGACCAAGTCGGCGGTCGAAACCGGCGGGTAAGGGTCGGCGAATGCGAGTTCGACGGCGGCCCGTCGCTCATGATGATGCTCGAGCCCTTCAACCGCCTCTTCACGGATCTCGGTGAGCGGCTCGAAGACCATCTGGAGATCACGCTCTGCGATCCCAGCTACCGGGTGTTCTACCGCGACGGCTCGCGGATCGACGGAACGCCGAACGTGGCGAAGATGGTACGCCAGATCGAGGCGATGTCCGGGCGCAAAGACGCGGAGAACTACGGCGCGATGCTGGGCGACATGGCCGCCCTCTATCGCGACTCCATCCCGAACTTCGTGCGGCGTAACTGGGACTCCCCCCTTCAGGCCGTGCGGCCCCGACACCTGAGGACGGTGATGCGACGCCGGATGCTCGGCAACCTCTACAAGGGCATCTCCCGGTACATGGACGACGAGCGGCTGCGGATGCTGTTCTCGTTCCAGACGATGTACCTGGGTCTCTCGCCCTTCGAGGCGCCCTGGGTCTACGCGGTACTCACCTACATGGAGTACGGCGAAGGCATCTGGTATCCCAAGGGGGGCCTGGTCGAGATCGGGCGGGTGGTCGCGCGGCTCGCCGAAGCGCGCGGAGCGGAGATCCGGCTGAACTCGGCGGTGTGCCGCATCGACGGTACGACGGTGGAACTCGAGAGCGGCGAACGGATCGCGGCGGACCATATCGTCATGAACGCGGACCTCCCCTACGCGGAACGGGCTCTGCTCGGTCGCACCAAGCCGGACAAGCGCCGCTACTCCTGCTCGGCCTACCTGTTGTACGTGGACTACGCGGGCGAGCTTCCCGGCATGGAGCACCACAACATCTTTTTCGGGCGCGACTTCAAGGACAACCTCGATGCGATCTTCAACCGGAACGAGCGGCCCGACGACCCCGCCTTATACGCCTGCGTCGCCTCGAAGACCGATCCGGCGACCGCGTCTCCCGGCCACTCCAATCTGTTCGTGCTGATTCCCTGCGCGAACCTCGATCGTCCCTGGTCTGCCGAGGACGCCGAACGGCTGAAGGCGGCCGCCTTCGACCGGATGCGGGAGGAGGTCGGCTTCGATCCCGCGAAGGTCGCCGCGATGGCGGTCTACACCCCCGAAGACTGGTCGGGCGACCTGAACCTGGAGAAGGGCGCGGCGTTCGGCCTTTCGCACCATTTTGTGCAGTCCGCCTTCTTCCGCCCGAACAACGTCGTGCGGGGCCGTCCGGGGCTTACCTACGTCGGTGCGTCGACGATGCCGGGCAACGGCCTGCCGATGGTGCTGATCTCGGCGGAGCTGGCGGAGGAGCGGGTGACGCAAGCTCTGGGCTGATGGGTAGGCCATCCTCGATGTTGGAGGCCCTCAGCACGGTCGCCGTCGCACAGGCGGGCGAGCCATCCCGACCGCGACCCGCCACTACGATCTCGGTGTCCCAGACGATGTTGGGAGCGGCGTCGAGGTGGACCTTCAGCCTTCGGAAGCGGGTTCTCACCCCGCCCTTCGTCCCGTACCAGCCGATATAGACGAAAAGCCGCCCATCCTTCTCCTTCTTGAAATCGGGACCTTCGAGCTTTTCCCTACAGACGTAGGCGGTTACGAAGCGGACGTTCCCTTTCCGGTCGTGCTCGCCCGGTTCGGGGCCGTGTTTCGACTCGAAGAAAGGCTCTACATCGGTCATCCCGTCGAAACCCTTTGGAACGTCGACGAGGACGATGCGCAGAACGTTGGGAAGGAACTTCACGCCTTGAGGTAGGTCGCCGCGTCCATCTCGCGGACTTCAAGGGTCAGCGAAACCTCGTTCGCTTCCAGGGAGGCGGCGAACCGTTCCTTGAGGGTCGCCATCGCGGCGATCGCGATCGCTTTCCGAAGTTCCGGGGGACGCCCGGTCAACAACATGATCGTGCAGTGGGCGAAGCCTTCGGGCGCGCCTTCGCCCATCGTCCAGTTGCTCCGTAGGTCGTGATAGGCCTTGAGCGACTTGGGATCGATCGTCTCCTGCGCGGCGAGCGTGGCGACGAGAGCCTCAAGGATGTCGGGCACGTCCGCGTTCTCCGGAAGGTCGGCGGTGGTTTCCAGAACGATGTGCGGCACGATGGGCTTAGACGACGGGGAGCGTCGTCGTGGTTTCCGACCTAGCGGGGAACGACGAGGATCGACTCGGGGGTTTGCGCCTCGCCGAGCCCTTCGGCGCAGGCCTTACGCAGCGCGACGGCGCAGACGGCATGGGTCGAGACGGGGGTGACGTGAGCTCGGAGCCCGTCCTTGCCGTACCAGACCGACGCGTCCAGCACCCCATCCTGACCAAGCAGGAAAGCCTCGGTTCTCTTCGGATCGCTGGTGCGTCGCATGCCTCTATTATGGAATCTCTGGGCCATTCTCCATAGTAAATTTGCGGGCGCGGAGGAAAAGTTGTGGGTAATTTAACTTTGGGTCGTGTAATCCCGCTCCAAAGTACGTGTCAGCCGAACCCAAGGGGCCTCGTCGGCCATCCGCTCTGCCGCCCGGCGGGCGTCGGACTCGTCCGAGAAGCGACCGAACACAGCGGAACCCGAGCCGGTCAGGGCCGCATCGTCGGCCCCGTGATGGAGAAGCCGCTCGATGAGGTCGAGGCTGGCGCAGGGCGCGACGCGCTCGAAGTCGTTGTAGAGCTCGTCGCCTTCGGGAAAGTCTCGGAACTCGCGGGGCTTGACGTCCAACCGGCGGAACATCTCCGGCGTCGGGCAGCCTTCGTCGGGACGGGCGAGGACGATCCAGCGGGGCGGGAGATCGGGAAGGGGGGTCAGGCGCTCGCCGTAGCCTTCCGCACGGGCGCGCCCGCCGAGAAGGAAGAAGGGAACGTCGGCCCCGACCCGCAGGGCGATCGTCCGAAGCGTCTCCGGCGAAAGTCCCCCGCCGAAATGGCGCAGGATCGTCGCCGCGTCGGAGCTGCCCCCGCCGAGGCCCGCCTCGGAAGGGATCCGCTTCTCGACGTGGATCGCGAGGGGCGGCACGTCGACGTGCTCGCGAAGGAGACGCAGGGCCTCCGTCACCGTGTTGCGCTCCGGAACGCCTGCGATGGAGAAGGCCACCCGATCCTGGGCCGACTCGCCGATCTCGATCGCGTCGTGGAGCTCGACCGCCTGGAACACGGTCCGTAGGGGATGCCAACCGCGCTCGTCGGGCGGACCGACGGCCAGGAACGCGTTGATCTTCGCGGGCGCGGCGAGGGTCACGGCTCTATTGTGGCCGCGAGGAACCTGTGGGGAGGCGGACGATTGTCTCCGGCCATTCGATTCGGGTATCTTTTCAGATTCGCGACGTCACGCCTCCAGGTGGGTCGTCGCGGGGAAAACCTGACCACGGACCGAGCGCGGCTTCCCCTTCGCCGGGGAGAGATGCGGACCGGGCCGACAACGGTGAAGAAAGACTATGGCGAAACAGTGCCTGATCGAAAAACAGAAGCGTAAGTCCCTCGAGTGGGCGAAGCTCCAGGAGGAGCAGCGCGCCATCGACGCGATGCCGACCGAAAAGCGGGCGGAAGCCCAGGCCGCCTTCGACGCGAAGCGCGTGAAGGCCCGGCAGTTCAAGGCGCGACAGTACAACCGCTGCGCGCTGACGGGTCGAGCCCGCGGCTACATCGGATACTTCGGACTCTGCCGACAGCAGTTCCGCGAGATGGCCCACCGTGGCGAACTCCCGGGCGTGAAGAAGGCGAGCTGGTAAGGGAGAGCTGAACAGACTATGCACAGCGATCCCATCGCCGACCTGCTGACGCGCATCCGCAACGGCGCGCAGGCCCGGCTTACCACCGTCGACATCCCCCACTCCAAGATCAAGGTCGAGATCGTCAAGATCCTTGAGGCCGAGGGTTTCCTCTCGGGCCACGAGGTCGTGAACGAGACCAAGTTCCCCGTCATCCGGGTCACCGTTCGATACGATTCGAAGCGGGTCCCGATGCTCAACCACATCGCACGCGTTAGCAAACCCGGACTTCGTGTCTACAAGCCGGTGAGCGATCTGAAGCCGCTCCGCTCTGGTCTGACCACGCGGATCGTCTCGACGAGTGCCGGACTGATGACCGACCGCGACGCGCGCCGAAAGCGCATGGGCGGCGAGGTTATCTGCGAGGTCTATTAATGTCACGAATCGGACTCCGACCCATTCCCGTCCCCGCCGGCGTCACCGTCAGCCTGGATGAGGCCACCAACGTCGTTACCGTGAAGGGACCCAAAGGCGAGCTGGTCCAGCCCGTCTCCCGTCTTCTCACCGTCTCCCAGCCGGACGGCCACCTGCAGATCGAGCGCGCGAACGACCTTCGTGAGGCGCGGTCCCAGCACGGGCTCGCCCGCACCCTGCTCGCGAACATGATCCAGGGCGTCAGCACGGGCCACACGAAGACCCTCCAGGTCATCGGCGTCGGCTACCGCGTCCAGGTTCAGGGACGCGACCTGCTGATGAACATGGGCTACTCGCACCCCGTCACGATCGCCGCGCCCCAAGGCGTGACGTTCGAGGTGAAGGCGGACGAGAAGACCCGCGCGCAGACGATCGTCGTCACGGGCGCGGACAAGCAGCAGGTCGGACAGATCGCCGCGGACGTGCGCAAGGTGCGCAAGCCGGAACCCTACAAGGGCAAGGGCATCCGCTACGTTGGCGAGACGATCAAGCTCAAGGCCGGTAAGAGGGCCTCGGCGAAGAAGTAAAAGGACATGGCGACCAAGACAAGAACCGAACTCCGCCAATCGCGCCACGTCCGCCTTCGCAAGAAGCTCGCGGGCACGGCCGAGCGGCCCCGGCTGGCGGTGTACCGCAGCCTCAAGCACATCTACGCCCAGATCATCGACGACACGAAGGGCCACACGCTGGCGTCCGCGTCGTCGCAGGACGAGGGTCACACCGGCGGCGGCAACGCCGAGGGCGCGAAGGCCGTTGGCGCGCGTCTGGCCGAGCAGGCGAAGGCGGCGGGCATCGAAGCCGTCGTGTTCGACCGCGGCGGCTTCGCCTACCACGGTCGCGTCCAGGCGCTCGCCGAGAGCGCCCGCGAAGGGGGACTGAGCTTCTAATGCGAATGATGAACCGGCTCAGCGGCAAGCGCGAGAGCCGCAACACCGAAGGTCCGCAGCTCGACGTTCGCGTCGTTCGGACGAACAAGGTGTTCAAGACCCACAAGGGTGGTAAGACCGCCTCGTGGTCGATCCTCGTCGTCGTCGGCGACAACAAGGGCAGCGTAGGCGTCGGCCTGGGCAAAGCCCGCGGTATCCCTGACGCGATCCGCAAGGCCGAAGAGGCCGCGCGGAAGAACATGTTCAAGGTCGAGATGATCGGCAGCACGATTCCCCACGAGATCACCGCGGTCTCGGGAACGTCGCAGGTCATGCTTCGCCCCGCCGCCCCGGGAACGGGCGTCAAGGCGGGCGGCGCGGTGCGCGCGGTCCTCGAGGCCTGTGGCATCCACGACGTGCTCGCCAAATCGCTCGGATCGCGCAACGCGATCAACATGAGCTACGCCACCATCGAGGCGTTCAAGGCCCTCCAGTCGCCGGAGCAGATCGCCCAGCGACGTGGCCTCGACGCGAAGGAACTCACGCCTTGGATCGCCAAGGCTCGCCAGGAGGAAGCGGATGCTGCGCATTAAGCTCGTTAAGAGCCCCATCGGGCAGAACCCGAAGAACCGGGCCACCACCCAGGCCCTCGGCCTGCGCAAGATCAGCCAGACCATCGAGAAGGAGGACACTCCTTCCGTGCGCGGCATGGTCCACGCCATTCACCACATGGTGCAGGTGTGGGACGGTGAGACGATGATCTACGACGGCACCAAGGTGCGCAAGAAGGCGACCCGCAAGGGCCGCAAGCCCTCCGAGAAGCGAGGAGCCGACCAATGAGCCTCAACAACTTCAATCCTCCCGTCGGCGCCACCTTCAAGAAGCGCCGGGTCGCCCGCGGCATCGGCTCGGGCATGGGCAAGACCGCGACCCGCGGCGGCAAGGGCCAGAAGGCCCGCCGTCAGGTTCACCCGAACTTCGAGGGCGGTCAGACCCCTATCCAAAGGCGACTTCCCGTCAAGAAGGGCTTTCGGAACATCAATCACAAGGAGTTCGCGGTCATCAACCTCGACGACCTGCAGAACCTGTTCGAGGACGGCGCGGAGGTCACTCCCGACGCGCTGTACGCGATCGGTATCGTCTCGAAGTCGAAAGACGGCGTGAAGGTGCTGGCGTTCGGCAGCCTTGAGAAGAAGCTGACGGTGAGCGCGCACAAGTTCTCCAAGTCCGCGCAGGAGGCCATCGAGGCTAAGGGTGGGACCGTGAACGTGCTTCCCACCAAAAAGGAACTCGCGGCGCAGGCCGCAGCGGAAACGACGGAGGCTCCTTGAGCCTCCCGGCGGGGTTCGGGGGCGGGGACTATGGCTCCGCCCGCCGTTCCGGCGGCGACAAGGGGCTGTCCCTGCCCCTCGCCGAAACCTTCAAGATGGCGTGGGCGGACCCGGACCTCAAGGCCCGGATCATCTTCGTCCTCGCCATGTTCGCCGTGTTCACCCTCGGGACCCACATCCCGGTGCCGGTACGCGGCTACTCCAGCGAGCAGATCTTCGACAAGCTCAAAAACAACCAGTATTTCGTCCTTCAGGACATTTTCGGCGGCGGCGCGCTCCGGCGCCTGTCGATCCTAGCCCTGGGACTCCAGCCCTACATCACCGCATCGATCATCATCCAGGTTCTCACCACCGCGTTCCCACAGTGGAAGAAGGAGCTTCAGGAAGGTGGCGAGTACGCCCGCAAAACGCAGAATAAGCGCACGCGGTTTCTCTCCCTCGGTCTGTGCGTCGCCCAGAGCCTCGCGATCATCAACCCTATTCGTCAGTCGTTACCGAACCTCACCATTGTCGATCAGATTCTGATGGTGCTGTTCTGGATGGCGGGCACGATGTTCGTTCTCTGGCAGGCGGAGCAGATCTCGGAAAAAGGTATCGGCAATGGCACGTCGCTGATGATCTTCGCCTCGATTGTGCTGTCGATCCCCAACCAGTTCGGCAACCTCTGGAAGGGTGTGACAGTGGATCATAACGTCAACCCCCTTAGCCTAGTGGTTATCGCAGTGATCTTCCTCGCGGCGACTTGGGGCATCGTTTACTTCACCACGGCGCAGCGACGTATCCCCATCCAGCACATGCGTCGGCAGGTGGGCACGAAGGTCATGGGCGGCGCGACCAGCTACCTGCCCCTTTCGGTGAACATGGCGGGCGTCATGCCGATCATCTTCGCCAGCACGTTCCTCTACCTGCCTGCGCAGTTCGCCAACTTCGCCGGTGGCGATAAGACGCCGGTCGGTTCATTTCTGAACGAGGTCGGTACCTATCTTCGGCCGGACAACTCCGAACGGGTGCTCGGCTTTCTACCGAAGGGCATCGCCGGGTCGCTGGTCTACCTGGTCCTGATCTTCCTCTTCACCTACTTCTGGACCGCGATCCAGTACAACGTGGAGGACATCAGCAACAACCTTAAGCGCGGCGGCTCCTTCATTCCGGGCGTGCGACCGGGCAAGCAGACGAAGGACTTCCTCGACGGCGTGATCTCACGGATCACGATCATCGGCGCGGGTTTCGTCGCGGTCGTGGCCCTGCTCCAGTACATCGCGCCCGTGCTGGCGTTCCTGCCGAAGGGCACGTTCCTAAGCGCCCTCGGCGGCACCACGCTCCTCATCATGGTCAGCGTCGCCCTCGAGACGATGCGCCAGATCGAGGCCAATCTGCTGATGAAGCAGTACGGACAGTAAGCGGAGGATCGTCGACTGACCGATTGACGATTGACCCTTTGGTCAGTCGTCAATCGTCGTTTAGAAACCACAGAAAAATGAGATTGATCTTGATCGGACCTCCGGGCGTGGGTAAGGGCACGCAGAGCGCCCTCCTCGTGTCGAGGAGGGCGCTGATCCCGCTTTCGAGCGGCGACATCTTCCGCAAGGAGATCGAGGCGAAGACCGACCTTGGGCGGCTCGCCAAGCGGTACATCGACCACGGCGAGCTCGTTCCGAACGGCGTCACCATCGAGATGATGGCGAAGCGGCTTCGGGACGACGAGGTGCGCCACCACGGCTTCGTGCTGGATGGCTTCCCCCGGACCACCAAACAGGCCGAGGCTTTGGACGAGATTCTTTTCGAGATGGAGATCGGACTCGACAAGGTCGTTTCGATCGAAGTCGATGAAGAGACGATCGTCTCGCGTCTTTCCGGACGGCTCGGCTGCACTAGGTGTGGCGAGCTCTACCACAGCGTCAACAAGCCGCCTAAGCGTGAGGGGTTGTGCGACAAGTGCGACTCGCCTCTGTTCGTCCGCACGGACGACCAGCCGGAGACGATTCGTGAGCGCCTGAGGGTGTTTCGCGAGAAGACGGCCCCGGTGATCGAGTACTACCGTGCGAGTGGCGACCTCCAGGTGGTCGACGGCTGCGACGATCCCGAAGACGTGTTCAAGCAGATCGTCGGCGAGCTGGGCTAGCTGCCCCGCAGATCCATAATCGAAAGCAGGCAGATGGCGCTACAGAAGACCAGAGAACAGATCGAGAAGATGCGCGCGGCGGGCAAGATCATCGCCCGAACCCTGCGTGTGTGCGAGGAGGCCATCGTGCCGGGGAAGACCACGCCCAAGGAGCTGAACGATCTGGCTGAGCGGCTGATCCGCGAGGCCGGAGGCCGGCCGAGCTTCCTCGGCTACCGCGACTACCCGGCGGCGACCTGCATCTCGGTCAACGACGTCGTGATCCACGGCATTCCGAACGCGATCCCCCTGGAAGAAGGCGACATCGTGGACCTCGACTTCGGGGTCGAGCTGAACGGCTGGTACGCCGACGGCGCGTGGACCTACCCCGTCGGAACGATCTCGAAGGAGGCGGAGCGTCTGCTGTCGGTGACTAGGGAATCTCTCATGCAGGGAATCGCCAAGGCGCGGATCGGCAACCAGATCGGCGACATCGCCGCGACGATCCAGAAGTACTGCGAGCGAAGCGGCTACGGGGTCGTGCGCGAGCTGGTCGGCCACGGCATCGGTCAGGGGGTTCATGAAGCCCCCAACGTGCCGAACTTCGGCAAAGCCGGCACCGGCGACCGGCTGAAGGAAGGCATGACGATCTGTATCGAGCCGATGATCAACCAGGGCGTCGCGAAGGTCTACACCTTGGACGACAAGTGGACGGTGAAGACCCTCGACGGCAAGCTCAGCGCCCACTTCGAACATACCGTCGCGATCACGAAAGACGGGCCGGAGATCCTGACCCAGGAGTAGTCCCCTTCGCAGAAGGGGACGGGGGCTTTAGGCGCCGAGGTTCGCCGGATTGAGGGCTTCGAGTTCGGGGAGGACGAACAGGCCGTCCTTACGGATCAGGACGTCGTCGAACCAGATCTCGCCGCCGCCGTACTCGGGCCGCTGGATAAGGACGGTGTCCCAGTGGATCGCCGACTGGTTGCCGTTACCGCCGGGCGGATCGTAGGAGTTGCCGGGGGTGAAGTGGATGCTTCCCGCGATCTTCTCGTCGAAGAGGGTGTCGAGCATCGGGTGCAAAACGTACGGGTTGTAGCCGATGGCGAACTCGCCAAAGTAGCGCGCCCCTTCATCGGTGTCGAGGATCTCGTTCAGCTTGGCGGTATTGGCGCCCGCCGTCGCGTCCACGATCCGGCCGTCCTCGATCTCGTAGCGGATATCCTTGAACTCCGTGCCCTGATAGAGCGAGACGGTGTTGAACCTCACGACGCCGTTCACCGAGTCCCTCACCGGCGCGGAGAAGCACTCGCCGTCGGGAATGTTCCGGTGACCGGAACAGGGAACGGAACCGATCCCCTTGATCGAGAGGGTGAAGTCGGTCTCGCCGGGACCGACGACGCGAACCTTGTCCGTGCGGTCCATGAGTGCCTTGATCGCCTCGCCCGCCTTCGCCATCTTCGTGTAGTCGAGGGTGCAGACGTCGAAGTAGAACCTCTCGAAGGCGTCGGTGCTCATCTTCGCCTGCTGGGCCATGCTCGCGGTCGGCCAGCGGAGGGCGACCCACTTCGTCTTGGGAACGCGCACACCGAACACGACGGGGGTCACGTACTCTCGGCTCCACATCGCCTGAGTCTCGGGAGCCACGTCGCCGCCTTCATTGATGTTGTGGGAGCCGCGTAGGGCGATGTACGCCGTCATCTGCTCCATCTCGTGCCGCTCGACCTCCGCGATCAGGCGAGCGTTCGTCTCGTCCATGCCGAGCATCAGCTGGTGCCGGATGCGGTTGCTCTCCAGGCGCACCGCCACCTTGGCGCCCTTGCTCTGGGCGACCCGCACCACCTCGGCCACCGCTTCCTCCGGGATGTCGAAGGCATGGATTAGAAGCCGGTCGTCGGCGGTCAGCTCCGTTGAGTGGGTGCAGAGAAGCTCTGCGAGGCGCGTGACGCGGGGGTCGAGCATCGAAGCTAGGTTACCGAGCTTCGGGAAGGTCGCGCAGACGCTCCCGCATGGACTCGATCTCGGGCCTTGGATCCGAAAGTCGTCGTTTGCTCCAGTCTGGGAATCCAAGATCGAGAAAGCAATGGGCGGCGCAGAAAGATTGCCAAGCGACGGTCTGAGACGGCGAATCAAGGTATGCGAGTAGGCCGGGCACCAGGACCGTCCGATCAGCGAGACGAGCGGCTTTCGCCTTCCACCGAAACTCTCTGTAGGGCGGTCCTTCGACCGCGCGGAGCACGATCCGAGCGATCCGCCCTCGCGCGTCATGATCAAGGGGCCATCGAGGAAGACGCCGCAATGTCCATCGCTTCGCGTAACCGCTACGGAAGAAGAAAGGATCCTCTTCAAGGAACCGGAGCGCGATATCGAGGCCATCCAGGTCTAAGCGGGCAAGGCGCTCGGCAAAGCCCTCTGGCCACGCCTCCCCCGCCGCTCGTAGGAATTCCAGGTACTCGTCGCTCAAGTAAGCGGAGCTCCGCTCTACATCGAAACGGCGGCGAAAAGCCTGATGAGCCTCTTGTGCGTTACGGACTTTATCAACGTCGAAGAGCGGAGCCACCGAGATTAAGGTACCGGGCTTTTCCTCAGCGGAAGCTATCCTGTTGCTATGCTCGCCATCGACGAGGAGTTCGAGAATCGGTCGTTCGACGAGGAGATCCTAGGGGAATCGACCTTCCGGAACTGCCGTTTCACAAAGTGCACGTTCCGGGGAGCCCGGCTGGACGGAGCCACGTTCGAGCGTTGCCATCTCACCGACTGCGACCTGACGGGCGTGCGGCTCGTCGGGGCGACGGTGAAGGGCGGTCTGTTCGCCCGTTGCAAGTTGCTGGACGCGCGCCTCACGGGAACCACGCTCTCGAACGTCCGCCTGATCGAGTGCGACCTGCGCGGAGCGTTCCTGACCGGAACCGCGATCCTCGGGGGCGACTGGTCGCATTCGGATCTCAGCGAGCAGGATCTGGATGGAGCGAACCTGAAAGGGATGCGGCTCGCATCGGTGGATCTCACGAGGGCGACGCTCGTGGGAGCCGACCTGAGGGACGCCGAGTTGGATCGAGCGATACTGGTCAACGCCCGACTTCGGAACGCCGACCTGCGGGGGGCCTCGTTCGAAGGTGTGGATCTGCGGGGCGTCGAGTTGCGCGGAGCCTGGATGGACCCCTCAGGAGCGGTGCATTTCGCCCGCTCGCACGGGCTTCGGGTGGCATAGGCAGCCCCGCCAGGAGACGAACGGGGCTGGACTCGGCCTTACTTGGTGGTGGCAGGAGCCGTGGTCGTGGTGGTCGAGGACGTACCGCCCTCGGCCGCCGGGGTCGTCGTGGTCGTGGACGACGTGGCCGGGGCAGCCGTCGTGTCCTCGGCGGGCTTGCTGCAGCCGGTGAGGGCGACGGAGAGGCCAAGGGCGGCGAGGGCGATCAGGGGAAGGGTCTTCTTCATGGGTTTTCTCGTTTTGTCACCGGCACGAGTCCGGGCGACATGATTGTGTGCGTTCGTCGAAGCCAGTCGTTCAATCTACGGTAAAGATGTCAGATTTATAATCTTAAAGATTTTTAATAATCCATCTTTCACTTTTGGCCCCTTTACTCGTCGCCCGCGCTGGGGGTCTTGTCCTTGATCTTCGATCCGGTGGCGGCCGCGGTGGCGGAGGGCGCGTCGTCGCCCTTCTTACATCCGATGGCGGCGAAGGCGATGAAGGCGGCGGCGAGCAGGAGGAGGGTCTTCTTCATGGCAGGAACTCCTAACGCCGTTGGGTGCCCTCCGTACTGAGGAAGGTTCAACCGCCACCGAAAATGGCGGTTTTGTAATCTCAGCCGTGGCAAAAAGGACAGCGGGCCTTCCCCTCGGCTCTTGAGTTCGAGGGGAAGGCCCGGATCAGGGTGTGAGCGGCGCAGGCCGCTTACTTGGTGGTTTCGGCGGCAGGCGCCGTGGTGGTCGTGGTGGTCGCAGCGGCGTCGGCCGGCTTGGCGGCGTCGGTCGAAGCGGCATCGCCGGAGGAACCGCAACCGATAAGGGCGGCGCCGAGGGCGGCGACGGCGAAAAGCGTGGTGATCTTCTTCATGTCGATGTCTCCTGTGTCTGCACCCGACCTTTGGTCGTTTTCAGACAAGGATGGGTGCCACGACAATCTACCAGGGTTCAAAGGATTTTATCAGCCCCGGATAAACTTGCCAGAAACCCTGTCCTCAGGCATAAGGCAGGACGGCGTTCCACGCTCCGGTACCCTCTTCCCATGCTCCGCATGTGGATGTACGACCTGGCCCGCGAACAGGCCCCGACGACGGAGCACCTCGATCGGCTTTGCCGAATGACGCAGGAAGCGGGCTACGACGCGCTGGGGCTATACCTGGAGCACCGGTTCGCCTACGCCTCCGCGCCTTGGGCAGCGGGCAAGGGAGCGGTCACGGCAGACGACGTCGCATGGCTGCGCCGGGAACACCCGGCGCTCCGACTCATCCCGTTCGCCAACCTCCTCGGCCATATGGAGGGGTTCTTGTACACGTCGGGGGGGGAGGGGTTTGCGGAGGAGCGGTTCAAGGGGATGCAGGCGGCCCCCGCCCGCCCCGAGGTCGTCACCTTCGCGCGAGGCTTGCTCGACGACGTCCTGCGGGCGTTCGACGACGAGATCGTCCACATCGGCGGCGATGAGACCCAACAGCTCGGGGCGTCCGATCCTTCCCTCGATAAGGCGGAGCTGTACGGCGGCTACTTCGGCCCGATGGCGGCCTACGTTCAAGAGAAGGGGCGACGACCGGCCGTGTGGGGCGACATGTTCCTGGAGCATCCGTCCGCACTCGCCTCGCTCCCGAAGGAGACGCTGGTGTTCGACTGGCAGTATTTCGGCTCGCCTCGGGAATCGGCGCAAAAGTTCGTCGACGCGGGCCACGAGGTGGTTCTGTGTCCGACCGTCCACGTCTACAACGCGCCGTGGTGCCACCTGCCCCAAACGGAGCGCAACGTGCGCGACCACGCCGAGGCGGCCCAAGCGATGGACGCCTACGGCGTGTGCGTGACGACATGGGAAGGCGCGCTCTTCGCGACCTACGAAACGTTGCTTCCTGCCGTCGCGGGGTGCGGCGAGATCCTTAGATCGTCAACGGAGGAAGCAACGGACGCCACAATCGCCGAATATCCCAACCTCCACGAGGCTCCGACCCTCCTACGCGCCTACCTGAAGGCGGGAGAGACGAACGAAGAGTGGGCACGGCTCATGGGCGTAGAACTCCAGGAGGCAGGCGGTCCCTTCGCGTTCTCCCAGACCCGTTCGCCGATCAAGGCGCGGCTGCTGCTATACGGAAACCCGTTTCTCCTCTGGCTTCGCAATCGCGAGGCGCTTCTCGGCGAACCCGGCGACCGGGCTCTCCAGATCCTCGACCGGGCTATCGCCTTCGCTCCCGACTCCGCACACCGGGGAGTAAGCGAGTTCGTGAAGATCGCGATCCAGTGCGTCCGGTTCATCCAAGAGTCGGCTGAGGCGTACGTGGCGGGCAAGCCCGGCGTGGCGGCGGCGGCGCTCGCCCCGATGCGTCCTGCCTTCGACGATCTCGGGCGGATCGCGCGGGGGACGAACCTACGCATCGGCGGATCGCTCGCGGACGTCGAGCGGTGCGTGGTGGCGAAGGAGCACGTCGAACGGGTGATGCGCCGAATCAAGCTTTATGGCGACGGATCGCTGGGTTACCTGCCGTCGTTCGAGACGATCTGCCACCCGAAGTTCATGCCCTACGACCAAGGCAACTGGTGGCTCATCAACGACTGGGCGAACGAGTAAGGACCTCCGGCCTTTACTTTACGCGTTTGAAGGTCTTGAGGAACGCCGTCGCCGTAGCAGGGGCGGTCGCGGAGCCGCGGGGCCACCAGAGGCGGACGACCCAGCCCCGGTTGCCTTCGACGCAGTAGACGCAGCGCGAGGCGACAGGAACGCCGGCCCAGAGGTACCGCTGGTCGCTCACGATCGCCGGGAGTCCCGCGAAGCGCGTGGGCGCCTGGACGTGGGTAAATCCCTTGGCCGGGTCGGCCTCCTTGGTGCGCTGGGTGTCGTCCTTCGCGAGGGCTTCGACGCCGACGCGCCGCTTTGGGGAGACGAACCAATGAACCTCGCCCCGCAGATCCTTGCCGAACAGGTCCACCTTGCCCGCGCCGGGCCGAACGGTTCCAGGAAAGTCCCACATGAGACCGATGTCCTTGGCCGCGAAGGGCATCAGCGCGAGAACGGCCAGGGGAATCACGCCCGCAGGGCCACCCGGGAGCGGAAGGCGTGGGTCACGGCGATCGCGAGGGCGTCGGCCACGTCGTCGGGCTTGGGCGGTGCGGGAAGGTTGAGGAGCTTGGTCACCATGAACTGGACCTGCTTCTTGTCCGCGTTACCTTGGCCGACGACGCTCTGCTTGACCTCGGGCGGCGAGTACTCGCACCAGGGCAGCCCTTTCTGGGAACTGGCGAGGAGGATGACGCCTAGGGCCTTCGCCACGTCCATGGCGGTGGTCTTGTTCACGGTAAAGAGCAGGCGCTCGGTCGCCATCTGGTCGGGATTGTGCGTCTCGATGATCTCCGTGATCCGCTCGTGGAGGAGACGCACCCGATCGGGCACGTTGGTGCGCGGCGTCTCGATCAGGCCGTATTCCAGAACCGTGAGGCGCGACCCGTCTCGTCGTACCACGCCGAAGCCGATTCGCTCAAGGCCCGGGTCGATGCCCAGGATCGTCATGCTCTTCTCTCCATGATATGCCGCACGTCCGTCAACATGATGCCCCCTTTCAATCACCCTTAAAAGCCGTCTTCCGTCTACTAATTCTAAAAGAAAGGCTTGAGCCATCCTTTCGGCTAGAACTTTCGTCTTGCGGCGCGTTCTTGCGGAGATCGGGCCAATAAGCCCTCTCAAGGAGCGGAGCGGTCTGCCGCCGACGTTATGTTCTTTGTCGTGGTCTCCCTCTCCCATCCTCAAACGTCGGCCCTCTCCACTCTTCCCACAGAGTTCACGCTTCAGCTCGGGCCGAGTTCGGAGGCCCAGTTGGCGTCGCTCGCGCGAATCCTGAAGGACCTTGGCGCGGAGGTCGCGGTTTCTCCCGAGGGGCGCCTCGTTGCCGTCCGCCCTCGGGCGTAAGCCGAGCCGCGCGCCTGATCGAGCGCGCTCCCAATCCTCTTCCGCTTAACTTGTATACTTCCGTTAAGTTGGAAACCCTCGCTCTCTCCGCACGCGCCGGGATGCTCAAGCCGTCCCCGACCCTCTCGATCACCGCCAAGGCCAACGCCCTCAAGGCGGCGGGCGAAGACGTGGTGAGCTTCGCGGCGGGCGAACCGGATTTCAACACCCCCGGGCCTATCGTGGAAGCGGCGGTGGAAGCCGTGCGCGGCGGCTTTACGAAGTACACGCCCAGCGCGGGCATCAAGGAACTGAAGGAGGCCATCGCGGCCAAGCTCCTGCGCGAGAACGACGTCAAGGTCTCGCCGGACGGAGTCATCGTGAGCTGCGGCGCGAAGCAGTCCGTCTACCAGACGATGCAGGTCTTGCTCGATCCGGGCGACGAGGTGATCCTTATCGCGCCCTATTGGATGACCTACGCGGAGCAGATCCGGCTGGCGGGCGGCGTGCCCAAAGTCGTCAAGGCGAGCGCCGAGCGGGGCTTCGTTCCAGAGTACGAGCAGCTCAAGGAAGCGATCGGACCGCGTACCAAGGCGATCCTCGTGAACTCGCCCAGCAATCCCACGGGCGCGGTGCTTCCACGTGAAACGTTGAAGGAGATCGCCGCGCTCGCCCTGCGCCACGGTCTGTGGATCGTAACGGACGAGATCTACGAGCGGCTGGTGTACGGCGGCGTGGTCCACACCTCGATCGCCTCGCTCTCGTCCGAGGTCGCAGAGCGGACGATCACCATCGGCGGTTGCTCCAAGAGCTACTCGATGACGGGCTGGCGCATCGGCTTCGCCGCCGCGCCAGCGCCGGTCGCCAAGGCTTTGAGCAACCTTCAGGACCAGATCACGAGCAACCCGACGAGCTTCGCCCAAAAAGGGGCGACCGTCGCGTTCAACCTCCCCGCCGAGGCGGTCGAGGCGATGCGTACCGAGTTCGAGGCGCGGCGAGACCTGATCGTCGGCCTCCTGAAGGAAGTTCCCGACGTTCGGGTACCGGAGCCGAAGGGCGCGTTCTACGCCTTTCCCGACTTTTCCGCCTACATGGGCGGCGACGACCTCAAGCTGGCGACCTACCTGCTCGAGGAGGCTAAGGTCGCGGTGATTCCCGGCTCGGTGTTCGAAGGCGAGGGTCACATCCGCCTCACCTACGCCTGTTCGCGGGACGATATCAAGCGGGGCGTCGAAAGGATCTCGGAGGCCGTATCGAAGTTGAAGTGATCCCGAAGGCGATCCCCCTCAAGAGCGAAGCGATGTTCCGGCTGGCGATGCGCCACACGAGCGCGGCCGTGCCCAACGTCGTGCGCGACTCGTACGAACGGCTGGAGTTCTTCGGCGACTCGGTCCTCGGCTTGGTCGTCGCGCAATATCTCTACGAGCACTTCCCCACCTGGGACCAGGGGATGATGTCCAAAGCCAAGTCGTCGGTCGTGCAGGAGGCGCCTCTCGCGGAGATCGCCCTTTCCCTCGGCCTCGACGCGTTCCTGGAACTGGCCCCGAGCGAGGAGGCGACGGGCGGTCGTCGGCGTCCGTCGATCCTCGCCGACGTGGTAGAGGCCCTGATCGGGGCGGTGTACCTGGAGTCGGGCCTTGAGGTCGCGCGCTGGTTCGTGCTGGAGCTTCTCCAGAAGTACCTCGCTCGTATCTCCGGCGGCGACGTGAACCCCGACGACTTCAAGTCGAAGCTCCAAGAGGTCGCGCAGGAGGTGTGGCGCAAGACGCCGCACTACCGTGTGGTCCGCGAGACCGGACACGCCCACGAGCGGCGCTTCACCGTCCAGGTGAGCTTCGACGAGGAGATGATCGGTGAGGGCACCGGGCGAAGCAAGAAGGAAGCCGAGCAGGCCGCCGCTGCGGATGCCCTGGAGATCATCGCCAAGGCGCGGGCTCCCAAGGACACGACGGAAAACCCGTATCTCTAACGGAAACCGACGCCTCCGGAGCCGTCGCGTGGCGTTCGCCGAACGCCACGCGACGGCTTGGAGGGTGACCTCCCTGTAGAGAAGAAAACGCTGCCTTTCCGGTTACGCCTTTCGTCGTGAGGCGCCTTCGAGAAGGCAGCGAAGCAGCGAACAAGAACTCTTGCTTTCCCGTACACCCACGCCTTTCCCGACGTTCCCACGATTCCTCTAAGATACGAACGGTCTTCTTTCTCTAGGATTTTTGACGTCCGCAGCCTCAAGGAGTACCTCACGGTAAAATCCATTAGTTTTCGTTTTAAATGACGAAAATTTATTCAGTTTTCCTGAGAGAAAGTTGGGTTCGAGGAAGGAAGTGTGTTAGGTTGTTCTCGCTTGGGAAACGCAAGCTATGAAACACAACCAGAGTCGCCCGCCCTCGCCCTTCGGAACGTGCTCGCGGATGGTCGCGATCGCCATGACGCTCGTTCCCTACCTTCCTCTTACCGTTCAAGCCAGCCTCCTCAAGTCCCGTTTTGCTTCGACCAGGGTGTCCGACGCCTCCCTTGGACTTGTGGCAAAGGCGGTAAGTTCTAAGTGAACGATGCGACCCGTGTCGACGTGCCTCCGCTGGGCGTCCTGGCGCTACTCGTCGGCGTGTCGATGGCGGTCGCGATCGTCTTCCTGGTGCGAGCTCTGCCGAAGGAAGCTCGGCGATGGCCCATGTCCCTTCTCTGCGGCCTGATGGCGGGAACCGCTGCGGGGCTCGGCTCGGCCGTTTTCTTCCTTCTCGTCAAGATCGATGTCGTTCGCTCCGAACAGGCGAGGCACGAGGAGATGCGAGCGATGGGGTGGACGCCTCCGAACCACCGTCTTACCAGCGGGCCGTAGGCTCTTGAGAGGACTCTCTTACACGGCTTCCCACCCTGTCGAAGTGGGAAGCCGTTTTCAGGTCAAGTCGCACGAAACGGTTTTCCGGTACCGTCAAAAGGCGCGCATGGACGAGATCACCGCCGAGTACGAAGTCGAAACACTAGCCCCGACGGAGGCAGCGAGGGCGACGCCCCGCGCGACGGTCGCGGCGAAGACCGATCTCGGAAGGGTGCGGGAGAACAACGAGGACAAGTACGAGTTCTACGTTCCCGAAGACCCGCGTGCCCTCGCCTCGAAGGGCGCGGTGTACCTCGTGTGCGACGGCATGGGCGGCCACGCGGCGGGCCAGATCGCGAGCGAGCTGGCCTCGAAGACGTTTATCGACGTGTACGTCAATCACCCCGGCGACTCGCCCGTGACCGCGATGACCACCGCCGTCGTGGCGGCGAACCGCTTCGTGTTCGAGAACGCGAAGAACAATCCCCAGCGCAAGGGGATGGGCACGACCCTCTCCGCACTCGTCCTGCGCCAGGACGAGGCGTACACGGTTCAGGTGGGCGACAGCCGCGTCTACCGACTTCGCGATGGCGCTCTCGAACAGCTCACCCACGACCACACCTGGACCGACGAGGCGATCCGTGCGGGCATCATCAACCCCGAAGAGGCGAAGGGCCACCCGTACAAGCACGTCATCACCCGCGCGGTCGGCACTGAGGCGCAGGTCGTGCCCGACGTGGCGCGACACGAGCTTCAGACGGGCGACCTGTTCCTCGTCTGCTCCGACGGCCTCCTGAACCACGTCGAGGACCCGCAGATCGCGGAGATCCTGAAGGGCTTCTCGCCCGCCGACGCCTGTTGGCGGTTGGTCGGCCTCGCTCTTCAGGGCGGCGGCTCTGACAACACCACGGTGCTGATCGTACGGGTCGACACGCTCGACGTTCCCGAGACGGGCGACCCCGCCCCGATCCCCTCGCCGTCATAGTCCATGCGCCAGACCCTCGAGTTCCTCCTGACGACCGACGAACACCAGACGAAGCTCGTGCAGAAAGTCGGGCGGGGCCTGGAGGCGGACGGACCAGTGGGTTTCGCCTCGCTTCGCCATCACGATCTCCATCCGAACCTCGCCACCCTCGTTCGACCAGAGGAAAGAACCGTGCCCGTCGGTTACGAGACGTCGTAGACCGTCGGCGAGGCGGGCGATCTCATCCGCTCCCAGGGCGAGCGGGATCGAGGCGCGGCACCAGCCGGTTTCGGCCTCGACGCGTTCCGGAGAGAGGATGAGACGGGTCGCGACGTCCCGAAGCATCAACGGCATTCCAACCCCCTGGCCCTAAGCCTCCAACTCCGTCGCCGTCTGAACGATGGCGCGGGTAAGGCTGAACAGACCCGACGCGACGAACACCACCCCGATCGAGGTCTTATCCATGACCACCGCGTAGGCGTACCACAGGATAAAGACGGTGTAGGCCCAAACCCAGCGGGGCCCGAGCTTCTCGCGCAGGATCGCCGTGCCGACCGCGCCCCCAAGACCGATCGGAATGAGCTGGAACTCGTGGCTGAGCGGCACGAGCGGGTTGTCGATCAGGAGAACGGCAAGGCCCGAAGCGGCGAAGATCGCGCCCGTGGTCCAGAGCATCGGGCGCTGATCGTACGGGGGAACGGGCGGCCTCGCCTCGGGGCGAACCGGCTTCATTCCTCCACGAGGTACTCGGCGACGAGCTGCGCGGTGTCGGCGAGAGCGTCGCGGTGGGTGCGCTCATAGCCGTGGCTGGTGTCGACCCCAGGCCCGATCAGGGCCACCTCGGCGCGACCGCCGCTTCGCCAGTAGGCGGAGCCGTCGGAGCCGTAGTAGGGATAGACGTCGGGACGCAGATCGATGCCGCGCCGGTCGGCGAGGTCGCGAAGGCGGTCGCTCAGGCGCTTGCTGTAGGGGCCGCTGGAATCCTTGACGCAGATCGACGTGTGGAACTCGTCGCCCTGAAGACCCTCGCCGATGCACGCCATGTCGAGGACGACGAGCTCCCGCAGGTCGGCGGGAAGGCCGTCCATGCCGCCGTGCCCGACCTCCTCGTAGTTCGAGATAAGCAAGGTCGTCTGCTGGGCGGCGGTCACCTCGGCGTCCACCAGGGCCTTGACGGCGGCGACGGCGCAGGCGACGCACGCCTTATCGTCCAGGAAGCGGCTTCGGACGAACCCTGCCTCACCTGCCTCGACGCGAGGGTCGAAGGCCACGAAATCGCCGACCTCGATGCCGAGCAACCGGGTCTCCTCGGCGGAGTTCGTCCGTTCGTCCAGGCGCACCTCCATCGTGTCCGCGTTTCGCTCCTCGGTGCTGGCCTTCTTGTTGACGTGGCCCGCCCCGTTGGCGAGGACGAGCGAGCCGCGCACCTGGCGGCCGGAACGGGTCATGATCTGGACCCCCTCGCTTTCGACGCTGGGCCACATCAGGCCGTTGAGGGCGGTGAGGAGGAGCCGTCCGTTGGGCTTGATCTTGCGGACCATCGCGCCGAGGGTATCGACGTGGGCGGTCAGAGCGCGAGGCGCGTCGTCGCGAAGCCCCGGAAGGTGGGCGAGGAGGGCGCCCTTGGCCGTGCGCTCGGTCGCCACGCCCATCGCCGCGAGCTCACCCTCGACGAGCCCGATAGCGTACTCGGTGTCGCCCGTCGGGCTGGGGGTTTCGAGCAGGTCCCGGAGGAACCGCACCAGGTATTCGGTCGAGATCTCGAAGCGGGCCATGGGTGTTGCGTCTGGGTTTACCCGAACTCCCCGCCTCCTTACCCTCAAGGCCCATCGGGAAGACATGACGATCAAGCTTCGACGAAAGGAGGGCTCGGTCCTGAAATCGTGCGACCCGCCCCAAACCGATCCGTTTCAGATCGTCCATGTTGAGATGAGCGAGATGGAGCGCGCGTACCGGCGACGCGTGGAAGGGGCGCGGCGGGGGCTGTTCGGTCTTGCCTTCGTGTGCCTCACGGTCTCCCACTTCACGTTCGGACCTCTGTTTCCACCCTTGATCGTCGGCGCCTGGCTCAGTATCGCTCTCGGTGCGAAGGGCGAGCGTATCCTGTTCCCGCTCGCCTGGCGGACCTTCGACGCGCCGAAACCCAGTCCGACCTTTGAGGAGGAGGCGCGCGTCCTGGCTCAGGCTCTAGGGGTGTCGATCAAGGGTCTTCGGATCTCGCCCGCCGCCTCGGAGCGACCGAAGGCACGTTGGACGGGGCGGACCCTGATCGCGACGACGGCCCTGCGCGATCTGCCGCCGAGCGAACGCCGATTCGCCTTGGCGCGGATCTTGGTGTACGCGCCCGGCTTCCCAGAGCTGTTCGGCCAGTACGCCGGGTGGCCCACCTTCTACGCGGGATTCGCCGCTTGGCAGTTCGGCTTGCCGCGCCTTGCGTGGATTTTAGCCTTCCTCCTGGCCGGTTGGGCGATCCTCGTGGTCGTCCGCCTCTGCGATCGAAGCCAGAAGGCCTCGTCCCAAGCCTTGGCGGCGACGGGAGACGAAGCCGGGGCTGCCGCGTTTCTGGTTCGGGAACGAGACGCGGGCTCCCGGCGAGCGGCCCGGGAGTTGGCGGCGCTTGGGCTCCTAGACTCTCTTAGAACCGGAGTTGGGCGCGAAGGGTAAGAACCGTGTAGTCCTTCTGGCCCGTAGTCCGACGACCGTCGTGGGCGAACTCGATGGCTCCGGTAAGGCGCAGGTTGGCGGTTTCGTCCCGCACGTAGCCGAAGCCCACGAGGTTGAGAGAGTCGCCGCTCTCATGGCGGTCACGGTCGAAGGTCTCCGCCCGGAACATCAGGCGGTCCTTGGCGTTGATCTCCCGGTCGACCTGGAGATGGGCTCCGAAAAGTGGGCGGGACCGGTTCGTCGCCGAGGCGGCGGCGGACGGGACGCGATCGTTACCGACCATCGCCTCGGCGCGGACGTCCCACCGCGAGTTCAGTGGGGCGTATCGAAGGTCGGCGTAGGCGAAGGAACGATCGCCCTCGGGAGAGGCCACCCCGTTGTTCACGTAGCGAGGGCGACGGGTGGCGAAGCCGGAAACGCCTCCGTTGAGGGCGCCGCGCTGGAAGCGGACGCCCGCGATCGGGCCGACCTTGTCGCCCTGGCCCGCCGGAAGGCTCGCCTGCTCGGGATCGTTCACCGTCAGGGCGTTGAAGACGCCCGCGTAGACGTAGTTGTCGACCGAACCGACCTGGGCCAGAAAGCCTCGTCCGCGCTCACCGGAGAAGAGGGCCTGTTCGTACTGCGAGCGCTCGGGCCAGGTGCGAGCCCAGGAAGGCAGCGAGATGTCGTAGCCGAGCGGCGTATTCATCTGCCCTAGGGTGAACGCGGGTCCGTCGAGACGCAGGAAGGTTCCAGGACGATACTGGATGAAGGCGTCTCGAACCTGGGCCGTCGTCTGGTTCGATCCCGAGGCGAACTCCACGCTACCGCGCCCCATCGTCTTGGCGTCGATCAGCACGTTGCCGTTCAGACGGGCGCGCCGGATGCGAAAGGCGTCGTTCGGCCCGTTCTCGGCGTCGCTGTTCAGGTACTGAGCCTGAAGGAAGCCGGTGGCCCAAAGCGGATTGACAGGGCGGGCGCTTTCCAGCGCGAACCCCGTGGCGCGAAAGTCCCGAAGCTCGGATTCGAGGGCGAGACCCGTCCGGCGGCTGGCCTTCGTCTCCGTGAGTTGACCGCCCTGCAACAGCCGGCCCGCGCGGTCGAGCAGACGCGCCGCCTCCTGCGCGCGGCCGGCCTTCGTCTGGTCGGCTTCCGTCCGGTCGGTCTGCGCCGATTGGACGAGGTAAGCAAGGGGAGCGATCGGAAACACGCGAGAGATGCTACCTGTCCCTTTAACGTTCTCTTAACCTAAGGGGCCCTCAAGAGGCGACGAAGCGACGGTCCTCGGAAATCTTCTCGCTTAGGCGTCGGCCCTCCCCGCTCACGGGGAGGGCCGACCGTCAGTCGACTTGGCCGCGCAGGATATCTTCCGCCGCCGCGAGGGCCTCCGCCACCTTGGCGGGATCCTTGCCGCCGGCGGTGGCGAACTCGGCCCGTCCGCCGCCGCCGCCGCCCGCGATGCGGGAGACTTCCTTAAGCAGGTTGCCCGCGTGGGCGCCTTTCGCCACCGCCTCGGCCCCCGCCTTGGCGATGAACTGGACCTTACCGCCCGCGACGACCGCCGCGAGGGTGACCTGGTTCGGAGCCTGGGCGGCGGTGTCGTCGACCGCCGAGGCGGCGGTCTTAGGATCGACGTCGCCGAAGTCGCGGCGCCAGAGCGTCACGCCACCGACGTCCGTCGTGTCGGCGCCGCCCCCGCCGCCGGAGAGGGCGGCCTTCTCCGCCCGCTCCCGCTTCTGCCGCTCCTCGCGGACCTGGGCGAGAGCGCGCTCGACCGCTTGGACCAACTCACCGGGAGCCGCCTTGAGGAGGGTCGCCGCCTCGCGGATACGGTGGGTCTCCTGGCGGGCCAGCTCGTAGGCGGCCTCGCCGGTCACAGCCTCGATGCGGCGGACGCCGCCCGCCGCGCTGCTCTCGGAGACGATGCGGAAAGGGCCGATCTCGCCCGCCGTGCGGACGTGGATACCGCCGCAAAGCTCCCGGCTGAAGTCGCCGACCTCGACCATGCGGACGCGGTCGCCGTACTTCTCGCCGAAGAGGGCCATCGCGCCCTTCGCCTTCGCCTCCGCGATGGGAAGATCCTCGTAGGTCGTCACGTCCTCGTTGGCGAGAATGCGCTCCATAACGCGCCGCTCCGCCCGCTCGATCTCGTCGGACGTCATCGCCTTGCCGTGGGCGAAGTCGAAGCGCAGACGGTCGGGACCGACGGCGGAGCCCGCCTGGGCGACGTGGGAGCCGAGAACCTCGCGCAGGGCGGCCTGGAGAAGGTGGGTCGCGGTGTGGTTGCGCTGGATCTTGCGTCGGCGATCGGCGTCGACCTTGAGGGTGACGGTCTGGCCGAGAAGGTTGATGACCTCTCCCGTGACCCGGTGCCA
This sequence comes from uncultured Fimbriimonas sp., assembly GCA_964516175.1. Taxonomy (GTDB): domain Bacteria; phylum Armatimonadota; class Fimbriimonadia; order Fimbriimonadales; family Fimbriimonadaceae; genus Fimbriimonas. The sequence continues at coordinate 67,472 of CAZEWR010000016.1, read as the reverse complement.
GAACGTGCCGCCCCTCTTCGTGGTCTCTTCCACGTGGAACACCGTGCCGTCTTCGAGCTTAATCGTTCCGGTATCGCCCACCTGACCGCCAGACTCGGCGTAGAAGGGCGTTTCGTCGAGCGCGACGAGGAGGGATCCTTCCTCGCCTTTGCGGATGCGGACGATGCGTCCCGTGCCCTCGGTGGCGCAGTAGCCGGTGAAGGTCGTGGTCGCGGGAGCGTCAGGGACGGTCTCCTCATCCGCCGCCTTGACGTCGCCATAGGCCGACTTCTCGCCCTGCGCGCCCCGCGCGAGAGCCTGATCCGCCTTGAGAGCCGCCTCGTAGCCCTCAAGGTCCACCGCAACGCCCGCTTCGGCGGCAAGTTCCTGGGTGACTTCGAGCGGGAATCCGAAAGTGCCGTAAAGCTTGAAAGCTTCGTCACCAGGGAAAGTTTTGATCGCAAATCGACCAGCGACCCGCTGATACTCTGAAGGCTCGGTTACCCGCTCGGGGCGACCAACGTTAGCACCAACCCAGTGCCCGCCTGCAACATCTCCGTTAGAAAGGAGCTGAGAGTCTCTGGTTTCTTCGATCCCCTTTGTGTTCAGGTAGTCCATGAAAAGATCGAAGCCTGCCTTCAGCGTCCGCCGGAACGCCTCCTCCTCGTTGCGCAGGGTCGTCACGATCGTCTCGCGCCGCTCGTTCAGTTCGGTGTAGAAGTCGCCCATCGTCTCGACCACGCCCTCGAAGGCCTGGTAGAGGAACGGTTCCGAGAGGCCGAGGGTGCGCTGCCCCTTGAGGACGGCGCGGCGGATGAGGCGGCGGACGACGTAGCCCCGGCCCGTGTTGCCGGGAAGGATGCCGTCGGCGACGCAGAAGGCGGCGTTGCGGACATGGTCGGCGACGATGCGCGCGGCCTGCCCCCTGGGCGAGGGGTCGGTCGCGTAGTCCAGGCTGTCGCCGGTCAGCTCGTTCAGGATGCGGAAGACGCCGTCGAAGGCGCCGTTCTCGTAGACCGACTTCTTGCCGCCGAGGACGAACGCGGTGCGGTCGAGCCCCATGCCGGTGTCGATCGAGCGGAACGGCAGCTCGGGCATCGCGTCCTTGACGTAGCCCTTCCCGGAAGGGTCGGGGTGGCCCTGCCACTCGTACTGGATAAAGACGTCGTTCCAGATCTCGACCCAGTTGCCCGCCGCGTCGTCGGCGAGGAAGCCATCCTTTCCATAGTTCCCTTGGGGCGAAGGAGCTTCGGAGGTCCAGTAGAACATCTCCGAGTTGGGACCGCAGGGACCAGGAGGTCCTTTCGAGAAGGCTCCCGCGGGCCAGTAGTTGGTCTCCTCGTCCAAGCGGAAGATGCGGGTGTCGGGATCGATGCCCGCGCCGCGCAGGTGGAGCGCCCAGGCGTCGTACGCCTCGTCGTCGGACTCGAAGATCGTAAAGGCGAGGCGGGTCTTGTCCAAGCCCAGCCACTCGGGCGAGGTCAGGAACTCCCACGAGAAGTCGATGGCCTGGTTCTTGAAGTAATCGCCGAACGAGAAGTTGCCCAGCATCTCGAAGAACGAGAGGTGGGTCGCGTCGCCGACCTCGTCGATGTCGTTCGTGCGGACGCACTTCTGGACGGTCGTCAGACGCGGATGGTCGGGCTGGGCGATGCCCCGGAAGTAGGGCTTGAACTGGATCATGCCCGCGCCGTTGAAGAGCAGGCTCTCGTCGAGCTTGCCGGTCACGTCGTAGGGCACGAGCGAGCCCGAGGGGAATCGGCGGTGTCCCTTCGACTCGAAGAACGCCAGATATTTTTCGCGGAGTTCGCGAACGGTCATGGGGAGATTATGGTGGATCGGTCTACCCACCGCTCTCCGGTCCCCTTTTCCTCCATCCCCCTGCTCCCTTCCCCCCTATCCGTCTACAATCCACGATCATGACCCTCGCCGCCACCTTGCGCGACGCCGTCCGTCACCACGGAGCCCGCGCCGCCTTCGCCACCGTCGGCAAAGAAGCGCAATCGCTCACCTACGATGCGGCGTGGGAACGGATTCTGCGCGTATGCGGGGCTCTCGAGGCGAAAGGACTGACCAAAGGCGACCGGATCGCGGTGATCGCGGAAAACGCCATCGAGGTGGCGATCCTCGATTGGGCGGCCTACCTGAGCGGTCTCGTCGTGGTACCGATCTACCCGACCCTACCCGCCGACGGGACGCGCTACATCGTCGAGGACTCCGGGGCGAAGCTGGTCGTGGTGGACTCGGAGAAGCAGGCGGCGAAGGTGGGCGAGTCGGTGTTCGTCAAGGAGCTGGACGCGGAGCCTTTCGAGCCGGCGGTCGAGATCGGGGATGAAGATCCCTGTTGCATCATCTACACGAGCGGTACCACGGGCGTCCCGAAGGGAGCGGTGATGCCGCACCGGGCGTTCGTCCACGTCGCCGACTTCGTCGAGCAGTCGATCCATCTGGGCGCCGACGACGTCTTCCTGAGCTTCCTTCCGATGAGCCACGTCTACGAAAGGGTCGCGGGGCAGGTGCTTCCGGTCCGTCTGGGAGCGAGCATCGTCTACTCGCGCGGCCTCGCTTTCCTCCAAGCGGAGATGAAGGAGGCGCGACCGACGGTGATGATGTGCATCCCGCGCTTCCTGGAGAGCCTGCGTCAGCGGATCCTCGACCGCGTAGCCAAAGACAAGCCGATCAAGCGGAAGCTGTTCGGCTGGATGCTGGCGCAGGGCACGAAGCGGGCCTACGGGAAGTTCGCGCCGTTCGCGCCCATGCTCGACGCGGTGGTGGCGAAGAAGGTGCGGGAGGGGTTCGGCGGACGGCTACGGTATCTCGTCTCCGGCGGCGCGGCCCTCGCCCCGGAGGTCGCGGAGTTCTACATGGCGACAGGCCTGACCGTGCTGCAAGGCTACGGGCTGACGGAGACGAGCGGCGGTAGCATCGTGAACCGGCCTGAGAACAACAAGTTCTGGACGGTGGGCGAGCCTCTCGGCATGGAAGTCCGGCTGGCCGACGACGGCGAGATTCTCATGCGCGGGCCGGGCCTCATGCTGGGCTACCACAATCTCCCCGAGGAGACGGCGCAGTCGATCGACAGGGAGGGATGGTTCCACACCGGGGACATCGGGGCGTTCGAGGGCAAGAACCTCAAGATCACCGACCGGAAGAAGGACCTGATCGTGCTGGGAAACGGCAAGAACGTCGCCCCTCAGAAGATCGAAGGGCTCCTGCGGGTTTCGCCGCTCATCCAAGAGGCCGTCGTGCTGGGCGACGGGATGGACTATCTGATCGCCTTGGTCGTCCCCGCCGAAGGCGCCGACGAGAAGGCGATCAAGAAGGAGATCGACGCCGTCAACAGGACGGTCGCGCCGTTCGAGGCGGTCAAGCGGTTCGCCCTCGTAGCGGAGCCGTTCACCCAGGAGAACGGGACGTTGACGCCGACCCTGAAGGTGAAGCGGAAGGTCGTCTCCGAGCGCTACAAGGACGTGATCGCCGGGCTCGCGCGCTAGACGAGGGCCGTGCCGAGCACGGGAGCGACCTCCGTACCGTACAGCACGATGGCGTGCACCAGCTCCGCGTGGGACAGGGCGCCGACGTCGAACCGCACCAGGAATCGGTCGTTCCCGGAAGATCCCGTCCCATGCACCGCGACCATAGCGGTGCATGGCGGCGGATCGCGCGCAGGTAGACGCCGAGACGTTCGATCGGAGGCTGAAGCCGGCTCTCCTTTGTCCCGCTTGTGTGAACGCAGTCCATCGCAGTTCCAGCTTCTCCTGGAAGAGGCCGTCGTATTCTCTCAGGTCGTAGCCGAGCAGGCAAAACGACTCGATGACCGATCCCTGATCCGGCGGTTGGACTATCGCGAATTCGAACGGTCTTCAAAGCCGACGATTCCGGCTTACAATAAGCCCGCCGCCATGCCCTACCGTCGATTCCTCGCCGTCCTCGCCCTTCCGCTCCTTCTCGGCTTTGGTCCAGCCGCCTCCGATGGGCTAGCGAAGTCGCCCTGGCCTAAGTTCCACGGGGGCGTCGCGAACGCCGGGCGCGGAGCGAGCGTAAGCGCCAAGGGTGTGAGGCGATGGGCGTTCAAAACGGGCGGACGCGTGTTCTCCTCGCCCGTCCTCACGTCCGACGGCGCCGTAATCGTCGGCTCGGACGACAAGAACGTCTATGCGCTCGATTCGAAGACCGGGGCCGTCCGCTGGCGCTTCGAGACCGGCGACCGCGTCACCTCGTCGGCGGCGATCGGGCTGGACGGGACGGTGTACGTCGGCTCGGACGACAAGAAGGTCTACGCCCTCGACGGTGCGACGGGCAAGCTACGCTGGGGGGTCGAGACGGGCGACGAAGTCTACTCGTCGCCTGCCCTTCTGCCCGACGGTACGGTGATCGTAGGATCCAGCGACGGGAAGTACCGGGCGCTCGACCCCGCGACCGGCGCTTTGCGGTGGGCGGTCCAGAAAGGCGGTTTCGCGCACGCCTCCCCGGCGGTCGCGCCGGACGGAACCGTGATCGTCAACGGGGAGTTCTATGGTACGTTCGCGCTCGATGGCAGGACTGGTAAGACGAAGTGGAGCTTTCCGAACCGCGTCTCCGCCACCTCGCCCGCCCTCGATGCGGACGGAACCGTCTACGTCAGCGCCATCGATGGAGGGCTGTACGCCGTGGACGGGGCGACGGGCGAGAAGATTTGGTCCGCGCCGCTAGGGGGGCCGACCTTCTCCTCGCCCGCCGTCGGGGTGGACGGCACGGTGGTCGTCGGCTCCAGCGACGGGGCGGTCTACGCCTTGGACCGCCGGGACGGAGCCCTGCGATGGCGCTTCGAGTCGGGCGCCGAGATCGTCTCCTCACCGGCGTTCGAGGCCGACGGCACGGTGGTCGTCGGCTCGAACGACGGGCGGCTGTACGCCCTCGACGGCCGGACCGGCAAACGGCGCTGGGCGTTCCGCACCGGAGCCGCCGTCGGCTCCTCGCCTGCCCTGGGGGCGGACGGGACGGTGTACGTCGGATCGGACGACGGTCGGGTCTACGCGATCCGTTAGCCGTCCTTAGTAGATAACCTTGTTCAGCGGGTACTCGACGAGTCCGGTCGCGCCCGCACGCTTGAGCGATGGGATCAGATCACGCACCTCGCGCTCGCTTAGGATCGTCTCGGCAGCGAGCCAGGCGGGGTCCGCAAGGGGCGAGAGGGTCGGGGTGTTGATCGAGGGGAGGATGGCGAGGATCTCGTCCTTGCGGTCCGCAGGAAGATTCATCTTGAGGCCGACGAGCCGCGCGGCGTTCATAGCGCCCGTGAGGAGAATCTCCAGGTTCTCGATCCGCTCGCGCTTCCAGTCGTCCTGCCAAGCGGCGGGGCTGGCGACGAAGCGGGTGGTGGAGGTGAGCAGCAGTTCGACGATCCGCAGGTTGTGAGCGCGCAGGGAGTTGCCGGTCTCGGTGTTGACCACGATGGCGTCCACGAGGGTCGGCACCTTCACCTCGTCCGCCCCCCAGGAGAACTCGACCTGGGCCTCGACGCCGTTCGCCGCCAGCCAGCGCTCGGTCAGGCGCACGTATTCCGTCGCGATCCGCAATCCTTTCAGATCCTGCACGGACTGGACGGGCGAGTCCTGGTGGACGGCGAGCACGACCCGGATGGGGTTGTTCGTGATCTTGCTGTAGCGCAGTTCGCAGACTTCTTGAACCTGCGCTCCCGCGTCCTCGATCCAGTCCTTGCCGGTCAGACCCGCATCGAGGATGCCCTGCTCGATGTACAGAGGGATCTCCTGCGGACGCAGGAGGACCGGTTCGATGGTGTCGTCGTCGATCACCGGTTGGTAGGAGCGCGACGAGACCTTGATCGAATAGCCCGCGCGGGCGAAGAGGGCGAAGGTCGGCTCTTGGAGGCTGCCTTTGGGCAGGCCCAACTTAAGCTTCATGGAAGGGAGTGTACTTAGGTCGCCTCACTTGCGGGCTTTTCAGCGTCGACCCGCCCAAAGACCTAACGCGCCCGAAATATTTCATAAGTTATTGAAACTTCAATCACGTCAGCGTCTTCCAAGGGTATAACGAAGATGATGGAGGGTAACGCGATCTGGCAGACGGAAGGCGATCGGAAGCGAACGGCCGTGCGCGGCATGTTCGCGGGGATCGCCCGAGGCTACGACCGCATGAACGGCCTCATGTCTTTCGGCCTCCATCACCGTTGGCGCGGCTTTGCCGTTTCCCGCCTCGCCTTGCGAGAGGGGGATCGTGCCTTGGACGTTTGTTGCGGCACCGGCGATTTCATGATCCCTCTTCGGGGAGCGGTGGGGTCTTCCGGGCGGGTGTTCGGCGTCGATTTCTGTCTGCCGATGCTCGAAGGCGCCCAGGAAAAGTTGGGAGCCTCGGCGCTCGCTCTCGGCGACGCCTGCCGCCTTCCCGTCGCTTCAGGGGCGTTCGACGCAGTATCGGTGGGTTGGGGCCTACGCAACGTGCCGAACCTCGACGCGGCTCTTACGGAGGCCGCGCGGGTCCTCAAGCCCAGAGGGCGGTTCGTCAGCCTCGACATGGCCCGCCCGCGCAATCCTCTCGTTCGTTGGACCGCGGAGTTCGCGCTCAGGCGCGCCCTTCCCTTCCTCGGAAAGCTTTTGAGGCTCAGCGACGAGGCCTACGCCTACCTTCCTGAGTCCACCCTGCGTTTTGCTTCACGTGAAACGCTCGCCGCCGCAATGGAGCGGGCCGGCTTCGTCGACGTCGCCTATCGCGACCTGATGCTCGGCAACCTCTGCGTCCATTGGGGACGAAAACCATGACCGCCCAAGCCTTCGCCACGCTCACCCAGGGCCAAATCCGGCCCGAGATGCTCGACGCTATCGGACGCGAGGTCGCCCTCGTGGAGGAAGAACTCGCCCGCCGCGTGCGGAGCGGGGTGAGCCTCGTGGATCGCGTCGGCTCGCTCACCCTCACCGCCGGTGGCAAGCGCCTGCGCCCGGCCTTCGTCGCCCTCGCCGCTCGCGCCATCGGTCGTCCGTACGATCCGGAGCGGACCCGCCGCCTCGGGGCCGGACTGGAGATGATCCACATGGCGACCCTCATCCACGACGACGTGATCGACCACGCCGCCACCCGGCGCGGAAAGCCGACCGCCGCCGCCGAGGTGGGCAACACGGCAAGCATCCTTTCGGGCGACGTGCTCCTCGCGCGGGCGATGAGCCTGCTCGCGGAAGACGGCGACCTCGACCTGATCCGCACCGTCTCCGCCGCCGTGATCGACATGGCGGAGGGCGAGGTCCGGGAAGTGGAAGTCCGTGGCCTGTTCAACCTTAGTATCGATGACCACTTCGATATCCTTCGCCGTAAGACCGCCAGCCTGATCGAGGCGTGTTGTGAGTCGGGAGCCATCGTAGCCGAAGCCACGAAACCTGAGCGAGACGCGCTGAAAGCCTACGGGTATCACGTTGGGCTCGCGTTTCAGATCGTGGACGACCTCCTCGACTACCGAGGCGACGGCCGCAAGACCGGCAAGCCCCTCGCCACCGACTTCCGTGAAGGGCAGGCGACCCTCCCGCTGATTCTCCTGCGCGAGCGGCTCAGCGAACCCGAGGCACAGACGGTCCGAACGAAGTTCGGGGGCGGCGTGAGCGACGACGAGTTGCGGATGTTCGCGGATTGGATGCAGACCCGGGGGGCTTTCGCGGAAGCGGAGGCGATGGCTGAGGATCACGTGCGAGATGCCCTGAAGGCCCTTGAGGCGCTTCCCGACACTCCGGCCCGCGAGCTCCTCCGCACGGTGGCTCACTACGTGATCCATCGCGAGGTTTAGTTAAAAATCTCTAAGATTCTCGCCTACGGGACTAATGGGTCGAACCTTAGCCCCCGAAAAGGTTCAATAAGGGTGTGTCCCGACCGCGTAGTCGGGACACGTTAAGATCGGACACGGCGGTCCGGCCCCATACAGGAGGTAACCGCATGCTTACAACCATCGCGGCCATCGCGCTCGGCGCCGCCGCTTACCGCGTTCTCGAACGCGGCGTCCGCGCTAGCGCGGAACACGATCGACGCTAACGACCCCGGCGGTTCTGTTTCACATGGAACAGGACCGTCGTTTTGGTAACGGCTGTGTTCATCGAGAAGGCGGCTCGGCTCCCCGCTGTGATTTCCAAAAGCCTCTTCCCGTTTGTAAACCTGGGCTTTGACGGCGTAGGGCCATGGGCCTACCTCGCCCTGCGGGCGCGAAACCATACTCCCTTACAACCGAAGTGGACGATTTCCCTTCTCCAAGCCCGCGGTCCGGGCGCAAGGACCGGCGACCCTTCCTTTCGGTGGAAAGGAGCCTATAGAAAGTGCCTACGCTGGCCGTTACCCTCATCGTTCTGGTCGTGATCTTCCTGATCGCGGTTCCCCTGATCGTCAAGTTCATCCTCGGCCCACGCCTCATCGGGAACACGGAGGTCGGAATCGTCGAAAAGACGTGGGGTGGCCACGTCCATAACCATATCGTCGCCCTCAAGGATGAGGCGGGCTTCCAGCCCGAGGTCCTACGCGGCGGCCTCCACTGGCGGCGCGGCCTGCAGTACAAGGTCCACCGGGTGCCGCTCGTCACGATCCATCGCGGACAGATCGGCTACGTCTTCGCCCGCGACGGCCAGCCGCTCGGACGCACCACCGACGATGGCCACGAAGCCGTCGAGGCGGGCCAGACCCTCGGACGAGTCGTCGCCGCCGACTTCACCGACGTGCGCGCTTGGCTTCAGGCAGGGGGCCAGCAAGGCCCTCAGCGCGCCATCTTGCGTGAAGGCACCTACGCCATCAACCTCGCCCAGTTCGTCGTGATCTGCGGCCCGAAGGAGATCTACTACCTCCCGATCGGCGGCAAGGACGAGGCGGCGGCCATCGCCAACATCGCTGAGCAGATCGCGAAGCAGAACGGCTTCTCGCCCGTCGTGATCGACGGCGCGAACGACCAGATCGGCATCGTGACGGTGCAGGACGGCCCCTCGCTCCGCCAAGGCGACATCATCGCGCCCACCGTGGGCGACAGCCGCACCGACGCGAACTACCACAACAACTTCCAAGACCCGCAGGCGTTCCTCCGGGCGGGCGGTTTTCGGGGTCGTCAATACCAGGTGCTCTCCGAGGGCACCTACTGGATCAACCGGCTGTTCGCAAGCATCGAACTGAAACCCAAGACCCACGTCCAGGTGGGCGAGGTCGGCGTCGTGGTCAGCTACTACGGCGAGCGCGGCGAGGACGTGTCGGGCGACGCGTTCCGGCACGGCGAGCTTTGCCGAAAGGGCGGTCGCGGCATCTGGGACGAAGCGCTTCTGCCGGGAAAGTACGCCTTTAACCCATACGCGGGCGAAGTGATCATGGTGCCCACTACGAATATTATTCTCAAGTGGATCGCCACCGACAACGGCGCGCACAAGCTGGATGCCTCTCTACGGGAGATCGGGTTGATCACGAAGGACGCCTTCGAGCCGGAGCTGCCCCTGAGCGTGGTGATCAACATCGACTACCGCAAGGCGCCCCACGTGGTGCAGCGCTTCGGTTCGGTCAAGAACCTGATCGAGCAGAGCCTCGACCCGCTCGTCTCCAGCTACTTCAAGAACCAAGGCCAGCAGCGCACCCTGATCGAGCTCATCCAAGAGCGTAGCGAGATCCAGAGCATCGCCTCGGGCGATATGAGAACCCGATTCGCGGACTACGACCTCGGTCTCCAAGAGGTGCTGATCGGCACGCCGCACTCCCGCGTGGGAGACTCGCAGATCGAGACTATCCTCGTCCAGCTGCGCGAGCGACAGGTGGCGGTCGAGCAGAGCGAGACCTACAAGAAGCAGGAAGAGGCCCAAGCGGGTTTACGCTCCCTGAACGAGGCGAAGGCGATCGCCAGCCGCCAGACCGACCTTTCGGATTCAAAGGTGCAGATCGCGATCGAGGTCAACCAGGCCGATGCCGCCGCCCAGCGCGCGGAGAAGGACGCCCGCCGCAACATCACCATCGCGGAGGCCGACGCGCGGCAGACGATCCTGCGCGCCGAGGCCGAGGCCCATCAGACCGTCCTGCGCGCCAAGGCCGACTCGGAGCGCACGGTGCTCCTCTCCAACGCGGAGGCGGAGAGCAAGGCGCGGGTCCAGATCGCCGAGGCGCTGGGCATCCGCGAGGTTCGCAAGGCGTACGGCTCGTCCAGCATCATGGTCAAGCAGAAGATGATCGGCCAGATCGCCGACGCCCTGAAGGACACCAAGCATCCGCTGGTCCCCCACAGCGTCGTGACGCTCGGTGGCGGAACGGGCGAGAACGGTTCTGAAAGCCCGCTCACCCAGATGCTGACCCTCCTCCTCACCGACAAGCTCGGTCTCACCGACGTGTCGAAAGAGGAGGACGCGGAGATGGGTCCGGAGGCGAAGGCGTTCCTCGAGAAGGTGATGAAAGGGATGGGGGGCGAGAAGGTAGCGTAAGACCTCTCCGGAGATGGCATGATCCTTCTCGCCCTCCTTCTCGCGGCCTTGAGCCTCGGAGCCTCCTTGGCTCTGGCGGGGCGGCTGCGCGTCCTAAGCGAGCGGCTGACGGTTCTGGAGCGGCGGCCTTCTGTGCAGGAAGGCCTCAACCCGCTCGCCGCCCCAAGTCCCCTCGCTGGTGTTCGTGTCGCCCTCAACGTTCGGCAGGACTACCCGAACCCCGTCTTCGTCAACCTACTGAAAGAGGCTCTCCTGAGGGAGGAAGCCTTGCTCGAAGAGGAGAGGCCCGACGTTCGGATCGCGGGCGAGATCGTCGGCAACGGCTACGCCGACGTCTACTACCGCGCCGATCTCGCGGCTTCGGTCGGAGACGACGTCCTCTTCGTCCTGACCGAGCGGCCGCCTCACGGCGACCGTCCCGCAAACCTCGCGCTCGAAACGGGGCAAAGGCTGAAGGTCGAATGGGCGAAGCGCGAGCGACAGAGCGCCCTTCGCGAACTGGCCGGGCCTTGAGCGAAGAAACGGCGGCGCTATCGATTTCGTAGTACCGTCGTCCCTCACTCTCCTCTTACGGGGTCGAGGCGATTTCTCCATGCCACAAGATCTTCCCGACGAGGGACAAACCCCCTCCACCACCCGGCGCGCGTTGCTCACCCACCTTGGAGCCGCCGGCCTCGCCGCCTCGCTCGGGCCGTTCGCCCTTGCGGAGGCGCCCACCGACAAGTCCGGCACGGTCGCGCCGACGGCCCCTTCCGGATCCTTGGTCGAAGAGGCCACGCACGTCTCGGCGCCGACCACCCTCGTGCCCTTCGCCCTGAAGGTGAACGGCAAAACGGTGCGAACCACGATCGATCCGCGCGCCTCGTTGCTCGACACCCTGCGCGAAAGCCTGCACCTCACGGGCACGAAGAAGGGGTGCGACCACGGCCAGTGCGGCGCCTGCACCGTCCACGTCGATGGCAAGCGGGTCCTTTCCTGCCTTTCCCTCGCCCTTGCCAGCCAAGGCCACGAGATCACGACCATCGAGGGGCTCGGTACCCCGCAGAAGATGCACCCCATGCAGGCGGCGTTCGTCGAGCACGACGGCTACCAGTGCGGCTATTGCACGTCCGGGCAGATCATGTCGGCGGTCGCACTCATGAAGGAGCCCGTCGGCGCCGAGGATACGGACGTCAAGGAGGCGATGAGCGGCAATATCTGCCGGTGCGGCGCCTACGCGAACATCGTCGACGCTATCCAGGAGGTCCGCAAAGCGTGACCCTCTTCACCTACGCCAAGGCGGAGAGCGTAAAGGATGCGGTCGGCCGGGAAGGCCGGTTCCTCGCGGGCGGCACGGGGCTCTACGACCTGATGAAGCTCGATGTCGAGCGGCCCGAGGCGCTCGTCGACGTCAGCGGCCTACCGCTCGAAGGGATCGAACGGACTTCGGACGGCGGGCTCAAGATCGGAGCGGTGGCCCGAAACGCGGCTGTGGCCCATCACCCCGAGGTGTTCAAGGGCTACCCGGTCCTGTCGCAGGCGATCCTTCAAGGCGCCTCCGGTCAGATCCGCAACATGGCGAGCACGGCGGGCAATCTGCTCCAGCGCACTCGTTGCGTCTACTTTCGCGACGTCGACATGCCGTGCAACAAGCGCGAGCCGGGCTCCGGCTGCTCCGCGATCGAGGGCTACCACAAGAACCTCGCGATCTTGGGCGTGAGCGAAAAGTGCATCGCGAGCAACCCCTCTGACCAGAACGTGGCCCTGATGGCGCTCGGAGCCACGGTCCACATCCAGGGACCGAAGGGCCAACGCACGATTCCCATCGGCGAGTTCTACCGGCTTCCCGGCGACACGCCCCACATCGAGACGGCACTCGGCAAGGGCGAGCTGGTCACCCACGTCTCGCTTCCGCCGCTCCCGCAAGGTACGAAGTCTCTGTACCTGAAGCTGCGCGACCGCGCTTCCTACGAGTTCGCCCTCGCCTCGACCGCCGCCATCGTGACGATGAAAGACGGGCGCATGGACGACGTGCGGCTCGCCATGGGCGGCGTCGGTTCGATCCCCTGGCGCGCGAAGGAGGCGGAGGCGATCCTCAAAGGGCAGGCGCCCTCTCCTGATCTCTTCCAAAAGGCCGGCGAGGCCACCTTCCGCGGGGCCACGCCGCACGAGGGCAACGCCTTCAAGGTCGAACTCGGCCGCCGCTGCCTCATCCAGGCCCTGACCCTCGCCACCACCCCTTCCGCCCAGGAGAAAGCATGAAGACCGTCGGAACCACCATCCCCCGCGTCGAGGGGCCGCTCAAGACGACCGGCGTCGCGGACTACGCTTCGGACCGCCACTTTCCGGGAATGCTCTACGCCGTCCCGGTCGGCGCGACGATCGCCAAAGGAACGCTGGCGAAGCTCGACGTCTCCGCGGCCGAAAGGATGCCCGGCGTCCAGAAGATCTACCAACGCGAGAACCTGCCGAAGCTGTTCCGCCCGGCGCCCGATCCCGGCTTCTCCACCCACGTCGACGAACATCGTCCGCCGTTCGAGGACGATGTGATCCGCTACCACGGCCAGTACGTCGCTCTCGCGGTCGCGGACACCTTCGAGCAGGCGCAGGCCGCCGCGCGGGCGGTCAAGGCGATCTACCGTGCGGAAAAGCCTAACGTGGAGCAAGAGATGGAACCCGAAGGCAAGCCGCAGGTCGAAAGCGAGCGCGGCGATGCCGCGAAGGCGTTCGACGCGGCCACGGTCAGGACCGACCACGTCTACACGACCCCGCGTGAGACCCACAGCGCGATCGAGCTCCACGGCACGGTCGCCGTCCCGGACGGCGACTCGATCCTGCTCTACGAGACGTCGCAGGCGGTGGTGAACCACCGGAACGTGCTCGCCCAGCAGCTCGGCGTGGGCAACGAGAAGGTCCGGGTCGTGACCAAGTATCTCGGCTCGGGTTTTGGCGGCAAGCTGTGGCCCTGGACCTTCAGCCCCCTCGCGGCGGCGGCGGCACGAGACCTCAACCGTCCGGTGAAGCTGGTCCTGAGTCGGCAGGCGGTGTTCCAAACGGCGGGCCACCGGCCTCCGACCCAGCAACGGGTCCGCCTAGCCGCCACCTCGAGCGGAAAGCTCGCCTCCATCCAGCACGACTACGTCAATGCGACCTCGATCCTCGACGATTACGAAGAGGACTGCGGCGAGGCGACGAGCTATCTGTACAGTTGCCCCAACCTGCGGGTGACCAAGGGGATGGCGCGCCGAAACATCGGCAATCCCACCTCGATGCGCGGACCCGGGGCCGTTCCCGGCCTCTTCGCCACCGAGACCGCGATGGACGAGTTGGCGATCGCGCTGAAGATGGACCCGATCCAGCTTCGGATCCTGAACGAGCCGAAGATCGACGAGGGCAAGAACATCCCGTTCTCGTCGCGCCACCTTTTGGAGTGCTACGAGGTCGGCAAAAAGGCGTTCGGCTGGGATCGCCGCACGCCGGAGGTCGGCTCGATGAAGCAGGACGGCCTCACCCTCGGTTGGGGCGTGGCGGTGTGCGGCTGGATCGCGGAGCGCATTCCCGCCGAGGTGGTCGTCGACATGCGCCACGACGGCACGGTTCGGGTCGCCTCCGGCACCCAGGACATCGGAACCGGCACCTACACCATGATGGCGCAGATCTCGGGTGAGCGCCTGGGCCTCGACCCTAAGCGGATCGAGCCTGTCCTGGGCGACACGAACCTGCCGCCCGGTCCGCTCAACGGCGGCTCGATGGCGACCGGTTCGCTCGTGCCCGCTATCTTCCAGGCTGCGGACGCGGCGGTCAAGAAGCTCTACGACATCGCGACCGCCACGAAGGATACGCCGTTCTCGGGCAAGAAGGCCGAGGAGCTGGCTTATACCGAAGGGAGGATCCACCTCAAGGGCCAACCGGCGTCGGGAGGCATGCCCTTCGAGGCGATCCTTCGAAAATCGAACATCCAGGCGGCCTCCGGCAGTGGCAAGTCGGAAGGCACCTTCGGCGGCGCGCCCAAGGTTTCGCGCCACTCCTATGGCGTCCAGTTCGTCGAGGTGAGCTGGGATTACGCGACCGCCCGCCTGCGGGTGCCGCGCATCGTGACGGTGATCGACGCGGGCCGGATCGTGAACCCGAAGACCGCGACCAATCAGATCGCGGGGGCAGCGGTCATGGGCATCGGGATGGGGTTGTTCGAGGAGACCTTGTACGACCACCGCAACGGCGCGCCGATCAATCGGAACTTCGCCGATTACGTGATGGCCGTCAACGCCGACGCGCCGAAGGTCGAGGTCCACTTCCTCGACCACCCGGACCTGGAAGTGAACGAGCTGGGCCTGCGCGGCGTGGGTGAGATCGGTCTCGCGGGCGTGGCGGCGGCTCTGAGCAACGCGGTCTACCACGCGACGGGCGTTCGCGTGCGCGATCTGCCCATCAAGATCGAAGACCTACTCACGGCGAAAGCCTGATAAAGTCCTCTCCCTCCACTCCGTTGGGGTCGTTTCCAAACGGAAGGGGGGTTGGGCCGGAGAGGACGACCCTTCCGGGTAGCTTGAAAGGAGCCGATGATGCCGCTCCTTTCCCTGCTCGCTCTCGCCCCTTTCGATTCCAAGGCGATCGACGCCCGTGTCGAGTCGCTTCTGAAGCGGATGACCTTGGAGGAGAAGATCGGCCAGCTCGTGCAATTCTCCGACGGCTCCGCGACCGGTCCTGAAGGAGCCCAGGTCGATCAGAAGGCCCTCGTCGCCAAGGGCGGGATGGGCTCGGTGCTGAACCTCACCGGAGCCAAAGAGGTCAACGCCCTCCAGCGCGTGGCGGTGGAGGGAAGTCGCCTGAAGATCCCCCTGATCTTCGGGCTCGACGTGATCCACGGCCATCGTACGGTGTTCCCGGTGCCGCTCGGGCTCTCCGCCACCTGGGACGAGGGTTTGATCGAGCGAACGGCCCGCGTCGCTGCCGTCGAGGCGAGCGCCGATGGGGTCCGCTGGACCTTCTCCCCGATGGTCGACGTCGCCCGCGACGCCCGTTGGGGCCGCATCATGGAAGGCGCGGGCGAGGATCCGTGGCTCGGAGGCCGGGTCGCCGCCGCCTACGTGCGCGGGTACCAGACGCGCGATCTGAGCGATCCCACCGCGATCGTCGCCTGCGCCAAGCACTACGTCGCGTACGGCGCGGCGGAGGCGGGGCGCGACTACAACACCGTCGATCTTTCCGACCGAGTTCTGCGAGACGTCTACCTGCCGCCCTTCAAGGCCGCCGTCGACGCGGGCGTCGGCACCCTGATGAGCGCCTTCAACACCGTCGGCGGCGTGCCCGCCTCCGCGAACCGCTACACGCTGACGGACGTCCTGCGGGGCGAGTGGGGCTTCCGGGGCTTCGTGGTCAGCGACTGGAACTCTATCGGGGAACTGATCCCCCATGGGATCGCCCTCGACGCCGAGGAGGCCGCCGAGAAGGGCCTCAACGCTGGGGTCGACATGGACATGGCCGCCAACGCCTACGCCTCGAAGCTCGTCGGCCTCGTCAAGAAGGGCCGGGTCAAGCAAGGGACCGTCGATGAGGCGACCCGGCGCGTCCTACGGGTCAAGTTCGCCCTCGGCCTCTTCGAGCGCCCCTACGCCGACGAGAGCCGGGCGGCGCGAGAGATGCTGTCGCCGGGTCACTTGGCCGTGGCCCGCGAGGCCGCCGAGCGGTCGTTCGTCCTGCTCAAGAACGAGGGCGCCGTCCTTCCGCTCACGCCGGGTCGGCGCGTCGCCCTGATCGGTCCCCTCGCGGACAGCGCGGACGACATGCTCGGCGAGTGGGCCGTCCGGGGTCGCAAGGAGGACGTGACGAGCCTGCGGAGCGCGATGGCCGAGCGCCTGAAGGGCGGCCTGCTCTACGCCAAGGGCACCGAGATCCAGACGGAGTCCGAGGCGGGCTTCGCAGAGGCGGTCGCCGCCGCTCAGAAGGCGGACGTGGCGGTGATGGCCCTAGGCGAGAGCCGCTTCATGTCGGGCGAGGCCTTCTCCCGCACCCGTCTGGACCTTCCGGGCAACCAGCGCAAGCTGCTGGAGGCGGTCGTCGCGACGGGTAAGCCCGTCGTGCTCGTCCTCTTCAACGGCCGCCCGCTGGCGCTCCCTTGGGAGTCGGCCCACGTCTCTGCGATGCTGGAAGCCTGGTTTCCCGGCGTTCAGGCAGGTCCCGCCCTCGTCCACACCCTCTACGGCGACGTCGCGCCCTCGGGCCGCCTTACCACGAGCTTCCCCCGCGCGGTGGGCCAGGAGCCGCTCTACTACAACCGCCTGAACACGGGCCGCCCCGCCCGCACCGACGCCATCGCGGAGCGCTTCACCTCGGGCTACCTGGACGAGTTGATCACGCCGCTCTTCCCTTTCGGGCACGGACTGACCTACACCAGGTTCACCTACTCCGCGCCCAAGATCCTCACGAAGTCGATTCGCGCCGCCGACCTGGCGAAGGGCAAGACGATCGAAGTCGAGGCGGTCGTCGCCAACGTGGGCGCAAGCGCCGGAATCGAGACCGCGCAGCTCTACGTCGCTCAGCGCGGCACGAGCGTCGCCCGCCCGATCCGAGAGCTGAAAGGCTACGAGCGGCTGAGGATCGCCCCGGGCGAGTCGCGCCGCGTGCGGTTCGTCCTTCGGGGCGCCGACCTCGCTTTCACCGGCTTGGACATGAAACGGAAGGTCGAACCCGGTGAGCTGACGGTGTGGGTCGCTCCCAACGCCGAAGCGGGTGCTCCCGCCAAGCTGCGAATCTTGCCGTAGGTTCGGCGACGGCCCCGACCGCTTGCCCGGGAGGGTCTGCTCCTACGGAGTCGGCTTCGGAGCAAGGGCCTCCGCGAGTTTCGGCAGACTCTGCAGCGCCGTCATGACGTCGATCGGAAGGGCCAGAACGACGGTGTTGCTCGCCGACCCGCCCAGGGTATCGAGGGTCTGGAGCGTTCGGAGCTGAAGCGCGCCGGGAGAGGACGCCATCGTGCTCGCGGCGCTCGCGAGATTCGCGGCGGCCTCGCGGTCGCCTTCGCTCTTGGTGATGTTGGCCCGCTTCTCGCGCTCGGCTGCGGCTTGGCGGCTCATGACGCCCTTCAGGTCCTCCGGGATCAGGATGTCCTGGATGCGGATCGCCGCGACCTGGAGGCCCCAGCCGTCGATCTCCGACTCGACCATCGCCTCGATCCGTTTGCCGAGAGTCTCCCGGTCGGCGAGGATGCTGTCCAAGGTCTCGGCACCGACCACGTCGCGCAAGGCGGTCTGGGCGTACTGGCGGATAGCGTGCTCGAAGTTCTGGACGCGGATCACCGCATCGGCGGGGTTGTCGACGCGCAGGAAGATCACCCCGTCGAGGGTAACGGGCACGTTGTCTTGGGTGATGGCCTCTTGGCGGGGAATATCGAGGGTCAGGATGCGGGTGTCGATCATGCGGATGGTGTCGAAGAAGGGCAGGATAAGAAACGGTCCCGGCCCTTTGAGGCCCTGGAAGCGGCCCAGTCGGAACACCAGCGCCTTTTCCCACTGCGCGGCGATGCGGACGCCTCCCGCGACGATCATCGAAACGAAGAGCCACCCGGCGTAGATGAGAAGGCTCACCCCCGAATCGAGGCTGGGATGAGCGATCGGCCATCCCGCGCCGGCTAGAAGGAGGAAAAGCAGGAGCGGCAGAGGATTCGACATGGCGTCTCGTCCTACGAGCGATCCTACCGTAAAAGTAAGGTGGTGGAGAAAAGTCCGACCCCGCGACGATTGGGGAGTCCGGGCGACAGGATTCGAACCGGCGGCCTCATGCTTCCAAAGCACGCGCTCTACCAAGCTGAGCTACGCCCAAACCCTCCTTTGAGGAGGGTTTGGAGTTCTGGTGGAGGCTGAGGGATTCGAACCCTCTCAGGCGGTGCCGCCGGTTTTACAGACCGGCCCGACTCTCCAACGTCGGCGCGCCTCCAAAGGAGAAAAGGCCCCTTCCGTCTGGAAGGGGCCTTTGGGGGACGCGGGAAAGGTTTCCTACGCGGCGGGGGCTCCGTCCAGACGCACGGGTGGGGACGGACAATAGAGGTTCGTGCGGCGGGCCTGGAGGGCGTTCATGGCGGAAGTCTCGCTTGGGGACCGAGTATCCCACGCCGTAGAGGAGGCGATAGGCCGAAGGTCCCTGGGAATCCTGCGAAACCGTACTGGCCCATCGGATGGACGCACACTTCTCTCCATGGAGGGAAGGGACGCATGAAGGGACTGACGGTCGCCGCCCTGCTTACGCAAGGGCTGGCGGTGGGAACGTTCTTCGCCTTCTCCACCTTCGTCATGGCCGCGCTCGACCGCCTGGGCCCGGGGGAGGCGGTGCGCGCGATGCGATCGATCAACGCCACGATCCTTGGTTCGCCCTTTATGGCGGTTTTCCTCGTCTCGGTGATCTTGGCGGTTGCCCTTCCCCTTGTCGACGGGCTGAGCGACGGGCGGTGGAACCCGCTCCTTATCGGGAGCGGCGTGGTGTACCTGATCGGAACCTTCGGGATGACGCTCCTGAGGAACGTTCCGCTCAACGACGCGCTCGCACGGGCGACCTCGCTCGATGCGGAGACATGGCGGGCGTACGCCAGCGCTTGGACGTTCTGGAACCACGTCCGAACGCTAGCCGGGATCGTGTCGATCGCGGGGGGCGCGTGGTCGTTGCGAGAGGGCGGGTGAAAATCGGGACCCGGTGAGACCGGCGCGGGCGCTAACCTGAAGCCGTGGTCCCCGTCCTGATCGGCGTTCCCGCCGTCTACCTCGCCGTGTGCGGGCGGCTCGCGTGGACCTACCTCCATCCGCCGCGCCAAGCGTACGACGCCCCCGAAGGGGTGGTCGAGACGACGGTGGGCGAAATCCCGGTGTGGGCCACCCCAGGATTGGCAGAAGGCCACCCTTCTCGCGTGGTCTTCGTGCTCGCGCACGGCTACGGCGGACGACGAGCGACCTGGAACGGCCTGATCGACGATCTCCAGCAGGTGGGTTTCGACGCGATCGCGCCTTCGATGCCGGGTCAGAACGCGAATCCCGAGCCGACGGTCGGCTTCGGGCCCAAAGAGGCGCGGACGGTTTTGGACTGCGCCGCGTGGGCTCGCGCCCAGGGGGCGGAAAAGGTCGTCGGGTTGGGGGTCTCGCTCGGCGGGGCCGCCGTGTGGCTCGCCAGCGCGGAGGCGCCGGACGCGCTCGACGGCGTGATCTCCGACGCGGCGTTCGCGCAGTTCGACGAGGCGATGGACCGGCTCCTGTCGTACAAACTCCCGCTGCCCGGCGGGGCGACCCTGCTGCGACCGGTGGTGTGGTTCGCCCGCATGATGAGCGGGGTCGATCCCCAGGCGATCCGCCCGGTGGACGCGGCGGCGAAATGGCGGGGCCGTCCTGCCCTCGTGATCCAGGGTACGGCGGACGAGCTCATCCTGCCCTCGCACGGCGAGCGCTTGGCCACCGCGGCAGACTGTCCCCTGTGGTTCGTCGAGGGTGCGGGCCACGCTGAGGACTACCCGACCGATCCCAACGGCTACGCGGCGCACGTCGTCGCCTTCGTCCTTCGCCTTCTAGCCGACGATACGACGTTAGGGAAAACCGCCTCTTGACGAACGCGCCGAAGACCACCCGCAAAAAGCGGGCTCTGCGAAGTCTCGCCCAGTTCGCCGGCGGCCTTTTGGTCGCTCATCTCGTTCTCTGTGCCTACCTCGCGAACCGCTTCATCCACCCGCTCCGCGTCCTGCCGACGAAGCCTGCGGGTCTACGTGAGGGCAGGGTCGGGACGGTGCCCGTCTGGATAACGCGGGGACTGGCGGAGGGCAAGCCCTCGAAGGCGGTGGTGGTCCTCGCTCATGGCTTCGGGGGTAGCCGGGCCACCTGGGGCGACTTAATGCTCCGGCTCGAAGCGGCGGGGATCGACGCGGTCGCCCCCGCGATGCCGGGCCAGGAGGCGAGCCCCCAGCCCGGCGTGACCTTCGGCAAGGAGGAGGCGACGACCCTTATCGCCTGCGCCGCTTGGGCACGGGCACACGGCGCGAAGAAGGTCGTCGGTGAGGGCCTCTCCCTCGGCGGGGCGGCGACTTGGCTCGCTAGCGGAGAGGACCCTAAGGCGTTCGACGGTATCGTCACCGATGCCGCCTTCGCGCGGTTCGACGGGGCGATGGAGTCGTTTCTGGGGCGTAAAGCCGCCGCCGGGAGGATCGTCCTGCGTCCTGTGGTCTGGTTCGCACGGGCGATAAGCGGCATCGACCCGGCATCGATTCGACCGATCGATGCGGCGCGGGCGTGGCGGGGACGCCCCGCGCTGGTGATCCAGGGCACGGGCGACACCTTAATCGTGCCCTCGAACGGCGAGCGGCTCGCCCAAGCCGCCGGGTGCCCTCTTTGGCGGATCGAGGGCGCGGAGCACTCGCGCACCTACGCCGCCGACCCAAAGGCGTACGCGAGTCGGGTGATCGCGTTCGTCCAGGCACTTTGACCTTTACAAGGGTTAATCTAGCAAATTTACACGATGGTTTTTTGGAGTTTCGTTTCTAGAACGTGTTAGACTCCCTGCGTTCTTGCCCAACGTGGGGCAGACGTGAACGCCCATGAGCCTGCGCAAACTCGCTTTTACCACCCTCGTCCTCACCACCTCCGTGGTCGGCGCCCAAGCGGCCGACTTCTTCGGCGATTTCTCGACGACCGTCAACGACGGCTCGAACGGGTGGCTGCTCGGCTACTACACCAACGCCAGCCTGTCCACCTTCACCACGTTCTCCACCTATCAGAATCCCGCTCCAGACGGGCTGGCTCGCTGGTACGACCCGACGAACGAGGTGTATCTGGTTCCGGCCGCCTTCAAGAACACGACCGGTAACACGGTCCACGGCTTTCCGTCGCCCTCGGCCGGTCTCCACGGCGGTCGGGCCGGTGAGGTCGCCGTCGCGCGCTACTCCATCGCCAAGACGGGCCTCTATTCCGTCTCGGCCCTCTTCGGTGCGGGCGACAGCAGCGCGGCGGGCCCCTACGGCAACGTCGACACCTACGTCCGCGTGAACGGCGCGACGGTGTTCAGCGCGCTGAACACCGCGACGGACCAGTCCTACAGCGGCTCGCTCTACCTTACGGCGGGCAGCAACGTCGAGTTCATGGTCGGGATCGGCCAGGACACCTTCTTCAACGACTCCACGCCCCTGAGCGCGCAGGTCAACGCGGTTCCCGCGCCGGGCGCGCTGGCCGTGTTCGGCCTTGGCATCCTCGGTAAGTCGCGCCGCCGCCGCGCCCGCTGAGAAGGCGAGAGGCATCGTTGAGGCGCGGACCCCGTCGGGTTCCGCGCCTCGCCGTTTTCGGCTATCCTAGCCTATGCTCCACCTCGCCCTTTTCGCGCCCCCGAGCGTCGACTCGATCGACCGGCTGGCGCGCGCGAAGGACGTCGCGGGGCTGAGCGCCCTTCTCGCCCCCCTTCCGCCGGAGACGCGCGATCCCTTTGCCGTGCTGCGCTCGGGCGGCGCCTACGACGTCGGCAAGTTCGGCTGGCGCGCCTACCCCCTCGGGCAGGAGTACGTCGTGGTGAGCACGCCTCTGACGAGCGAGGACGTGGGCGAGATTCTGCTCCGCCGCGTTGGAGACCGACTCGCCTTCGTGCCTGAGCGCGACGACCTGGGCGTACGGATCGTGCGACACGAACTCGATGTCCGGCTCCGAGTTCCTGAGAAGCGAGCGGAGGTCGTCGACCGGATCGCCCTCGCCACGACCGGAACGGGCTCGTTCGTGCTGCGGATGTCGCCCGCCTATCGGGTAAGCGCGGTCGAGGACGAGAAGGGCGCGAAGACGCCGTTCACCCAAGCGGGCGGCGTGGTCCTCCTCAAAAAAGGGCCGAAGGCTCTGACCGTCCACTACGCGGGGACGGTGGACCTGCCTCAGTACGCGGGCTCGATCTCCGACCGCGAGGCGACGCTCGTCAACGACTACTGGTATCCCATGATCGCGCGCCATCCCGCGCCCTACGGCATTACCGTCCATGCGCCCAAAGCGTGGACCACGGTGGGTCAGGGAACGCGGGAGTCCGATGAGGTGGGAGCGACGGAGCGGGTCACCAAGTTCCGTATGGACCTGCCGGTGGTGTACTACAGCGTCTCTTCGGGACCGTACAAGACGGTTGAAGAGACGATCCACGGACGGAAGTACACCGCCTGGAGCCCCCGACTCGACGAGGCCCGGATGAGGGCACAGGCGGAGACCTACGCCGCCATCGTCGAGTTCTACGGCGCGAGTTTCGGCGCGTCGCCCTTTAACGGCTACGGGGCCTTGGACTCACCCCAGTACGGCGGCGGCGCCCTGGAGGCTTACTCCTACGCGACGTACGGCGGTCTCTGGGGCGAGGACGCGCACGAGCCGGCCCACACTTGGTGGGGGGGCATGATCAACAACACCTACCTGGGCTCTTTCTGGAACGAGAGCTTCGCGGTATTCAGCGACGGGCTGTTCCATCGGGAGAACCCTCTGGGCGATCGGAAGGAGAGCCGCCTCGCGTTCGCCTCGGAAGGCGGCGCGGGGGACGACTACGGCCAGGTCGCGATCCAGGACGCAGGCGCCGACACGGGGCCGGTGGCGAGTTCACTGGGCTACGGCAAGGGCTCGAAGGTCCTTGGGATGCTGGAGCAGTGGCTCGGCACCGACCTTGTCGTGGGCTGCATGAAGGAGTGGATCGCGACCCAGCCGAAGGGCGAACCGGGCGACTGGCCCGACTTCGAGCGGATCGTCGTCCGCCGCGCGATGGGCAAGGACGTGAAAGGCTTCTTCGACGACTGGATCCGCCGCCCCGGCAACGCCGATTTCGACGCGACGGCGAGTTGGGCGAACGGACAGGCGCGGATCGATCTCAAATGGAACGGGCCACGCTTCCGGATGCCCCTCACCGTGATGTTGGAGTCGGCGGGCAAGCGGGCGTTCACGACGGTCTGGCTCGACGGGAGCGACCATCCGGTTCTGATTCCCTCGGCGACAAAACCGGAACTCGTTTCCGTCGATCCATGGCGGCAGGCGGTGCGCCCCTTGGCGGGTAACGAGACGCCGATCTCCATCGAAGGAATCCTTCGCCGGTCGACAAAATTCGTCGATCCGGCGCACAAGGATTGGATGACGAGCGTCGGTGGCTCCGCATCGGCAGCCCCGCTGGGCGATCCGGCGGGGCGGTTCATCGTTGGCTCGCCGGAAACCCTTCCCGCGATGCGCCCGCTCTGCGAGAAGGCGGGTTTCACGGTAAAGGACGACCAGCTCACCTACCGGGGCACGACGATCGACCTGACGAAAGGGGGTGCGATCGCCGTGGTGGATCTGGACGGCGGCAAGCGGTGCGTGATCGGTCTGGGCGAGACGCGCCTTCGTCCCAATACGGGGAACGCCCGCGTCGCCCTCGTGGACGACCTCGGTCGCTTCCTGCGCGGGCAGACCGAGCCCAAAACCTCGGGCAAGCTGACGATCAGATTGTAGGCGCCGGGTTTTCGGGTACCAACTAATCCCGTGATCCTCGCCCAGACCCGCCTTCGAGCCCTCGATCTCGCGCCCGTGCTGGGCCTCGCCGTCGCTACTGCGCTCGCGGCCCAGTTGACGATTCCCGCGCTCCCGGTCCCGTTCACCCTTCAGACGGCGGCGGTTCTCGCGTCGGGCCTGCTTCTCGGCCCGCGGCGCGGAGCCCTCGCTCAGGCGACCTACCTCGCGATGGGCGCGGCGGGCCTTCCCGTGTTCGCTTCTCTGAACTTCGGGCTTCCTACCCTCCTCGGCCCGACGGCGGGCTACCTGTGGTCGTTCGTCGCGGTCGCCGCCCTTACCGGGTGGGCGGCGGAGCGGTGGCAGGGATGGCGACTCGCGCTCGCGATCTTCGCGGCGAATCTCATCCTCCTGACGCTGGGAACGGCGTGGCTCTCGGTCGTTCTGCACCACGCCGCCTGGACACAGGGCTTCTTGCCGTTCGTACCGGGCGCCGTCGCGCAGTCGCTCGCGGCTTGGCTCGTCGCACGGGCGGCGCGGCGCGCTTAACGGCGTAGAAACAGTCCATGATCGAAGTCCGGGAGGTCACCAAGCGGTACGGGCGCGAGGTGGAGGCGCTGCGTGGGGTCGATCTGCGGATCGAGGCCGGAGAATCGGTGGCGATCATGGGGGCGTCGGGGTCGGGAAAGTCGACCTTGATGAACCTTATCGGACTGCTGGACCGCCCTACGACGGGGGAGATTCTGATCGATGAGCGGCCCACTGCCGGGCTAGGGGACCGGGAAAAGGCGGAACTCCGCGCGAAGACCCTCGGCTTCGTGTTCCAGGGCTTCAACCTCCTGCCCCGCGCGAGCGCGCTGGAGAACGTGGAGGTTCCCCTGATGTACTCCGGGGGCGATCGTTCGCGGGCGAAGGCGGCTCTGGAGCGCGTCGGCCTTGGGGACCGCGTCCGGCACCGGCCGACGGAGCTTTCGGGCGGTCAGCAGCAGCGCGTGGCCCTCGCCCGCGCCCTCGTCAACGAGCCGAAGGTGCTGCTCGCGGACGAGCCGACGGGCAACCTCGACTCGCGCACCACGGAGGAGATCCTCGATCTTCTCGCGGGTCTGAACCGCGAAGGGCAGACCCTCGTGATGGTGACCCACGAAGAGGACGTCGCCCGTCGTTGCGCACGGGTCGTACGGTTCCGGGACGGACGGATTCTCAGCGACGAGCGAACACCCGCCGCAACCTGATCGACGGATGGATCGTTAGCTTCGAGCGAAACGCATGGGAGCCCGATACATCACCACCGACCTGAACCTCAAAGCCCGGTTCGACCTGAAACCGCTCGCTGACCGCCTCAAGGGAAGGGGACTCGTGTGCCTGGGTGAGCCGGAGGCGCGAGGTGGAGTCTGGACCTTCGTTTTCGAGATGGCCGGGGAGAGTGGAAACCTTGAGCGCGAGATCAAAGCGCCGCTCTCGGCGGTCGAGGGATTGGAGGGCGAGCTTCGCCTTGCCGGGGATCGATGCCTGACGCGCGAGTTCGATCTCGGCTTCACAATGTCAGGAGAAGAATTCTCCAGTTCGATCTTGATCGAGCCCGAATTCCTCGAGAGGATCGTGGCGCTCGGCGGATCTGTTCGCATCACAACCTACCGCGACGAGGAGCCCGTCCCGTTCGACCCTTCGGACTCTGCGACGCATCCATAATAGGCCCATGCCCCTCGTCGGCAAGGTCGGACGGCGCCGCCCCCGGGCCCGGCTGGCGATGGCCCTCCTGTACCTCGTGCTCGCGCTGGGCGCGCTGACGACGCTCGGGCCGTTCGCCCTCATGGTCTCGACCGGCCTAAAGGGCCCGACCGACCAGAACGACAATCGCCTCGTGCCCGCCTACCTGGACGACGAGAACGAGCTGCTCGCCAAGTACTTGGATGACAAGTACGCGGGTGACCGGAGCGCGATCGACGCGCGCACCGATTCGAACGCGAGACTGGACGGCTACGAACGGTACCTCGCTTCCCTGCCCCCGGACGCCTGGAAAGCGGGCTTCGCGATGCCCTCGAACGGGGTCACCAGCCGGCTCCGCCAGAGGTATCAGGGGTGGCTACGAAGCCGCTACGGCGACATCGACCGTCTGAACCGGGCGTATACCGAAGAGGCGCTCGACTTCGGCACCGTCGACCCGCCCGCCGACCTCCTGGAGCGCAAGGCGTGGTCGCCGCCCGACACCCTCAAGTATCGGGAATGGCGAGAGTTCAAGGCGACCTTGCCGACGGAGTTCCGGATACCGATCACGCCACGCCGCCTGTTCCAGGTTTGGGCGGCGGGCCGGTGGCGCAATCGGATCGACGACGTGCCCATGGAGGTTCGCAAAGGGGCGACCTCTTTCGAGGATCTGGCGCTCCCTGAAGATCCTCGTGACCTTGAGACCTTCCGACAGGAGGCCCTTCCGACGCGCTACGCCGCGTTGCCGGGGCGCGACATGCCTCAGGTAGCGTGTGACCGCGCTTTCGTCCGCGCCCACGCGGGCGAGCTTCGCGCCGAGTTCGCGGGACGCAACCTGCGCTACGTGCTGGATTACGTGCTCCTGAACGGCCGCGCGGTCTGGGTGACCGCCGCCTTCTGCGGCCTCGCGGTCCTGAGCGCGCTGATCGTCAACCCGCTCGCCGCCTACGCCCTGTCGCGCTATCCGGTGCGGGGCTCGGGGGCGATCCTCGTGTTCCTGCTCGCGACGATGGCCTTCCCCGCCGAGGTGGCGATGATCCCTTCCTTCCTGCTCCTCAAGGATCTGGGGCTGCTGAATACCTTCGCCGCCCTCGTCCTGCCCGGCGCGGCGAGCGGCTACATGGTGTTTCTCCTAAAAGGCTTCTTCGACTCGTTGCCGCAGGAGCTTTTCGAGGCGGGCTCGATCGATGGCGCGAGAGAGACGACGCTCATGTTCCGCGTCGCGCTTCCTCTCTCCCGGCCGGTCCTGGGCTACCAAGCCCTGATCGCCTTCATGGGGGCCTACGGGGCGTTCCTGTACGCCTTCCTCGTCGCTCAAGATTCGCGGATGTGGACCCTGACCGTCTGGATCTACCAGCTCCAAGGGACCGCCCCAAAGGCGGTGATGATGGCGGCGGTCACCGTCGCCGCCGTGCCGACGCTCTTCGTGTTCCTGTTCGCCCAGCGCACGATCCTGCGCGGTATCGTGTTGCCCGGAGAACGCTGATGGAGATTCGCCCCCTAACCTCCGACGACGCGACGGCTTACTGGCACGTTCGCCTAGAAGCCCTCGAAGGCTCGCCCCGTGCTTTCAGCGCCTCCCCGGAGGACCACCGACTCCAGGGAACGGAGGGAGCGGCGAAAAGGATCGCTTCCGTCGAGGGAGAGCGGTTCGTCTTGGGAGCGTGGATCGAGGACGCTCTGGTGGGAACGGTCGGCTTCCTGCGCAACGAAAGCGCGAAGTCGCGCCATGTCGGTCTCGTCTGGGGCGTCTACGTCGCCCCGAGCGCCCGGGGTCTCGGCGTCGGCTCCGCTCTGTTGCGCGCCTTGATCGAGCAGGCGCAAGGCTTCGGGGGACTTGAGCGCCTCGTCCTGGATGTCGATTCTGAGAGCCCGACCGCGATCCGGCTCTACGAGGGGGTGGGCTTCCGGTCGTTCGGCCTGGAGCCCAACGCGCTCAAGGTCGGCAACGAGTACGTCCACCTGCACCACATGGCGTTCGTCCTCTTCCCGCTAGAGCCATCGAAACAGGACTCGTCGCGTGTCGACCGTGGGTCGCCGAGACTTTGAGCCGCCTTCTCGATCCCCGAACGTTTCCCGTGGAACGGATCGCCGCCTTGGTGCACGCCCTGCCGCCGCCGGGAACGGCAGTCGACGTCGCGAACACGCCCGGCGGTTCACAGGCGGTCGCTTGGCTGAGCGCGCATGGTCGTCCGGCGCGCCTCGTGTCCGCACCGCCCGAGCCGCAGGCCACACGCCTCTGGGAACCCAGCCCCGGCCTCCCTTTGGCCCTTCCTGCCGGACGAGCTCTCGACCTCGGTTGCGGAACAGGACGAGACGCGGTCGCGCTCGCCCTCGCGGGCTGGCACGTCACGGCGATCGACCATCTCTCCGACGCGCTCGACCGCGCCTGTTCCCTCGCCGATCTCCACGGCGTCTCGTTGACGCTCCTAGCGCTCGACGTCGATAAGGAGACCCTCCCTGAAGGTCCCTTCGACCTCGTAACCGCCTTCCGCTACCTCCCTTCTCTGCCGAAGATGGCAGGCGTCCTCGCTCCCGGCGGCTCGCTCGTGGTCGAAACGTTCACCGATCGCGAACGGTCACGAACGGGCAAGCCCCGCGACGCCGCCCTCGTCCTCCCCGCCGCCGGGCCCCCGCCTTTGCCGGACGGGTTGAGGCTATGCGACTACGCGGTCCGCGAGATCGGAGGGCGCGAGCTAGCCCGACTCTGGGCCGAAGGTCCCGGTCCTTTGCCACGCGCTTTGTAGCATAAGGGGGCATGGACCGACCTCCGAGCGTTCGAGAACCGAAGCGGCGGCTTTGGTTCGCGCTTCTGACGTTGGTCCTGGGAGCGACGCTCGCGCTCGTCTTCGTCGTCTCGAAGCCGCGAACCGAAGTCGCCGTCCTTTGCGAGCGGTTCCCCGAGCTTACGCTCGTCGGCCACGCGCGGGAGGACGAGAACGAGGCATGGCTTTTCACGGGCGAGGCGCGTGCCGACGACGTCGCGCGCCGGGTCCAACGCCTTCTTGCGAAGCGTCCAGGATGGATCACGCCGAACGCCGCGTTCGGAACGATCTTCGCGTATGGAAATCACTACTCGCCCATAGTCGCCCCGCGTTGGTTCGACCGGTTCGCAGTTCTCCGCATTCCAGACCGTCGCCCCGTGCTCGACGTCCACGTCATGGTCGGACGCGCCGTTCCGAACGGTGAGGAGCGGCCGCACGGCTCGGACTGGACGACGGTTCAAATCCTGGCGACGTCGTTTCGCGACGCCGTGAGTGGGACCGGAACCAACCCGCTCGACGGCTGGACCGTATACCGCTGAAGCGACGATCAGACAGGGCGTGGCGTCCGGGGCTGGCGCCGCTTCTCGGGAATCTCGATCTCGCGGCGACCGGAAAGGTACTGCGCGGTAAGTGCGTCGCTCTTCAGGAACTCCTTCACCGTGCCCTGGGCGACGATCTCCCCGCCGTGCTCGCCCGCGCCGGGTCCGAGTTCCATGAGGTGGTCGGCGGCGAGCATCGTCTCCTCGTCGTGCTCGACGACGAGGACGGTGTTGCCGAGGTCGCGCAGGCGGATCAGGGTGTTGATGAGCTTGCGATTGTCGCGCTGGTGGAGGCCGATCGACGGCTCGTCGAGAACGTAGAGACAACCCATGAGGCCGGAGCCGATCTGCGTGGCGAGACGGATGCGCTGGGCTTCGCCGCCCGCGAGGGTACGTGCGTTGCGGTCGAGGGTCAGGTACGACAGGCCGACGTCGGTAAGGAAGCGGAGCCGTTCGAGAACCTCCTTGACCGCGCGCTCGCCGATCGCGAGCTGACGTGCGGTGAGCTTGTCGGCGAGACCCTGGAAGAAGGCGAGCGACTCCTCGATGGAGAAGCGGGTGACCTCGCTCATGTCCCGGTCGGCGACTTTGACGGCCAGGGCCTCGGGCTTGAGGCGCTTGCCGCGGCACACCGGACAAGGCTTGGTGCTCATGTACTGCTCCAGGTCGCCTTTCACCCATTCGCTCTCCGTCTCGTCGTAGCGCTTGCGAAGAATCGCAAGCACGCCACGCCACTCGGTCGTGAAGTTACGTTCGGAACGCGAGTACTTCATCGTGACCTTGATGGGCTCGGAAAGACCGTTCCAGACTGCGTCGAGGGCTTTCGCGTCGAGACTGCCCAGGGGTTTCTTGGCGTCGAAGCCGACCTTCTTGCCCACCGCGTCCAGCATTTCGGGCCACCAATCCTTAACCTCGCCCGATTTGTACATAAAGGGCAGGATGGCTCCCTCCCGCAAGGGCTTTTTCGGATCGGGGGCGATCAGAAGAGGGTCGAACTCCGTCTTCGTGCCCAAACCGGTGCATTCGGGGCAGGCGCCGAAGGGCGAGTTAAACGAGAAGAGTCTCGGTTCTAGCTCGGGCAACGAATAGCCGCAGACGGCGCAAGAGTAAGACTCCGAGAAGAGAACGTCGAAGTCCTGGGAAGGGTCTTCGACCCCCTGCTGCTCTGCTAGGGCCTGGATGCGCATGGGGATCTCGGTGCCTTCCTTGAAGCCAAGAGCGAGAGAGACGAGGCCGCCCGTCATCTTCAGGGCCGACTCCAGAGAGTCGCTCAATCGCCGCTCGATCCCCTCTTTGACCACGAGACGATCGACCACGATCTCGATGGTGTGGTTCTTGTACCGGTCCATCGGGATGTCGTCGGTGACCTCGTACATCGTGCCGTCGACCCGGACGCGCACGTAGCCCGCCTTCTGGACGTCCTGAAGCTCCTTCTTGAACTCGCCCTTGCGGCCCCGGACGACGGGCGCGAGAACCTGGACGCGGGTGCCTTCGGGCAGGTGCCCCGCAACCTCGACGATCTGGTCCGTCGACTGGCGCTCGATCGGACCGTGCCCGTTGACGCAGTAGGGCGTACCGACGCGGGCGAAGAGGATACGGAGGTAGTCGTAGATCTCGGTGACGGTGCCGACGGTCGAGCGCGGGTTCTTGCTCGCGCTCTTCTGGTCGATGCTGACCGCCGGGGAAAGGCCTTCGATGTGGTCCACGTCGGGCTTGTCCATCTGCCCGAGGAACTGGCGAGCGTAGGCGCTTAGGCTCTCGACGTAGCGACGCTGGCCTTCGGCGTAGATCGTGTCGAAGGCTAGGCTGGACTTGCCCGAGCCCGAGAGGCCGGTGATCACCACGAGCCGGTCGCGGGGAATCTCGACGGAGACGTTCTTGAGGTTGTTCTCGCGGGCGCCGACGACGACGATCCGGTCGCTCGCGATGGGAGCTTTGGGCATGGCGGTAGAGGGAATTCTACCAGTAAGGCCGTCCGAGTGGGACGGAATCGCACCCAATCTCCTCACTTGTCTTTGGGCCACAATCTTAGAAGGCATGCGCGTCCCGTTCTACGACATCAAGGCCCAGTACGACGAACTCGCCCCGGAGATCGACGCCGCCGTCCACGAGGTCGTCGCGAGCGGGGCCTACATGCTGGGCGCGAACCACAACGCGATCGAACGCGAGCTGGCCGACCTCCACGGGATCAAGCACGGCATCGCCCTGAACTCGGGCACCGACGCCCTGCGGATCATGATGGACGCGGAAGGGATCGGCCCGGGCGACGAGGTCCTCACCACCGCCTTCACGTTCGTCGCCTCGACGGAGACGATCGTCCAGGTGGGCGCGACCCCCGTGTTCGTGGACATCGACCCCGCGACGTTCATGATCGACCCCGCGAAGATCGAGGCGGCGGTGACTCCCCGGACGAAGGCGATCCTGCCGATCCACCTCTTCGGGCAGATGGCCCCGATGGGTCCGATCATGGAGATCGCCCGGAAGCACGGCCTCGCCGTCCTGGAGGACGCTGCCCAGGCGGTCGGCGCGAAGCAGAACGGAACGCCGGCGGGCGGATTCGGCATCTCGTCGGGGCTGAGCTTCTACGTGACGAAGAACCTCGGCGCCATGGGCGACGCAGGCATGATCCTTACGGACGACGACGACACCGCCGAGCGGTGCCGCTCGATCCGGGTCCACGGCATGGGTCGGGAGCGGTACTACTACGACCATGTCGGCTACACCTCGCGCATGGACGAGGTCCAGGCGGCCTTCCTGCGGGTGAAGCTTCGTCGCTTGGAGGCTTGGAACGCGCGGCGAGGCGAGATCGCCGCGCTCTACCTGGAAGGTCTGGCGGGCGTCGAAGGACTGACCCTTCCCTCTTTAATTCCGGGTAACGAGTCGACTTGGCATCAGTTCGCACTTCTCACGCCCCAACGGGACGCCCTGATGACGCACCTTAAAGCCCAGGGTGTGGACTCGATGATCTACTACCCGGTCCCCCTGCACTTTCACGCCCCCTATCAGGACTTCGCCGACGGGGAGGGATCGTTGCCGGAAACCGAGCGGGTCTGCCGCGAGGTGCTGTGCCTGCCCATCCACTCGCACCTGAGCGACGAAGCGGCGGAATACGTCGTCGCGAGCGTCGCAGGTTTCCGAGCGTAGGCGACTATTCGGCCGCGAGGCGCACCGTGCCGTCGCGGCGGGCGATCGCGAGCCATGCGCCGTCGGGCGACCAAGCGAGGTCCGTCGGACCGCCGTCCTTGTCGTCCGCCAAGGCGCTCCAGAGAGTCTGGCCGTGCCCGTCGGCCGAGACCAGCACCACCACGCTCGTCAGGCGGGCGCCTTTCAGGAGGGCGTTGATCTCCTTGGTCTCGGCCGGGGTGGCGGTCGGTCGGTCGGCGAGGGCCTTGAGCCGGACGAGGGCGCGGGTTCCGGCCTCGATGCGCAGGCAGGCAGCGGCGTAGCGGCGTCCGTCGGGCGCGAGGGCGAGGCGGAGCGGCACGTCGAGCCGGCGCGGAGAGGGCGTCCCGAAAATCTCGTTCGTCTTTCCGGCGGCCCCGCCGGAGGTGGTTCCGGTCGTGGGGTCCCACTGGCCGAGGCTCAGGGACTCGGTCAGGCGATCGCTCGCCTTTCGGGACGTCCCGTTCCGAGCGAGGTACGTCACCTTGCCGTCGGCGGTCGCCACCGCGTCGGCGCACTCCGCCTCCTTGAACTCCATCCGAAGACCGCCGTCCACTTCGATCTGGCGCGGCCCGATCCCGATCAGCCGCCCGTCGGGAGTCCAGCAGAGGCCCTCCGGGCTCGCGCCCAATGTGGTCGGCTTCGTCGCTCCGGAAGCGAGGTCGTGGACGACCACGACCTCACCTAGCTTCCCCGCCAGCCGATCGCCGAAGGGCGACCAGGCGAGCGGACCGTGCATCTTGGGAACCGGATCGCCCTTGGGCCAGAACACGACCCCGCTCCTCGTCGAGATCGCGAGCGTGCTGCCGTCGGGCGACCATGCGACGTCGTCGCCGCCTTCGGCCACCCTTCCCTGCCCTGCCACGAACGTGCCGCCTTCGACCGTCGAAGCGACGCCGCCAACGGAGGAGACCGACGCCTGACGTCCCGGCTTACAGCCCACGACGCCGAAAGGAACCCCGAGAAGGACGAGTGGAACGAGCGGAAGCGCGCGCCTCATGCCTTTGAGTGCGACGGAAAGACCCGAAAAGTTCACCCGAGTGGCGGGGCCACGCCACAATAGCCGTGTGAACCGCCCCGTCGTCCTTGCCAGCGGATCGCCACGTCGCCGAGAACTCCTGGCGCGGCTCGTCCCCACCTTCCAGGTCGTCGTCTCGGATGTGGACGAGCAGGCGCTCACCGTCGAAGATCCTTTCGAGACCGCCGAGCGGCTTGCCGAGGCGAAGGCGCGGGCGGTGGCGCGCCTCTGCCCCGAGGCTCTCGTCATCGGCGCGGATACCGTCGTCACCCTCGACGGCGCCCAGTTCGCCAAACCCCTCGACGCCCCCGACGCGCGACGCATGCTCCGAGCGCTGAGCGGTCGGACGCACACCGTCGCGACGGGCGTCGCCCTCCTGTCGCCCGAAGGCGCGGAGACGTTCCACGACCGGACCCTCGTGACCTTCCGCGAGCTGTCGGACGAGGAGATCGCCGCCTACGTCGCGACGGGCGAACCGATGGACAAGGCGGGAGCCTACGCGATCCAAGGCGGCGCGGCGGCCTTCGTGGCGCATAGGGAAGGCTCGGAAAGCAACGTGATCGGACTACCGATGGCGCGGCTGGCGGAGCGTCTGATCCCAACGGCGGCGTAGACTTAAGGAGATGCTCCGTCGCACGGCGCTCGCCCTCGCCTTGCTTCCCACCCTCGCCGCCGCCCAGGGCGGCGTCAACACGACGGTCTCGGCCGGAAACGTCGGTCGCAACCCCGCCCTTGCCGGTGTGTCGATCGAGCAGAAGCTCGGCGCGCGTCCCCCGCTGGACGTGGCGCTGGTCGACGACGAGGGCAAGGCCACCAATCCCGGACGCCTTCTGCGCGGACGGCCGATCGTTCTGCTTCCCATCTTCTATCGCTGCACGGGGGTCTGCACCACCGAGATGCAAGGCGTTCTCCACGCCCTTCGCGAGAACCCGAAGTTGAAGCCGGGTCGGGACCTCGACGTCGTCGTGCTGGGTCTCAACCCGACGGAGACGCCCGAGCTCGCCGCCGCGAAGAAGGCGGAGTACGTGGACCAGTACGGCGACCGCAAGACCGCCGACGGATGGACCTTCCTGACCGGGGCCGAGACCAACGTCCGACAGGTCGCGGAGGCGCTGGGCGACCACTACACCTACGACCGGGCCAAGAACCAGGTGAACCACCCGAGCGCGGTGATGGTCCTCACGCCGGAGGGACGCGTCTCGTCCTACATGCTCGCCGGGATGTACCCCGCCGGCCGCTTCGCGGAAGACGTCGCCCGCGCCGCCAAAGACCAGATCGGCGTCCAGGAGGAGACGAGCTGGCTCGGTTGCGTCCATACCGACCCGGTCACGGGCGAGCGGTCGATCGCCGTTCAGGGCGTCGTGCGTCTCTTAGCGGTGATGGTGGTCCTCGCGATCCTCGCGACGATGGTCGTCCAAAGCCGCCGAAGCCGCGCCACGGCGTAAAAACGCGCGGCTTTTCGCCCCCTCAAACCGTCTTGAAAGAAGGGAACCCGTCTCTTCACCGAATCCCCACTTTCGGGATTAGCCCTGGGGATAACCTGGGGACGGATGGGGAACGAAAAACGGCGGTGGATAAGAGCCCCTTCTCCACGAACAACCCACCGAGTTTCCCACCGCGTTATCCACAGCCCCTGAAGGGTAGATTCGAACCTACGTGGATCATCCCTTAGACTCTTTCCCTGAAGTTATCCACACTTTTCCCCACCCTAAGAGGAGTAATAGGGATTGATAGAGAATGATCTCTTAAGAGAGAACGCGGTGGAAACCGTGACCTTGACGGCCTTTCGGAACTACCCCTCTCTGAGCCTTGCGCTGAGTTCGGGATTCAACGTCGTTTCGGGACCGAACGCCCAGGGAAAGACGAATCTCCTCGAGGCGCTCTACCTCGTTGGCACCACCCGGCTCCTGCGGGGTCAAAGGGACGCGGAGGCGGTGCGCGACGGCGAGGAGCGGGCCGCGGTCGAAGTGGAGCTGGCCGGAAGCGGGACCCGGCTCGGCGTCACCCTAGAGCGGGGGGCGCGGAAACGAGCCCGGATCAACGGTCTTGCCCTTCCCCGCGCCGCCGACCTGATCGGCCGCCTGCCGGTGGTCTGCGTATCGGCGGCGGACATGGCGATCGTCCGGGGCGAGCCCGCCGACCGCCGCCTGTTCCTCGATCTGGAGCTCTCCGCCCTCTCTCCGGCCTACCTGCACCACTTTGCGGGCTACAAGCGCGCACAGGAGCAGCGAGGGGCCTTGCTGAGGCAATCCCGCGATCGATCGATCCCCGCCGAGGTGTTCGAGCCGTGGGAGGCGCAGATGGCCCACCACGGAGCCCACCTCCGGGCGGCGCGGGAGGACTACGTCGCGCGGCTCGTCGCGCCGACCCGCGAGGTCCATGCCCGGATGGGTGGGGGCGAGGCCCTGGACCTGCGCTACGAGCCCAAGGACGAGGCCCTGACCGAAGCGGCCCTCGCGGCGACGTTCGCGGCGAACCGCCACGCGGAGATCGCCCGGGGCGCGAGCCTCTACGGCCCCCACCGGGACGACCTCCGGCTCGAGATCGAAGGGCGCGACGCCCGGCTGTTCGGTTCGCAGGGTCAGCAGCGCACCGCCGTGATCGCCCTCAAGCTCGCTACTCTGGACGTGGCGCGCGAGGAGCGAGGCGTGCCGCCACTCCTGCTCCTCGACGATATCCTGAGCGACTTGGACGAGACGCGCCGGGCCATGCTCGTCGAGGTCGTCCTCGACCGCGCGGCCCAGGCGGTGCTGACCTGCACCGAAGCCTCGGCGGCCGGGGAGCGGATCCTGTCGCAGGCGCGGCTGTTCTCCGTCAAGGCGGGAAAGGTTGTCGGGGCGCCGGACGTCGGGTCCGATCCGGACGCCCCGGCGCCCGAGGCCCCTGAGCCACAATAGACTGTGAGGCACGTCGGTCGAGTTCTGCCGCGGGCGGTCGACAACGCGGAGGTCCTGCGGGCGGCACGGGCCGCGTCGGCCTTGCGCCGCTGGGATGAGGCGGTCGGGCCGATCCTCGCGGAGAAGAGCGTTCCGGACCGCTACGACAAGGGCACGGTTTGGGTCGCGACCCAGGGCTCCGCGTGGGCCCAGGAGCTGCGGCTGATGAAGCCGCTGATCCTGGAGCGGCTGGAGGCGATGGGAGGCGAGCGCGGGATGTTCCTCGACGTGCGTTTCGGGGTCCGCCCGCCGCGTCCGAATGAGGAGCTGCGACCAGAAGCCACCGACCTTTCGACCGCGGACCGGCTGGCCCACGTCTCAGCGGCCGCCGCTCTGATCCCACCGCTCGTTCACGAGGCTCCGACGACGATCCAAGAACCCAAGATTCCGTTGCGCGACATTCCCGAACCCGGCATGTCGATCCGTGAACGGGCGGCCCGGCGCTTGGCGAACTGGCCCAAGGGCGAGTAGATCGTGCTATTCTGAGCCGCGATGGAGGAGCTGCGGAGAGAGCTGGCGCACCGTCCGCTCGTTTTGGCCGCCCTCGCCCTCTGCGTCGGTCTCACCGTCGTCCTCCATCCCCTTAGCCTGCTCGGCCTCCCGGCGTTGCTCCTTGTACGGCGTCCGTGGCCCGTGGCCTTGGCGTTCGTCCTTGGGTTGACCCTCGCGCCCCACCCTGTGGAGTCGCTCCGCGCGTCGGAGTGGGTGCGGGGACCGGCTACCGTCCTCAGCGTTCCCTACGAGGCTCCAGAGGGGCTCCTCGCGGACGTGGCGATGCAGGGGAGACGATTTCGCGCCCGCTTTCCCCGCGAGGCGCTCGTCTCGCGGGGCGACGTGTGGCGGCTCGAAGGGAGCGCCAAGCCCTTGAGCGAGGCGGCGGAGCCCCTTGCCCTTAAAGGGATCGAAGGCAAGCTCACGCCCGAGGCTTTCGAGAAAGTCGAGGATGGGCCCCTTGCCTGGCGTCTCGCCGACGGCTGGCGCCGCGGCTTCGCCCACTTCGTTCGGCGGAGCCTCGCCCCGGACGACGCGCGGTGGCTGCTCGGCTTCGCGATCCGGAGCGCGGACTTCGACGAAGCGGAGCGGGAGGGCTTGGTCGACACTGGGACCGTCCATCTCATCGCCGCGTCCGGCCTGCACGTCGCGATCCTGGGAACGGTGGTGATGGCCTTGGGAGGCCTGTTCGGGGCTCCGCGTGCCGCGATCCTCGGTGTGACGGCGGCGATCGTCGTGCTCTACGCGATGGCGACGGGCCTCCACCTACCGACGGTGAGAGCCGCCGTCGCGCTCGTGGTCGGCTCTTCGGCGTACATGCTACGAAGGGAACCGGATGGGCTGAGCGCGCTCGCCCTCGCCGTCCTGCTCTACCTTCCCTTCGACCCTGCGCAGGTGTACGGGATCGGCTTCCAGCTCTCGACGACGGTGGTCGGAATGCTCGTCCTCTGGCCCCGGCGCGACGCCGAGCCACCCCGCACGGCCCTTAGGTTCTTCCTCGCCCACGGGCGCGATCTCGTGGCGGTCTCCCTCGTCGCCGCCCTCGCCGCAGAACCGATCCTGGCCGCCCGCGAGGGTCAGATCAGCCTCTTGACGGTGCCGACCAACCTTCTCGCCGTGCCGCCGGCGATGGCGGCGGTCGCGCTCTCGCTCGTGGCGCATCCTCTTAAAGCCGGCTGGATGATGCCTTGGGTGGGTGGCCTCGTCGCTTGCGCGCGATCCGTGATCGTGGGGGCGGGCGCACTCCCCGGCCAAGTGGGCGTTCCACCTTTCTCGCCCTATCTCCTAGTTCCGTTCTACGTGGCCTGGATCGGGTTCTGGAGGCCCCGTGCGCGTCCCTGCCGTTAGGCCCAAACCGATTCACACGTTCGGGATCGGGGCCTTCCTTTTGGGCGGGCTCGTTGCGGTCATCCTTCCCGAACCCGCTCCGACCCTGACCTTCCTCCAGGTGGGCCAGGGATCGTGCGCCGTCCTACGGGCGGGGGGCCGGACGATCCTGTTCGACGCGGGCCCGAAAAACGAGTACGTGGACGGAGGGCGGCTGTTCGTCGTGCCGAAGCTCCGGGCGATGGGGGTGCGGCGCGTGGACGCGATCGTCGTCTCTCACCCGGACCTCGACCATACGGGCGGGCTCGCCGCCCTTCAGCGAGCCTATCCCGGCGCGACGGTGCTCGCCAACGCGGGCTTCGCGCGGGAGCCCAAGCTTCCTGCGATGTTTCGCGAACTAAGGGTCGCACGGATCGGCTGGCTTCCCCCTTTCGCCCGCATCCGAATCGGATCGCTGGCGGTCGACCTCGCTTCGCCGCCCGTCGTCCCCAGCGCGAACGATAACGAGGGCTCCGAGCTCGCCCGGTTCGCGGGAGCCTACATCGGCGGCGACGCCCCGTCGGACGTCGAGCGAAAGTACGCGTCCTGGATCGGCCCCGTCGACGTCCTCACCGCCGACCATCATGGAAGTCAGACGTCGGGCGACCCGTCGTTTCTCGCCGTCGCCCACCCTCGGTGGGTGGTCGTCAGCGTCGGTCGCAACAACGTCTACGGCCATCCCAATCCCCAGGCGATGGCCCGCTACGCGGCGACGAGGGCGACGATCCTGCGAACGGACCAGAATGGAGACTTGACGTTCACCCTGCGGGACGGGCGGTGGACCCGATGAGCGGCTACCCGCGACCGGACGCCTCATCGATCCCGGTTGGCCCCTTTCTCCCGGATCGCATCGTGGGCGGCTTAAAGATCGCGACGACGCTTCTCGGATCGGTCTCCTATTTCAACGCGTTCTACCGTTATTGGTCCCACTTCGCGCCGGGTGTGTCGATCTTCGCCTGGGCTCCCCCGCTTGGAAGCCATGTGACCACGCAGACGGTTGGTCTCATCCACGGCGTGTTCACGGGATTGGGAGTCTGGTACGGTCGCGGCTGGGCGTTCGCCTACGTTCTTCTGACCACCTTGGGCGCTCTCGTCCTCGACTGTCTCGTCCGCCCCTCGAGCCTCGGATACGCGCTCGCTTTTCTCGTGTACCTTCCGACGTTCCTTTACTGCGGTCTTCGACTCGTCGGTCAGATCGGCCCGCCGACGGGCGCGTTCGAGCTTCGCCGAAGCGACTGAAAGCGATGAGCGACTACCCGCGTCCGAAGATCGAGGAACCGAAGCCTTACCCGCCGGATCGGATCGTCGGTTGGATCGGGATCTGTGCCCATGCCGGGAATCTCGTCTACTGGCTTTACCGGCTTGGGCGACAGGGCGGGCTTGGCTACTCTTTTCGCAGCTATCCGCTGTACGGCTACGGCACGCTCGCCTTCACGGCGCTGTTGCTGGGACTCTTCGCGTTCCTCCGGCAGAGTCGCCGAGGAGCTTTTATGGGGCTGTTCTGGCTTCTCGGCCTGATGCTCGTAGGGATCGTTATGATGCGATTCACAACGGGACGCGTCAGCCTCTACTCCCTCGTCAACTTCCCTTCCTGGATCTACTGCGTCGCGCGCCTTTTCGGCCTTCTGGGTCCTCGGCTCGTAAGAGGGCGGACGATTTGAAAGGCGACTATCCCCCGGACCGAACGGCCGCAGGTCTTGACGCGGCGTTCATCGTCGGGATGGGTCTGCTCCAACTGCTTGAGATCGGTCGCGCGACGGCAGACCCGCGCTATGGGCTTTGGCTTCGGGCGAATGAGATGATCTTCGTCTACTCCGCGCTGGAGGCGGCGTTCGATCTCTGGCTGTGCGTGGGAGTGTGCGGCGGATACCGGTAGGCTTTCGTCGGAAAAGCGTTCTTCGCCGCGAGGCAGATCGTGCGATCGCTTATCTTCGGCGGCTCCCCGTACACCCTCGTCGAGTTCGCCGCGCTGGCCTACAGCCTACTTCGCTTGACGAAGGGGCTGGGGCCTGCCGCCATTGTGACGAAGACGTCGGCGACGTTTCTTCCCGACCGCCTCTTCGGAGCCATCTCCGCGGCGATCAATGTCGGGGCCGCCTTCGTCGTTCCGACGCGAACGTGGTCGGGAGGGTGGAAGCCGAGCCCGCTCAACATAGCCTGGGTCGTTCTGTCGCTCGCGATAAGCCTTTGGGTGAATCTCGGCTTCTTCCAAAGCCGGGGTTGGGCCGTCGTGGCTGGCCTCTTCCTCGCGACGCTCGGCACGCTCGGGCTGATCCGGCAAGGCAGTGAGCCCCTTTACCTGGCCTTTGCCGCCTACTCCGTGCTCTACGCCGCCGTGAGGCTCGCCGGATTCGGCCCGAAGGTCGAGGGGCTCTGGACCTTACGCTCGTCCTGAGATCGTCGGGCTAGCCTTTCTCCCGCCCCATGATCCCGCCCGCCCACACCGCCCAAAGGATCAACGGAACCTGGAAGGGAAGGCGGAGCCAGAGAGCCCAGGGCGGAATACCGTGCGGCGGATGGAGGGCCATGTCCACGTTCGCGGGGAACACCGCCACGAAGAGGGCGACGAGACCCCAGGCGGCGGCCTTCCTTAGACGGGGAACGTGGAGACCGACGCCCCCGGCGATCTCCGCCACACCGCTGACCAGCACGAGCAGGCGGTGGTGCGGCAGGTAGGCCGGGACGACCCCCGCGAAAGGCTCGGGTTTCGCGAGATGCAGGACGCCCATGGCGACCATGCCCAGGGAAAGAAGTCCACGCCCGATCGTTCTCCCGTTCATAGGGCTTAGACGATGCGCCGTGCCACAATAGCCTCATCTCCTTCCACGACAGGGAAGGAGGAGGAAAGAACATGACGAATAACGAGGATTTTCCGTCGCGCTACGACGCGTCGGCGACGGAGGCGAAGTGGTACGGGCGCTGGGAAGAGGCCGGACTGTTCCAGCCGCAGGGCGACGGGCCGCGCTACACGATCACCGTGCCGCCGCCCAACATCACAGGTAGCCTTCATATGGGCCACGCCCTGTGCTATCCCATCCAGGACATGCTGGGCCGCTACCGTCGGCTTCAAGGCGACTCGGTCGTGGTCCTGCCGGGGCAGGACCACGCAGGGATCGCGACCCAGAGCGTCGTCGACAAGATGCTCCGCAAGGAAGGCACGAGCGCGGCGGCGATCGGAAGGGAAGCCTTCGAGAAGCGGGTCTGGGAGTGGCGGGAAGAGTCCGGGGGCACGATCCTGCGGCAACTTCGCGCTCTGGGTTGCGCGTTCGACTGGTCGA
Organism: uncultured Fimbriimonas sp.; assembly: GCA_964516175.1. Lineage (GTDB taxonomy): Bacteria > Armatimonadota > Fimbriimonadia > Fimbriimonadales > Fimbriimonadaceae > Fimbriimonas. The sequence continues at coordinate 26,407 of CAZEWR010000016.1, read as the reverse complement.
AGTCGCGCTTCACCCTCGATCCTGGCTACGCGGAGGCGGTGCTCAAGGTCTTTATCGACTGGTATCGGCGCGGGTTGGTCTTCCGGGGCAAGCGGGTGGTCAACTGGGACCCGAAGCTCCAGACGAGCGTATCGGACATCGAGACCCTGCGCGAAACGCGGAAAGGGAAGCTGTACCACGTTCGCTACCCCTTCGCCGACGGGTCGGGGGAGGTGGTGATCGCGACCACACGACCCGAGACGATGCTCGCCGACGTCGCGGTGGCGGTTCACCCTAGCGACGCGCGCTACGAGGGATCTGTGGGGAAGACCCTGACCCTTCCGCTGACCGGTCGCGAAATCCCCCTGATTGCCGACATCTACCCCGATCCGGCGTTCGGCACCGGCGCGGTGAAGATCACCCCGGCGCACGACCCAAACGACTACGCGGTGGGCGTGCGCGCGGGGCTCGAGATGCCGGTCATTCTGGACAAGACGGCGAAGATCAGCCTCGAAGGGCCGTACTTCGGGCTCGAGCGCTACGAGGCGCGAAAGCGGATCGTGGAGGATCTTGAGGCTCAGGGCTTCCTCGTGAAGATCGAGGACCACGAGATCCCGATCGTGATCTCCGACCGCTCGGGCGAGGTGATCGAGCCGCTCCTAAGCGAGCAGTGGTTCGTCGACCAGCCGAAGCTCGCGGAGCCGGTGATCGCGGCGGTGAGGGAAGGGAAGATACGGTTCCACCCGGAGCGCTACAACCGTATCTTCCTCGAATGGATGGAGAACATCCGCGAGTGGTGCATCTCGCGGCAGCTCTGGTGGGGCCATCGTATTCCGATGTACTACGATGAGACGGGGGCTCCTTACGCGGCCCTCTCGTGGGAAGACGCGCAGGCGCAAGCCGCAGATAAAAAGATCGTCTCCCAGGACGAGGACGTGCTCGACACCTGGTTCTCGTCGGGCCTGTGGCCCTTTGCCACCCTCGGTTGGCCGGAAGAGACGGCGGACCTGAAGGAGCGGTACCCGACGAGCGTCCTCGTCACCGACCGCAACATCATCCCCCTATGGGTCGCCCGTATGGCGATGATGGGCCTCGACCTGATCGACGAGGTGCCCTTCGGGGACGTGATGATCTACGCGACGGTGATGCGCGAGGACGGACGGCGCATGAGCAAATCGCTCGGCACCGGCATCGACCCCATGGAGGTGATCGAGACCATCGGAGCCGACGCCCTGCGCTGGACGCTCCTGAGCCAGACCGGCGAGAACCAAGAGCTTCGCTACTCCGAACGAAAGACCGAGGAGGCGCGCAACCTCGCCAACAAGGTCTGGAACGCGACGCGCTTCGTTCTGATGAACGTCTCCTCTCTCCCTGAGGAACCGGCGAGCCTCGATCCGGTGGACGAGTGGCTCCTCAGCCGCCTCGTGCGGACGGAGCGTCTGGTGCGCGAGGCTTACGACGCCTACGATCTCCAGGGCGCCTGCGCCGCGCTGTATCGCTTCTTCTGGAACGAGGTGTGCGACTGGTACATCGAGGTCTCGAAATCGCGCCTTGCCGACGAAGCCCAGCGTGCGACTCCGCAGTGGGTCTTGCTGCGGGCGTTCGACGCGTTCCTGCGGATGCTCCACCCGATCATGCCGCACCTTACGGAGGAGCTGTATTCGCGTCTTCCAGGCTCGGAAGGTTTCCTGATGGCCGCCTCGTGGCCGGAACTGCCCGCGTCGTTCGATCGCCCCGCCTCCGAGGCGGCGGTCGAACGGGCCTTCGCGGCCACCCGCGCCCTGCGCGGCCTGCGCGCCGGGCTCGACCTCGCCGCCATGAAGACGCTCCCGATCGCCTATTACGAGGGCGATCTCGGCGGCGTGGAAGGAATCGTGCGGACTCAGGCCTGGGTGCAAGAGCTGCGGAAGGGAAGACCCGAGGAGAAGGCGGTCGCCGCGACCGTCGAGGGAATCGACCTCTTCCTCCCGATCACCGGCAATGTGGATCTGGAGAAGCTGATCCCAGCCCTCGATCGCGACATCGCCAAGCGGGAGGCGGAGATCGCCCGCGGCGAGGCGCAGCTGGGCAACCCGCAGTTCATGGAACGCGCCAAGCCTGAGGCGGTCGAGAAGCTTCAGACGACCTTGGACGAGAATCGCGCCCAACTCGCGCGGCTCCGCGAACGCAAGGGTCTGTTCGAATAAAGGCGGCGAGAGTCTTCCGACTCTCGCTCTCCTTGCTACGGCCCTATACTGAACGCAGAGTGATGTTTCCCGTGGAACATCACTCCCGTGCGGTGAGATCGGCGTCGCAGCCCTTGCCGCCCACTTGGCCGTCTGCGCCATACGAGACGAAGCTGTAGTCGTGCGGTCCGTTCTCCTGGTAAAGGTACGGATGGCCCCAGGGATCGTCGAAGACCGTCCTGTCGGCGTACGGACCGGCCCATTTGCCTTTGAGGCCAGGAGGCTCATCGTGCAAGGCGGCGAGCCCTTCCTAGGTCGTGGGGTAGCGGTCGCAGTCCAGTTGGAAACGGTCAAGAGGCCCCTTGAAGGTGCTGATCTCCGACTTGGCCTTGTTCCAGCCAGAATGTCGGTTATCCCCGGTTTCAACGACCTTCGGCACGACGAGCGCCGCCGTAACGACGCAGACCAAAACCAACAGCAGAAAGCGGATGATGCGCATCGCTCTAGCTCGTAACCACCAGGTCTGCGCTCTCGCCCGTCCCTCCGGGAACGCCGTCGGCTCCGTAGCTGGTTAGCGCGAAGGCGTTCGGTCCGGACGAGCGGTAGACGTAAGGATTGCCCCAAGGGTCGGTCAAGACAGGTCGACCGATGTAGGGCCCGCTCCACTTTCCGGTGAGGGCGCTCGGAGCGTGGCCGAGGGCCATCAGGCCCTCGGCTTGCGTGGGATAGCGGTCGCAATCGAGATGGAACCGCACGAAAATCCTCCGAAACGACGTGAGCTCCGACTTCGCGGCCGACACCTTGGCGTGGTTTCCGATCCCCACGACGGCGGTGGTGTGGAAACAGCCGGTCAGCAGAAGAGGAGCGAGGAGAAAGTAAAATCTTGGCATCGCCCGGAATACGCGCTCCGAGCGATGCCTTGACTCCAGCTAGGACGAAAGCCCTACTTCTTCCAGCCCAGCCCGATCGTGCGGTCGAACAGGTCGAGGATGCGCGTGTACTCGTCGGTCCAGCTTTCCGGATGGACGAAGGCGTGGTCCTCCACCGGGTAGGGAGCGAGGGTCCAGTCTTTCTTACCCAGCTCGATCAGCCGTTCGGTAAGCCTGACGGAGTCCTGGAAGTGGACGTTGACGTCGACCATCCCGTGGCAGATCAGAAGCGTCCCCTTCAGTCCTTGGGCGTACTCGATGGGCGAACTGCGCTGGTACGCCTCGGGATCGTCCTGGGGGTCGTTCAGGATCGCGGAGGTGTAGCCGTGGTTGTAGTTGCGCCAGTCCGAAACGGGGCGCAGGGCGGCCCCGGCGGCGAACGTATCTCCCGCCTTGAACATCGCCATGAGCGTGATAAAGCCGCCGTACGAGCCGCCGTAGAGGCCGATCCGCTTGGGATCGACGCCGAGAGTCTTCACCATCCAGCGGGCGCCGTCTACGTTGTCGTCCAGGTCCTTGCCGCCCATGTTGCGGTAGATCGCGGTGCGCCACGCTTTTCCGTAGCCCGCCGAGGCGCGGAAGTCCATGTCGAGCACCGCATACCCTTTCGACATGAGGAGCTGGTTGAACATCGTTTCCCGGAAGTAGTGGCTCCAGCCCTCGTACACGTTCTGCAGGTATCCCGCGCCGTGGACGAAGACGACCGCCGGACCACCCCGACGCCAGTTTTTGGGCTTGTAGAGCTTCGCCGGCACCATCGCCCCGTCACGGGCGGGTACCCGAACGATCGGGGCCTCGATCCAAGGATAGGCGAGCCATTCGTCGGTCGGCGTATGAGTGACCTGCTTGTCGCCTACCCACAGCTCGGCAGGGCGTGCTGGGCTGGAGCGGACCACCGCCAGCGTACCGTCCGGCGCGACCGCGTAGGCCGCGTCCTCGTCGGCGGAGAGGTCGGCGAGCTTCAGCGCCGACCCGCCGGAGAAAGGAACCGCGTCGACGTGCCGCCGGAACGGCGAACCCTGGCTGGAGACGAACACGAATCGCCCGCGCTCGCGATCCATCGTGAGGTCCGACACCTCGAAGTCGCCCCCGACGAGCGGACGATCGTCGGAGCCGTCGGCATTCATCGTGTAGAGGTTCGCGTAGCCCGTGTTCTCAGAGACGTAGGCAAGGCGGCCCTCGGGCGTCCACTGGAGGGTTCCCCGCGACGGTCCGCCGACCCAGGCGTCGTCGTGCTCCGTGTGCAGGGTACGAACCGTTCCGAAAGTCGTATCGTACGCTACGATCCAAGCGTCCTTGTGGTCTTCCGCACTCGCCCAAAAGGCGAGAACCTTGCCGTCAGGCGACCATTTTTCGGCTCCTAGGGAACTTGGCCTGGGGGGAGACCAAGCGAACGTCTTGCCGTTCGTAAGGTCGGCTACGAGGAGGCTTTCTCGTCCCTGTGAAACTCCGACCTTCGGGTACGAAGGGATCATCGCGCTGTAACCGTCGCGCGTAGCGTAGCTCGGCACCTCGGTGCCCCGGCCCGGAGTAGCGGGTTCGACCACCTCGACCGAAGCGAAACGGCCGGAAGGAGAGACCGTCGTCGCCCCCGCGCGCCGTCCTGCCGGGATCGCGATCGCCACGCCTCCCACCTCCCCGGAACCGGTTTCCGCGCGGTTACCCCGGAAACCGCCCCGTCCGGGCGCCGCCCCGCCGCCCCGCCCAGCGGGAGAGAACGACTTCAAGAGCCGCCCGGTCTCCTCCGCCAGCCCTTTCTCGTTGGCTGCCGTCCCGTTTTCGGGAACCACCGTCGGAGCGGCGGCGGGAAGGACGAGGTGCGAGAGCTGGACCGTTTTGCCGTCGACCAGGCTCGTCTTGTACACGTCGCCGCCGCGCACGAAGGCGATGGCGTCGCCTTCCACGAAGATCGGGTTGTCGGCGTTCTCAAGGCTCAGTCGCCGGGCCTCGGTGCGGGCGTCGTCCCGCACGTAGAGGCTGCCGCCCTGCGAGACCAGGAGCCGTTCTCCCTGACGGTCGAGCACGGCGCGCCGATCCTCCGGTTTCTCCGGCGTCGCGGGGCCGAGGGACGTCCCGTCCCGCAGGACCTGGTACTCCCGGAACTCTGGCTCGCCCTTCCCGTCCGGCTTGGCCCAGCGGAAGCGCAAGATCGTTCCGTCGGCGGACCACCGCAGGTTTCGGGGCGCCTGACCCACGAGGGCGGGGCCGCGCATGATCGACTCGACGGTCAGGGGAAAGACGAGAAGGGCGAGCACGCGCAAAGGATACAGCGAAAAAGCGGGAAAGTCAGGCGATACTCGAATGAGCCGACCGGCGCCTCGGTAACCCTTGGGGCATAATCCCGACACGCGCCCTTGTCCGGCCTTTGACGCTCCCATGAATTCAGCCTTCCTCGCAGCAACCCTCCTGCTCGCCTCCGGACAGTCCACGCCGGACGGCCTTGTGGACCCCAACGTGGCGAAGAGCCAAGCGGTCTCTTATGAGAGGCGGTTGGACTGGGACCAAGCCCTCGTCGCTTGGCAATCGATCTTAGACCGTTCCGAGCCCTCGGACGATCTACGGCTCGAAGCGATCGCCCACGTCCACGATCTGAACCTCAAGACCAAGCCCGCGAACCTTTCTCTTCCCTCCGCCAAGCCGTGGCCCTCTCTGGTCGTCGTTTTCCGAAACATGAGCGTCGACTGGAAGGACGAAAAGGGCGAGGCCCACCACTTCCAGTCCCACTTCAAAGACGAGGAGATCCGGTCGATCCGCAAGGGGTTCGACACGTTCCGCGACTCCGTCTTCCGCTTCACGAGCGGTCTGGTCCGGATCGATCCCACGTTCAGGGTCGTCGACGAGCCGGTGACGTCGGTGGAAGGGAAGGGCAGCTTCTGGGTCGGCCTCCAGATTCCCAAGCCGACTCTCCTGCGTCTCCTGAAGGGCGTGGATTACCAGAGCGTTTTCACCTACGAGAAGTACAACGAAGGGGATCGAAGGTTGCCGCGGGCGATGGGTGGTGGCACGTTCGGCGCGGATCAGGGTCTCAACGGTCCCGCCTTCAGCGAGATTCTCTGGGACGAACGAGAACCCAACGGCGGGGAGGTCGAGCTGCACGAGTGGCTCCACCAGATCGACTGGATGTTCACGTCCGTGCTCGGGTACCCGCAAGCGGCCAGCGTCAATCCCGACACGGGGAGAAAAGAGGGCGATGCTGGGGGCGACCCGGACTTCCGGCGACCCCCGTCGGCGATCAACTGGATGGACTTCTATCGCCATATTATGGAGGACCACGTCACCCGGACGATGTGGAAGGAGGCCACGATGACCCAGCCCCAGGCAAATCCTTGGCTCAAGCGCCGGCTTGGAACTCGGTCTTAAGGGAGTGATGGCGGCACTCTCGTTTCGGAAGGCTCGTAGGAAGTCCCGAGGGCGCGTCCGTCGATGTCGGCAGAGTGCCGGAGATCGATTACAAGGGCATTGAGGGCTTTTGCCTGAGGGGTGATGCCCCCTGTCTCCATTCCTAAAAGCGCGGAGCCACCTTCCGCTCGCGCTTCGCTCCAAAGAAACCATCTCTGGAAGGAGGTTCGAGGTCTAGCCTTCTCGCGCCTCTTTCCCTTCCGCGAACATCGCCCGCAATACGTCCTCCACGTCCGTCTCCTCGATCGCCACGTCGGCCACCGGCAGAGCCTGGAGGAGGGCGGCGGCGGCGCGGGCGGTCTCGGCGCGGGGAACGTCGAGGGCGACGACGTGCCCTCCGTTCTCTACGACCCGGCCGTAGGTGGCCAGATCGTCCGTGGCGATCGGTCGTTCCAAGGTGAGGCGGATGCGGCGGGTGTCGCTGAAGCGGGCGCTCATCGCCTCCAAGGTGCCCTCGAACACGACCGTTCCCCGGTCGATCACGATCACGCGGTCGCACAGCTCCGTCACGTCCTGCATGTAGTGGCTGGTGAGGAGCAAGGTGGTTCCGCTCTGCCGCTGCTCCTCACGGAGGAAGTCGCGGATGCGCTTCTGGCTCACCACGTCGAGGCCGAGGGTCGGCTCGTCGAGAAACACCACATCCGGACCGTGCAGGAGGGCGGCGGCCAGCTCGCATTTCATCCGCTCCCCCAGGGAGAGGCGCCGCACCTGGGTGTCGACCTTATCCTTCAGCTCGAGCTCGTCGATCAGTCGCGTCAGCCGCCGCTTGTAGACGTCCGCCGGAATCTCGTAGATCTCTTTCAGCACGGCGAACGAGTCCATCGCGGGCAGATCCCACCAGAGCTGCTGCTTGTTGCCCATCACGAGAGCCATCCGCTGGAGCATTCGGGGGTCGCGCCGCCAGGGCTCGAAGCCCAGCACCCTCGACTCGCCGCTCGTCGGATGGAGGATGCCGCTGAGCATCTTGAGCGTGGTCGTCTTGCCCGCCCCGTTCGGGCCGAGAAATCCGACGCGCTCCCCACGCTCTAGCCGCAGGGAGATGCCCTTGACGGCTTCGACCTGCGTCTTGTCGCCCCGGACGAGGGCTTTGAGCGCGCCCATCGTTCCGGGAGCCCGCTTGGGTTGCACGTAGGTTTTGCGCAGATCGTGCGTCTCGACGGCGGGATCGGGCATCGGGGAAAGGTTACCGGGTGGACCCGAAGTTGCGCGAAAGCACACCGAATGTGGAAATTAGGTCTTTAGTCCTACAATCCGGCGTAGGATGGACTCTCATGCGCCTCCTCCTCCCCACCGCCCTCGCCTTCTTGGGGCCGCTGGTGGCGCTGAACGCGCCTCCGGTCGCTCCTCAAGCTCTGGCCGCGCCCAACTACACGCAGAACGTCGCGCCTCTCCTCCGAACCCGTTGCGTCGGGTGCCATCGCACGGACGGCTCGGCGCCGTTCAGCCTGAGCAGCTACGGTCAGGCCAAGCGCTGGTCGACGATGAACCTCCAGGTGGTTGGAAGCCGCCGGATGCCGCCGTGGAAGCCGAGCGAGCAAGGCGTGTTCCACGGGGAGAACCGTCTCTCGGAAGAGGAGATCGGGTTGCTCAAGGCGTGGGACAAGGCCGGCTCGCCCGAGGGTCCCTCGGGCGCCGTCTCGCTCGCCGTCGCCGCTCCGGCAGCGCTCCCCGCCGGAGCGGCGGACAAGCTCCTTCAGCCCGCTCGCCCCTACGTGGTGGCGGGCGGCGCGGAGGAGGAGTATCGCTACTTCGTGCTGCGCAATCCCTATTCGGAGACGAAGTGGCTGCGTGGAATCGACCTGAAGCCGGGCAACCCGCGGGTGGTCCACCACATCACCGCGTTCCTCGACTCGAGCGACTGCGCCGCTCGGATGGCCGCCGCGAACACGGACGGCCAAGCGGGTTACTCCGCTAAGCACGGCGGGCGCTTCCGACCGTCCTCCGTTCTGGGCTTCTGGGCGCCGGGTATGGAGAACCGACCGATGCCGGAGGGTACGGCGATGGAGCTTCCGCCCAAGACGAACATCGTCGTCCAAGTCCACTACGTCTCGACCGGCAAGGCGGAGACCGACCGCTGGAGCCTAGGCTTGCGGCTTGCGGACGGTCCTCCGAAGCGAGCGATGACCACCGGCATGATCGAGCGGGTCAAGCTCGACATCCCGGCGGGTACGGCGGCCTACGAGGCCATCAAAGAGGAGACTCTCCCGGCGGACGTGACCCTCTGGGCCCTGATGCCCCACGCGCACGGCCTCGCGCGTCGGATGGCCGCCGAAGCCATCCTGCCGGACGGTAAGCGTCGTCCCTTGGTCTCGATCGCCGACTGGGACCCAGCTTGGCAGTCGATGTACTGGTTCAAGGATGCGGTCCATCTCCCGAAAGGAACGCACATTCGGTTCGCCGTGACCTACGACAACAGCGATGCGAACCTGAGGAATCCGAACTCGCCTCCGCGCGATACCCACTGGGGCGAGGGCTCGCACGACGAGATGATGCTATTGGCGTTCCTCTTCACGCGCGATTGACGGCGACGGATTCCGTAGGACCGTCCATGCGCGCGATGGTCTTGCACGGCGTCGGTCAACCCTTGGTCCTGGAGAACCGACCGCCTCTCCAGGCGGGGCCTGGGCAGGCGGTGGTCCGGCTCCGGGCGGCGGCCCTGAACCACCGGGACGTTTGGATTCGGAAAGGCCAATACGCGGGCCTGAGATTCCCCATCGTTCTGGGCGCCGATGGCGTGGGCACGGTGACCGGCGGACCGGACGAGTGGGTGGGGAAGGACGTGATCGTCAACCCTTCGCTCGGCTGGGGCGCGAGCGAGACGGCCAAAGACGACGCGTTCCGCATTCTGGGCCTGCCCGACGACGGTACGTTCGCGGACGAGGTCCTCGTGCCTGTCGAAAATCTCGTGGCGAAACCCGCGCTCCTCACCGACGAGCAGGCGGCGGCCCTGCCGTTGGCGGGGCTGACCGCCTACCGGGCGCTGTTCTCCCGCGCCGGCCTCAAGCCCGGAGAGCGAGTCCTCATCACCGGCGCGGGCGGCGGCGCGGCCTCCCTGGGCCTCCGGTTCGCGGTCGCGGCGGGAGCGAAGGTCTGGGCGACGACCTCCGGCCGGGCGAAGATCGCCCGCGCGGTCCAGATGGGCGCGGAGAAGGCGGTCGACTACCGTCACGACGGCTGGGAAAAGGAACTCGGCGAAGAGTTCGACGTCATCCTCGACTCGGCGGGTGGTGAGGGCTTCCTCAAGCTGGTCGATCTCGCTGCGTCGGGCGGACGGATCGCGTTCTTCGGAGCGACGGCGGGCGACCCGCCCCTGCTACCCATGCGCAAAGTGTTCTGGAAGCAGCTCTCCCTTCTCGGCACGACCATGGGCTCGCCCAAGGACTTCGCCGATCTCGTCGCCTTTGTCGAGGCGCACCGGCTCGTTCCGGACGTCGATGAGACGTTTCCCGTGGAACGCGCGAACGAAGCCCTCGACCGTATGGCTTCGGGAGCCCAGTCGGGCAAGATCGTGCTGACGATGGGTTAGGATCGAACTCTTCAGGAAGGTCCGCTGGCACGCTTATAATCGTCATCATGCTCGACGCCGTTCTAGGGGTTCTCGCCAGCGATCCGATGGTGCGGAACGTCCACTCGGGTGGGTCTCGGGCGCGCGGCGGGGCGGACGCCTTCTCCGATATCGACCTCGTTCTGGACGCTCCCGAATGGGAGCCCTCGCGTCTCGGCGGGCTCTGGTTAGGCGGTCGGAAGGCGCGACTCGGCGACTCGCCGTTCTACCATGGCGTGCTCGCGGACGGTACCGTGCTCGACGCGCTCCTCGGTCTGCCGGAGCCGGACTACCTTCCCGTTGAGGCAGAGCCCCGCTCGGCCCCCCCCTTCCGCTTGCGGAGGGACCAGCCCTCGACTTCTGGCTGAACTCCCTGAAACACGCCAAACCGCTTGGGCGGGGCGTGCCGGGGATCGTGGTCTTCGGTCTGCACCACGACGCGATGGCCCTCGTCCGGCTGTGGGCCCTGGAGGACGTGGGCGAAGACCCTGGTCCCGGCGCCTTCACGATCTTTGGCATGACCCCGCCGATGCGAAGGCATCTCACGCCGGGGCGGCTTCGCCTCCTGGGCACGCCGAGACGCGACGAGGCGGAACTGCGGACGGCGGCAGGAGCCTTGCGGGAGGCCGCCGGGACCGCAGGCCGGGTGGCGGAGACCCGCTGGGGCATTGCCTACCCCCACCGGCTTGAGTCGGTCGTTCGGGAACGATGGCCGCTGTAAGCCCGTCCGCACGAGCATCGACAGCTAAAGTATCCTTCGGGCCGACCATGAGGTTCCGCGCCGAGATCGTCGTCGTGTTCACGATCCTGCCGATCGCGCACGCCCAGACCGTATACGAAACGCGGGAGGCGGGCGCCTTCCCGCTCGTCGCGAACGGAAGGGCGGCGACGATCCTGGTCGGATCGGGAGAGGCGAAGGTCGTTCAGATCGCCGCCGGTCTGCTCGCCGACGACGTTCGGCGCGTCGCCGGCCCCCGACCTCTCGTCAGCGCGGCGTCTGTCGGACCCACGCTGGTCGTCGGGACGCTCGGGGTGAGCCCGCTGCTCGACGGCCTCGCAAAGCGAGGCAAACTCGATGTCGGCCACGTACGGGGCCGTTGGGAAGCGTATACGATCGCCCGCGTGACCGACGCGGTGTCGGGCCTGAAAGACGCCCTCGTCGTGGCGGGAGCCGACCGACGCGGCACGGCGTACGGTCTGCTTAGCCTCTCCGAGGCGGTCGGCGTCTCGCCCTGGGTCTGGTGGGCCGACGTGCCTGCCCCGCGCAAGAAGGCGCTCTACGTCGCGCTGGGCAAGCCTGTGGTCGACGCGCCCGCCGTACGGTATCGGGGCATCTTCATCAACGACGAGGACTGGGGCATGCAGCCCTGGTCCGCCAAGACGATCGAGCCCGAGACGAAGGACATCGGGCCGAGAACCTACGCCCATGTGTTCGAGCTGATGCTCCGCCTCCGGGCCAACTGCGTGTGGCCCGCGATGCATCCCTCGACCAAGGCGTTCAACCTCTATCCCCAGAACAAGCTCGTCGCCGACGACTATGCGATCGTCATGGGCGCGTCCCACGCCGAGCCGATGCTCCGGAACAACGTGAGCGAGTGGGACGAGAAGACGCGCGGTCCCTACGATTACACGAAGAACCGCGACGGCGTCTATCGCTACTGGGACGAGCGGGTCGCGGAGAACGGCCGCTTCGAAAACCTGTATACGATCGGGATGCGGGGCATCCACGACTCGGAGATAGCCGGCGGCGGCACGGTGCGGGACAAGGTCGCGCGGTTGGAAACGATCTTCGCCGATCAGCGCGCGATCTTGGCGAAGCACGTCGATTCCGATCCTGCGAAGGTCCCGCAGGTGTTCGTGCCGTACAAGGAAGTCCTGCCGCTCTACGAAGCGGGCCTTCGGGTGCCGGACGACGTGACCCTGATGTGGCCGGACGACAACTACGGTTACGTCCGCCACCTGCCCACGCCTGAGGAGCGGCAGCGGCCCGGCGGTTCGGGCGTGTACTACCACGCCTCGTACTGGGGCGTCCCGAACGATTACCTATGGCTTGGCACCACCCCGCCCGCCCTGATCTGGGAGGAGATGCGCAAGGCGTACGACCTGGGCGCGCGTCGCGCGTGGATACTGAACGTGGGCGACCTCAAGCCCGCTGAGATCGCGGTCGACTTCTTCCTGCGTCTCGCTTGGAACCCTGAAGCGTACGAACGAGACGCCCAGCCCCGGTTCCTTCGCGAGTGGGCGACGCGCACGTTCGGCCCCGCCGCGTCGGACGGGGCAGGGGCGATCCTTCAGGAGTACTACCGGCTCAACCTCGACGCAAAACCCGAGTTCCTCCATCAGCGCGTGTTCGCCCTGAAGACGCCCAACGGGGCCGACGCTCGCCTGCGGCGCTTCGCCGATCTCGTCGCCCGTACCGAACGCTTCTACGCCGCTCTGCCCGCCCCCTCGCGCGACGCGGCCTTCGAGCTGGTCGTCTACCCCGTGCGTTGCGCGGCGGCGATGAACGTGAAGACCTTCGAGGCCCAGAGAAGCCGCATGCTCCGCGCCGAAGGCAAGATCGCCGAGGCCGACACAGCGGGGGCGGCCGCCCAAACGGCCTACGAGACGATCCTTCGCGAGACGCGTTACTACAACGAGACGCTGGCGAGAGGGAAGTGGCGGTGGATGATGTCCGAGAAGCCTCGCGGACTGAGGGAGTACGGTCCGCCCGACCTTACGAAGCCCGCGAAACTCTCGCCTCCGGCGGTTCCGACCGCTTCCATTTCGATCGACGCCGCCAAACCGAGCCGCAACGTCGGGCGTGGTGGCGTCGCCTGGAAGGCGGTCGCCGATCTCGGGCATCGGGGCGACGCGATGGCGATCTTCCCGTCTACCGCCCTCAGCGTCGACGTCGCGGAGCTTCGGACGAAGGCGCCGGGGCTCGAGTACCGCTTCGATCTGGGGGAGGAAGGGATGGTCGAAGTGGCCACCGAGTGTCTGCCGACCTTCGCCATCGACCCCAAGCGCGGCCTCCGGTACGCGGTGGCGATCGACGACGAGGCGCCGCAGGTCGTCGACCTCGCCACAAAGGAATATGGCCCAGGTTGGGCCGAACGCGTGCTCCAGAACAAGGCGGTGGGGCGGACGAAGCACCGGATCCACGCGCATGGCCGTCACACGCTACGCGTCTGGATGGTCGATCCCGGCTTGGTTCTAGACCGCTTCGAAGTGGGTGTGAAGCGGCCCTGAGTCCGTGTAGGGCGTTCGGGGAGCCCGAAGCGCCACAATAAGGCCCATGCCCGCGCAGATTCTCGACGGCCTCGCGCTCTCCAAGCTTATTCGGGCGGAACTCAAAGAGCGTGTCGACGCCCTGCGGGCGAAGGGGATCGTGCCGCGTTTGGAAGCGATCGTCGCCGCGCAGGACCCTGCGAGCCTCGCGTACGTCCGGATGAAGCGCAAGTGGGCGGAAACGGCGGGCATGGAGAGTGGGCTGTGGGAGGCCACGGAAGAGACCGGCCAGAACGCGCTCATCGGGCGGATCCACTCCCTCAACAACGATCCGAACGTGCATGGCGTTCTGATCCAGCATCCGTTGCCCAAGCAGCTCGACGAGCACGCCGCCCTGCTCGCCTTGGGAGCGGAGAAGGACGTTGACGGCATCACCCCTGCTTCCCTGGGACGGCTCGTCGCCGATCTTCCGGGCTTCCGTTGCGCCACGCCCTATGGCGTGATCAAGCTCCTCGAACACGCTCAGGTTCCCCTGAGCGGCAAGCGCGCGGTCGTGATCGGACGCAGCGTCATCGTCGGCAAACCGATGGCCCTGATGCTCCTCCAGAAGCACTGCACGGTGACGATCGCCCACTCGCGCACGGAAGACCTCCGGGAGCTTTGCCGCGAGGCCGACGTGCTCGTGGCGGCGGTGGGCCGCGCGGAGATGGTGAAGGGCGACTGGATCAAGCCGGGCGCGGTCGTAGTGGACTGTGGCTACAACAAGGTCGAGGGGCGGCAGGGCGACGTGGGCGACGTCGCCTTCGAGGAGGCGCGCGAGATCGCGGGCTGGATCACCCCCGTGCCGGGCGGCGTCGGACCGATGACGGTCGCGACCCTCCTGAGCAACTGCGTGGACGCGGCGGAAGGGAAGAGGGCCTAAGGAAGGGGTTGACCCTTCCTCCGGGTAACCTCAACCCTATGCCCGACGACCCGAAGCGCTCGCTCGCCGTCGTGGTCCCGGCGAAGGACGAGGCGGCCCGGATCGGGCGCGTTCTCCAGGCCGTTCTCGAGGCCAAGCTCCCCACCGAGGTGATCGCCGTGAGCGACGGGAGCAGCGACGGGACCGCCGAGGTCGCCCGGGGCTTTCCCGGCGTCAAGGTGATCGAGCTAAGCGAGAACCTGGGCAAGGCGGCCGCCATGCAGGCGGGGGTTCGCGCCGCCGAGTCTTCCCTGATTCTGTTCGTGGACGCGGACCTGAACGGACTGACCGGGGTCCACATCGACCGCATCGCCCTTCCGCTCGTCGCCGGTGACTGCGATATGTGCGTGGGCATCTTCCGTGGCGGCGAGAAGTGGAGCGACGCCGCGATGAAGGTCTCCCCCGCCCTTTCCGGGCAGCGCGCGGTGAGACGCGAGCTGTTCGAGGCGGTCGCGAACGTCGCCGATCTTGGCATGGGGATCGAGATCGCCCTTGAGAAAGCCGCCAAACGGCGACGGGCCCGCGTGATGCGCGTTATCCTCTACGGCGTTTCCAACGCGCACAAGGAGAAGAAGCTGGGCTTCGTGAAGGGAGTCGCCGCTCGCACGAAGATGTTCGTCGAAATCACGGAGGCGATGCTCACCAAAGACCAGCGGCGCAAGCGCGAGCGTCGCCGCAAGCGGAGCGGGTGGTGGGACCAGAATCGACCTCGCGGCAAGCGTTAGATCCCTTATGACCCCTCGGGCCTACCTCTTCGACCTCGATGGCACCCTCTACCGAGGCCACGAACCCGTCCCCGGCGCGGTCGAAGCCGTCCGGGCTCTGGTCGCTCGCGGCGCCCTTGCGCGCTACCTGACGAACAACGCCACTCTGACACGCGAGGAGTTCGCCGTCAAGCTCCAAGCGATGGGCTTTCCCGCACGGCCCCAGGAGGTCTACACCTCCGCCACCGGGACGGCGGACCATCTCGTTGAGAAGGGCTGCCGCTCGGCCTTCGTTGTGGGGATGCCAGGACTCGTCTCGATCCTGCGCGCCGCTGGGATCAAGGTCGTCAACGCAGGCGAGGACGGCGTGGTCGGATCGGCGGGCGAACGCGCGGAGACGGTCGTCGTCGGCCTATGCCGCACCTTCACGTACGATCTGCTCGAAGCCGCGATGACGCAGGTCGGAGCAGGCGCCCAGTTCGTCGCGACCAATCCCGACGCGTCCATCCCACTGGATGGTGGTCGTCTCGCCCCCGGTGCGGGCTCCCTCGTCGCCGCCCTACGGACCTGTACCGGCGTCGAGCCGTTCGTCGTCGGGAAGCCCAAGCCGTTTTTGGTGCAGGCCGCTCTGCGCGACGCGAGCCTCCTCCCTAGTGAGGTCCTCGTGGTCGGAGACCGCCTCGATACCGACATCGAGGCGGGCCGCGCCGCCGGATGCCCCACCTACCTCGTGCTCACTGGCGTTGAAAAAACCTTACCGGGAGGGCAAGCGGGCGGGGAGAGCGTTAGATCTTTGACCGCCAGGCTCGGAGAGGATCGTTCCCCAACCTAACCCCCCCCCGATTCCGGTCTAGATTCTCCAGACGAGGGAGACGGTGCCGATGGTGTGATCGCTGAAGAGGAGCGCTCCTTCGAGGCCCGCTCCGAGAAGCGGGACCTTTCCGCCCACGAACAGCTTGCCCGCCAAGGTGTTGAAACGACCATCTCCGTTACGTCCGTAGGCATAGCCGACGCCCGCCCCCGCGTACACCGGAACGACCGGGAAGCGGTAGAGGTAGTTGACCGTGAACGCCGTGCCCGCGTCGCGCTTGCCGAAGTCCTGGAACGCGCTCCAAGCATCCAGGTCGAGGCGAATCGGTTGGGTCGGGACTTTAAAGTCGATCCCCCCCGCCACGCCGGGCTTCTCTCCCTGCATATAGCCGAGCTTCACTCCGAACTGCGGAATAAGCGGCAGGCTCTGCACCGGGTCAGGAGCCGCCGATGCGGCGGCCGGAAGGAGCGGCAGGGCGAGGAGTCCGAAGCGGGCGAGGCGTCGCATCGAAGGTTGATACTTCCCGTAAGACCACGAGGTTCCCACAAGCTCGCCCAGAGCCGGTGCAGGAACGCGAGCGTCCAACCGTATGGATCGAGCCGATCGAACGCTAAGCTCGGATCAACGATCCCTCAAGAGAAAGGTTCGAGACTGGCAACCGACTCTCGCGGGCCAGCTTGGTCGCGACCGAGTCGAAACCTTCGTCGCGTTCTCGACCGCGCATAGAGCCCACTCCGATTCCGCGTAGACGCGACGTATCGATCGATATCGTTGGACGCAACCCCGAAAGCGCGCGTAGTCGCTCGCACCGACGGTCTAAGCTTCTCGGCGCTCCCGCGAAGATAGGTTGCATCCTTTGGTCCGGTACTTCGCCACCGTGCGGCGAGCGACCTCGACCCCGCGCTCCGCCAACATTCCTCGGATCCGCTCGTCGCTTAAAGGCGCGGCGGGATTCTCAAAGGCGAGAATCTCCTCGATCATCCGCCGGACCCGGAGGGACGGGGTGAAGAACACCGCGAACGGTACCGTCTCTCCAGTGCCCAGACGCACGAACTTGTCGGCCGTCGCTCGGCTGAGGGTGCTTTCGTGCACTCCGATCTCTTCCGCAAGGGAAGCGCGGGTCAAAGGCTGTAGGAAGCGTACGTCGCCCGTGGCGATGAATCCCCCCTGGGCCCGGAGCAGGGCCTCTCCGAGTCGGCGTAAGGTATCGCGCCGCCCTTCGAGAGCGGCCACGAAGCGCGCGGCCCGCTCCAGATGCATCTCGATGTGGCGCCGCTCACCCGGATCGGCTTGGCGGTCGTTCGCCAGCCGCCGCTCGTGGCGTAGGTACACACGGTTTGCCCGCACCTCGTACGGCCCAGGACCGGCCACCTCGACCGTCCATCCTGCCTCCGTTCGAACGAACGTGAGATCCGGCTTCGCGGGAGGGGCTGTGGGAAGGCCCTCGTCGCCGAAAGGCGAGGGATCCTGGTCGAGCAGCGCTCTATACGCCGCCTCGACCGCCTCCTTCGTCGCGCGGTGCCGCCGCACCAGCCGCGCGGTGCGCCGCGCGATGAGGTCCTCCAAGGACTCTTCCAGCATCTCGGCGGCCAGTCGTCCGGCGGGCGTTCCTTCCCGCCGGAGCATGATCACAAGGCCTTCCTGAACTCCCCGCGCACCGACGCCGGCCGGATCGCAGGCCTGAAGGGCGGCGACCGTCTCCGCCACCGCCTCCATCGACTCGTCGGTGGACAGTGCGATCTCTTCGTCCGATTCTCGAAGGTAGCCCCGCCCATCGAGCATGCCGACGAGGTACTCGCCTAGCGCGCGTCGATCCGCCGGAAGCCGCCGCCATAGGGCGAGCCGGACCGCGTCGCGGGTCCAAACCGGTGCGACGACGCGTTCCGCGAGGTCGGGCGGCGCGTCGTCGCTGGGCCGACATCGCTGGTCTTCCCGATCTTCTCGCTCGATGCAGGTGAACGCGACGATCGGCTCGCTCTTCTCGATGCGTTCCAGGGCGGGATTCTCTGCGATCTCCGCATCGATGGCGGCGTCCAGCTCGACCGCCGCGAGTTCCATGACCCGCGCTGCGACGACGAGCCGAGGATCGACGCGGAGGTTGGTCTGGAGACGGTGGGCGGTTCCGAGGAACGTTGCCATAGCAACCTTCCTTTTCCGTGTTCGGTCGACTTCGCCCTTCCGTAGACTTGCGAGGATAGCGGCGTTCAGGAACGCCGCAGAACCCGGTCCGCCATCGCCATCCACGGATCGCCCATCCCCGGCGTGACCTTAACCGGCGGAAGCCACGAATGACGAGGAGTTCCGTCGATGTGGAACAGGCGCTCTGCCGGGAAGAAGACGCGCAGACCCGAGACCGGAAGGGTCGTGCTGTCGACCGCGCCTCGTAGCCCCGCCATCCGGGTTCCAATCACCGTCGCCCGATGCATCGCGTCCAGGCCGATCGCGATACCCTCGCCCATGCTGCCCGTCCAGCGATCCACGAGGATCACCATCGGGGTCGTGATCGGTTTCGCGAGCCGGGGCGTCGCGTACTCGACCCAGTCGCGCACGGTGCCGGTCTCGCGCTCCTCGACGACGTGCCGCTGGTAGGGCTGTCTTTTGCCGGTGAAGAGGCCCATCAGTCCCCGTGCGACCGTCGTATTCCCGCCGCTCGGCGTGTCGCGCAGGTCCAGCACGATCCCCTTCGCGCTCCGAAGATCGGGCAGGCGCCCTTCGAGATCCTTCAGAAGGTCGTTCTGTCCTAGACTGTCCTCCGGTCGGAAGACGACGATGCCGCCCGGTCTTCGCTCGACGCTGAGCCGCTCGCCCTTCCCGGATTCTTGAGCGGTTTTCAGCGTCGCCTCGCGAACTTCGCCGCCTCGCTGGAACCGAAGCCGTCGCGGGGTGTTCCAGCGTCCCGCAAGGGCGGAATCGAGCGCCCAATCCCAGGCCCGTCCATCGGGCGCGCGAACGCCCAGCCAACCTTGCGCGGCACCCCGGACGGAAAGGCCGCCGATCCCCACGATCTCGTCGCCGGCTCGGATCCCCGCCTCGTCGGCGAGAGAATCTGGACGGACCTGGGCCACGAAAGCCCGCGCACCCCGCCACTCGCCGACTAGGTCGGTTCCGCTGGGCACGAGGCGGGGCGACGACGCGTTGTTCGTGCCGACGAACGCGTGAAAGTCGTGCAGCTCTCCCACGAGCTCCTCCAGAACCGGAAGAAGCTCGGCGTTCGTCTTCGCCGCCTTGAAGCGAGGCCGGTAGGCGACGGCGAGCCCCGCCAGATCGACCCTGTCGTCGCCGACGTAGGCTCCGTAGTTCTTGAGGTCGCCGATCAGAGCGTCCAAGTCCCGCGCGTAGTCGGGTTGGACAGACCCTTGCAACGCGAGCGATGCGACGAGGGCGATCATTGGGGGTTAGGCTCCGATCCGGTCCGTTCCCACGTACGGTCGCAGAATCTCCGGGAGGTGTACCGAGCCGTCCGCCTGGAACCCCGTCTCCAACAAGGCCGCGAAGAGGCGCGGGGTGGCGAGGCCGGAACCGTTGAGGATGTGGACGAACTCCGGCTTCGCGCCCGCCTCCGGGCGGTAGCGCACGTTCGCCCGCCGCGACTGGTAAGCCTCGAAGTTGGTGCAGGAGGAGATCTCCAGGTACCGTCCGACGCCGGGAGCCCAGACTTCGAGGTCGTAACACTTGCATCCCTTCTGGCCGAGATCGCCCGCGCAAAGCTCCAGAACCCGATAGTGCAGACCCAAAGCCTGAAGCACCGACTCCGCGTCCGCGATCAGCGTCTCAAGCTCCGCATAGCTCTCCTCGGGACGTACGAACTTGACCAGTTCGACCTTGTCGAACTGGTGGATGCGAAGCAGGCCGCGCGTGTCCTTGCCCGCCGCCCCCGCCTCCTTGCGGAAGCAGCCGCTGTAGCCCGCAAGACGGATCGGAAGCTCGTCCACGATCTCATCCCGGTACAGGTTCGTCAGCGGCACCTCGGCGGTGGGGATGAGATACAGATCGTCGTCCGCCTTGTACAGGTCCTCCTCGAACTTCGGCAGGTTGCCGGTTCCGACGAGGCTCGCGGAGTTCACAAGGTAGGGCGGATAGACCTCGCGGTAGCCGTTGCGCGAGGTCTGATGGTCGATCATGAAGGTGAACAGAGCCCGTTGCAGTCGCGCTCCGAGGCCGGTGTAGACGGCGAAGCCGCTCCCGCTGATTTTCGCGCCGCGCGGAAGGTCGAGAAGCCCGAGCGCGTCGGCGATCTCCCAATGCGGCTTGAAGTCGCCCTCGGGCTTCGTGCCCCACTCGCGGACGACCACGTTCTCCGCCTCGGTCAGGCCTTCCGGCACGCTGGCGTGAGGAAGGTTCGGAAGGTCGAGCTCGATTTTGCGCAGGGCCGCCTCGGCGGCGCGGTCCTCCGCCTCCAGGGCGGGAGCCCGTTCCTTCATCGCCTTCGACTGCGCCTTGGCCGCCTCGGCCTCGTCCCGCTTGCCCTGGGCCATAAGCGCGCCGATACTCTTGGCGATCCGGTTGCCCTCCGCCTGGATACCCTCAAGCTCCTGGTGGACGGTGCGCCAGCGAGCGTCGGCTTCCAAGAAGGCGTCGACGAGGGTGGAATCGAGCCCCTTGCGCGAGATCCCCTCGCGCACGAGGTCGGGCGAGCGGCGAAGGAGTTCTCGGTCGAGCATAGGGGAGATTATGGACCGACGCTCCCCCAAGCGGTTTGGTGGGCTCTCCCTTTCTACGCCCGCTACTCTTTCGTCGTCTTAGGCGGGAGATCGGCGACTCGGATGGAACCTCCTCGGTAGAAGGGGGTTACTTTCTTCAGATCGACGCGATGCGGGCGATCACGACCGTCTCGCCGAGGTTCGAGACGTCTACCGCGCCTTCGATCCATCGCTCCTTCAGTGGGCGCCAGCTGCCGAACGTGGGCGAGAGCGGTTCGAGATCGAGGGTGAGGACCGCCTCGACGCGAACGCGCGAGGCGTTTTCCGTCGCTGAAACGGAGGCGCCGAGAAAACCGAGCGCAGCGATCGGCTTGCCGACGGCGCTTGGGATCGAATGGGAGCCCTGTTAGAGACGCCGAAAGCCGACCTTCAGCGGGAACGGGGCCTCGACCCGGAGGGTCGTCCGGGTTCGATCCGGCCCGTCGTGGTTCCCGTCCCTTCCAACCCAGTCGATCTCCACCACCGTCGAGCGCAGGAAGGCCAGGTTCGGGCGTGCGGAGAAAGGGGCGGGCTGCTGAAACGTAGGTGCGAGGTCGGAAGCGGCGAAGGCGCTCGCGTCGAAGAGGCGGTTTCGAAGCCTATAGACGTGGATCGCCGAGAGCCAAAGTCCAATCTCCAACTCGGTTCCAACCCGAAAGGCATCGGTGCACTCTTGGATCGGAGCGAGGGCGGCGTGAAGGACCACGACCTATTCGGTGACCGGCGGGATTTCCGCGTCGCCCGCGCGGAGAGTCCAGTTGAGGCCGTAGCGCTTCGCCTTCTTCGCCTCGTCCGAGCCATCCTCGACCGTCTCCTCGACGATCGGCTTCTCCGGCTCCCGGTAGGCGACTTCCCGCTCCGCGAACTCGGGGTCGCGGGGGGCGGTTTTGGGGTCGTAGTCGGCCTTGGGCGAGCGCTTGAGCATCGTCGCGAGAACGCCGTTCACGAATCGACCGCTGTCGGCGGTAGCGTACTTCTTGGCGATCTCGATCGACTCGTTGATCGTGACGATCGGCGGCACGTAGGGAAGGTGAAAGAGCTCCCACGTTCCCAAGCGCAGGACGTTGCGGTCCACCGCGGCGAGGCGGTCGACGGTGTAATGCGGCATCGTCGCGTCGAGCCCTTGGTCGATATCCATCTTCTCCTGCCAGACGCCCGCGACGAGGGTGATGGCGAACTCGCGGAACGGCTCGCGAAGCTCGTCGGGAACCGGGCGTGGGGCGAGGCCGAGGTCCGCGAAGCCAGGGTCCTTCTCCGGCGGCAGAACCTCCATGCGAACCTCTTCGTCGTCGAAGAACTCGAACGCTTGGTCGAGGGCCGCCTTAGCCGAGATCTTCGACTCCTCCGCGAGGCAGAGCGCCATCAGCGCGACCTCACGGGCGTAGCGGCGGTGGGCGAAGGTCAAAGCGCGTCTCCCGCTAGGAAGCGCGGCACCCAGCCGGTATCGAACTCACCGGAGCGGAATCCCTCACTGTCCACGAGGCGTCGCAGGAACGGGATGTTCGTCTTGATGCCTTCCACCTCGAACTCGTGGAGGGCGGTCCGAAGCTTGGCGACCGCTTCGTCGCGGGTCTCGCCGCGCACGATGAGCTTGGCGATCATGGGATCGTAGAACGGCGACACCGCGAAGCCCGCATAGCAGTGCGTCTCCATCCGGACCCCCCGCCCGCCGGGCGCGCGCCACATCGTGATGGCCCCCGTGCTGGGCGCGAAGTCCGCGTCGGGGTCCTGGGCGGTGATGCGAGCCTCGATGGCGTGACCTTTAAGCCGGACGTCGTCTTGCGTGAGGCCGAGCGATTCGCCGCTCGCGACCCTCAGCATCAGGTGGACGAGGTCGAGTCCGGTGATCTCCTCGGTGACGGGGTGTTCGACCTGGAGACGGGTGTTCATCTCGAGGAAGTAGAAATCGAAATCCTTGTCCACGAGGAACTCGACCGTTCCCGCGTTCTGGTAGCCGACGCTGAGCGCGACGCGCACCGCCGCCTCCCCCATCGCCTTGCGAACCGCCTCCGGAAGCCGGTCGAAAGGCGCCTCCTCGACGATTTTCTGATGGCGCAGGTTCTGGATCGAGCACTCGCGCTCGCCCAGGTAGACCATGTTCCCGTAGCGATCGCCGATGACCTGGATCTCGACGTGGCGGGGCGAGACGACGAACTTCTCGACGAGCATCTCGCCGCTCCCGAAGCTAGCCTGCGCCTCGGCGGACGCGGTCTTGAAGGCGGCGGGAAGCTCCTCGGGCGCGTTCACTCGCCGGATACCGCGCCCGCCGCCGCCCGCGACGGCTTTGAGAAGAATGGGGTAGCCGATCTGTGCCGCGACCTCCAACGCCTCCGCCTCGTCTCCGACCGCGCCGTCGGAGCCCGGAACGACGGGGCAGCCCGCTTCGATCGCGGCCTTCTTGGCACTCGCCTTGTCGCCCATCGACTCGATGGCGGGCACGGGCGGGCCGATGAAGGCGATGCCGAGCGAGGCGAGGGCGGCGGCGAAGCCCGCGCGCTCGCTAAAGTAGCCGTAGCCGGGATGGACCGCCTCGGCCCCCGTGATACGGCAGGCCATCAGGATGTTGGCGAGGTTCAGGTAGCTGTCGCCGTTGCTACCGGCGCCCACGCACACCGCCTCGTCCGCGATCTTGGCGTGCAGGCTCTCGCGGTCGGCTTCGCTATAGACGGCGACGCTGGCGACACCGAGCTCGCGGCAGGCGCGGATCACGCGGCACGCGATCTCGCCCCGGTTGGCGATGAGAACCTTCTTCAGCATGGGAATGTGCCCCTAGAGTATGGCGCACCCGGTCAAGGCCAAAGCCCGACCGGTCGGAACGTTCGGCTCAGTACTTCTCGTGGCCGGGATGGACGCACTTGACGGTTCCCGTCGTCGGATCGTACTGGTACGGCTCGTGACCGAGGGGACAGGACTCGAAATCCTTCGGCAGACCCTGGATCTCCGACAGGCTGGCGGGGGCTTGGTCGTCGGCGTTCGAGCGCGCGATGACGATAAAGGAGCGCACCTGACTCAGGTTACTCTGGCAGACCGTGTCCTCGGCCTTGAGCTTGACCAGTCCCGGAACGGTCTCGCCCTTGCCATCGGCACGGGAGGGCTTGGCGGTTCCGCCGACCGCCCAGGGACGAAGCATCGCCACCGCGAGGACGGCCATGATCGCGACGACCACGAGGGTCGCGACCAAGGTCTGGCCTTTCTGCCTCACGGTTTCACCACCGCCAGCGCCTGACCGTACTCGACCGCTTGCCCCGGTTCGACCAAAACCTCGATCACTTCGCCTTCCACCTTGCTGCTTACGTCCGTCACGATCCCCAGCGCCTCGATCGTTGCGACGGTTTCACCCTTGCGGATCGTGCGCCCGATCGCCAACGGCTCCTTGGTCTCACGATAGAAGCCGACGAGCGTCGCCCGGATCTCCTGGGGCGCGTCTTCTTTCGGAGTTTCGGCGGTGGCGAGCGTCGCCTTGGCCTTCGGCGCACGGGCGAGGCGCGCGGTGAACGAGGACTCGCCTTCGCCCAACTCCACCTCCGCGTAGCCGTTGCGGCGCGCGGCGGCGAGGGCGTGGCGCACGAGGTCGAGGTCCATACGGGAGAGTTTAGCCGCGCCCGAAGGGAAAATTCCAAAATCTCCTCTGCGATCCGCTTGCCCGGAGCGAGAAGACGTTCCCAAGCCCTTTCACTTCGGCAAGGTTTCTTCCCCTTAAGCTATCGTTGACCGTGCTTCTCGCCCCCGCAATGCTGCTCGCTCAGGGTGCGGCCGCCGCGCCCACGTACCTGACGCCGCCTAAGCCGATTCTCGATGCCGCTTTCGCGCCTTGGTGGACCAACGTCCGGCCTGCCACGCCCAGTCCCGACGGCCTGCACGCGGTGGTGGTCGAGGGCGACGGCCCGCCGCCGCTCGCCCTGCTCGCCAAGCCGTACGTCAATCTCGGCGGCCTGATGGTCGATACGAAGGCGACCCGCGCCCGAACCCTGACCACCCGATCGTCGGCGAGCCTTCAGATCATGGAACTCGCGACGGGCGCCCTCACCCGGGTTCAAGTCCCGGCGGGAGCGCGCGTCTCCGAGCCCAAATGGAGCTCCGACGGACATGCCCTCGCCTTCATGGTCCACACCGACGAGGGCTCCCGCCTCTTCGTCTCCGATCTGAAAGGCAGCGCGCACGCCCTTGGAAAGCGATACCTCATGCCCGCGCTCTGCACCGACTGGGATTGGACCGCGAACGGCAAGGCGATCGTCGCCGTGTTCCGCCCCTCGGACATGAAGCCGATGCCCTTGCCGCCGCCCGTCGCGCCCTCGCCGCTCCTTCAGACGAGCGACGAGAAGAAGACGAGCCTGCGCACTTACCCGGCGCTCCTCTCCACCGCCTACCAGGAGGATCTGCTCGACTACTTCGGGACGGGCCAACTCGCGACGGTCGATCTCGGTGGCGGCTTCCACGAGGTGGGCAAGCCCATGCGGATCGAGTCGCTCGATCCCAGTTCGGACGGGCGGGCGTTTCGGGTCACCCTCCTCGAACGGCCCTATTCTCACCTCACCCCTCTCTCGACCTTTCCTGAGCGGGAGGTCGTCATCGACGCTGGGGGCAAGGAACTGGTCGAACTGCGCAAGCAGGGCCCCCGCGCGGGCGGCGGCGACGAAGGCAACGAGCAAGGAAGCCCTCAAGGCCAAGGAGGAGGCGGTCAGGCCGGATCGAACGCCCGGCGGGGCCTCGCTTGGCGGCCCGACGGTGCGCTGGCGTTCCTGCGTACCGCCACGACCGAAGGACGGCGCGTCGACCGCGTCGTGCTGTGGCCTTACCCCTACGCGAAGGACGCGGAGAAGACCGCGTACGAAGATCCCGGCGCCATCTCTTCCGCCCGCTTCTCGAAGGACGGTGGAACGCTGTTCCTGACCGTCTCCGCGCGCACCGCCGCGGATGGTGCGCCGGGAGCCGGAAGGGGCGCTCGCGGGGCGAGCACGGGCCGTCCTGGCGGACCGGGAACGGGGGGCTCGAAGCTCGTCGCGGTGCGCGACGGCAAAGCGGTCACCCTCAAGGAGACCCGCGGCGAAGATCGCGAGCCTTCGGGTCTCGTCAACGGCCCGACGGGCGACGTGCGCGTTTCGCCCGACGGTGCCGCCTACCTGAGCGGAACGCAGAGCTACGAGGATCCCGCCAAGGACGCGCCTCGGCCCTTCTTAGAGCGGGTCTCCCTTACGGACGGCAAACGCGATCGAATCTGGCAGAGCCCGGCCGACCGATACGAGACGGCGACCATGCTGGACGACGTCGCGACGCGGTTACTCATCGTGCGGCAGTCGCCGACGATGGTTCCGCAGACCTTTCTGCGCGATCTTACGGCGCCGAACCTTGAGACGGCGCTCACGCACAACCGGGACTTTGCGCCCGACCTGACCCAGGCCAAGCGCGAGACGATCACGGTCACCCGCTCAGACGGGGTCAAGTTCCAGGTGAAGGTCACCTCGCCGAGTTACGCCTACCGTCCGCCCGCGTTGCTCTGGATCTACCCGAGCGAGTTCGAAACCCAGGATCTCTACGATCGAAGCAAGCGGACGCTGAACAAGAATCTGTTCAACCAGCCGAGCGTGAACAACAAGGTCGCCCTGATCCGCCTGGGCTACGCGGTGATCGAGCCGGACGTGCCCGTCGTCGCCGCCCGCGAGCGGATGAACGACTCGTACGTCGCTCAGCTTCGTAACTCGCTCAGTGCGGTCATCGACGAGCTGGATCGGCGCAACCTCGTGGACCGTGCCCGCCTCGCCTGCGGCGGCCACTCCTACGGAGCGTTCAGCACGGCGAACGCGATGGTCCACACCCCGTTCTTCAAGTGCGGCATCGCGGGAGACGGCAACTACCTGCGAGCCCTCACCCCGTTCGGGTTCCAGTCGGACCCACGCCAGCTTTGGGAGGCGCGCGAGACGTACCTGGGCGTGAGCCCGCTCC
The DNA here is from genome assembly GCA_964516175.1 of uncultured Fimbriimonas sp. Lineage (GTDB taxonomy): Bacteria > Armatimonadota > Fimbriimonadia > Fimbriimonadales > Fimbriimonadaceae > Fimbriimonas. Next base: position 86 of record CAZEWR010000016.1, on the reverse strand, counting down.
TTTACGCGGATCAGATGACGGGCGCGCTGCTGATGTACCACGGTCTGGACGACCAGAACATCGGCACCAACCCCATCAACTCCGAG
>CAZEWR010000015.1:0-112146 GCA_964516175.1 uncultured Fimbriimonas sp. | reverse complement strand
GAGGGCGGACGCCATCTCGGCCAGGGGTCCCGATCCAGCGTGGCGCACCGACCGAGAGCCGGGAACGGCCACGACGGCGAGAACCTCATCGCCCTGGGCGATCGTAAAGCGCTGGGCGGCGCGGTTCGGGTTGCGGAGGGTGAGATCGAAGCGCTGGCCGCTCGCGAGGGGGAACGCCTGCGACTCGCCCGCATCGGGGGTGACGGTGAGGGTGCGGCCCGCGCCGGGGGCGAAGTTCGCGACCACGCCGTCGCCGTCCGCCGTCCAGGTCACGGGATCGACGCCGCCGGAAAGGAGGTCGCCGCGGTTGGCGTTCGAGTCGCCCTCGAAGCCGCGCAGGCCGACCGCCGCCACGAGGACGGCGGTGGCGAGGCCGAGCGCGTAGTAAGGACGCGAAGGCGCGCGCGGTGCGAGCCAGGAGGCCCAGAAGGGCGTGCGCTTGGTCAGCAGCGACGCATCGACGCGGGCGGCGATCCGATCGCTCAGATAGGCCGGAATCTCAACCGCCTCGTGGCGCAGGCCGCCGAGGGCGTCGAGCGTCGCGCCGAAGGCGTCGTACTCGGCGCGCAGGGCGGAGTCCTCTCGGAGCTGCCGCTCGAACGAGGTCCGAAGACCCGGCTCAAGCGAGCCTTCGTGGTAGGCGGAGAAGAACTCGCGGGCTTTGTCGGTGGTCATGAGGGATCGGGAAGTGGACGCGAAAAAGGAATCCTCTAGCTTAAGAACGACGCCCTTCCAACCGGAGGGGACCACCCCTTTGGACGACCTACCTTCTGAAAAGTTCCTCGTGCTTGAGCAAAAGGTCCCGCAGGTTGAGGCGGGCGCGGTTCAGGCGGCTCTTGACGGTGCCCACAGGCAGGTCGAGGGCGGCGGCCATCTCCTCGTAGCTCATGTCCTCGGAGTGGTACATCACGATCATCGCCCGCTGGTAGTCCGGCATCGAGGCGAGGGCGATCTGCATCGCGTCGTTGCGGGCGCGCTTCTGGGCCTCCTCCTCAGGAGTGGGGGCGTCGTCGGCGATCTGCGCGCCCATCTCGCCCTCGGAGGAGTCGAGCATCGTGTCGAGCGAGCTGTGGGGCCGGGCGCGCTCACGCTTGCGCAGGTCGAGGTAGCAGTTCGTGAGGATGCGATAGAGCCAGGTCTTGAAGGAGCTTTGGCCCTTGAAGTTGGGAAGCGCGTTGTGGATGCGCAGGAACGCCTCGGCGACGACGTCGGACGCGGCGTCCCCGTTCCGGGTGAGCCGGAAGGCGTAGGTGTAGGCGCGATCCTGGTGCTTGCGCACGAGGGCGTCGAATCCGCGCCGGTCCCCGGTGCGGGCCCGCGCGATCAGCAGTTCGTCGTCGTGTGCGTCGTCGCTCATGGCCCTCCCCGCACGCTTTCACGCGCAAGGGTCTGTATACCCGCGTTCGGAGGCCGACCTCCCCTTCTAGGTTCGCGGAAGCTCCGGTTTACCTTCGTACGGATGATCCTAGGCCAGCGTGGCCCAACCCGCCGCGGAGCGGAGAAACCAAGAGCAGCTCACATCGACTAAGGCGCGACGAGTTCCTCAGACACATCGTACGACCGAGCGCGTCCCTCGGAATCCAAACGGATATCGATGCTCAGCTCGATCCTCGTCATACCCAACAGCGATACGAAATCCACAGAGGGATCGGGAGCCAGATAGCGGCCTGCCTCCCCGAAGCCTTCGTCCGGGGGAAGCGCCATCTCGTGATGAAGCTCTTCTCGAACGGTGGCAACAATTTCTTCTCTCGTCGCCTTGCGGGCGACGAGAGAGGCGAGCGTCTTCGACCACGTGCTCTCCGTGTTCCGAAGGCGAAAGGCAGTGGAGACCTCCCAAGCGAACCCCGCAAAGATTAGCGCGGCGACCGACACCGCACCCATGATCGCATATCGTTCGAGGCTCTTCGCAAAGCCGCTCTGGAACGTCCTGGGAATCTCTGACTTCATGTTGATCCCCCGTCACAGACTCAAGCGGCAGAGCGCCGAGAAGAGAAACGAACTCACCCAATCCGTCGTTCCCGCACCCGCCGACGATCTGTATCTAACCCCCGCAGGGACGAGGCGCATCGTTCGTTTGATGCCGGATCTCTTCAGGGCGGCGACCGGGGCGGGCCCATAATCTTCGGGGCGATTCTTCGCGTGCTTCGTCAAGGCAGATCTCGCGACTGGGTCCTGGGCGACTGCCACCGCAAGGATCGAGCAACGCAAGAACGTATTCTGGCGCGCCGCCGGACGGAGGAATCGATTGTGGGCGACCCGACGAAGCGCGGTTGACGATCGCCGAAGACGGCGGACACGAAGTCGACCGAACCCCTTCGTCGCTACGCCTTCGCGAACCGATCGGGGCGCAACGGACCGGAGAAATCCCCCGTGCGCTAAGCTGTTCCTAACATCTCCGTCGCCATGGCCCAAACCGAACACCGACTCAGCCTCTCCCGTATGCGCCGCCATGCCTTCACCGGCTTCGGGGCCGCCATGATCGGCGTCCTCGCGTTCGCGGTGTTCTTCCTGCTGAACTTCACCACCGTGGTCGTCTCCGGCCCCTCGATGCTGCCGACCTTCAAGACCGGGCGGCGCCTCCTCGCGAGCAAGGCGTACTGGCTCGTGGGGCCCATCCGGCACGACGACATCGTCGTGATCCGGGAGATCGATCCGAATGCGGGAACCGGCTACTTCATCAAGCGGGTCTACCGGCTGGAAGGGGAGAAGGTCGACATGGTGAACGTTCCGCGCTCGTGGAAGCTGGCCCAAGGCGAGTACGTCGTCCCGAAGAACGACCTCTACGTGCTGGGCGACAACCGCGAGGTGAGTTCCGACAGCCGCGAGTTGGGGCCGATCGACCGGTCCCGGATCATCGGCAAGGTCGTCGTCGTCCGGTGAGGCGCTTCCCCGTCGGCCAGTACGGCCGACAGACCCTCCAGTTCTTCCCCGCTCCCTTTCGCGCGCCGCTGCGCGCCTTCGCGTCGCTCGTCTTCCCGTGGTACGACGACGAGCGCGTCGTGCTGGCCGACATCGACGGGCGAGGCTGGTGCATCCCCAGCGGGCGGGTCGAGCCGGACGAGACGAGCGCGGAGGCGGCCCGACGCGAGTCGCTCGAGGAGGCGGGGGCGGTGCTCGGGGCGATCGACTACCTGGGCTGCTACCACATCACCGAGCGGCGGGAGGTGCGCTGGGCCGACGTCTACGTGGCGGACGTCCTCGAGCTGGTCGAGATCGGGATGCCCGAGGAGTCGCTCGGGATGCGGCTGGCGACCCTCGACGAGCTGCCCACGATCTACCACCTCTGGAACGACCTGACGGAGAAGGTGTTCCTGCATTCGCGGGAAGTGATCGGAAGGCGGAAGTAGGCCCCTCACGCCCATGCGCCTTCCCCTTCCCGCCGTCGCGTCGCTCGTCCCCGCCCCCTCGCGCGGGGTGCAGTTCGTCGTCGAGATCGTCGGGCCGCGCACCGTGCCCGCGGCGCAGGCGGCGGGGCTCCTGCGGCCCGACTGGCGCGCGGCCCTCGGGGAGCCGGAGCTTTGGACGATGCGGCCCGCCGACACGGCGTGGCAGGCGATGGACGCGCGAACGGACGGCTCCTACGACTCGATCGCCCTCGCCTGGGACCTCGTCGCCCCCCAGGGCGAGATGTCCGCCGCGTCGGCCGGGCACCTTGCGGGGGTCGCAGAGCGGTTCGCGAACGACGTCGGACGGCGGGCGATCCCCTTGACCGCGCCGAACGACGTGCCCCAGGCGGTGCGCCGCCTGAAGAGCGCCCAGGACGGCTTGGACGCGGGCGTGTCGATCCTGCTCGTCGGGCCACACCCCTGGGCGGCGGCGGAGTACGGGAGCGTGCTTGACGGGCTGGGGCTCGGACGCGACGCGGAAGGGTGGGCGTGGCGGGCGGCGGACCATCCGGAGCCCCTTTTCCAGGCCATCCCCTTCGAGGACGGTCCCGCCACCGACGGCTTCACCCTAGGCTTCCGCCTCGCGCGCTGCCCCGACCCGGCGGTCGGCGTCGAGGGGATGCTCCAGGTGGCCGACGCGCTGCGAGACCGCCTCGCCCCCTACGACGAGGATCGCCGTCCGCTCACCCCGAAGGGGCGCGACTCCCTTCGCGACGCGGTGCGGGCGGGCAGTCGCGCGCTCGACTCGATCGGCCTGCGTCCCGGCACGTGGGCGGCCCTCAAGGCGTTTTCGTAGTCCTTCGCGCTCCTCCCGAGCCCTACCCCGACAGGCGCGCGATGAGCCCCTTCTCGCCGACGGCCCAAACGGTTCCACCGGCCAGGGCGGCGGTGTGGAGGGCGCCGGGATTGGGGATCGCGCGCCACGTCTTGCCGCCGTCGGTCGAGAGATCGGTGCCGGAAGAGCCCACGAGGAGAAAGCCGCCGAGAACGCGGATCGCGGCCTCGCGCAGGCCAGCCGGGCGGTAGACCAGGGGCCATGTCCGGCCGTCGTCGCGGCTGGCGAGAAGGTAGCCCGGCTCGTCGTCCGACTCGTAGTCGCCGCCGACGGCGAAGGCCTCGCGACCGATGGGCAGCACGCCGAACAGGCCGGAGCTGCCAGTGAGCGGCACGAGGGGGGTCGGGGCGACGGTCCAGCTACGGCCCCGGTCGCGGGAGCGGAACACGCGGGCGGCGCCGCCGCCGGTCACGATCCAGGCGTCCGAGGAGCCCGCCAGGGCGAGGCAGCGGCCACTGGCGGCGAAGGCGGCCTCACCCGCCTCGGCGGGCGGGATGTCGGAGTCGAGACGGCTCCAGGTCCGTCCGCCGTCCTCGGTCGCGAGGATCGGGATACGGTTGTCGACGGGGTCGCCGAAGGCGAGGCCGTGGTCGCGGTCCCAGAAGGCGAGGGCATCGTAGAAAACGCGGGCGTCGGGATTGCGGAAGGTGCGCGTCCAGCTTTTGCCACCGTCGTCGGTGCGCCAAACCTGGGACGCCGCGCCGTCGCCGATGGCGAGCATCACCGCCGAATCGCGGCCGAAGGCCACGATGGAGCGGAACTCGGCGGTCTCCGCGCCTTTGACCTGCCCCGTCTTCCAGGTCTTGCCGTCGAGGGTGCGGGCGAAGGTTCCCTTCGAGCCGGAAGCCCAGCAGACCTTGCCGCCCCCGGCGGAGACCGCGCGGAAGTTCGCCGTGGTGTCGGTCGCCGCCACCGTCCAGGCCGCGGTCTTGGCCGGAGCGGTCCAGGCGGGGACGAGGCTGAGCGTCAGGAGGAGCGACAGGGGCACGTCGCCAGCGTACCGCGCCGCCCTAGATCTCTCCGCGCTTGCGGGCCCTCCAGACCTCGTACGCCATGGGGAGGAAGGTCAGGAACGCCATGACGATCATCGCGACGGCGAAGTTGTCCTGCACGGGCTTGAGCTTGCCCAGGCAGTAGCCCCCGGTGAGGAAGATGCCGACCCACAGGAGCGCGCCGAAGACGCTGTAGACGAGGAACTCGCGGTAGCGCATCTTGGCCATGCCCGCCACGAAAGGGCTGAAGGTGCGGACCACGGGCACGAAGCGAGCGAGGATGATGGTTCGCTTGCCGTGCTTGTCGAAAAAGTTCTGGGTCTTGTCCAGGTGGCTTTTCCGGAAGACCTTCGAGTTCTCGTTGCCGAACAGGCGGGGACCGAGGCGGCGACCGACCCAGTAGTTCACGTTGTCGCCGCACAGGGCGGCGGCGAGGAACACGACGAACATCGTCGGAAAGTCCAGGTGGCCCGCCGTGTCGGGGCGGCAGAAGAGGCCGGCGGCGAAGAGCAGGGTATCGCCGGGAAGGAACGGCGTGACCACCAGTCCCGTCTCCGCGAACACGATCAGGAACAGGATGCCGTAGGCCTGGGCTCCGTAGGCGCCGATCAACTCCGCGATGTGCTTGTCGATGTGAAGCAGGTACTGAAGCATCTTGCGGAAGGACTAACGGTACCCGGCGGGGGTCGGTTTCCGGGTCGGACGAATCTGGGACCTTAGATCGATTTCAGCGCAAGGCGGCGGAGGCGGCGACGAGGAACGACTCTTCGACGGGGCTCTCGGCGAGGGGCAGAAGGTCCGGGCGGGCGCGGGCCAGAGCGGAGAGGGCGGCGGCCTCCTCGCCGCCGCCGTACTTCATCATCGCGAGCCGGACCGCCGCCGAGGTTTTTACGAGCGGGCGCATCCGCTCGACGAGGGCGGTGTCGCGCGCCATGCCGGAGAGGAGCATCAGCCGGTACGCCTCGCGCTCGACCCCCAGCAGGCGGGCGGCTCCGAGCAAGGCACGGCGGCGGGCGGTGACGGTCGTCGCGCGGGCCGCCTCCTTCAGGATCGCGGCGAGATCGTCCGCCTCGCCCACGACGCCGAGCGCATAGGCGGCCTCGGCGTCGGCCTCGTCGAGGGTCCGACCCAGGACGCGACGCAGGGCGGGCGCCGCGTCGCGCAGCTCCAGTTCGGAGATCGCCTCGGCGGCGGCGGTGCGGACGCTGGGATGAGGATCGTCGAGAGCTTGAGCGATGACCGCCGCCGATCCCGTGGCGCGGCTTCCCCGCAGACCCTGGAGAGCGGCGCGGCGCAGGTCGGTGTCGCCCTCCAGAGCGGCCCGTTCCAGCGGCCCGACGACCGCCGCGCCGCCGATCCGCCCGAGGGCCCGCCCGGCGGCGCGGCGCAGGAGCGGACGCGGGTTTTCCAGGGCGGCGACGAGCACCGGCACGGCGGCGGGATCGCCCAGGTCGCCTAAGGCCTCGATCGTTTCCTCCTCCAGGCTTTCGGGCTCGGCCTCGATCCCGGCGAGCAGGGCGGCGGTGGCGCGGGGATCGCGCAGACGAGCGAGAGCCCGCGCGGCCTCGCGCCGAACGCGAGGTTGGGGATCTTGGAGGGCGGCGAGGATCGTGCCGCCCGCCATGTCCGCCCCTTCGGCGGCGACGGCCTGGATCGCCTCGGCGCGGGTCGCCGCGTCGTCGCTCCGGCTCAGGCGGCGCATCGCTCCTACCGAGCGTGGGGTCAGACGGCGAAGGTCGGACATCGTCTCCCGGATGCCGGTCGCGCCGGACTCGCGCACCCTGAAGAGGAACGGCACCGCCAGCAGGCGAAGGGCGCCCGAGAGGAGGAACAGCAGCTTGTAGTTCCAGGCGGTGGCCGCGATCTCCGGGATCAGCCCGGCCCCGATCAGAGGGGCGACGCCGCCCACGACCGCCATCACCGCCGTGCCCGCTCCCATGTAGTTCGCGCGGTCCTCCGGCTTGGCGGTCGCGAGGATCAGGTTGAACTGGCACAGGGCCTGCCCCGCGAAGATCGCTCCCATCAGGACGTGGGTCGTCAGGAGGAGGATCGCGTTCGCGGTCGTCGCGCCGGGCACGGTGAGGCACCACCAGACGACGTTCGTGGACATCAGCCCGCCCGCGAGGGCGAGCATCGGCTTGTTGCCGTACTGGTCGCTGAGGGAACTCCAGAAACGAGTCGCCAGCACGACGCCGACGCTGTACATCAGACCGGTGCCCTGGACCACGGTGTAGGGGAGCTTGAGCTTTTCCAGAGCGTAGATCGCGAACATGTTGCCCGCGAACGCCTGGCCCGCGATGGCGACCGCGACGTAGACCAGCACCCGACGGAACTCCCGATCGCCGAACGGCGCCACGACGGAGCGCAGTCCCGTCTTGAGGTCGACCCGCACCGGCTCGCGCGGAAGGTCGCGGATGCGGTCGAACGAGGCCATGCTGATCGCCGCGCAGACCGAGCCGAGCCCGAACACCACCGCGAAGCCCAGAGGCTCTTGGCCCGCGCCCCGGAAGGCATCGAGCAGGAGGCCGCCGAAGAGGCCGACGAGGGCGCCGACCGCCGTTGCGATGGCCTGCCGCTTGCCGAAGAAGAAGCCGCGCGAGTCGGGCGGGACGGTTTCCGCGATCCACTCGTTGTACATCGACCCGACGAGGGCGTTCGCGCCCGTCGCGACCGAGATCAGGGCCACCACGAGGGTGAGCCGCAGCCCGGCGGAGATGGGCAGGAGCGGCATCGCCACGAGGCCGACGTACAGCACGCGCCACGCAAGGCCGCCGGGCCGGATGAAGCGGCGGTAGGAGGGCGAACCCTTTCCGAGGATCGCGCCGGGGATCTGAAGGATGCCTAGCAGGCTGGGGAGCGCGCCAAGCAGGTTCGTCAGGCCGTTCGACGCCCCGAGGCTCTTGGCGAAGCCGGCGATGAAGGCGCCCGTGGTGAGCGCGCCGAACGCGGTCGCGAACGCCACGTCGCCGGTGGCGGCGCGCAGGCTGCTGAGGGTCTCGATACGGTTCGGGCGTTCGGCGACGATGCCGTAGAGGTTACCGGGACGCGCGAAAAGTAGGAGACGGGTACCCTCCGACGATGCGAATCCGTCCGATACCGGGCCTCGGCGCGGCGGCCACCCTGGCGGCGGTGACCCTGGCGGTGTTCGCGACCTTCCAGAACTACGGGCCCGAGAGCGCCGTCCGCCGCTTCCACCAAGCCCTGACCGCGCGCGACCTCAAGGCGATCGCCCAGGTGGTCGACACCTCGCCCGACAATTCGGCGGTCCAAGACCTCGCACGCTACGTCGAGGCGGCCCGAATGGGAAACCCCAACTACCGGATCGTCAAGTCCGAGCGCGGAAAGGACCAGGTCGAGATCCTGGCCTTCTACGCGAGCGGCGCCCTGATTCCCTGGGTCGTCGTCCGCGATCGAGACCATTGGCGGATCGACTCCTACCTGACCCTTCAGGGCCTCCAGAAGATGGGCAAGTCGTAGCCTTCTCCTAAGGATTCTCAGATGAGGACCCAGCGGAACGATCCTTTCCCGCGCCGATCAGGCGCGGGGATCGCGTATCGATTCTAACCGTTGACGGTCGCGGGCGGAAGGCTTTGGGCGCTTACGTCCGGCCCCTTGCCGAGTACGAAGCCTTCGCCATGGAGTTCGTCCCAAGCGACGCCCGCGAAAAGGGGCACGTCGCGGGCGATCCGGTCGAGGATGTCGCGCGGGGCGAAAAGCGGCTGGCCGCCCTTCATGCGCAGGAGAAGCTCGCTGAACACGCGCCAGCTTGGCTTCGAGTCGCCCTTCGGTCGGGTAATCGCGAGGAAGCGCTGGACGCGCCGCTCGATGTTGGTGTACGAACCGTCCGCCTCCTGAGGGGCGGCGACGGGCAGGACGACGCTCGCGTAGGCGGTCGCCTCGGTCCCTTCGAGATCCTGCACGATGAGGAACTCGACGTTCTCCAGGGCGCGCTCCACGAGGGCTCGGTCGGCGACCGCCTTGAACGGGTCGACTCCGACGAGCCAGAGGGTCGAGATCGAGCCGTCGGCGCAGCCCTCAAGGATCTCGCGGGTCGTCTTACCGCCTAGGCCAGGGGTGACGCCCAGTAGGGCGGCGGCCTCGTCGGCGGCGGTCCGTCCGTAGACGCTCACCGGGCCGCCGAGTCCCCGCAGGGCTTCCAGAGCCCGCGCGCCGTCCTCGAAGTCGTAGAGCCCACGTGTCGTGAGGACGGGGCCACCGAGCAGGCCCATCGCCTCCTGCAGCGCAGCCAGGGAGACGCCGGTCGCCTCGGCGGTGGCCTCGGGGGTCGCGCGTCCCGCCAGACCTTCGGCGAGGGCGGCGGCGGTGCCGGGACGGTAGCGCAGGATCGCGTCCGCGAACGAGTCCACGTCGGTCTCCGCATGGTGGGCGACCACGAAGCGGACGCCGTGCTGGAACCACGCCTTGCGGAGCCGCAGGAAGAGAACCGGGGTCTCGTCGGAGGGCGAGCAGCCGAAGACGAGCACGCTCTTGGCTTCCTCGTAGGCGGCGATAGGGAACGCCGCGTGGTCCGCGACCGCCGCCGGGGCGAACGGTTCGAAGCGGTGGTCGAGGTGCGCGCTGCCCAACTCCTCGAAGGTGCGGCGGATCATGTACAGCTCCTCGTTCGAGCGTCGTCCACCGACGAGCCCGGCGACAGGACCGCGCTTGACCTGTGCGAGGATCGCCGAGTAGGCGTCGCCCCACTCGGCGTCGACAAGCTGGTCGTCCTTACGGACGAGGACGCGGGTCAACCGGCCTTCCGACTCGACGTAGCCGTGGCCGAACTTGCCTCGGTCGCAAGTCCACTCCTCGTTGACCGCCTCGTTGGTGCGGCCGTTGACGCGGACGACCTTGCCCACGCGGTGGTCGACGTAGACGTTGCAGCCCACGCCGCAGTTGAGGCAGAGGCCGGGGTTGGTCTGGAGGTCCCACGGACGGGCGCGGAACCGGTAGGTCGTGTTCGTGAGGGCCCCGACGGGACAGATCTCGATGGTGTTGCCGCTGAACTTGCTCGTGAACTGCCGAAGCTCGAAGGTGCCGGGCTGGGTGCGGGCGCCCCGGAAGCGGAGGGCGAGTTGGGCGTCGCCGGAGATCTCCTCGGTGAAGCGGACGCACCGGCCGCACTGGATGCACCGCTCCAGGTCGAGGGTCACGTAGTCGGAGAGGGGGTAGTGCTTCGGCGCGTGGCGCTTGAGCTCGATGTACCGGCTCGTGCTCGGCCCGTAGAACAGCGTGTTGTTCTGCAGCGGGCACTCGCCGCCCCGATCGCAGATGGGGCAGTCGAGCGGATGGTTGATGAGCATGAACTCCAGCACGCCCTTGCGGTCGGCGTGGAGCTTGTCCGACTCGGTAACGACCACCAGCCCTTCGCTCGCAGGGAGGGAGCAGGCGGCCTGCGGCTTGGGCATCATACGCACCGAGCCGTCCGGCCCCTTCGTGCCGATCTCGATGAGGCACATCCGGCACATGCCGACGGGCTTCATGCGGGGGTGGTAGCAGAAGATCGGGATCTCCAGCCCCAGCCGTTTCACCGACTCCACGATCAGTTCGCCCTTCGGCACCTGGAGCGGTTGGTCGTTGACGGTGATGTTCACCAGTTGGACGTCGGCGACGGCTGCCATCTCTGAATCTATTCTACGCCTTTCAGAGGCTGAGAGGCTTGCAGCGCCGACGACGCGCTACAATCGCCCGACGTCCCTCGTCCTTCGGAGAGCCCGTCCTTGAGAGAGTCGTTCCAAGGCTCGGTTCGGACCGGAACCTTCACGCTCGACACCGACGCCTACGCCTGGGCGTTCGCGTACCCCGTGTTCGACGCTTCGAACACGATCTCTCAGATCATCGTCCTGCTCATCACGGCCGGAGTGACGGCTCGAGAAGGTCCGCTCGCCGGAGGCCGCGTCTTCTTGATCGCCGTATTGGCCCAGGCCGTTTTCATCGGCCTCGCCTTCGTGCGGGCTCGACGGAGCGCTAAGCGCAACGACGCGAACAGCTTGGCTCGGTCGTTCGAGTTTTCCGAGGCGGCGATCACGATCCGAGTCGAAAGTCGCCGGGACTCGGAGATTCAGTGGAGTCGGATCCTGCGCGTCGCCCGTCGCGGCGGCTTCACCTTATCTTTACCTACGCGAAGGACCGCTTTTGGCCCGTTCCCGGCCGTGCGTTCCAGTCCGAGGATGATCGCCGGGCGTTCTTGGGAATCTTGGGCCGGCGCGGCCTCTGGCCCGTTCGGAAGTAGGTATGAGCCTGGGTCGCTTGGTGCAACCCTGATCCAAGGATTCCGTCTCTTTAGCCGTGGACTCCGGCTTCTTCGGTTTTGCCGTTCTCCTGATCGGCGGCGGCATCCTTTTCGTCGGATTCAAGATCGTTCAGGCGATCGCCGCTTCGGTCCGTCAAAAAGCTCTCGATGACGCGGCTCCGGTCCTCACCCTTCCCGCGCAGGTCGTGACCAAGCGCAGCCAGGTCGGCGGCGGGGCGGGCGATGCCGCCTCGTACACGATCTATTACGCCACCTTCGAATTCGCCTCGGGCGAGCGGCAGGAGTACCGTTTGAAGGGTGAGGAGTACGGCCTCCTCGCCGAGGGCGACCGGGGCGAGCTGACCCACCAGGGCACCCGCTATAAGGGTTTCGCACGGGCACTCGTCTGACGGCTCTTCCATCCATCGAGCCCCAACGACGTTCTGCGGTCGGTCTATCGGCACTACGGGGTTTCCACGATAGAGCGGAAAAACGTCCGACCAGCCAAGCGAAGCGATCTGCGAAGGGCTAAGGTCGTTTGAAATGACACCGTTCGTCCAAGCGTGCCGGTTCGTCCGATGGGGACTCGCCGCCCTTCTGGGCGTCGCCCTCGGAGCAACGCTTCCCTACTCAGGCATGCTCGCGCTGTAGGCTCTCATGGCTCCTCAGATACCGCTCATCCCGAACGTCCTCTTCTTCCCACCCCACCTTCTCGCGTTCATGGCTTGCCTAAAGCTGATCCCTCGGCTATGGCCACTCAACGTCGGACCAAACTCTACAGGGGCGTGATTCCAAAGGGCTAGACACGACGATCCGTCGCGGTCGAAGGCTCTTTGACCGGGATGACTACCCTCTCGCCATCAACTCACGCAGTACCGTTTCTTCGAGTTCCGTTCCTTCGTAATGAGCCCGATCAAGCGGCGTCCAGCCTCGATGGTTGCGCTGGACAAGACTCACTCCAAGCTCATTGAGGTATCCCAGAACGCTCCGCACAGAGGACTCCTCGTTCGCCTCGCCGTTCACGTCGATCGCCGCGTGGAAGGCGTTGTAGCCAAGCTCGCTGACCGCGTGCGGATCGGCGCCCGACTCGACCAGAAGACGGAGCATCTCGACATCGCGCTCCATGCCCGAGGCCGCCGTCATAAGCACGGTGTATCCCCGGTCGTGCGACGCGTTGACGTTCGCGCCCGCCTCGATCAGCCAACGTGCCCGGTCGATGGCTTCAAGGCCGTCGCTCGCCGCGGCGGTTAGAGGCGTCCAGCCGTGCTGGTCCACGTCCTCTAGGGAAAGTCCCAGATCGATCAAAAGGTGGACGACCTCGGCGGAACCGGCATCCCAGAGAGCCGTCCGCGCGCTGTTGTCCCGCTTTTGGGGATCGGCCCCGAGATCGACCAGAGGCGCACACAGCCTGCGGAACCCGACTGAGCGGCTCCGAAAAACGGGATCTGGGACGAGTAAGGAGCCGAGGTGGAACTCTCGAACATCGTTCGGTCCAGCTCTTCCGTAAAATCCACGTCGAACTCGATTCCCATGTCGTCCATCATCGCGCGCCGACTCGATTCCATGCTCGCGTTAAGTCCACGATGCCACGCTTCCGCCCGTTCCTTGTTCCAGTAGCCTTTCACGTCCAGGCCAAGCCGGGTGATCTGCCGCAGCGTATCGAGGTTGCCCGATCGGGCCGCCGCGCAGAGCATACGGTTCGCCTCCTCGGGATCGGAGGGTGGGCGACCGCCGGCGTCGAGCAGAAGGCGCAGCCGCTCCGCGTCCCCGCCCGGACGGTAGTTCCAGCCGAGGCCGGACGCGGCGTACGACACCGCCGTCCCGTCTTCCGCTTCGATTCCCGGATCGGCTCCGAGGTCGAGAAGAAGCCGGACGGTCTCGACGGTCGCCCCGTCGCCCGAACCGGCGGCGACCATGAGGGGCGTCGCAAAGACGTTGCGACCGCCGGGATCGAGGCGCATATCGAAGACCTCATCGGGATCGGCGCCCTCCGCGACGAGGCGCCGGATCGCTTCGGCGTCGCCTTCCCTGGCCGCCCGGTGGAGGGGCGGCTCCCCTTCCTTGGGCGCGGGATAATCGGGGTTCGGCTCCCATTCGTCCACAGGGGCATGGTACACCGCCCCCTGGGCCCAAGAGGAACGGCCCCGGTCGAAGGACCGGGGCCGTTCGAGAGACCGAGCCAGTTTCAGATCTTGTGGATCGCGTGGCCGGCGGCGTCCTCGAAGGCTTCGAGGACGGCCTCCGACATGGTCGGGTGGGCGTGGATCGTGTCGACCATGTAGTCGAGGGTGGCCTCGAGCTTGATCGCGACGACGCCCTCGTGGATCATGTCGGTGACGTGGGCGCCGATCATGTGGACGCCGAGAACCTCGCCGTACTTGCGGTCCACGACGACCTTCACGAAGCCGTCCTGCTCGCCCGTCGCCATCGCCTTGCCAAGCGGGCGGAAGTGGAACTTGCCCGTCTTGACGTCGTAGCCTTTCTCCTTCGCGTCGGCCTCGGTAAGGCCGACCGAAGAGACCTCGGGCGAGGTGTAGACGCACGCGGGGATCGTCTTGTAGTCGGCGACCCGGTTGCCGCCGGTGACGGCGTTCGAGACGGCGATCTGGCCCTCGTAGGAGGCGACGTGCGCGAGCTGCACCCGACCGGTCACGTCGCCGATCGCGTAGATGTTCGGGACGTGGGTCTTCAGGGTGTCGTCCGCGACCTGGACGCCGCGCTTGTGGAGCTGGACGCCGATCTTCTCCAGGTTCATGCCCTCGACGTTCGCCTTGCGGCCCACACCCAGGAGGACCACGTCGACCTCGACGTTCTCGACGGTCTCGCCCGTCTTCACCGCGACGGTCCAGCCCTCGCCGTTCCGCGTAGCCTTGTCCATGGTCGAGCCGGTCTTGACCTTGATGCCCTGGCGCGAGAGGATCTTGCCCAGCTCGACGCCGAGCTCGGCGTCGACGCCCGGCATGGGGAGGAGGCGGTCCTGCATCTCGACCAGCGTCACCTCGGCGCCCATACCGTTGAGCACGTAGGCGAACTCGCAGCCGACGGCGCCGCCGCCCAGGATCGCGACCCGCTTGGGGACGAACGGCATCGTGACCGCGTCGTCGCTCGTCCAGACGTTCTGCTCGCGTCCGCCCTCAAGGCCGGGCACGTTGAGATAGACGACGCTGGAGCCCATCGCGAGGACGAAAGTCTTCGCCTTGAGGGTCTGCTTCTGGCCGTCCTTCTCGACGGTGATCGTGTGGGCGTCCTCGAAGGCGGCGAAGCCCTCGACGTGCTTGATGCCGTTCTTCTTGAAGAGCATCCCAACGCCGCCGCGCTGGGTGGTGACGATCTTCTCCTTGCGCGCCATCACCGCGTCGAAGTCGAGGGTGACCTCGCCGCTCACCTTCACGCCGAGCTTGTCGGCGTGTTTCACGTGCTGAAGCCGCTCGACGCTCGCGATAAGCGCCTTGGAGGGGATGCAGCCCCAGTTGAGGCAGGTGCCACCGAGGTACTCCTTCTCGACCACGATCACCTTCGCGCCGAGTTGGGCGGCGCGGATCGCCGCCACGTAGCCGCCGGGGCCGGCGCCGATCACGATAAGGTCCGCATCGAAGCTGTCGTTCGCCATTCTGCTTTCTTCTACGTCCGGCGCGGGCATCGCCTTGATCTCGTCGATCAGGGCCTGGACCGGGGCCTCGGCGACGGCCGCCGGGCCCATGGTGGGTTTCGAGGGGTCGTTCGTGGCTTCCATTCCGTGCTGATCCCCGCGCGGGGCTGTGGAGATAAGGGTACCCGGCAGGCGCCGCCCTCTCCACAAGTCGCCCCCTCCAAGCGTCGCCCAGGGACGTTGAAGCCCCTCACGACGGCGATCGCCACATCCGCCTCGGTGGCTCCGGAGACGCTTGCCCCGTGCTTCGTCGGCAGATCGGCTGGGTCGGCCCGGCACGAGGAAGCGGGTTCGAGAAGAACGGGCCGCCCCCTCCTACGGCCAAGGGGGGGGGCTTGAGGCTACCGGGTGACCAGCTTCACGACCGTGCTGCTCGTGGCGCCGAAGGCGTTCGTCACGATCACGTAGTAGTTGTACGTTCCAGAGGCCGGCGCGGCGAAGGTGTAGCTTGACGAGGTCGCTCCGGAAACCTGGACCGTGCCGGACGCGCTCGTCTGGAACCACTGGTAGGCCAGGGAGCCCTCGCCGGTGGCGGCGACGGAAAGAGTCACCGAGGTTCCGTTGAGCACGGGCTGGTTGATGGGCGCCACCGGCTGGGTCGTGATCGTCGGGGGGGCGTGGACGACGAGCGTCGCTCCCGAGCTCACGACGCTCCCGGCGTTGTTCGTGACGCGCACCGTGTAGGTTCCGGCGTTGTTCGAGGAGGCGGCATCGATCGTGTAGGTCGACGAGGTCGCACGGGGGATCTGGGCGCTGCCCCGGAACCACTGGTAGCTTAGATCGCCGCCCGTGGCGATGACGGAGAAGGTCGCCGCCTGACCGTCGTTCACCTCTTTGGAGACCGGCTGCGTGGTGATCACCGGGGCGGCGATCAGCGTGAGGGCCGCGGGATCGCTGGTCGAAGAGCCGTTCTTGTTCGTCACCGTGACGGTGTAGCTCGCGACGTCGCCAGCGGCCACGGAGGCGATCCGATAGACGGGCTGCGTCGCGCCGCCGATGGGGGCGCCGTTCTTGTACCACTGGTAGGTCGGCGTCGGCGAGGCGGCGGCGACCACGGTAAAGGCCACCGCGCTCCCGAGAGCGGCGGTCCGGTCGCTCGGCGGCGTCGTGATCACGGGGGCGGAGCCGTCGAGTTGTACCGCCACCACATCGCTGTAGGTCTGATTGCCGTTGTCGCTCTCCACCAGGACCTGGAACAGGCCGGTGTTCGTCGAAGACAGGTTCGTGAGGGTCAAGGTCGAGTTCGTCGCACCTGAGATCCCTTGCCGGAGCCCGTTGACGATCCGGAACCACTGGTAGGCGAGCGTGCCCCGGCCGCGCGCGGTGACGCTGAGCGTCACCGTCTGTCCCGGCGAGACGGCGACCGACTGGGGCTGGGACGTGATCTGCGGAGTGGAGGGCGACGACGTGCCTTTGTCACCGCCCCCGCCCCCGCAGCCCACGAGGATCGCGGCGAGGCCCAGCAGGAGGGTCGGTCGAGGGGAGAAGGCGCGAGACGGCTTCATCGGCTCTCCTATATTATCAGAGCCCGATCCCTTTGGTCCTACTCTTCCGGCGTCATTTGGCGGCTTGGGCACCGGCCACGCTCCCGGAACGTTAGAATAGGCTAGGATGCCCACTCGCAGTCACAACCCCGTCTTCAACGAGAAGACCTTCGACCGGTTCGCCTACCTGACCGGTACGGCTCCGGCGGCCCGCATGACGGTCCGGGGCACCCTCGATCGGGCGACGATCCTCTTCGCGATCGCGATCTCGTCGGCCGCGCTTGCGTGGGTCGGCGTGTCCAGCGCCCCCGGCTTGGCCCTGCCCGCCGCGATCGGCGGCGGCATCCTCGCGTTCGTGCTCGCCCTCGTCGTGTCGTTCAACCCGACTTCGGCGCCGGTCGTGTCGCCCGTCTACGCGGTGGCGAAGGGAATCGCGCTTGGCACGATCAGCCGGATCCTGGAAGCCCAGTACCCGGGCATCGCGCTCCAAGCGCTGATGGGAACCGGAGCGATCTCGGCGGTGATGCTCGGGCTGTACCGGTTCAAGGTGATCCGGGCGACGCCCATGCTCAAGCGGGTCGTGATCGGCATGACGCTCGCGGTCATGCTGATGTATCTCGTTGCCTTCGGGATGTTCCTGTTCGGCGCCCAGATGCCGCTGATCAACGACCCGTCGCCGCTGGGCATCGGCATCAGCCTGTTTCTGATCGGCCTCGCCGCCTTCTATCTGATCCTCGACTTCGACCTGATCGAGCAGGGCGAGGCGCAGGGCCGCCCCAAGGCGTTCGAGTGGTACGGCGCGTTCGCCCTGCTCGTCACCGTCGCCTGGATCTACGTCGAGGTTCTGCGTCTGCTGAGCAAGCTGAATCGGCGCTAGAAAGGAGGTCGCGTCTAGGGCCGCTGGGAGTGATCCTCCCAGCGGCCCTGCTCTTTCCTAGACTTGGTCCCCGCGTCCGTTGCGTCCGTTGAAACGACGCTCTTCGAACTCGAGAAGGTATTCGACCTCGGGGGTGTCGGCCACCTCGCGGCGGACGATCTCCATCGCGTTGCGCAGGCCGAGCTGGCTTTTGAAAAGCAGCTTGCACGCCTTATGGAGAGCGAGGCGTCCCGGCTGGGAGATGCCGATGCGGCGCAGGCCGACCGCGTTGATGTCGTGGACGGTGCCCTCCTCGCCTTCGACGATCATGTAGGGCGGCACGTCGCGGTTGATGCGGCTCATGCCGCCGATCATGGCGACCTGGCCGATGCGCGTCCACTGATGGATGCCTGACATCCCGCCGATGTTCACGCGGCTCTCGACGGTGACGTGGCCGCTGACGCCGGTGTTGTTGGCGATCACCACGTCGTCCATCAGGGTCACGTTGTGGCCCAGATGGACGTAGGCCATAAGGTAGCAGCGGTCGCCCACCACGGTCGCCTCGCCCTCACCGGTGGCCCGGTGAACGGTGACGTACTCGCGGAAGGTGTTGTCGTCGCCGATGCGCAGGAAGGTCGGCTCGCCGTGGTACTTCGTGTCCTGCGGGTCGCCACCGATCACCGCGCCGTGGGCCACGACGTTGCGCGCCCCCATCGTGGTCCCCGTGCGGATCACCGCGTGGCCCTCGACGCGGCAGCCCTCACCGAGCACGACGCCCGCCTCGACGATAGCGAAAGGACCGACGACGACGCCCTCGCCGAGCACGGCGGTGGGATCGACCAGGGCGGCGGGATGGACGTCGGGCAAAGGTTTTACGCTTCCTTCGGCATCAGCTTGAAGGTCATCTCCATGGTCGCCGCGGTCTCGCCGTCCACGGTCGCGACGCCCTTGGTCTTCCCGATCGAGCCGCGCACCCAAACGATCTCCATGTCGACGATCAGTTGGTCGCCGGGCTGGACGACGCGCTTGAACTTCACGCCTTCGATCGCTCCGATCAAGGGCACCATGCCCTGGTAGTCGGGATGCATGAGCAGGATCGCCGCCCCGACCTGGGCCATGCATTCCAGGATCAGCACGCCCGGCATGATCGGCAAGCCGGGGTAGTGCCCCTGGAAGAACGGCTCGTTCATCGTGACGTTCTTCAGGCCACGTCCATGCTTGCCGTCCTCGCTGACCTCGAGGATGCGGTCCACGAGGAGCATGGGGTACCGGTGCGGCAGGTGTTCCAGGATTTTTTCGATGCGGACCAAGGAGGCCAGATTCTACCGGAGTCCTAAGCCTTGCGCGTGAAGAGCGCCATCTGCGAGGGCGCGCCGTGGGTCTCGTCCTCGGGTCCGAGCGGCGTGAAGCGCGCCGTGTAGCCGTGGTCCGCCGCCACCCGCTCCGCCCAGGCGGCGAACTCCGCGCGGGTCCACTCGAAGCGATGGTCCCGATGGCGCATCCGCTCGGCGGGGAGGGTCGGGAACAGGACGTTGTACTCGCGGTTGGGCGTGGTCACCACGACCGTGCCCGGCTTCGCGTGGCCGAACAGGGTGCGCTCGAAGGCGGCGAGGCGCGGAGCGTCGAGGTGCTCGATCACCTCGACCACCGCCGCCGCGTCGTAGCCGTCGAGCCGCCGGTCGCGGTAGAGGAGGGAGCCGTGGAGCAGGGTCAGACGCTCCGCCACCATGGGGGGCAGCCGCTCCAACCGGAGCTTGCGCCGGGCGCGGTCGAGCGACATGAGCGAGACGTCCATTCCAACGACCTCCGAGAACTGCCGGTCGCTCAGGAGCATCTCCAGGAGCTTGCCCTCCCCGCAGCCGAGGTCGAGGACCCGCCGCGCGCCCGACTCCTTCAGGACGGCGAACACCGAGCCGAGCCGCACGTCGTGGAGCGACATCGGTCGCTCCAGCTTCTCCTCCTCGGCGGCGTTGCGCTCCTCGCGGGCGTCGGGATCGGGATCGCCGTCCTGCTCGGTAAGGCGGTCGAGGGCCTCCTTCATCAGGGAGTGGCTACGCCGCAGGTAGCGCCGCGCGATCTCCGTGCGCTCGGGGTGGGCGGCCAGCCACGTCTCGCCTTTCGCGAGGAGCTTGTCGACCTCGTCGGAGCCGACGAAGTAGTGCTTCTCCTCGTCCAGCACGGGGATCAGGACGTACAGGTGGTTCAGCAGATCGGCGAGGCGCACGGTGGCGCGCAGGGTTAGCCGGAAGTACGGAGCCTCGCCCCACTCGGGAAAGCTCTCGTCGAGCGGCAGCCGCTCGGTCTCGACCGCGTAGCCCAGAGGCTCGAACAGCCGTCGGGGCAGATCGGCCCCGCCGCGCACGGGCAGGACGGGCACCGTCGCCTCCAGAGGGATCAGGGTGTCGGCCAACTCGGGCCGGTCCTTCGACGTGCCTTTCATCGCGGTGCGGAAGGCGGCGTTGAGGGCGGTCGAGAGGATCGAGTTCGCCACGTAGGGCCGGTCGTTCACGTACTGGTCGAACCGTGCGCCGTCGCCCCGCACGAGGCCGACCGGATCGATCTCCAGCACGAGGGCCATCGTGCAGCGCTCCACCGTCGCCTCTGGGAACAGAACCGTCGCCCGACCGTGGGCGATGCTGTACTCGTGCGCGCGCTCGGGATGCTTGTGGAGCAGGTAGCCGAGGTCGGTCGCGGGCTGGTGGGTGGTGGTGACGGTCAGGAGCATGGAACTGGAAGAGGGCAGGGCGAAGCGACGGGACGCCTCGCTAGGATGGTACTCCGCACGGGCGGCCCGCCCACGCTACCGGCTCCCGAAAGGTATCGTAGAGTTCGACATGCCCGAGGAGTACGACGACTCAGAAGGTCGAGAAGACCTCGACGTGCCGCCCCCGTTCTTCCCGACGGAGGAGGGCACCGTCGCCGACGAACCCCAAGGAGCGACCCTGCGAGAGGTTCGCGTCGAGGGCGTGTTCGAGGACGTGAGCAACGGCCCGACCTCGCGCTTCGTCATCGTTCAGGACGAAATCGGGCGCAAAGTCCCCATCGCGATCGGCGGCTTCGAGTCGCGGGCGATCCTCGAAGCGATGGAGGGCGTCCGTCCCGACCGCCCCATGACCCACGACCTGCTGCGCAACATCATGGAGCGCTTGGGCGGCACCCTCAAGCGCGTCGAGATCGACGATCTCTGGAACACCGTCTACTATGCCAAGCTCATCCTCGCCACGGACTCGGCGGACGAGGAGCTGACCGTCGACGCCCGCCCCTCCGACGCCATCGCCCTCGCCCTGCGCTTCGGCGCCCCGGTCTACATGAGCGACGCGATCCTCGACCAGGGCATCGCCGAAGAGGAGTAGAGACGTTTCGGGGGGGTCGGCCCCACCGTGGCTTTCTATCCCTTGGCGAGGTTCCAGAAACCGACCGTGTCCGTATAAAGGGTTGCGTTAGCCTCTTGAAAACGGCGATATCATGTCTTAGGGTGTCGAACGCGGCGACCCTCTCGGTCGAGCGAAACCAACCGTTGAGCTTGGGTCGGGATCAGGTCCGTCATGCGCGCCAAGATACGAATCGCACTCTTCTCCCTTTCGCTTCTATCCGTTGCGGGCATCGGGGCGGGCACACGGCAGGGCGTCGCGACGCCGCCGCATCCGCCCATTCCTATCCCGTTCAACCTGAAGGAAGCAGGCTTCGTGACGCTCGTCATCGAGGACGCGAACGGGAGACGGGTGCGGAACCTCCTTTCGGAAACGCCGTTCCCTGCGGGCGAGAACACGGCTTGGTGGGACGGTTTAGACGATGTGGGCCGCGACCCCGAAGCGGCGAGCCACGCCGTCTACCATGTGCCGGGGCAGATGGTCGGCGCCGGCACGTATTCGGTTCGCGGGCTTTTCCGCAAGCGGATCGATCTGCGCTATCAGATGGCCCCTTACACCAGCGGGAACCCGCCCTGGGCCACGCCCGAAAAGAGCAGCGAGTGGCTGGCGAACCACACGCCGCCCCAAGCGGCGCTCTTTCTTCCCGAGAACGAAACCGCTCTGACGCCTCCCGGCAGGACGGCGGGCGGACAGATCCTGATCGGCTCACCGATCACCGAAGGCGGCAGCGGGCTGGCGTGGCTCGATACCAAAGGGGTCAAGGAGCACGGCGTCGGCTGGATCGGCGGCAACTGGTCGGGCGCCGGCTACCTCGCGCGCGACGTCGGCGCGCGGAAGAAGCCCGGAACCTACGCGTTCGTGGGTTCGGCCATCGACAACGAACTGCGTTTGACCGCCCTTACCCGAGACGGCGACCGCCCCGTGATGACGCCCGCGTATTCGTTGCGCCGCGAAGGGAGCGTGGGCGACGTAGATTCTTCCGACGTCGGCGGCATCGCGGCGCGCGACAACCTTCTCGTGGCCACGTTGCGAAAAGCGGACGGCGGAAAGCTGTTGTTCGTGGACGTTCTAACCGGGAAGGAGTTGGGCACGATCCGCGTCAAGGACGCGCGCGGGGTCGCCTTCGATCCACAGGGTCGCCTGCTGGTCTTGTCTGGGAACCGTCTGCTGCGCTGTACGCTCCCCAAGACGGTCGTGGCGAGCGAAAAGCTCGATCCGGCAGGCTGGACGGCGATCGCCAGCGTTCGTTCCGAAGCGGCGCATAACGCCATCGACCTCGACGCGGCGAGTCGCTGGTCGACCAACGACGATCAGAAGCCGGGGCAAACGTTCACGCTCGATACCCAGAAGCCGCACACGTTCTCGCGCCTGGTCCTGACCGGCCACCCGGCGGACATGCCACGCGGCTATCGGGTGACGGTTTCGGACGACGGACGGAACTGGAGGCTCGTCGCGACGGGCAACGGCCCGCGCGCCGACACGATGACGATCGCCTTTCCGCGCACGACGGCTCGCTTCGTCCGAATCGAGCAGACCGAGAACCTGACGAAAGATTTCTACGGCTACTGGAGCATCAACAACCTTGAATTGTTGAACGCCCCCGGCGACGCGGATCTGGCGACTCTGACGCGCCCGGAAGGTTACGGCGTCGCGCTTCTTCGGCGCGACTGGACAGCGGCGGGCGACTCGAAACCCGACCTTGTGGCGCGCGCCCTCGATGGCGACTACGGGACGCGCTGGGACAGCGGAGCCAGCCAGACGCCGGGGCAGAACATCGTCGTCGACATGAAAGCGCCGCGCGTGTTCTCGCGTGTCGTCATGAGCAGCGCCGGGGGCGACGACGATTCCCCGCAGGCCTACGAGGTCTACGTTTCGGACGATGGTCAGAACTGGGGTCGCCCCGTCGCGACGGGCCGCAACGCGGGGCGTCACTGCGTCGCGACGTTCGACAAAGCGACCGCGCGCTTTCTCAAGATCGTGCAGACGGGCCGATCGGAAAGATGGTGGGGCATCAACGAACTGAACGTGTACGACTCAACGGGAGCGGTCGCGGCGTCCGATCCCCGACCGATGCCTGAGCCTCAAACGCTCGTCGCAGGCCTACACGACCCGCAAGGTCTCGCGCTCGATAGCGTCGGGCATATCTTCGTGAGCGAGCAGGGTTCGTCGCACCAAGTCAAGATGTTCGACGCGTCCACCGGCAAACTCCTGCGTTCCTTCGGGCACGCGGGCGCCGTGGCGGATGGAAACTACGACGCCTCGCACATGAACCACCCGTGCGGGTTGGCCGTCGATGGCAAAAACCAGCTATGGGTCGCGGAAAACGAGTTTCGACCCAAGCGCGTCAGCGTCTGGAACGTCTCGACGGGCGCGCTGGTAAGGGCGCTCTACGGGCCGCCGCTCTATGGCGGTGGCGGCGAACTCGACCCCAAAGACGAAACGCTCTGGCACACCATGGGCATGACGTTCAAGCTCGATTGGGCCAAAAGAACCGCCAAACCCATCGAGATCCACTCACGTAGAGCGCAGCCCCAGACGCCGTTCTACGTGAGCGGCCACCGCTACATGACCGACTGCTACAACTCAAACCCGACGAACGGCTCGTCGGCGGGCTTGTGGCGTATCGATGCGAAAGGGGTCGCGCGCGCCGTGGCGCAGGTCGCATCGACATCCGACCTGCCTCTCTTCCCGCGGTTGGACGCACCTGACGACAAGGCTCGGCCCTTCGCGGCGGTCGTGCCGAAAGGGGCCAACTTCTTCTTCTGGCAGGACGAGAACGGCGACGGCGAGAAGCAACGCTCCGAAGTCGCGTTTCGCGCTCTGAAAGACGGCGGCATCGATGGCGTGACGGTGATGCCCGACCTGTCGTTCGTCGTGACCAACCTCGACGGTCAGACGGTCCGTTTCGCGCCGAAGCGCATCTCCGCGTCGGGTTCTCCGACCTATGACGCGACTCACGGGCAGGCGCTGGCGAGCGGCGTCCAGCACCCGACGACATCGGGCGGCGGCCAAGCCATCGCGGCGCGAGACGGCTGGACGATACTGACGGTTTCGCCCCGACCGTTTGCGCCCTACGGCATGGCGGGCGTCAAAAGCGGCGTGCCGATGTGGACCTACCCTTCGATGTGGCCGGGTTTGCACGCGTCGCACATCTCGCCTCTGCCCGATCATCCGGGCGAACTGATCGGCACCACCCGCCTGATCGGGGGCACGGTGACGCCACGCGGGACGGGCACGGAGCTCTGGGCGATCAACGGCAACATGGGCAACGTCTATCTTATGACGACCGACGGCCTGTTCGTCGCCACGCTGTTCAAAGACCACCGCCAAGCGGGTTGGAACTTCCCAAAGGAAAAGCCCGATCTGCTCGTCAACGACGCCAGCAACGGCCAAGAGAGCTTTTGGCCGCAGTGGACGCAGACCAAGGATGGCCGCGTGTTCCTGACGGCGGGGACATCGTTCATCATCCGCGTCGATGGCCTCGACAGCATCACGCGCCTGCCCGCGACCTCTTTGCGGGTCACACCGGCGATGCTCGACTCGGCCCGCGCCTACTTCGTGCGATCGGAAGCCGCTCGTCAAGCCGAGGAAGGGGCGGCCAAGGGTCCATTGACCGTCGCGCTCCGCGCGGTCGCGCCCGTTGTGGATGGCAAGTTGGACGATTGGTCGGATGCGAGCTTCGCCACCATCGACGTCCGTTCGCAGCAACAGGGCGATTGGCAGCGTACCGACCTCAGAACCGAGGGAGCGGTCGCCGTGTCGGGAGACCGGCTCTTCGCCGCCTTTAGAACGGGCGATAAGGATCTGCTCCGCAACGGCGGCGAGAGTCTGCCGCTTCTGTTCAAGTCCGGCGGCGCGCTCGATCTGATGATCGGCGCCACGCCCGAAGGCGAGCGCCTGCTCGTGACGCGGGTCAAAGGCAAGACGACGGCGGTTCTCTATCGCCCGCGCGTCCCCGGCGCCGCGACCGATCCGGTCGCGTTCTCCTCGCCCTTGCGCACCCTCAAGTTCGACCGCGTGGACGATGTCAGCGACCAGGTTTCGCTCGCCGAAGACGGCCAGGGCGATTACGAGATATCCCTTCCTCTTCAAACGCTCGGACTTTCGCCGCAAGCCGGCCAGACCCTCAAAGGCGACATCGGCGTTTTACGAGGCAACGGATTCCAGACCTTGCAGCGCGTCTACTGGCGCAACAAAGCGAGCGGTATCACCGCCGATGTGCCCAGCGAGGCCGAACTCACGCCACAGCTGTGGGGTGGGTGGGAGTTCAAGGCCGCTGGGTTCCCGTAGACCTTTGGGCTTTCTGGCTATCCAGGCGAGGCGATCTTCACATAGAAAAGGAGGAGAGGCCGAAGCCGCTCCTCCTCTTTCCTCCCGACTCAGAAGATCAGATGCCGTAGTTCGGCTTCTTGAGCCACGCCTTGGGGATCGGCTTGAGGCCGCAGGCGACGAGGTTGAACTCCTCGCTCTTGATCACCGACGTCGCCACCGTGAGGCGGTACGTGCCGGTGGGGGTCTTCAGGCGGATCGTCTGAAGGTTCGGCAGCTGCACGCGGTTCTTGTGAGGCGCCTTGTACTTCCAGCCCTGCGAGTGGGTGTTCCGAATGTGCTTGGCGTTGTTCGCCTTCTTGCCGCTGACCTGACAGATCTTCGCCATCGTTCTTCTTCCTAACCCGTCCGGTCGAGCCGAGGGCAAGAAGAGAGAATACCCGAAGCGGTACGCTCCGGGCAATGACCGCCCGCGAACTCCTCCTCCAGCAGCTCGCCCACGCCGAAGGCCAGCTTCTCCAGGCTATCCGGGGCCTCGATGCCGAGGCGGCCGAGACCCGCGTCAACCCCGAGAGCCGGACGATCCGCGAACAGGTGGTCCACCTCGCGGAGGCGGCGGTCGCCACCCTCGTCGCCTTCGAAGGCGGCACGTACGAGGCCTGGGGCACGTGGGTCCCCGAGGACCGCTCCTGGGAGGGCACGAAGCGCGCCTGGCACGAGATCCGCGCCGGGGCGATCGCCAAGCTGCCGGAGGACGATGCGGGCCTCCTGGCCGCCCACGGGTTCCTCCTCGCGCACGACTACTACCACGTCGGCCAGATCGCCGCCGCCCGCCGCGTCGCGCATCCCGAGTGGGACACCTACTCCCTCTACAGCCCGCCCGAGACAGGCGAAGGTCTCTAGGTCGCGAGGTCGCGAGGTCGTCAAGGCTAGGCCATCCCCACGACCGGTAGCCCGGCGCCCTACTTCCCTTTCCCGGTCGCCAACCCCAGGTCGCGCAGGAACGCGTCGGCGTTAGGCTCGCGGCCCAGGTAATCGCGGACCATGTCCATCGCGTCCTGCGAACCGCCCTTCGCGAGGATGTGGGCGCGGTAGTAGGCGCCCGCCTCGGGGTTTAACAGGCCCGCCTGCGCGAACCGCCCGAACATGTCCTGCGCGTAGACCTTGCTCCACAGGTAGCCGTAGTAGCCCGCTTGGTAGCCGCCCATCAGGTGGCCGAACGATGCCTGGGGCATCGTGCCGGGGAGGCCCGGAAAGAGGGTGTTCTCGTTCAGCCCGTCGATCCAGGCCTTCGTCGTGTCGATCGCGCCGCCGGGGACGGTGTGGAAGCGCTGGTCGATCAGGCCGTAGAACTCCTGCCCTTCCGTATCCAGGCCGGAGCCGACGTTCTTCGCCGCCACCATCGCGTCTAGGAGCTTCGGGGGAAGCGGCTCGCCCGTCTTGTAGCGCTTGGCGAAGGTCGAGAGCACCTTCGGATCCCAGACCCAGTTCTCGAACATCTGGCTTGGGGCCTCGACGAAGTCGCGCTCGACGTTCGTGCCGCCGAAGCGCGCGATCGTCGATTCGCTCAGGACGTTGTGCAGGCCGTGGCCGAACTCGTGGAACAGGGTCTCCACCTCGTCGTGCGGCAGAAGGCTCGGGCGGTCCTTCGTGGGGGGGGTGAAGTTGCACACGAGGGCGGAGACGGGAAGCTGGACCGTGCCGTCCGGTCGGAGCTTGCGCACGACGAGGGCCCAGCAGGCGGCGTGGGTGTACTTGTTCGGGCGCGGGAACAGGTCGAAATACATCGTCCCGAGCCTTCGGCCCGTCGCCTTGCCGTCCACCTCGACCTTCTTCACGTCGGGGTGCCAAAGCTCCTTCGCCCCCGCCGTCACGTCCTTGAACTCGATGCCGTACAGGGTCGAGGCGACGTTGAGAAGCCCTTGGAACACGGCATCCGACGGAAAATACTCCGCCACCTTCGCTTCATCCACCGCGTACCGCCTGTTCTTGAGGATGTTGCGGTAGTACACGTTGTCCCAGCGGTCGAGCGGCTTGCCCTTCAGCTTCTGGAGCTCCGCGAGGTCGGCCTTCGCCTTCTCGCGGGCGAGGGGCTGAAGCCTCGCGTAGAAGTCGGCCACCGCCTGGGGCGTCTTCGCCATGCGCGGCTCGATCTCGTACGCCGCCGGGCTCGCGTAGCCCAGGAGCGACGCCTGCTCCGCGCGGAGCTTCAGCGTTGCCTCGAGCAAGTCCACGTTCTTCTGCCCGCCGCGCCGGTTGTAGGCGACCAGGAACTTGTGCCGCGTTTCGGGGTCCTTGGCGAAGGTGAGGACGGCCACCGCGTCGGTCTCGCCCACCGGGACGAGGTAGAGGTCGCCGCTCCGGGTGTAGGCGCCGAGCCGACCCTCGGGCACGCCTTCCAGCTCCTTCTTCGAGAGGGTTAGGAGCGTTCCGTCGTCGGCGATGTTTCGGGCGAAGCCGATCCCGTTCTTGGCGATCGTCCGCTCGATCTCGGCGAGGCGCGCCCGCTTGGCCGGGCTCAGATCCATGCCGCCACGCCGGTAGTCGCGAAGGGTGAAGTCGAGGAGCCGCTTCTGCGGCCCTTGGAGAGGCGGGTTGGTGGCGGCGTACGCCTTGACCGCGCGGTAGACCGCCTCGTTCTTGCCAAGGGCGATGCCCCAGTCGTTGAGCGCCTGCTCGCCCGCACGGGCCGCGTCGCGGGTCGCCGCGTCGGGGCTGACGTTGGAAAGGAAGAGCGTCAGCGAAGAGTCCGTGCTGAGGTCGTCCTGCAGGTTGTCCAACTCGAGGACGGTGTTCTCGAAGGTCCGACTCTTGGCGGGGATCGCGACGAGGGCGGCGACGCGGGCGTCGGCCTTCTTCATCGAAGCCTGGATGTTCGGGGGGACCTGAGCCTGAGCGAGAACGGCGACGACGAGGGCGAGAAGGGCGAAAGCCGGACGGCGCATGGGATCCTTCTACGTTTTTCCGGCGAGAGGCGTGGCGATCGGCCCCGACCGCTCGCCGTCGCTTCGCCCGCTCCTCCGCGCTTTCGGCGAATCCACCGCCCCGTCTAGATTCGGACAGGGCTGGTCGATGCGCCCTCGGACACCTTTACGAGACGGGCACGCACGATCCTCCTGCGGCGTTCGGATCGAGCGTCGTCTAAGACCTGCGCCGTCCGAGAGCGGACGCGCCGTCGGCGGCGGCCTGCAGGATCTCGCTTGCGGCCGGTCCTTCGGGCAGGGCCCTTGAGATCGCGACCCCTCCGACCATGAAGGCGAGTACCCGCCAGGCGTTCGCGCGCCGCTCCGCCTCGTCGGCTCCCTCGGTCCGCTGGGCGATCTCCTCGACGAGCGCCTCAACGCGGGTCTCGTAGGTTTTGCGGACCGAGTCGCCCGCCCGCGCCGCGTCGGCGGTCAAGCCGGGCATCGAACAGCCCTCCTCGACCGCGTCGCGGTGAGACTCGCCGAGGTAGCGGCGGGCGAAGTCGGCCAATCCATCCTTCGGGACGGCGGCCATGGTCTCGCGCATACCGTCGATGGCTCGGTCGAGCACCGCTTCGAGCAACCCCTCTTTAGAGCCGAAGTTCGAATAGAACGCCCCCGAGGTGAGACCGGCCTCGGCCATAAGGCCATCGATCCCGACGCCGTGGAAGCCGCTTCGGCGCAGCCGCCGGCCCGCCGCCTCAAGCATCCGTTCCCTGGCCCTTTCTCTCTCGCCTGCCTTGTACCGTGCCATGTTGCCTTTTCTACGACGATCGTTATTTTATCCTCTCCCATCGTTGACTTTTAATAATAACGAACGTTATTATTGAAATCGTTACCGAAAAGACGTCCGCGTTTCGGTTCCCACGAAAGACCCTATGAGTAAGATCCTGATCACCGGAGCGACGGGCAACCTGGGCCGCGCCACCCTCGACGCGCTCCTCAAGCGCGTTCCGTCCATCCAACTCGCGGCGCTCGCGAGAGACCCGAGCGCTCTGGCCCACCGAACCGCACAGGGCATCGACGTCCGGCAGGGCGACTACACGGATCGCGCCTCGCTGGTCCAGGCGTTCCGAGGCATCGATCGAGCGCTCCTCGTGTCGGCGGTCGCCTTCACCGACCGGCTGCCGCAGCACCTCAACGCGATCGCCGCCGCTAAGGAGGCGGGGGTCCGGCACCTGGTCTACACGTCCATCCAGCGCAACGAAGCTCATCCTGTCGAGATCTCGTCGGTGACCGAGTCCGACGTCGCGACCGAAAGGGCGCTGATCGACAGCGGCCTCGACCACACG
This sequence comes from uncultured Fimbriimonas sp., assembly GCA_964516175.1. Taxonomy (GTDB): domain Bacteria; phylum Armatimonadota; class Fimbriimonadia; order Fimbriimonadales; family Fimbriimonadaceae; genus Fimbriimonas. Next base: position 82,817 of record CAZEWR010000015.1, on the reverse strand, counting down.
ATCCTTCAGAACCCCTTCTACCTAGAGTCGCTTCCGCCGGTCCTCGGCGACGGAGTCCTGACGGGCGGGGTAAGGGTCCCTGCGGGGGAGGGACGGGCGGCGCTCGCGTCGCTCGTCGACCTGGCCGAGGGGAACGCCGCCGTGCTGACGGGGACGGGCCACGAAGGCCGGACCTACATCTTGGGCGGAGGAGAGGCCTTCTCGTTCGACGACGTGGCCCGCGTACTGAGCGGCGTCGCGGGGAAGACGCTCGACTACCGCGACGTGTCCGTTTCCGAGTTCGTCGCCGCGAAGGTGGCGCAGGGATTTCCCGAGCCGGTAGCCGCCTTCCTGGCGGAGTGGACGCAGGCGATCCGCGTCGGCAGCTTCGAAAGAGTCACGGGCGACCTGCAGCGGCTCATCGGGCGTCCTCCGACCTCCTACGCCGACTTCCTGACCTCGGCCTATCGGATACAAACCGTTTGAAGAGAGAAAGATGAAGCCAGAAATCCGTGAGATGAGTCGTCGAAAATTCATGGCCGCAGGCGTCTCCGCGGCGGCGGTGGTCGCCACCTCAGGGATCGCGGAGGCTGCCTCCAGCATCCGGTCCAAACCCGCGCCGTCTTCCGGAGGAGCCTTCTGGCCCATGGGGCAAGGATGGCGGTGAGTCTGTCGCTGATGTTCGAAGGCGGCGGACAGCCCATCTCGGGCGCGGGCGGGTTCATCCCCGAGCCCGTCCAGGCCGGGCTGCCGGACTTTCCGACCAACGCCATGTTCGCCTACGGTTACAACGAGGGGATCCCTCGCGTGCTCGACCTTCTGGACAAGCACCGCATCAAGGTGTCCTCGTTCATGATCGGGCGCGCGGTCGAGGCTCATCCGGAGCTAGCCAAGGAGATCGTCCGGCGGGGGCACGAGGCGGCGGCCCACGGTCGGACCTGGGAGAACAGCTACAATCTGCCTCCCAACGAGGAGCGTCGGTTCATCGCCGACTCGGTCGAGACCATCGAGAGCGTCACGGGCCAGAGGCCCGTCGGCTGGAACGCCTACTTCCTGCGGAACTCCGCCCACACGCTGGAGATCCTGCAGGACCTCGGGTTCACCTACCACATCGACGAGCCGAGCCGCGACGAGCCGTTCATCACGTCCATCCGGGGCAGGGAATTCGTGACGGCGCCGTACACGCTCCACATGAACGACATGAGCTTCCCGTTCCAGAGCTACGACCCGAACGCCTACGTCCAGGCGCTGACCGACGAGTTCGACCAGCTCTACGCTGAGGCCGCGACGCGGCGCCGGATGATGGCGATCGGGATGCACGACCGCATTTCGGGGCACGCCGCGCGGGTGAGGGCCCTCGACCGGTTCCTCACGTACGCTAGAAAGCACAAGGACGTCTGGTTCGCGCGCAAGGACGAGATCGCAAAATGGGCGCTGGAGACTCGATCGCAGACGCCCGTGGTCGAGCGCGAGCCAGCGAACGTCACCGGGCTTCCTGGGTCGAGTCGGTAAGACGCGGGTTCAAGCGAATGCATGACGGTCTCCAGGGGTCTCACGCGTCTGCTCGCCCTGCCTCGATCTTGATCGCCTGCAGCCCGACCCGCCCTGGCGCCCAAGTAAGAGGTTCGCCTTGGATTGGCCGCCTTCGAGGGTCTGGCGCGATCGGCGCCCTATTCTTGGCGCGAGCGTGGAACTCGCGCACGGCTGGCGCATGGACGAAAAGCCGGTCAGCGCGCGAGGGCCTATTCAGAGCCGGAAAGGGCATCGACGTCTCCGTGGAAGCCGGGATAACGTTGCACGTTTTTCCGGGAACGGCGGGCGTCGCCCGATGGTCTTCAGCCTTGGGCCCATTGGCCCGAAGTATCCGAGTCAAGAACACGGCGATGAGCGGCAAGGGCGATTGGGCGCGGGGGCAGGAGGATCTTGAGGGAAGTTGGCCTTCCAAGGAGGCGCGTACGGCGCTCGACGGCATGTCGGATCACTTCGTCGCGCTCGACCGATCCTTCGTCGTGACGTTCGTCAACCGCGCCTTCGCGGAGAGCCGCTCCGAGGGCGCGCCCACCCTGATCGGTCGGAACCTCTGGGAGATCTGGCCCGAGATGCGAGGGTCGGTCGTGGAGACGTCGCTCGCGCAGGCGCTGGAACTCCAGCTCCCCGTGGCCTTCGAGTACCACCACGAGCGATCGGGCCGTTGGCTTTCCGCGACCGCCCACCCTCACGACGATCGGATCCACGTGTTCTTCAGAGACGTGACGGAGGCGCGGCGCAACGAGGCAGAGCGTACTGAACGGGAGGCGCGACTCCAGGCCATGGTGGACTCCATGCCCCAGATCGCCTGGGCCACGGACGCCCGGATGGTCGTCACCCACCTGAACCGAAGGTGGCGCGAGTACACGGGGATCGAGGGCGCGTCGCCCGAGGAGGTGGCCGCGATCGTGCATTCCGACGATCTGCCGGCGCTCGAGCGGCTGAGCGAGCGCGCCGCCGCGCTCGGAGAAAGCCTCGAGGGTGAGGCGAGGCTTCGCCGCGCCGACGGGCGATACCGACTGCACCTCGTGAGGATGGCTCCGTTGGTCGATCCCGAGGGCGGCGTCGCGGGCTGGATCGGAACGAGCACGGACGTCCACAACGTCCGGGCGGCCGACCTGCGCCTCGCCGCCATCGCCGACGCGGTCCCCGCGTTCGTCGGCTTCCTAGACGCCGACCGCGTGTACCGCTTCGTCAACCGGACTTACGAAGCGTGGTTCGGGCGGCCCAAGGCGGACGTCGTGGGGCGCTCCATCGTGGACGTCCTTGGCGAGAGCGCCTACCAGCGGGTGCGCGCCCACCTGGATCGCGCGCTCGCGGGCGAGCGCGCGGACTTCGCACACTGGTTCGACTACCCCGTGGGCCGTCGCTTCGTGCGCGGCGCCTACGTGCCCTTGTACGGCGAGGACGGGCGCATCGAGGGGGTCACGGTCACGGTGGTGGACGAGACCGCCATCCGGGTGGCCGAGGAGCGCCTGCGCGAGAGCGAGTCGCGCCTGCGAGCGATCTTCGACCACGCGGCGGTCGGGATGCTGGAACTCGACCCTGGAACGTACGAGATCCTGAGCGCCAACCCCGCCGCCGCCCGGACGTTCGGCCACCCTCTGGAAAGCCTTCGGGGCCGCTCGCCCTACGATTTCGCCTATCCCGAGGACGCCGACGTAGGTCGGGAGGACGCCGCCCGCGTGTCGCGCGGCGAACTCGAGGCCGCCGAGTACGAGCGGCGCTCGGTGCGAGAAGACGGGAGGGTCGTGTGGCTTTTCGTCCGCGTGACGCGCGTTCCCTCGGGGCCAGACGGCGCCGCGCGAAACCTCGCGGTCGTCACGGACGTGACGGCGAGGAAGGCGGCCGAGGCGTCGTTGCGGCGGAGCGAGTCGAGGTGGCGCTTCCTCGCGCGACTCTCGGACGCCCTGCGAGCGAGGCGGGACGCGTCGGAGATCGCGTTCGAGGCGTGCGCGCTGATCGCCGAGGAGCTGGGGCTATCGCGATGCACGTACACCGAGGTGGACCTGGAGGTCGACACGGCCCGCACGCTGGCGGAGTTCGCGCGCGTTTCCCCGAGCCTCTTGGGCGCGCACCGTCCGTCCGAGTACGGAGCCGAGGTGTGGGCGAGATCCGTGCGGGGCGAGGTGATCGTCATGGAGGACGCGGCGGACGATCCGCTCGCGGCGGGTTCGCGCGGCGTCTACGAGTCGATCGGCACGCGCGCGTTCGTGCACGCGCCCCTTTTGCGGGACAGGAAGCTCGAGGCGTTCCTGGACGCCCACTCCGCCCGCCCCCGGGCTTGGTCCCGGGGCGAGGTCGCGCTGATCAAGAGCGCGGCCTCGCGCGTGTGGGAGGCGGTCCAGCGCTCCCGGGCCGAGGCGGCGCTCCGGGAGGCGAACGCGCGCTTGGAGACGCTCGCGGCCACCGACTTCCTGACGGGCCTCTGGAACGCGCGGGTGTTCCACGAGAGACTCGAAGAGGAGTGGGCGGAGTCGCGACGCTCCGGGCGGCCGTTGTCGCTCGCGCTCCTCGACCTGGACGACTTCAAGGGCTACAACGACGCGTTCGGGCACCCGGCGGGGGACGAGGCGCTCAGGCGGGTCGCCGCCATCGTGCGAAACGAGGCGAGGCGCTACGACGTGGCGGCGCGCCTCGGCGGCGAGGAGTTCGCGCTGCTCATGCCGGGCACGGACGCGGAGCAGGCCCAAAAGGCGGCGGAGCGGGTCCGGGCCGCCGTGGCGGGGTGGCGGTGGCCGCTTCGGGCGGTGACGACCAGCGTCGGCGTCGCGACGATGGAAGCGGAGATGGAGCGTCCGCAGGCGCTGTACCTCGCCGCCGACCGAGCCCTGTACGGGGCGAAAGGCGGCGGACGGAATCGCGTCGCCCGCGCCTCGGAGTCCGGTCCCTCCTGACTCTCCGCTCGTCGTTAGGGTTCGAGGGGGTACGCCGAGGTCGACGCCCGAGCCCGGTTCCTGCGCGCGTCGGGCGAGACCGTCGTCGAATCTGTCAAAGGATAAAGGATTCCACTACACAAATCTTCCGAGCGGACGATCGCGCGTCGTTCCGAAAATCATTTCGACGTGTCTATGAAGACGCGCGAAAGGACCCATGACCTGGTTTTACAATCTTAGCGTCGGCAGGAAGCTCGGACTGGGCTTCGGCCTTTGCATCCTTCTAGCCGCCGCCATCGCGGCGAGCGCCCTGCGGGGCATCGCCGGACTTGCCGGAAGCGTCCACAGCTACGCGGTCGACACCGTTCCCGGTCTCGTCAGCCTCTCCCAACTCCGGGCCAGCAGCCGGGGCTACCGCCTCGACCTCAGCCGTCTCGCGGTCAACGACGACCCGAAGAAGATCCAAGCCATCAAGGCGCAGCTCGATGCCGATGGAAAGGCCGTCGAGGACGCGCTCGCGAGCTACGGAAAGGCCTGCTTCCAGCCCAAAGACCGGGAGCTGTTCGCGGCCACCACCAAGGCTTGGGCCGCCTACCACGACAAAGCCGAGTCGATCCGGGGGCCGCTCGAGAAGAGGAGCGGCATCGAGGCGGTCAACTACGTGGAAGGCCAGACGAGCGCACTGTTCGACGAAGGCGTGGCCCCCGCCAACAAGGCGCTGACCGCGTTCAACGAAGAGTCGGCGAAGCACACCGCCGCCGAGGCGGCGGCGACCGTCGCCAGCGCGCGTACAATCGTCGTCGGCGCGCTGCTCGTCGCGCTCGCGATCGGCGTGGCTTCGGCGCTGCTTGTGACGCGCGCCATCAAGCGCCCGGCGCTCGCGCTGTCGGAACGGCTGAACTCGCTCGCGGACCACTGCGTGAAGGGGCTCTCCGAGGGGCTGGAGGCGTTCGCCGCCGCCGACCTTACGGTAGACGTCCAGCCCGTCACGACGCCCGTTCCTATCGAGGGCAAGGACGAGATCGGGCGCATGAGCGAGACGTTCAACGGGATGCTCGCCAAGATCCAGGGCACGGTCCTCAACTACAACCGGGCCCGCGCCGACCTCGGCGCTATGGTCCAGGAGATCGCGGGATCGGCGGGCGGCGTCCGCGAGACGAGCGGCGGCTTGGCGGCGGCGGCCCAGCAGGGCGGCATCGCGAGCGGAGAGATCGCCCAGGGCAGCGAGAAGCTCGCGACGAGCGCCACCGAGTCCGCCGCCACGATGCAGGATCTCGTGCGGTCCATGGAGGACCTGAGCGAGGCCGGCGCGGCCATCGAGAGCGTAGCTCAGAGCGCGCGCGGCATGGCCGACGAGGCGAGCCGCGGTAACGCGGCGGTCGAGCGAACGGTCCAGGCCATGAGGCGCGTCCGGCTTCAGGTCGAGACGAGCAGCGCGAAGGTCGCGGAGCTGGACGCCAAGGGCAAACAGATCGGCCAGATCGTGAAGACGATCGAGACCATCGCGGAGCAGACGAACCTGCTCGCGCTCAACGCCGCCATCGAGGCGGCCCGCGCCGGAGAGCACGGGCGCGGCTTCGCGGTCGTCGCGGACGAGGTGCGCAAGCTCGCCGAGCAGTCGGCGGTCTCGACCCGCGAGATCGCGGCCCTCGTCGAGGGGGTCAGCGAGGGGGTGATCGAGACGGTGTCCGCGATCCAGGCCACCCGGGGCGAGGTCGAGGAGAGCGCCGAGGCGACGGACGCCGCCGGCGACGCCCTAGAGCGGATCGTCGCGGCGGCCCGGGGCGTGATGGAGCGGTCTCAGGACGTGGCGGAGAGCAGCCGCCGGACGTGCGGCGTGGTCGTCGAGGGGAACGGCCTCGTGGCCACGAGCATCACGAACGTGGCCGCGATCTCCGAGGAGACGGCGGCGGGCGCCGAGGAACTCAGCGCGACGATCGAGGAGATCGCCGCCTCCGCCCAGGAGCTGAGTTCCATGAGCGAGCAACTCGACGCGATGGTCGCGCGGTTCGTCGTCGAGAAAGGCGGGGCGGCGAGGGGCCGCACGAACCCCCTGCGCTTCGCCGCCTAGGCGGGGGCTTTCGGGATCACGGGCTTCCGGCTCTAGGATCGGAGCCTCTGTCCCTTCCGCTCAGCGTGGAAAAGGGGTGCGGGAACGAGTTCCCGCACCCCCGAAGCGCTCTCGAACCCTTAGTGGCCCTGTTCGGGCTTCATGTCGGTGTAGATGTTGTCGTACACCTCATCCACGTCGGGGAACGGGGCGGCGTCGGCCTCGGCGTAGACGCGTTCCACTTCCTCGGTGATCTCCTCGTCGATCGCTTCGGCGACCTCGTCGGTCATCATGTTGCGCTCGATCATCAGCTTGCGCAGACGGACGATAGGGTCGCGCTGCATGTTGATCTCCTCCTCTTCCTTCGTGCGGTAGAGCTGGCGATCCTGGTCGGCGGCGCCGTGGCCGGAGAAGCGGTAGCACATCACCTCGACCCAGTAGGGCCGCTGGTTCTCGCGGACCCAGTCGACGATCCGCTCGGCGTGGGCCTTCATCTCGACCACGTCCATGCCGTCGATGCGCTCGCTCTTGATGTCGAACGGCAGGCCGCGCTTCCAAAGCTCGGTGTCGGCGGCGTGGTACTCCAGGCGGGTGCCCATCGCGAACTCGTTGTTCTCTACGATGAAGATGCACGGCAGGTCGTAGAGCGACGCCATGTTCAGGGTCTCGTACACGACGCCCTGGTTGGCGGCGCCGTCGCCCATAAAGTTGAGGGTGACCTTGTCATCGCCCTTGTAGCGGCTCGCGAAGGCGAGACCGGCGCCGATCGGGATGTGGCCACCCACGATGCCCCAGCCGCCGTAGAAGCCCTTCTCGGGGTCGAAGATGTGCATCGAGCCGCCCTTGCCCCCAGCGGTGCCGGTCTTGCGGCCCATGCACTCGGCCATGACGGCGACCGGATCGGTGCCGAGCTGGATCGCGTGGGCGTGGTCGCGGTAGGCGGTGATCACGTTGTCGTGGCCCTTGCGGATAGCGTCCATCCAGCCCACGCACAGAGCTTCCATGCCGATGTAGGTATGCATGTAGCCGCCCATCTTGCCCTGGCGGTAGGCGACGTTGCTCTTCTCCTCGAAGCGCCGGATGAACAGCATGTCGCGGTAGTACCGCTCGAGTTCGGCGGGCGTCTGGGTGATGGGATGTTCGGCCTGATCTGCCACGGTTTTTCCTCGTTCGGAACTCGCACGCGAGCCCGGACCTTTGGGTTCGTTATACCTCTTTAGGCGTATCGACCCACCAAAAGGTCGTGCTCGCCGAGGGTGTCTCGGAGACGGGCGTCGATCGCCTCGAGCAGTTTCCAGCCCAGCGGGCCGGCTCCCGAAGCGAGGACCGACGTCTCGATCTTCCGGCACGCCTCGCGTGCGGAGGCGTGGTCGTTCTGGTCGAGAGCGAGGGAGGCGAGGGCCATCGCGATGCCTTCCTGAAGCTCTCGCTCCCGGACGGCCTGCGTGTTCTGAAGCATGGAGCCGTGTCGGTACAAGAACCGTGCCACCGGCGGAGCGTCCGCGAATGTTCGCTATCGCAAGCGCAACCCGACCGTAACGACGCTTAGCGGCGGGGCGGTGAAGGTCACGTTGGCTCTTCCAGTTGCGACAAGGAGATTCTGGGGACGGCCGAGGCTCGCGCCCGAACGGACGTATCCCTGCCCCCCCGTCACGCGCAGGCCGGAGATGGAGAACGGGCGGACGACGTCCGTCTTGTTGATCGCCACGAGGGTGACCCGCTTCGGATTCTTCGCGTCGCGCGCCGCATAGACAGACTCCTTCGCCGGGTTCGTGCCCCGGACGTCCAACCCGACGTCGCCGAAGCGACCGCCCTGGCCGTCGAAGTCTCGGAACGCCTGGAAACCCCCGAGCTGCGCCGCGTCGTCCTTGCCCATCCCGAACACACAGGCGGCGAAAAGCCCCTCGCGTCCGAAGACACCGAGCACATCCGCTTGGGCGAGAAGCCCGCTGGCGTTCCGCCCGCCGCCGTAGTTGTACTCGGTGATCCCGAGCTTCGTCCCCGGCCACGCCTTCGCGATCTGGCCCAGCAGACGCGGCAGGAGCCGGATGGGCTTGTGGTCGAGGGTCTCCTCGATCCACGAGTCCTCGACGTAGGTCGGGTCCCACAGCGACCGAGGCGCCTGGATACGCGCTTCGGCGGTGCCGGGCTTGTCCTCGCCCCAGGCGATTCGCACTCCGCCGCCCTTCGCCTCGGGATACCAGTGGATGTCGAGCACATCCACCAACCGCCGCCCCGCCCTCGCGCTCGCCGCCCGCATCGCCCCCAGATAGAAGTCGACGAAGTCCCGACCGTTCGCATCGGGCGCACCCTGGAAAGTGCGGAAGCCTTGCCAGCCGTAGTTCGCGGGGCCGAAGACGAGAGCCTTCGGAGCCTGGCTCTTGATCGCCGCCGCGAACTCGGCGTTGTTCGCCAGGATCTGCGCGTAGGTCGGGTTCTTCGCCCAGACCCGCGAGTGGGTCGAGCCCCAGAGGTCCGGCTCGTTGTCGAGACTGAACCAGACCGGCGTGTTCCCGGCTTTTACCCCCTCGATCCAGTGGACGAACTCGTCCTGGTACACCGCGCGATCCTTCGCGTCCGGCGGGTAGGCGAGGGGCTTCCCTTTTCGCGCGTAGGAGCGGAGGAAGCGGGTCTCCAGCCAGCTCGGGGTTCCGTTCACGTCGCCGTCGGCCTTTTTGTCTGCCGAGACGTAACCCATCGTAGGCACGGTCAGCAGGACCGCCGCCCCGTTTCGCTGGGCCGCCCGCATAAAGTCGCGCGGCGTCTTGCCGGGCTCGTCCGACTCGCCCATGAAGCCGTCGTTCTGGTTGTGGAAGTCGTTGCCCGCGTTGCTGGCGTTGGTCTCCCAGTTGTAGGCCGACAGACGGTTTCCGCCCTGACGGTCGAGGGTCACCGCGCGCCCGGTCCGCTCCCAAGGGGCGAAGTTCGCGCCGTAGACGTAGGGCGAGATGGGGCGCGTCCGCGTCAGGTCGACGGTGATCGAAGCGGGGGCGAGCAGGAGGGAGATCAGCATCGTTGCAAGGCTGGTCTACTCCAATCCGCCATCCCCCGTCTCATGTTAACCTCCGCGTTCGAATCGTCGTCCAAGCTCCGTGGCTAAGAGTATCGCGGATTCGATCGTCGACCATCTGATCGAGGCGGGCGTGGAGCGGGTGTACGGGGTGGTCGGGGACAGCCTGAATCCGTTCGTGGACGCGATCCGCCGGAGCGACGGCAAGATCGAGTGGGTTCAGGTCCGGCATGAGGAGGCGGGGGCGTTCGCGGCGAGCGCGGAGGCGCAGCTCACGGGCAAGCTGGCCTGCTGCGCGGGAAGCTGCGGCCCCGGCAACCTGCACCTGATCAACGGCCTCTACGACGCCCAGCGAAGCGGCGCTCCCGTCCTCGCGATCGCCGCCCACATCCCGAGCGGCGAGATCGGAACCTCGTATTTCCAGGAGACCCATCCCGAGCGGTTGTTCCAAGAGTGCAGCCACTACTGCGAGCAGGTCTCCAACGCGAAGCAGATGCCCCGGGTCCTTCAGATCGCGATGCAGGAGGCGCTCGCGAAGGGCGGGGTCGGCGTGCTCATACTGAGCGGAGACGTGTCGGAGGAGGCCTCGCCCGAGGGCGCGCTGGCCCACCGGAGCTTCGCGCCCAACCCGAAGATCCGGCCCTCGGACGCGGACCTCGACCGTTTAGCGCGGATGATCGACGCCGCGGAGCGGCCCATGATCTTCGGCGGCATCGGCTGCGCGGGGTCGCGCGACGAGGTTCTCGCCCTCGCGGAAACCCTCGCCGCGCCGGTCGGCCACTCCCAGCGTGGCAAAGAGACCTTCCAGTGGGAGAATCCCTTCGACGTCGGGATGAGCGGCCTTTTGGGCTATGGGGCCTGCTACGACGCGATGCACGAGTGCGATCTTCTCCTGATGCTAGGGACCGACTGGCCTTACACGCAGTTCATGCCCACCGAGTGCAAGATCGTCCAGGTCGACATCAAGCCGGAGCGACTGGGACGGCGCTCGCGCCTCGATCTCGGACTCTGGGGCGACGTCGGCGAGACGATCCGCGCGTTGCTCCCGCGCCTCCGCCGCCGGGAAGGACGCGAGTTCCTCGACAAGATGCTCGCGGAGCACGCGAAGGCGGTGGAGAAGCTCCGCGCCTACGTCGACCATCCGGGCGGCGCGGGGCCGCTCCACCCCGAGCAGGTGGCGGCGGTCCTCGACGAGGTCGCGCCGAAGGACGCGATCTTCACCGTGGACACGGGACTCTGCAACGTGTGGGTCAGCCGCTACGTCCGGGCAGCGCGCGAGCGGCGGCTCGTGGGCTCGTTCGTCCACGGTTCGATGGCGAACGCGATGCCGATGGCGATCGGGGCGCAGCTCGCCTATCCGGGTCGCCCCGTCGTGGCGGTGTGCGGCGACGGCGGTCTCGCCATGCTCTTGGGCGACCTCCTGACGATCGCGCAGTACGATCTGCCGATCAAGCTGGTGGTGTTCGACAACGCGTCTCTCGGCATGGTCCGACTGGAGCAGCAGGTGGCGGGACTGCCGTTCCACGGAACGGAGATGAAGAACCCGAACTTCGCCGCCCTCGCCGAGGCGGTCGGCGTGAAGGGCGTCCGGATCGAGCGCCCGCAGGACGTGCGAACGGGATTGGAGGCGGCGTTCGCCCATCCCGGCCCCGCGCTGGTGGACGCGGTCACGGACCCCAACGCCCTCTCCCTACCTCCCAAGACGACCTTCGCCCAGGCGAAGGGATTCGCCCTCAGCATGGCGAGGATGGTCCTTTCCGGCGAGGGCGGCGCGGTCGTCGACGAGCTGAAGGGGAACGTCCGGAACCTGCTCTAGGAACGCTTGGGGCATACTGCCGGCCATGCCCCTCGCCTTGCTGCTTCTCATCGCGGAGAGTCCCGTCGAGCCGGGCGCCAAGCTCATGCCGGTGACCCACGACCTAGCCTTCGGCGAAGGCCCAGCGCGGGCCACGAACGGCGACGTCTACTTTACCGACCAGCCGAACGACCGCATCCTGAAATGGGACGGCAAGCGGGTGACGGAGTGGAAGAAGCCCGCCGGACGCGCGAACGGCCTCGCGTTCGACCCGAAGGGCAACCTCCTGGCCTGCGCGGACGAGAAGAACGAGCTGTGGTCCATCGCGCCGGACGGAAAGGAAACGGTCCTGATCCGTTCGTTCGGGAATGGCCTCCTGAACGGACCGAACGATGTATGGGTGCGGCGGGACGGAGCCCTGTTCTTCACCGACCCGCTCTACGCCCGCGACTATTGGAAGCGCGACAAGGCGCCCCAGCAGCCGGGGCAATACGTGTACTACGTGTCGCCGGATCGCAGGACGGTCCGTCCAGTCGCCACCGACCTGCGCCAGCCTAACGGCATCGTCGGCACGCCCGACGGCAAGACGCTGTACGTCGCGGATATCGGCGCGGGCCAGACGTTCCGCTACCGGGTTGCGAAGGACGGGACGCTGACGGACAAAACCCCGTTCTGTAAGCTCGGCTCGGATGGGATGTCCCTGGACGACCGGGGCAACGTCTACCTCACCGGTAGAGGCGTCACGATCTTCGACCGGACGGGCGTTCAGATCGACCACATCGACGTGCCGGAAGCGTGGACGGGCAACGTGACCTTCGGCGGGCGCGATCGCAAGACCCTGTTCATCACCGCGAGCAAGGGGGCTTACACCCTGCGGATGCGCACGCGCGGGGCCGATTAGCCCCGTCGGGGGTGGGACCCGGGAAAGGGTCGTCCACCACCCACGGGCTAACGTCCGCTCAGGCGGCTACAGCTTGACCCAGGCCTTCGTCTCGCTCGAGCGCTCGACCGCGTCGAGCACCCGCTGGTTTTGGAGGCCGTCCTCCATGTCGGGGGAGATCGGCTTCCCTTCCGCGAGGTTCGTGAACGCGTCGGCGAGCAGGTTGATGAACGTGTGCTCGTAGCCGATGATGTGGCCGACGGGCCAGTAGTGGCCCGCGTAAGGGTGGTCGCCTTCGGTCACCTGGATCGTGCGGAAGCCCTTCGTGCCCGCCTCGTCGAGTTCGCTGTAGTACTGAAGCTCGTTCATCTTCTCCAAATCCCACACGACGGAGCCCTTGGAGCCGTTGATCTCCCAGCGGTGGTGGTTTTTACGGCCCACGGCGAAGCGGCTGGCCTCGAAGGTGCCGAGGGCGCCGTTCTTGAACCTCGCGAGGAACATCGCGGCGTCGTCCACCGTGACCTCGCCCATCTCCTGAGACGCCTTCGCGCCGAGCGAGGCGTCGATCTCGCTCACGAGGGGGCGACTCTTCACGAAGGTGTGGAGAAGGCCGACCACCTCGTCGAACTCGCCCAGCAGGTAGCGGGCCATGTCGATGATGTGGGCGTTGATGTCGCCGTGGGTGCCCGAGCCGGCGACCTCCTTCTGGAGCCGCCAGACGAGCGGGAAGTTCGGGTCGGCGATCCAGTCCTGGAGGTAGACCGCCCGCATGTGGTAGATCGTGCCCAGCTTCCCTTCTTCGATCAGCCGCTTGACGAGGGCGGCGGCCGGGGCCTTGCGGTAGTTGTGGAAGACGGCGTTCGGCACGCCCGCCTCGCGGACCGCCGCCATCATCGCCTCCGCCTCCTCCAGCGTGTTGCCGATCGGCTTCTCGCAGAAGACCGCCTTGCCCGCCTTAGCGGCGGCGATGGCTATCTCGGCGTGGAGGTTGCCGGGGGTCGAGATATCGATCACGTCGATCTCCGGATTCTCGACGACCTTGCGCCAGTCGGTCTCGACGTTCTCCCAGCCGTAGTCTTCGGCGGCCTCGCGGACCTTCGCCTCGTTGCGGCCGCACAGGGTGTGCATCCCTACCTCAACCGGGAGGTCGAAGAACCGCCCGACCTGACGGTAGGCGTTGGAGTGGGCCTTGCCCATAAACTGGTACCCGATGAGGCCGACGTTGATCCGCTTCTTTGCCATGCGAGGATTATGGCGTTGGGTCCGGTCATTCGGCCTCTAAGGGTCGTCCCGTTAGCGACCGAAAGGCCTGATAACCTTCCCAGCCGAACTTTTTCCCATTCCCGACGTTTCCGCCTAAAGTCGCCGATAATGGTGGGCAGGGAATCCCGATGAACGACCTCATCTCTCGAAGAAGCGTGATCAAGGCGGGCGGCATGATCGCCGTGGGGCTCGTCGCGCCCCGCTGGCTCTCCACCATCGCCCAGGCCGACGTGCTGCGCCAAGCGGCGGGCGGTAAGGCCGCGTCCGACACGGTCCTCGTCGTGTGCCAGCTTTCCGGCGGCAACGACGGCCTCAACACGGTGGTTCCCTACGCCCAGAAGGCGTACTACGACCTGCGGCCCACCGTAGGCATCAAGGACGCGGACGTGCTGAAGCTCGACGAGAACGTCGGCCTCCACCCCTCCCTCGCCGGTCTCCAGACCCTCTACAAGGAGGACAAGGTCGCGGTCGTCGGCAACGTCGGCTATCCCAAGCCCAACCGCTCCCACTTCAAGAGCATGGAGATCTGGCAGACCGCCAGCCCCGAGAAGATGATGACGACGGGCTGGCTCGGGCGCCAGCTCGACGCCGACCTCGCCCACCACCCGCTCAATCCCGTGATGGCCCTCGGTCTCTCGACCGAACGGCCCATGGCCCTCGCCGCCGCCCACGCGAGCGTTCCCTGCTTCGCCTCCCTTGCGGACGTGCAGGGCTTGATCGGCGACGCGGACGCGGAGAAGATGCTCCGCGATATTCAAGGCATGGACGCGATGGGCGGCTCGACGACCGCCGCCGTCCAGCAGGCGAGCAAGTCGGCCCTCGACGCGATGTCGATCCTCTCGAAGCAGGTGAAGGGCTACACGCCCCAGCAGACCTACGCCAACGACGCGTTCGGCAACGGCTTCAAGCAGATCGCCCAACTCATCGCCACCTCTCCGGCGACCCGGATCGTCTACTTCTCGGCGGGCGGCTTCGACACCCACGCCCGCCAGCCGGACCAGCACGCGCGGCTCCTCAAGGGCTACGGCGACGCGATGCTCGCCTTCCAGCGGGAGATGGAGGCGATCGGAAAGGACAAGAAGGTCGTCGTCCTCACCTTCTCCGAGTTCGGGCGCCGCGCGCACGAGAACGCGAGCCTCGGCACCGACCATGGCGCCGCCGCCCCGATGTTCCTCGTCGGCGGGCGCGTCAAGGGCGGCCTCTACGGCGCGAAGCCGGAGCTCGACGCCCTCGTGGACGGCGACGTGGCCCACAAGATCGATTTCCGCGAGGTGTACGCGGCGACGCTCGATCACTGGATGGGCGGCGACAGCGAGGTCGTGCTCGGTCAGAGGTTCGCGCCGCTCGGCGTCTTCGCGTAAGGGAGCGCGTGGTGCCCGGGACGGGATTCGAACCCGTACGGCCAAAGGCCAAAGGTTTTTAAGACCTCTGTGTCTACCGTTCCACCACCCGGGCAGGGGTCTCTCGCGATTCTACCGCGTCCCCGCGCGCGTCGAAAACCAGAGGTTTCCAGACGACTTTCAGGTCGGCGCGAAAAGGAGGAGAATCCTGCCGTCGACCGCGCCCCTAACGGCTAGGCCGCCAGGGGAAGCGCCGGTCGCTCGGCTTCGGCCTCGGCTCCGAGCACCCGCACGAAGGCCTCCACCACCGCGGGGTCGAAGTGGGAGCCCGCGCTTCGCACGATCTCCTGGACCGCCTCGTCGACGCTCCAGCGACGCTTGTAGGGCCGTTCGCTCGTGAGGGCGTCGAACACGTCGGCGACCGCCACGATCCGGCCCGGCAGGGGAATCGCCTCGCCGCTCAGGCCCTGGCCGTAGCCCGTTCCGTCCCAGCGCTCGTGGTGGTGGAGGGCGACGACGTAGGCCATGCGCAGGATCTCAGAGCGGCCGTCGGCGAGAACCTCCGCGCCCACCTGGACGTGGCGGCGCATCTCGTCGAACTCCTCTTCCGTCAGGCGGCCGGGCTTTCGCAGAACCGAGTCTGGAACGGCGACCTTCCCGATGTCGTGTAGGGGGGCGGCGAGGCGCAGGACGTCCGCTTCGCCGGGCTCCACCCCGAGGGCGAGGGCGATCGTGCAGGCCATGTCGCCCACCCGGCGGCTGTGGTCGCCCGTCTCGTCGTCCCGGTAGTCGCCCACGCGGGCGAGACGCTCGACGATCTCCCGCTGAGAATCCTCGAGTTGGAGCGTCCGCTCGCGGACACGGTCCTCCAGATGTGCGTTGTGTTCTTCCAGCCGCTCCTGGGCGATCTCGACCTCCGCCTCATGGGAGGCGGTCAGACGCATCTCGCGCACCGTGGTGGCGAGACCGATGAGCAGGAAGACGTCCTCGAACACCACCCATCCGGCGTGTTCGAGGAAGCGCCACGAGGCGCCGAGCGACGTTCCGTAGATCGAAAGGGGAAAGAAGACGCCGCGCCCGACGTGGTCCAGGGCGACCACGCCCGAGAACGCGATCAGGATGCGCCAGTCGCGGTACATGGCGAGGAAAGCCAGGGAACCGAAGACGTGGAAGTGCGTCTCGATCCGGCCGTCCGTCAGGTGGATCAGGAGCGCGGAGAAAAGGGCCTGGGCGAGGGCGATCGTGAACCGGGTCGAGATCGCGCCCGGCTGACGGGTGGCGAGCACGACGGGATACGACGCGAGGGCGCCCCCCAAGAGGAGCGCGGTCAGGACGTGGGGATGGAGGTGCGCGACCGGGCCGGAGTAGGTCAGGGGCGACGTCGCCAGGGCGAAGACCACCGCGAGGACGTACTGCAGGATCATCACCCAGGCGAACAGCCGGTCCGTGCGGACGTTGATCTTGGCCTGGTAGGCCTGGAAGTTCCGCTCCGCTCGGGCATCGAGGGAAAGCGCGCTCAATCCCTCGCTCCCTCGGTTTCGAGCGAACAGCCGAAGACCGGGGCGGAAGGCGACGGGGGCCGCACGCCCCGCAGGATCGCGGCCACGGCGTCAAGCCCGGCGCTCGGGCCGTAGTGACCGCGCACGGCGGTGAGGCCGCCCTGGAAAAGCGACGTTCCGTCCGGGGCGAACACGAAGGTCTGGCCCGAGGTGGCGGCGCCCCGTCGCCGCGCTTCGGCGCCCTGCGGATCGGACGTCACGACGGCTCCGGGAATCCGCCGGGCGGCGCGCTCGTTCGCGGAAACGCCCGGTCCCCGCGTCTCGCCGACGATCGCGACGACGACGCGCGCCCGGCCCGGCTTGCGCTCCATAGCCTGGGTCAAGCCGTCCAAGGTCGCCCGGGTGCAGGGGCAGTCCGGATGGGCGAACACGACGATCGTCGGGCGGACGGGATCGAGCCTGAACACCCCGTCGGAAGGACGCCGACCCGTCGTAGGCCGCGCCGCCGACGCGACGGCCTCGGGGGCGGCGGCTTTGGGGGCCGCGGCTCCGGGAACGGACTCGTAGCGCCAGACGCCGAAGAACCCGGCGCCGACCAGGCCGAGCCACGTGGGAAACAGAAAACGGGAGAACGCGGGCATGAGGTGTCGCTAGAAGTCCTATTCCACGGATCGGAGAATCTCGGGCGAAAGTGGCACAGAGGCTCCGTTCTGTGCCATAATCGCGGCAACACCCTCATGAAGGAAGGCATTCACCCCAAGAGCTACCCGGTGATGTTCGTCGATGGCGAACACCAGTGGACCGGAATTTCGACCACCAAGCCGGCCAACTCCAAGGTCGTCGACGGCGTGGAGTACGGCGTGGTCAACGTCGAAATCTCGTCGTTCACCCACCCCTTCTACACGGGCCAGAAGCGCCTCGTGGACACCGCCGGTCGCGTGGAGAAGTTCATGCGCCGCTACGGCAATCAGAAGAAGTAAGCGTCCGGTCGTCCCGGCACGAACGACGATCGACCTCGCGGTCGATCGTCGTTCGCCGTTTATAAATCCCCTTTTCCGCCGATCATCCCTTCCATGCGTCTCGCCCTCGCCCTCGCTCTCCTCGCCGCCCTCGCCCCCGGGCCGCGTGGTCGGAACGCCGCCGAAGGGCTCTACGACCCGGCCGTCGGCCTGCTCAAGCGCGGATCCCCGGAGGAGCGGACCCTCGTCCTGACCTTCGACGATGGCCCGCATCCCGGTTCGTGCGAGGCCCTCCTCGACTCGCTCAAGGCGCTCGGCGTCAAGGCGACCTTCTTCGTGGTGGGCGAGCGGGTGAAGGCGCGGCCCGACCTCGTGCGCCGAATGCTGGCGGAAGGCCACGAGGTCGCCAACCACACCCAGAACCATCCCCGGCTCTCGGGCCTCGCGCCCGAGCGGCAGGAGGCGGAGATGCGCGCGTGCGAGGCGATCGTGGAGCGCGTGACGGGCCGCGGCATGGCGTTCATGCGCCCGCCCGGCATGCGCTTCGACGCCATGACCCTGGCGAAGTCGCGCAAGCTCGGCTACGTGATGGTCGGCTACAACAGCGCGGCGGGCGACTACGGTCCCAGCGCCGCCCTGAGCGACCTCACCCCCGAGGAGTCGGAGGCGTACGGCCTCACCCCCGCCAACATCGCGGACAAGATCGGCAAGCAGCTCAAGCCCGGCACGATCGTCCTGCTGCACGACAACCCCGTGACCCTCCAGGCGGTTCCCCTCATCGTGAACCGCGCGCGGGCGGAAGGCTACCGATTCGTGACCACCGCCGACCTGATGGCGGGCCTTCCCGAGCCGGTGCGGATCGTGGCCAATCCCGTCCTAGGGAAGGGGAAGTAGGGGTTTTCCGTCCAACTTCCCGACTCCCCCGATTCCCTCCCTTTCTTTCCTCCATAATCGGTCCATGACCGTCGCCGCGAACCCCCACCGCAAGCCGCTCGCCCAGGCCGATCCGACCGTGTTCGGACTGATCCAGGAAGAGGAGGCGCGTCAGAACGCCAACCTCGAGCTGATCGCCAGCGAGAACATCGCCTCGCTCGCGGTCCGGCAGGCCATGGAGAGCGTCCTGACCGACAAGTACGCCGAAGGCTATCCCGGCGCGCGCTACTACGGCGGCTGCGAGGTCGTCGACGTGGTCGAGAACCTCGCGCGGGACCGGGCCAAGGAACTCTTCGGCGCGGAGTACGCCAACGTTCAGCCCCACAGCGGCTCGCAGGCCAACACGGCGGTCTACTTCACCTTCCTCAAGCCCGGCGACACCGTCATGGGCATGGACCTCTCCCACGGCGGCCATCTCACCCACGGCTCGCCGGTGAACTTCTCCGGCCAGCTCTACCACTTCGTGCCCTACGGCATCGACCGCGAGACGGAGCGGCTCGACTACGACCGCATCGCCGAGCAGGTGAAGGAAGTCCGGCCCAAGATGATCACGGTGGGCGCGAGCGCCTACTCGCGGGCCATCGACTTCGCCCGCTTCCGGGAGATCGCGGACTCCGTCGGCGCGTTCCTGTTCGCCGACATCGCCCACCCGGCGGGCCTCATCGCCAAAGGACTCCTCCCCAGCCCCCTTCCCCACGCCCACGTCGTGACCACCACGACCCACAAGACCCTTCGGGGCCCGAGAGGCGGCCTGATCCTCATGGGCCGGGACTTCGAGAACCCCTTCGGCCAGAAGGCGGCCAAGAGCGGACGGACCTTCATGATGAGCGAGCTGCTCGACAAGACGGTCATCCCCGGCATCCAGGGGGGCGCGCTGATGCACGTCGTCGCCGCCAAGGCGGTGGGCTTCGGCGAGAACCTCCAGCCCGCGTTCGGCGACTACGCCGCGCGGATCATCGAGAACGCGCGCGCCCTCTCGGCGGCCCTCGTCGAGCGCGGCTTCAAGATCGTGTCCGGCGGCACGGACAACCACCTGATGCTCCTCGACCTGCGCAACAAGGACTGGACGGGCAAGGCGGCGCAGGCGGCCCTGGACGAGGCGGGGATCACCTGCAACAAGAACGCCGTGCCCTTCGACGACAAGTCGCCCCTCATCACGAGCGGCATCCGCCTCGGCACCCCCGCCGTCACCACGCGCGGCATGGGCGCGGGCGACATGACTCAGATCGCCGACGCGATCGACCGCGTCATCCGGGGCGAGAGCCCGCTCGCCGTCCGCGAGGACGTGCGCGCCCTCACCGGCGGCTACCCGATCCACTAGACGCCGCGAAGCGTCAGGATCGCCACCTCGGGCGGGCAGTAGACGCGCCCGGGGCCGAGGGTGCCGGAGCCTCGATTCACGTACACCGGAGTCGGGGCGTCGGGGTAGTAGCCCGAGCGGTAGCGGCGGGAGCCGTTCGGCGTGTAGAGCGGAAGGCCTCCCGGAAGGCAGATCTCGCCGCCGTGGCTGTGGCCGCTCAGGACGAGCCCGGCGGGAGCGGGAAGGCGCGCCGCGAAATCGGGCTCGTGGAGAAGCACGAGGTTCGAGGGGGCGTCCGACCGGACCTTTCCGTAATCGGGACTTCCGCCGAGGGCGTCGTCCAAGCCCACGACCCGGACCTCGCCCAGGTCGGTCGCCTCGTTCACCAGAAGGCGCAAGCGGGTCTTCCCGACCCGACTCGCGATCTCGCCGGGCCCGCCGGGCCAGTAGTCGTGGTTTCCCAGGACGGCGAGGCAGGGGCAACGAAGCTCGTGCAGCTCCTCAAAGGCGGTCTCGATGTTCCCCAGCGCCTCCGCCGTCCCGTGGTTCAGGAAGTCGCCGGTAAAGACGAAAAGGTCGGGCTTGGCCGCGACCGCCCAGCGGACGGCCTGACGGGCGGCGGCGAGTTGGCCCGCGTTGCTGGCGTGGGCGTCGCTCATGTGGGCGATCCGAAAGCCATCGGCCTTCCATCTCGGGAGATGGAGCGTCCGCTCGGTCAGGACCATCCCGCTCTCGACCACACCGATCCCCGTCCCGGCCAGCAACCCGGCGGCGCCCCATTTCAGGACCTTGCGGCGCGTGACCTTCTCCACGCCTCTCTTCAACCCACCCGAGCCGGGAAGGTTCCTTCCCGGCGGTCGGCGGTTACTTTCCCGTACGCCAATCGAGTTCCGCGTAGGCGGGGACGGCCGTCTTCTGGGCTTCCGACGACCGCTCGGCGGCTTTGCAGATGACGACCGTGCGACGCGCTGATTCGGGCTTGACGACCAAAAGGTTGAAGAAGGTAATGAGGGCTAGTATTTGGTTCAGAGTTGACGAACGGCTCCGTCTTTGCGGAGCCGTTCGTTCAGGCGTTAGCCGCCCGCTTTGGCAGCCTCTTGGCCTTTCTGGACCCGCTCCAGGCACCAGGCGTAGAGATCGCGCTTCTCGCCCGCCGGAAGCCATTTCAGCATCGACGTGGCCACCCGCGCCGCGTCGGCGTACCGCTTCTGTCCCTCGTAGCCGCTCAGCAGCTCATCCGCCGCCAGCTCGCACTTGGGGTCCATCTCGAAGGCCTTCTCAAGGTACACCAGAGGCCGCATGCAGGAACCGCTCTTCGCCAGCGCGAGCAGGCTGACGAAGGCCACATCGCGGGGCGTTGTCGGTACCTTGAGCTTCTCAACGAGGCGAGCCTGATCGGGATAGACGCTCAGGCTCTCGCGCAGGTCCGCCAGGACGTACGCGCCCTGGCCGGGATAGACCTTGCCGCGCAGGGCGGTAGCGATGGAAAGCTCCAGCTCGACCGTGTTGGAGAAGACGTGGACGCCGGGACGCTGGCGGAGACGCACCTGCTGGACGAGGACCTTCTCGGCCAGGGCGTGGCGGCCCGAGAGCAGGGCGGCGTCCAGGAACACGTCGCCCGGACCCTCAAGCTCGTCGTCGGGATGGGTGAGCAGGATCTCGCGGAAGGCGCCCTCGTAGTCCCTGTGGTCGAGGAGTTCGGACGCCCGCCTCCGCAAGACGGCCCATGGGCTGTTGTCGACCTCGGTGCTGGCGGGAACGCCGGGAGCGCGCGGATCAAGCTCGCCATCCGGAGCGATGACGCCACCGTTGGGATGCCGAATGGGGGGTTTGATGTACTGGCTCGGCGCGGACGCAGGCGCCGAGCGCAACAGTTCGGCCACCCAGGCCGACGACTCGTTCGTCTGGGGCGAGACGAGGGCGGAGAAAAGGAGGGAGATCATGGGTTTGCTCGTTCGGGCTCAGGGCCAGATCGGGAAGTCAGGGTAGGGGAACGGAAGTCCAAGCGAGGAGCCATCGTCAAAGCCGTCGAAGTGACCCGATGAAGGGCCGACGAAATGGCCGTCCGCAGTCCAGTCGATCTCAACGATGGGCACGAAGACTGAAGGCCCTGCAAGGCTATTCACAGGCTTGTAGAACAAGTACGTCTGGTAGAAGCCCGTGAAGTTTCCGCTGAAGGGTGCCGTCATCGAGTTGTTGGACACGAGAATTCCGGGCGCGTCGATGAATACGTAAGGGCCTGTCCCTGTAGTCATCCATCCTTCGATGAACTCTGACAGAGTACTGCTGGTCGTTTTCTTGCCTAAGCGATGGTAGGGGAAGCCCATGCCCTGCGGTCCAAGGTCTAGGCCGGTCGTATGGAAAGGGCCCTGAACAGTACCGTTGCCGTTAACCGTCAGCGTTGAGTCTACGAGTTGAATGATCCCGAACAAACCGCTTCCTGGGTTTAGGAACGGAGGATCCTGAACGGTCGGTTCCAGTTTAATGCCGTAGCCTTGAGGATTAGTCGTTCCCGTGATTGTGACGGTGTTTGCGTAGAGTACGAAAGCGAACGGATCTGTTTGGGCTGGCTGACGCCGAAGTTGCATGGATCCAAAATCGCTACTACTGACATCCGCGTTTGGCCCGAATACAGCTATGGTCTTCGTAAGCGGGATGTCGATGCCGAGAGCCGCGCTGTGGAACGTACAGGCGATCGTCGGACCTCCCCCAGCGGCGAAGTAGCACTCCATCTTATTGGAATTGTTCGCAGGTAGTTCGAAAGGGTAGAACACCGAGCCCGTGGCGTTCGCAACGTAATCCTTAAACGGCTTGCCCGCCGAGGGCGCGGACCACGTGTAGGTGTCGCCCGTTCCCGTCGGAATCCCTGGAGAAACCGTCGCCAGGAGCTTCTGGCCGATGGCGAGTTGGTTCAGCGGCGTCGGTCCCGTCAGCGTGAGCGTCGGCGTGACGTAGCTCGCCTCGTAGCTGACGGTGCTGGTCGCATAGGAAGGCGGCGGTGGGGGAGAACCGGGAAAAGGCGGGGGAGCCAAGTTGGGGCCTTTGGTCGCGTCTGAGGTGGGCGTCAGCGCCACGTCGAAGTCCGCCGCCGGGAACTGGCGCACGGTGTACTTCGTGGCGGTGACCGACTCTCCGTACGTCGAGGTAGAAATCACCGTCTCGGGCGTCAGTCCCGTCGAGCAGTGTCCTGAGTCTCCTGACCACGAGGCGGAAGCCACCTGCTTGACGACGATGACGTCTGGTCGGGGGCTCGTGCCTGTCCAGTGGAAGTGGGCGGTCATCGCTCCCGTGCAAGACGAGGAGCCCTGCCCGGCACCGATAATGTAAGGAGCAGAGGTGCTGTTCGATCCGCCGCTCGCGATCGTCTTGGACACATAGGCGGTGTTCTGCCCGTCGTCGGAGTCGCTCCGTGTGGGCAACGATCCGCTCGTCGTCCAGATGCCGCCGGTGATCTTAACTTCGTAGTCGGCGCGGGCGAGCGGAGCCAGGAGGATAAGGAGAAGAGGAAGGAGGTGCCTCAACGGGCGCTCCGGGGGGGGGGAGAGAGAAATTCTCATGGAAGAGATGCTAACTCCCGGTAAAGGAGACACGAGCACCATGATACAGCGCTTTTAGGCGATAAGCCCTTCTATTTTCCGGGCTCTCGATATTGCCTAAAACCCTCCCTTTCTCCGAAGGGGTCAATAAGGCATGTCCGTTCAGACAGGCCCAGGAAGAGCCCCGGGGGCGCGAGCCGTCGGCGATGGCAAATTGCCGACGGTCGGCCCCCGGGGCATAGGGGCTCTTTATCCAAACAGGTACGGGGTAGGAAGGCTTCCGCGTCGGCACGAGAGCTAGGACGCCTACGGCGAAGCTGTCTTTCTCGCTATTTCCCGGTGCGCCAATCGAGTTCCGCGTAGGCCGGAACGACGGTCTTCTGCGTTTCCGACGACCGCTCGGCGGCCTCGCAGATGGCGATGGTGCGCCGGGCCTGCTCGGGCTTGACGACCAACTCCTCGCCGCTCGTCAGGTGGGCGAACACGTTCTCGTAGAAGCGGTGCCCCTCGCTCGGCGGGATTTTCGGCGAGAACTTCGCGAGGTGACCCTTGTGGTCGATCGTGACCTCCAGCGTGTCCCAGCCGGAGAGGACGATCGCGCCATGGGTGCCGAGGATGCGCCAGCGTGGCTTGCCGACGGCGGCGAGGCTGGAGATCTCGACCTGGAGGGTCTTACCGCTTTTGAACCGGACGATCGCCTCCGTGTGGTCCTCGTTGCTCCGTTCGTGCCAGCGCCGCTTGTGGAAATAGCCGTCGACGCCCGCGATGGGCTCGGGGATCATCGCCTGCGCCCAGTCGATGATGTGGGCGCCCCAGTCGAGCAGGGCGCCGCCGCTGATCGACTTGTCGCTCCGCCACCAGGCGCCGGGGTCGCTCAGGCCGCCCATCGCCGCCTCGATGTGGAAGACCTCGCCGATTGTACCGTCGTCGATCAGCCCCTTGATGAGGGTGAAGTCGCCGTCCCACCGGCGGTTGTGGTAGACGCTGAGCATCCGCCCCGCCCGATTCGCGGCGTCGACCATCGCGTCGGCCTCCGCGACGCTCGTGCACATCGGCTTCTCCGTCACGACGTGCTTGCCCGCGTCGAGCGCCTGGACCGCGACCGGCGCGTGAAGGTTGTGGGGCAGGATGATCGTAACGAGATCCACGCCGTCGTCGGCGAGAAGCCCCTCGATCTCCGTGTAGGTCCGGATCTCCGGGAAGTCGGCCTTCGCCTGGTCCATCCGGGCAGGGTCCAGGTCGCAGGCGGCCACGAAGTCCATGCCGGCGGCACGCATCTCGTTCGCGTGCTGGCGGCCCATGTTGAACGCGCCGCCGTAGCCGACTACGGCGGTGCGGATCGTCGTCGATTCCACACGCGGAAGTCTACGCGAAGGCGAGGACCAAGGGCGCGGTTCGACTTTCCAAGTGGGGCCTAGCCGTCGGCGAGGCGGCGGCCTTCCTCGGCGTTGCGCTCGATAAAGCTCTTCCAGTCCTTGGGCACGTCCGAGTCGACGAAGATGGCGTTCACGGGGCACTCGGGCTCGCACAGGCCGCAGTCGATGCACTCGTCGGGGTTGATCACGACCATCTCGTCCGTCTCGTAGATGCAGTCCACGGGGCAGACGGTCATGCAGGACTTGTCCTTGACGCCGATGCAGGGTTCGGTTACAACGTAGGGCATGGGATTTAGGGTTGGAATCGTACTCTATCGCCAGGGTTCCTGCCGAGTCTGCGGAATCGGAGATTGCGAGCGTTAGGGAAAAGGCCTCGAAAGCCGAACGCCCGCTGGCCGCCTTCCCGGCGGGTACCCTCCCTTCATGCTACTGGAAGGCAAGAAGGGCGTCGTCCTGAACGTCACGAACAAGAACTCGATCGGCTGGGCCATCGCGGAGCGGGCGCAGGCCGAGGGCGCCCTCGTCGGCGTCGGCGCGCAGAACGAGCGCCTGATGGAGGGCGTCCAGAAGCTCGTCGCGGGCAAGGAAGGGTTCGATACCCTCATCGCCGACTTCTCGTACGAGGAGCAGTACGACGCGCTCGCGCAGCAGGTGGGCGAGAAGTACGGCAAGCTCGACTTCCTCGTCCACGCCGTGGGCTACGCGCCGAAGACGGCCCTCGAAGGTCGCTTCATCGATACCACTCTCGAAGACTTCCAGGTCGCGATGAACGCCTCGGCCTACTCCTTCGTCCGTCTCTGCAAGACGATGGAGCCGCTTCTGAACGACGATGCCAGCGTCGTCACCCTGAGCTATCTCGGCTCGACCCGGGCGATGGGCGGCTACAAGGTGATGGGCATGGCGAAGGCGGCCCTGGAGGCGGCGACCCGCTACCTCGCCCTCGACCTCGGCGAGCGGGGCATCCGCGTCAACACCATCTCGCCCGGCCCGGTGCGGACGATCTCCGGCATGGGCGTCCCCGGCCTCAAGGACATGATCAAGAACGTGCAGGAGGTCGCCCCCCTGAAGCGGCCCTACGGACAGCAGGAGGCGGCCGGCGCCGCCCTCTACCTCCTCAGCGACCTGGGCCAAGGCGTCACCGGCCAGATCCTGTTCGTCGACTCGGGCTACAACGTGATGGCGTTCTAGAATGGAGGGGACCGGCCCCAGGCGACAGGACATAGAGGCAGGTCCCTGCCGTGTCCTCGGTCCCGTCTCGTCTTCCCTATGACCCTCCTCACCGTCCCCAACTGGTCCTTCGGCCGGTCGAAAGGATTGCTCAACGCCTTTGAGGAGGCGCTGAAAGCCCGTCCGGTGCGGGTCCACTACCTTCAGGGCGACGTGGACCACAACCGAACGGTCTCCGCCTTCTCGGGCGAGCCGGCGGACGTCGCGGACGCCCTCCTCGCCCTGGCGGAGCGCGCGTTCGACGCGATCGACCTCCAGCGCCACGTCGGCGTCCACCCTCGGATCGGAGCCCTCGACGTGCTGCCTTTCGTCGCCGCTCCGGAAAACCGCGACCAGGCCCTCGCCTTCGCGGAAGGTTTCGCCCGAACGCTCGCCGAACGGTTCGCTCTGCCCGTGTTCCTGTACGAACGCTCGGAACGGGGACGACACGAGGGCGACCTCCCTTCCCTGCGAAGAGGCGGCTTCGGAAGCCTCTTGGAGCGCGAGCTGCGGCCCGACTTCGGCCCCCCGCGCGCCCACCCTCGTCTCGGAGCGACCGTCGTGGGCGTGCGCGACCCGCTCGTTGCGCTGAACGTCGATCTGCGCCACCCCCGAGCGGAGGTCGCGCGCTCTATCGCGCGGGAGATCCGCGACCGCCGGTCGGAGGGCGACCCCGCGTTCCTCGGCGTCCGCGCCCTGGGGCTCAGTCTCCCCTCGCGGGAAATGAGCCAGGTGTCGCTGAACGTCACCCTCCCCAACCTGACACCCTTGGACCCGATCGTCGAGTGGATCGAGCGGCGGGCTCTCCAACTGGGGGTCACCTCGGCTGGCGCGGAGCTGATCGGCGTGATCCCCGCCCGCGCTCTGGAGGGTGCCACGCGGGTGCCGTTTCGGGAAGCCCAGGTGGTCTAAGCCGTTCGGCGCCTTACCGCCACTCTTCGTTGCGCCACGCGGTGAGGACGTGGTCCTCCCAGCGACCGTCGATGAGGAGGTAATCGGGGGCGAGGCCCTCCTTCTTGAAACCGAGCGACTCGAGCAGGCGACCGCTCCGTTCGTTGCGCGGAAGGTAGGCGGCCTCGACGCGGTGGAGCCGGTAGCGATCGACGGCGGCGGGAAGGATCGCCTTCAGGGCCTCCTGCATCAGGCCTTGGCCTTGGCACCGCTCGGCGAGGCTGTAGCCCAGAGTCGCGCGGAAGCCTGGGGAGGCGCTGATCGCGGTAAGGTTCGCGACGCCCGCGACCTCGCCGGTCCCGTCGAAGAGGGCCATCCGCAAGGCCTTGCCGTCGCGGCGCTCGGCTTCGATGAGGGGCATCGCGCGCTCCCAGGCATGGGGATCGACGTCCTCGGGCCGGAAGCGGGGATACCAGGGCTGGAGGAAGGCGCGGTTACGGACGTAGTACTCGGCCATGCGCGTTCCGTCGCCGCGCCGCGGCGGGCGGATGGAGAGGCGCGCGGTGGTGAGTTCCATAAGGGAGCCGGACTTCTTGAAAGGGGTAAATGGGCTTTCCCTCTAGGCCTTGTCTCCGGTTCCCTCTTCTTTGGTGCTCCGTTCCCAAAGATCGATGGTCCGCACGTCGCGGCGACGGCGCTCCATCGATAGACCGAGCTTTTCGGTAAGGGCCTCGTAGGCGTCCACGCCGGGGGCGTTCTTCTCGATGTAGTCGAAGGCCCCGCGCCGCATGCACTCGACCGCGTTCGCGACGTTGCCGAAGGCGGTCATCACGATCACTTCCGCGAAAAGGTCGCGCGTGAAGGCGGCATGGAGCACCTGGAGGCCCGCCTCCGGAGTGTCCATGCTCATGTCGGTCACGATCGCGTCGTAGGACTTTTCCGTCTCGGCGATCTTCGCCATGCCCTCGGCGGCGCTCTCCGCGGTGTCCACCGTGTAGCCCGCCCGCGTCAGGCGGCGGGTGACGGCGGCCCGCACGCCCTCTTCGTCGTCGATCACCAACACTCGCACCGAGGGATTATAGCGCGGAGGCGGGCATTCGGACCCGGCGGAAGCCCGGATCGAGGAGTCCGAGCAGGCAGGCGAGGGTCATGCCCGCGCCCATCGCGAGGAATCCGCCCTGGATTCCCAGCCTTCCCGCGAGAATCCCGCCTAGGGCCATGCCGACCGGCATCGCTCCGGTGGCGATCGCGTTCTGCACCGCCGCCACCCGTCCCCGGAAGGCGTCGGGCACGCTCGTCTGGAGGTAGGTGTTGATCGGTAGGTCGGCGGCGGGCACCGCGAGGCCCGCGACGACGTTCCAGCCCGCCATCAGCAGGAACGTCTTGCTGAACGCCATCGCTCCTACCGAGACGCCTACGACGGCGAGGCCGAGGCAGAACCAGAGCGCGGGACGCTGGGGGTTCTGACGGCTCATGACCCCACTTCCCGCCAGCATCCCCACGAAGAACGCGAACTCCATCCACATCAGGTTCTCCGGCCGATTGCCGAACCACTGTTCGTTCGCCGCGAGATAGAACACGAAGAACGGGGCGACGAACAGCCGGAACGCGGCGAGCAGGACGATCATCGCCTTGAGGTCGTGCCGCCCCATGACGTAGCGAAGGCCCGCTCGGAAGTCTTCCCATGCGTGCAGGTCGTGCGCCTTCTCCGGCACGAGGGACGGCAGGCGCAGGATGAACACGGCGGAGCCGAGGAACGACAGCGCGTTGAGCCCCATCGCGGTCGCGTAAAAGCCGTTCGGCGAGAGCGCGTACAGGATCGCTACGGCGCCGCCCGAGACGCTCAGACCCAGGAGCTGCATCACGTTCATCGTCGAGGACGAAAGCGCGTTCGCGGCGAGCAGGTCCTCCTCCGGCACGAGGCGCGGGATCGCCGCCGACTTCGCGGGGTTGAAGAACACGCGCATCGAGGAGAGCGCGAACGTGACCAGCACGAGCGTGGGGAGCCCCGGATGGAAGCCGATCCCGAGGGCGATCCCGAAGAGGAGCAGGGTCAGGCCGCTCGCGACGTCGCTCAGGAGCATCGTGCGCTTACGGTCGAAACGGTCGGCCACGACGCCCGCCTGGGCTCCGAAAAGCAAGTACGGTATCGTCTCCGCCGCCCCGACCACGCCCACCTGCACCGTCGAGCCGGTGACCTGCTGGGTCATGAACATGAAGACGATAAAGTAGAACGCGTCGCCAAGCCCGCTGACGGCTTGACCGAGCCAGAGATTCTTAAAGGGTTTGTGGCGAAGAACGGCAAACATGGGAGGGCTATTATGTCGCCTGTGGCGAGACGCCCCTGAGTCTCGCGGCCTAGTTCCTTGGAAGATCGACCGCCGGAGGCCCCTCTCCACGGGCGGTATCCTGCCCGTATGCCCGAGTACAAGACCGCTATCGTCGTGGGGGCGTCGGCGGGCATCGGAGCGGAGCTGGTCAAGCAACTCGCCCAGAACGGCACGAAGGTCGCGGCGGTCGCGAGGCGACTCGAACGGCTCGAAGGCATCGCGGCGGGCTTCCCCGACCTCGTCCTTCCCTACGCGCACGACGTGACGCACACCGGCGAAGCGGCGGCCCTCTTCCAGCGCATCACCGACGATCTCGGCGGTCTCGACCTCGTGATCTACAACGCGGGCATCATGTCGGACGTCGGGCCGCACGAGTACGACACCGCCAAGGACGTCGCGACCTTCGCGACGAACGTCGACGGCGCCATGGCCTGGCTGAACGCCGCCGCCGCACGGATGGATCGCACCGGCCACGGCACCCTCGTCGGCATCGGGAGCGTCGCGGGCGACCGGGGCCGCCTCGGCCAGCCCGCCTACAACGCGAGCAAGGCCGCCCTCCACTCGTTTATGGAGTCCCTGCGCAACCGGCTCCACCGGCGCGGCGTGACGGTGGTGACGATCAAACCCGGCCCGGTCGCCACCGACCTGATCGCCCACCTCCACTTCCGGAACGCGATGGCCGCCGCCGAAGCGGCGCGACGCACCCTGAAGCTGATCCGAAAGCCGGGCGAACACTACCTGTCGCCCTTCCACCGGCTCGCGTTCCTCGTGATCCGCCACATTCCGTCGCCGATCTTCCGTCGAATGAAGATATGAGCGTCCCTCACCTTTCCCTCTCCCAAGAGGAGGGCTCCAGACCGACGCTGAGTCCCGAGCGGCTCTCACGGGTGGAAGGTTTCGGCTTTGCGGTAGGAGCGGACGGCTACCGGTTTCGACCGACGGACGAGGACGGGGTACGCGAGGCGTTCGACGCGGCCCGAAGCGCGGGCAAACGGATCGTTCTGCGGGGCGCGGGCCGCTCCTACGGCGACGCGTCGTGCCTCTCCGAAGGCGCGATCCTCGACCTCACCCGGATGCGCCGCATCCTTCGCTGGGATCCTCAGACCGGCGTGATCGAGGCGGAGGGCGGAACCACTCTGGAAGACGTGTGGCGCACCACCCTGGAGGACGGCTGGTGGCTCCCCGTCACGAGCGGCACGATGGCCCCTACCCTTGCGGGCGCCCTCGCGATGAACGTCCACGGGAAGAACCATCTTGAGGCGGGCACCCTGGGCGAACACGTCCGCGCGCTCGACGTGATCGCGCCCGACGGTCGCAAAGGGACCCTGACCGCCGAGGAGCCCGCCTTCCGCGCCGTCGTCTCCGGCGCGGGTCTCCTCGGCGCGATCACCCGGGTCGAGCTTCGGATGAAGCGGGTCACGAGCGGCAACGTCAGCGTCCTCCCCATCGCCTGCCGCAACTGGGACGCCCACTTCGAGGCGTTCGAGCGCTACGAGGGAACGGCGGACTATCGGGCCGCCTGGATCGACGGCTTCGCCCAGGGGCGCGCCTTTGGACGCGGCCAGTTCCTCGCCGCTTGGCACGCGCAGGACGACCCGCTCAGCCTGAGTTCCGAACACCAGGAGCCGTCCGACCTCGCCCTCGGTTTCCTGCCGAAGTCGATTGGATGGCGCGTCCTCAAGGCGGTCAACCACCCCCTGGGAATCGGAACGCTGAACGCCCTCAAGAACCTCGCCGCCCACGGCCCTTCGAACGGGACGCCTTCCTTGCAGAGCCTGGTCGCCTTCACCTACCAGCTCGACTACGTCCCCCACTGGCAGCGCGCCTACGAGCCGGGAGGCCTCGTCCAGCACCAGTCGCTCGTCCCCCGGATGAACGCCCCCGAGACGTACGCCCACATGCTGGAGCTTTGCCAGGACGCCCACCTGCCGCCCTATCTGATCGTGATGAAGCGGCACCGCGCCGACCCGTTCGTCCTCTCGTACGGCCTCGATGGCTACTCGCTCGCCCTCGACTTCAAGGTGACCCATCACAATCGCGAACGGCTATGGAAACTCTGCCACCGCCTCGACGAGCTGGTGGTCGAGGCGAACGGACGGTTCTACCTCGCCAAGGACGCCACCCTCCGTCCCGAAAGCTACCGGGCGACGATGGGCCCGGCCCTCGACCAGTTCGCCCGCTGGCGCGACGCCTTCGATCCCGATCGGGTCCTTTCCAGCGATCTGGCCGAGCGTCTCGGGCTGTAGCGCGGCTTTTGGGGAGACCGCTACAATGGGGCTATGGACCCTCGCTACCCCGTGGCCCTCTCCTCGTGGGCTGTCCACAAGGCCGTCGGCTTCACCGTCCACGACTCGCCGGACCGGGGAACCCAGCCGTACCAGGCGGTGGGGCCGAACCCCATGGACGTGCGCGAGTTTCCCGCCCAGGCCAAGGCGCACGGCTTCGACCGCGTTGAGCTTTGCCACTTCCATCTCGACCGCTCCGATCCGACCGCCGTCGACGATCTGCGCCGGGCCTTCGAGAGCGCGGGCGTCACGCTGCAGTCGCTCC
Source organism: uncultured Fimbriimonas sp. (assembly GCA_964516175.1). Taxonomy (GTDB): domain Bacteria; phylum Armatimonadota; class Fimbriimonadia; order Fimbriimonadales; family Fimbriimonadaceae; genus Fimbriimonas. Next base: position 51,517 of record CAZEWR010000015.1, on the reverse strand, counting down.
TGATCGACGACGGCGACCTCGCCCATCCCGACCCGGTCCATGCGGAGCGGCACGAGCGCTGGATCGCTTCCTGGCTTCAGACCGCGACGCTACTCGGCGCGGAGCGAGCGCGGGTGGTCGGCGGCAAGACCCGACGCGAAGGCGACGTGGAAGCGGTCGCGCCCCGCCTCCGACGGCTCGCCGCCGGAACCCCGGTGCGGATCGTTACCGAGAACTGGCTCGCTACCCTCTGCGACCCCGAGCAGACCCTTGAGCTGCTCGACCTTTGCGGGGACGAGATCGGCTTCAACGTCGACCTCGGCAACTGGACCTGCGCGGAAAACCACGCCTGGATCGAGCGGATCGCGGGACGGGCCGAGGTATGCCACGCAAAGTGCGAAGTTCAAGACGACGCGAACGAGTTGGACGGCTTCGGAGCCGCCATCGACGCCGCGATCCGGGGCGGCTACGTCGGCCCGCTGACCCTGGTCAACGGAGCCGGTTCGGATCGTGAGTGGGACTTGGTCGAAGGACAGGCCCGGTACCTCCGCGCTCGCAGCTAAGCTGGGGTCCCGTCCTACAGGGCGACCGCGAGTCGCCCCACCGCCGCCAGAGTCGCGCTCCGCTCTTCGTCCGACGTCGGGCCGCCCGCGTAGTAAGCGGCGACGACCAACGGCTTACCGTCGGGACGCCACGCGACGGCGACGTCGTTCGTCTCCCGGTGGTTCCCTGATCCCGTCTTGTCGCCAACGCGCCAACCCTCAGGCATTCCCGCCCGCAGGCGCTTGTCTCCGGTCTGACAGGCCACGAGCCACGCGGCCAGTTGTACTCGGGACGCCGCCGAGAGGGCATCGCCGAGGGTCAGCGTTCGGACCAGCCGGAGCATCGCCCGCGGGGTGGTCGTATCTCGCTCGTCGCGCGGAGCGCCGTCGTTCAACTCCGGTTCGCGCCGGTCGGACCGGGTCGTGCGATCGCCGAGGGAGCGGACGTACGCGGTCAGCTTCGGCGGACCGCCGAAGCTCTCGAAGAGAAGGTTGGCCGCCGTGTTGTCGCTGAGCGTGATCGCCGCCTCGCAGAGTCCGCCCATCGTCATCCCCTCACGGACGTGCTTTTCCGTAACGGGCGAATAGGCCACCAGCGACTCCTTGGCGTAGATGACCCGCCGGTCGAGGCTCTCCTCCTTGCGATCGACCCGCGCGAGGACGAACGCGGCGGAAAGGAGCTTGTGGGTGCTGCACAGGAGGAAGCGCTCGTCGCCCCGGTGCGAGAAGATCCTCTCGTTCGCGGCGTCGAAAGCCGCGACGCCGAGGCGACCGCCGTGCTTTCTCTCGAGCGCAACGACGCCCTCCCGGAATCGCCGAGCGGAGTCGTCTCCGGGCGAGACGAGGAGGATCGGGCCTGCCATCGAACCGACGAGGAGGTCCCGACGTGAGATCGTCGCCATGCTCGGGCCAGTGTATCCGGACCGAGCGGCGCGGGAACGGGGCCTAGAGGGCGGTACCGTTCGGGAACCAGAGACCGAGCTCGCGCTGGGCGGCCTCAAGATCGCTGGAGCTGTGAACGAGGTTGTCGTCGATGCTCAGGGCGAGGTCGCCGCGAACGGTGCCGGGAGCGGCCTCGACCGGATTGGTGGCGCCCATCATGGCGCGAATCGCCTTGACCGCGTTCTCGCCCGAGACGGCGAGGGCGACGATCGGACCGCTCGTCAGGTACTCCACGACGGAACCGAAAAAGGGGCGCTCCCGGTGCTCGTCGTAGTGCGACTCGGCGGTCTCGCGTTCGGCGGTGAGAAGGCTCAGGCCGGTGACCTTGAGGCCGCGCGCCTCGATGCGGCGAACGATCTCGCCGATAAGGTTGCGAGCGACGCCGCCCGGCTTGATGAGGACGAGGGTGGTTTCCTGGGCCATGCTGGGGAAGAGTTTACCGAGGTCCAGGAAAGAGGCGACTGAGCCGACGAAGACGAAGGGTTAAGGTTCGCCCCCGCCCTCCCCCTTTCCTCAGAGAATCTTGTCCAGCGTGATCGGAAGGTCACGGACTCGCTTGCCCGTGGCGTGGAAGACCGCGTTACCCAGCGCGGCGGCCGCCCCCGTGATACCGATCTCGCCCGCGCCCTTCGCGCCGATGGCGGAAACCCACCGGTCCTCCTCCGGCACCGTGATCACGTCGAGGTCCGGCACGTCGCGGTTCACCGGGACGTGGTACTCCGCAAGGCTCGAGTTCACGTAACGACCGTAGCGGGGATCGAGCAGGCTCTCTTCGAGCAGCCCCATGCCGATCCCCCACACGATGCCGCCGTAGAGCTGCGACCGCAGCGTCTTCTCGTTGAGGACCTTGCCCAGGGCGAACGCCCCGACCCAGCGCGCCACCTTGATCGTCCGCAGCTCGGGATCGATGTGGACCTCGCAGAACTGCGCCCCAAAGCCATGGAACGAGTAGTTGCGCGCCTCGGCCTCGCGATTGGCGCTCGCCTCGGCCGAGACCGTTTTCCCTCCAGACTTCTTGACCGCCGACGCGTACTCCCTGGGCTCGACCCCGAGCTTCGTCCGCAAGGCTTCGCACGCCTTCTGGACCGCCGAACCCGCGCTCGTCGCGCTCCAAGAACCTCCGGAAAGGGGCGCGTTCGGAAGCTTGCTGTCCGCGATCTCGACCCGGACCGCTTTCGGATCGACGCCGAGGGCGTCGGCGGCGATCTGGGTGAGGATCGTGTAGGTGCCGGTGCCGAGGTCCTGGGTGGCGATCTCGATCAGAATCTTCCCCTTCTCGTCCACCGTCGCGCGGGCGGAGGCGGGCATGTAGTTCGCGGGGTAGGTTGCGGTCGCCATGCCCATCCCAACGAGCAGGTTGCCCTTCGTCGTCGAGGCGGGCTTGGGGTTCCGGGCGGACCATCCGAAGCGGGCCGCACCCTGGGCGTAGCACTCCTTCAGGCTCTTGCTCGACCACGGCTTACCGTTGCTCGGGTCGACGTCCGCGTGGTTTCGCAGACGAAGCTCCAGAGGATCGATGCCGAGTTCGTAGGCCAGCTCGTCCATCGCGCACTCCAGCCCGAAGGTGCCGGACGCTTCGCCGGGAGCCCGCATGTAGGTTCCGGGCGGCACGTCGAGTTTGACCGGACGGTCTTGGACGCGCGCGTTGGCGCAGGCGTAGAGGATCGGGTGGGCGACGCCCGCCGACTCGACGAAGCCGTCGCGCTGGGCCTGGTCGCAGTGGCCGTCGTGGACGATGGCGGTCAGCTTGCCGCCCGCGTCGGCGGCGAACGCCTGCGCCTGGTGGGTCTGCGGCCGGTGACCGTTGCTCGTGAACATCTGCTTGCGGGTGAGCGAAAGCTTCACGGGGCGGCCTACGACCTTGGTCGCGAGGGCGCATAGGGAGGTGTGCGGCCAGGAGTTGCCCTTGCAGCCGAAGCCGCCGCCCACGAAGGGGTCGACGACATGGACCTGCTCGGGCTTGAGCCCCATCCGGTTCGCGACCGTCCCGGCGGTAGAGATCACGCCCTGGGTCGCGTCGTACACGGTCAGGCCGTCGGCGGTAGGGATCACGACGGTGCCGTGCGGCTCCATCGGGTTATGGTGCTCGGTCGGCGTCGTGTAGGTCTGCTCGACCTTTTTCGCGCCTGCGGCGAGTCCCGCCGCCACGTCGCCCCGTTCGCGCGGACGGCCCGCCGACGACGGGTCGATCGCGGCACGGAAGTCGGCGCGCGGCGGCTGGGCCTCGTAGGTCACCCGCACCGCCTTCGCACCCTCCTGAGCCGCTTCGAAGGAGTCGGCGACGACGAGCGCGAGGTTCTGGCCGCTGAAGGTCACGTCGCCGCTGAGAAGAGGCGTGTCCGCGTTGTCGGGCGTCATCACGGCGACGACGCCGGGAACGGCCTTCGCGGGCGCCGCGTCCACCGTCGCCTTGCCCCGCGCGATCGTGCTCTGCACGAGGACCGCGTGGGCGACGTTCGTCGCCGGGAACTCCGCCGCGTACTTGGCCGCCCCCGTCACCTTGAGGCGACCGTCCACCCGGTCCATCGGCTTGCCCACGGCCCCGCTTTTCCCCTGCATGCTCTACTCTACAACGCGTCGCAGCGCGAAGGCGGCGTGGGGCGAACCAAAAACGGGGCCCGCATCGATGCGGGCCCCGTTTGGGGGTGGAAGTGGCGTTATAACCGAAAGGAACGTCCGTATCGTAACGCGATTCTTTTAAAAGTCCAAATCGTTCGCGCTCTCTCAGCTTTTTTTGCGCTTTTTTCCCAAGGTTTCGACCCGGTACCCTTAGCGGACCCATGCAGCCCCTGCGCGTTGGCATCGTTGGCGTCGGCAACATCTCTGGCATCTACCTGAAGAACCTCGGTGAGTTCGAGGCCACGACCGTGGTCGCGGTGGCCGACCTCGACCTCGCCCGGGCGGAGACGGCGGCGAAGGAGAACGGCATCCCGAACGCCCTCACGCCGGACGAGCTGATCGCCCACCCGGATGTGGACCTCGTTCTCAACCTTACGATTCCCGCCGCCCACGGGCCCGTCGCCCTCAAGGCGGTGAATGCGGGCAAGCACGTCTACAACGAGAAGCCGCTCAGCATCGATCTCGCGCAGGCCCGCGAGCTGATCGAGACGGCGAAGGCCAAGGGCGTGCGCGTGGGCTGCGCCCCGGACACGTTCCTGGGCCAAGGAATCCAGACCGCCATCGCCGCCCTCGACGCGGGCGCGATCGGCGTCCCGGTCGCCGCCACCGCCGCGATGCGGAGCCGAGGTCCCGAAAGCTGGCATCCCAGCCCCGAGTTCTTCTTCAAAGCGGGCGGCGGGCCGATGCTCGACATGGGGCCGTACTATCTCACCGCCCTCGCGGCGATGCTCGGACCGGCCAAGCGCACCACCGGCATCGTCTCCAAGAGCTACCCGACGCGCACCGTGGGCAGCGGGCCGCTGCAAGGACGGAGCATCGACGTCGAGACCCCGACCCATCTCGCGGGCGTGATCGAGTACGCCTCGGGACAGCTCGTCGAGCTGACGACGAGCTTCGACGTCTCCCACGGCTGGGGGAACGCCATCGTCGTGTACGGCAGCGAGGGCACGATGACCGTGCCCGACCCGAACAACTTCAGCGGCGAGGTCCTCGTGCGCGGCGCGAAGGACGAGGAGTGGAGCCCGGTCGAGCCCAAGCACGCCTACGGCGCGAACTCGCGCGGCCTCGGCGTGCTCGACATCGCCCTGGCCGTCCGGGACGGAAGGCCCCACCGGGCGAACGGGGATCTGGCCCTGCACGTCCTGGAGACGATGCTGTCGTTCGAGCGATCCTCGAACGAAGGGCGCCACGTCGCGCTCGAGACCGCGCCGGAGCGCCCCGCCCCCATGCCTGCAGCAGGCTTGGCCTAATCCTAAGCCCTATCCATTCGGGGCGTAACACTTCGCCCCTTGCGTCGATCGGCGCAATCTTCGCGAGGAGGCGGATTGGGGCGAGCCGTTCGAACGTCTCGCCCCGTACCCTTCTGTTGAGAATGGGTGGACACCCTTTTAGGGATCCACCCAGACTCTCCAGGGAATCCGTCTCGAGGTTCGATGGAAGTGGCTGCGCCTGTCGACTGAAGCAAACGACGGGCGCCTTTTTGTTTTAGGCCTCCGTTTCCTACGCCTCCCCTGCGAACCGAAACGCCGTTCAGGCAGTACTTTTAGGCGATGGTTAGAAACGCGAACGCCGTGTGGAACGGCGGACTCAAGGACGGCAAGGGCACGATCTCGACGCAGAGCGGCGGACTGAAGGACACGCAGTACTCCTTCAAGACCCGCTTCGAGGACGGCGTGGGCGTCAACCCCGAGGAGCTGATCGCCGCCGCCCACGCCTCCTGCTTCAGCATGGCCCTGGGCGCCCAGCTCGGCGAGCGCGGCATCACGCCCGAGGCGATCCACACCCAGGCGGCGGTGACGATGGAGAACCTGGCCCTGACCAAGAGCGCCCTCACCACCACCGTCGTCGCCCCCGGCGCGGACGAGGCGAAGGTGCGCGAGGCCGCCGAGGCGGCGAAGGTCGGCTGCCCGATCTCCAAGGCCCTGAGCGCGCTCGACATCACGCTCGACCTGACCGTCCAGGTCTAACCGCGAAGCGGTTGTAGCCGCACCCTCCGCGGGTGCGGCTACCCCACTATTCCCTGAGTAGCTCCCGCGCGGTCGCCCACGCTTCGACGTCGGGTTCGCGCGCGTCCTCGCCCTGCAGGACGGCTTCGATCTCGCGCGGGGTGAGGTCCTCGCCGATCGCGAGGGCGAGGGCGCGGGTCGCCTCCGGGGCCTCCTCCAGGTAGAGCGGCAGTTCCAGGGAGGCGGCGGCGTGGAGGAAGGCGGCGAGCGCCGGCACGTCCCCGCCCCGGAAGGCGGCGCCCGCCCACTCCGACTCTGCGACGGCGGCAAGAGCCTCCTCCATGCCGTCGTCGGGCGGAAGCTCGACGTAGACGCGCGCCTCGTCGAAGCCGCGCAGTTCCCGCAGGCAGCGCTCGATGTCGCCGTTCGACCACAGCGGCGCCACGTAGGCGTCCACCTCGCCGCCCGCCGCGAGGTGGCGGTTCAGATCGGCGACGTCGGCCTCGCGGGCCGCTTCCCATTCCTCGCGGGTCGAGGCGGAGCGTCCGCGCAGGAACGGGTCGCCCGGCTGGGCGCTTTGGACGGGAACGGCGGGCACCTTCAGAGTCTAATCGAAAAAGGAGTACAATCAGGGTTCGCTCCGACGGAGTTGGTCGTGAGAGGACGAGAGTAGATGTCGAAAATGCGAGTTCTGATTGCGGACGACGATCCCATCATCCGCCTGGACCTCAAGCAGATGCTGGAGAACCTAGGCTATGAGGTCGTCGCGGAGGCGGGCGACGGCCAACAGGCTGTGGAAGAGGCCCGAGAAACGAAGCCGGATGTGTGCATCCTGGACGTGAAGATGCCCGTCATGGACGGCATCGAGGCGGTGGGGATCATCACCGAGGAGGGCATCGCCCCCACCATCCTCCTGACCGCCTACAGCGACAAGGAACTGGTCGACCGGGCCAAGGGAGCGGGCGTGTTCGCCTACCTCGTGAAGCCGTTCAAGCCCAGCGACCTCGCGCCGAGCATCGAGGTCGCGCGCTCGCGCTTCGAGCAGAATTCGGCTCTCACCAAGGAGGTCGGCACCCTGCAGGAGCGGCTTGAGGCGCGCAAGCTGCTCGACCGCGCCAAGGGCATCCTCATGGACGAGCATAAGCTCGGTGAGGCGGAAGCCTACCGCCGCATCCAGGTGCAGTCGATGAACCTGCGCAAGACGATGCGCGAGGTCGCGGAAGCGATTATCCTCGCCAAATCGATCTAGACGAAAGGCGATTCGCATCGGCGACGAGGGGCGATCCCCCTCGTCGCCTTTTTCGTCTAGGTCGAAAGTCCCGGTTCGCTGAGAAAGCCCTTAGAATGGGGGGGGGTGAGACGCGCGTTCGTCCCGATTCTTTTCCTCCTCGGCCTGCGTGGCATCGCCCACGCCCAGGCGCCGCCGGTCCAGAACACCGACTCGTACTCCGACCGCAACGTCACCGTCCAGTTCGGGATGAAGCTGGACAACGCGGCCACCGCCCCCGGAACCAAGGTCAGCGGGACTAAGGTCGAGACGTCCTTCTGGGCCGAGGCGCGGCAGAACGGCACGACCCCGGCCGCCCCGGCCCAGCCCTGGACCCACGCGGACCTGGACGTGTCCGTGACCTGCGGCGACGCCTCGCCCGCGCTCGATTTCCGTTATCACTGCGAGACGGTCGGCCAGAATCCTCCTAGCGGCGGGGCGCTCACGATGGTTCCCGACGCGGAAGAGCCGGAAGCGCCCGTTCCGCAGATCCCGATGGGAGCCTTGATCTCCGGCGGCGCCCAGCCCGTCCGCATCGCCTCGACGGAGTTCGGGGACGGCAGCACGATCCACTTCCTGATCACGTGCAAGATCCACTTCGCGCGGATCGTCAACGACGTCACGCTCGACTCGAAGATCGTCGAGCGAAAGATCGTCGCCACCCTGACCGCCTGCAACCGCGTCCTCCTCCTCGCGACGAACGAGGAGTACGCCACCGTCTACAACGACCCGATGCATACCCAGCCGCTGTCTCAGGGCTATCTGACGACACTCAGCCCGTATACCAGTCCGACCCAGCCCCTTTACAAGAAGGCGGCGGCCGATGCGATGCCCCTCGTGCGCCCCTTCTGGGACGCCGTCCACCACACGATCTTCCCGGACGCGGGCAAGGAGACGAAGTGGGGTGAGAACGCAGCCAACCCGGACACGACCTGGCGGACGCAGAACCTCGACGCGGAGATGAGCAAGTACACCGCCTTCTTCGCCTTCACCCACGGCGAGAACACGAACCCCGTCCACTTCCGCGCCAGCGTGGGCCCGAATACCGTCTCCGACGGGCAGGTTTACGGATCGGAAGTGCGCACCTACGTTTCGGCCGGGCGGGCGATACCGGACTACCAACTCGCGATCTTCTACGCCTGCTCGTTGGGTGGCTCGACGAGCATGCCTTACGGATTTTGGATCGTCATCAATGAACAACCCTGGAAAGGAATCGCCGGCTTCTCAGAACAGTGTTTCTACAGGCTTTACCGTCCAAATCAAACCGTGCCCGAAAGGACGTTAGACGAACACGCGAAGAAGCTGATGGAGCACTTGTCACAAGGATTCCCGCTCCAAGTGGCTTTGAACAAGATGCAGGTCGAAGCGCCTTTAGAAAACCGTCTTGTTCCGCTTAAGGCCGGTGGTAGCCAAATGCGGATGACCGCGAGTAACGGTTATGCGCGCCTCAGATACGTCTTTCTTGAACCATGGAGGTTCGATCCGGCTTACGCAACCAACGCAGCTTCGGTGAACACATGGTACTGGCTTCTTTAATCTTAAGCGCCTCGTTTCAAACTTCTGCGGATCAGCCCGCTTTGACGTTGCTCGCTTTCCGAAACGCGCTGTCGAAGTTTCCGGCCATGGAAAGACTCCCCGCTACGGTGAAGACCACAACCGTGCCGGGCGCCCTCTACTTCGAAGTCGGCGTCGGTGGGGGAGCGGTTAGCCTCAGGGACGGCAAGGTTCTCAACTACCGATCGTTCGGATTCCTGGGTGCCGCGCCGCCGCCGTTGGACAAACGACTCGGTCAGGATGCTTGTGAGGACTTAGCGCAGAGGGCGATGCGCCTGATCGGACGGCCCTACACCTATCGCCTGTCGCAGACCCAAGAAGAGGGCTCCTCGTTGAATCTTTGGTTCGAGGCCTACGAAGACGACGTCAACTTAGTAGGCTGCCACGTTTCCGCGACCGTAAACCGGGATTTAGGCGAGGTCGAAGGCGTCGAGGTCAACGGCCCCGACGAAGGGGGCTTTCCCTCGCGTTCCCCGACGATTCGTTTCGACCCATTCGGGATTATTGCGGCGAAGACGACGGTTGCGTCCTTTGCTTTCGTGGAGTCGAAGGGAGCAGTCACCGCGCTAGACTCAACTGAAGAGCCGGAGAAGGGACTATGGCTCGCTGGCCGGACTTCGCCGGGCGACAGCAAGGTGAGTCCTCCGGGACCGACCCAATCCCAACTCGCCGCCGCCGCAAGAGGTGAGGGAACGCCGGTCTGGATCGTCAGTCTCAAGGGCGACGCGCTGCCCTTCAAGGGCGAGACCGCGAGCTTCCCTCTCGTCAAGGCCTACGTGGACGCCCAGACCGGTCGCCTTCTATGGTTCGACTACATGGACCAGTACGGGTTCGGAGGCGGCTCCCCCACCGCCGAACCCCGCCCCGCGCCCGTCCTCTCCGGCCCCGCCGCCCTGACCGTCGCCGGTAAGCTCCGCCAGGTGCGACTCACTCCCGTCGCCGCGACCCGCCCCTTCGTCCCCTCGGGCCGCGCGGTGCTCGGCATTGGGAAACGCCTGTTCGACGCCGAGTACGACGCCAAGGCGGGACTCGTCCGCTACAAAGGCAAGCTGGCGCGGACGCTCTTAACCCTCCCATAGCCTCCCGATCTCCATACTGAGGCCATGCTCCTCCTCGCGGTCCCTTTCGCGCTCCTTCCGAACGCCCACGCGCACAACGACTACGCGCACAAGCGGCCGCTGTTCGACGCGCTTGACCAGGGCTTTCTGAGCGTGGAGGCCGACGTGTACCTCGTGGACGGTGAACTGCGGGTGGGGCACGACCGGAAGGACCTCAAGGCCGGGCGCACCCTGGAGTCGCTCTATCTCGACCCGCTCGCGGCCCGCGTCCGGGAGAACAAGGGAGGCGTCTATCCCCAGACGGGGATGCTCACCCTCCTTGTGGACATCAAGGAGGACGGAGCGGCGGTGCAGGACGAGCTTCGAACGCGGCTCCCGAAATACGCCGCGATGCTGAGCGAGCGCACGGGCTCCACCGTGCGGGCGCGGGCGGTGGAGGTCGTACTCTCCGGGGCGCGGACCGACGACTGCGCGGTGGGCGACGGCTTCCTCTTCAAGGACGGCACGGAAAAGGACCTCGTCGACCCCGCGTACCGAACGCCGCAGATCAGCGAGAGCTACCTCGACGTCGTCGGCGGCGTCCTTCCTCCAATGCCCGCCGCCCCGAAGGCGAAGCTCGCCGCCCTGGTCAAGGCCACCCACGACGGCGGCAAAAGGCTTCGGCTCTGGGGCACGCCCGACGCCCCCGCGACCTGGGGCGAGCTGCGCGACGCCGGTCTCGACCTGATCAACACCGACCGATTAGCGGACCTGCGGGCGTTTCTGCTGAACCGAAATCCCTAGAGCGTCGCCCAAAGGTCGCCGAAGGCGCGGAGCACCTTGCCCCGGTGGCTGATCGCGTGCTTCTCCGCGGCGCTCAGATCGGCCATGGTACGCCCCATCTCGGGAAGGTCGAAGATGGGATCGTAGCCGAAGCCGCCGCCGCCGCTCGGACGCTCGGCGATGCGCCCCTCGCAGATCGCCTCGAAGGTGGTGGCGAGGCTTGGCCCGACGAGGGCCACGCAGCAGCGGAAGCGGGCGGCGCGGTCCGTCACCCCTTCCAGCTTCGAAAGGAGAAGGTCGCTCTTCTGCGGAAAAGGCAGATCCTCGCCGCCGAAGCGCTTGGAGTAGAGGCCGGGCGCGCCGTCGAGAGCGTCGACCTCCAGCCCCGCGTCGTCCGCGAGGCACCACTCCCCGGTGAAGCGGGCCGCCGACTCGGCCTTGATCGTCGCGTTCTCCGCGTAGGTCGATCCCGTCTCCTCGGGCTCCGGCGCGCCGTCGTAGTCGGCCAGGGTGCGAAGCTCCAAGGTGGGAAAGCGCTCGCTCAGGATGGTCAGCATCTCGCCCGCCTTCTTACGGTTGTGGGTGGCGATCACGAGGCGCGGGGGCATCGCGTCTATTGTGGCGCCGCTCCGGCCTCGAAGGACGTCGGCTCACAAAGATACCGGTCAGTACGCGTGGAAGACCGATGACACCGCAATAAAGCGGTAGTTCTTCGGAAAAACGGTCTCTGCCCGAGCGACCCAAGCTATATTCAAGAGGTCAGGGTGACGCGATGCGAATTGGCTTGAGTTTTAGAGAACCTCTGGTAGGCGAGGCGGTGGCGTGCCTCCTCGAAGGACGGCGCGGATGGGCGGCCTCCTTCAACGCGCGCTCGGTGGGCGAAGCCCTCGAGTGCGCCAAGACCACCGCGATCTCGGTCCTGCTGGCCGACACGCTCGGCATGCGGGACGACGAGCTCCAGGCCCTGGTCGAACTTCAGGAGTGCGGATCGACGGCCGTCGTGCTGCTGGCCGCGGAAGCCGACGCCGGTCCCTACCTCGACCTTCCTCTGGAGCGCGTCGTCTCCCGCCAGTCGTCGAGCGAGGAGCTGTTCGCCGCCCTCGATGAGCTGGCCCGCCCGAGCGGCCGGGGCCGCTCCAGCGCCCTTCCCTTCGAGCTGAGCCGCCGCGAACTCGAATGCGCCCAGCTCGTCGCCTGCGGCCTGAGCAACCGGCGCATCGCCGAACTGACCGGCCTGCGCGAGCAGAGCGTGAAGAACGTCGTCTCGCTTGCCATGCGCAAGATGAGCGTCGAGAACCGAGTCCAGGTCGCCCTTCGCCTCAATCAGGCGGGCGTGTCCGAGTTCGTCGCCACCCACGCCGTCGTCTCTATCTCGATGCCCCCGAACATTCCCGCGCCCCAAAGCATCTCGGCGTCTCAGAGCGTCGTCGCCGCCCGCGACTAGCGAAACGAAAAAAAGCAATCATTAAAGGGGTGGAAGGGATCATCCCTCCACCCCCTTCTCGTTATGCGCCAGCGCGTCGTCACCGCCCTGCTTCTCGCCGTTCCGGCCCTCCTGGCGTTGGCCCTCCGAACGCCCTGGCCCCTGGCCGGGCTGGGTCTGGCGGCGGCGGCGGTCGGAGGATGGGAGGCGGACGCCCTGCTGAAGACGTGGGGACAGGTGGCGATCACGGCGGTGGTCACGTTCGTGCTCGTCGCGATCACCCTCCTGCCGGGTTCGCTGAGCCTCGCCCTCTTCGCTCCCCACTTCCCCCTGGCCGCGCTCGTCCTGGGCATCGGGGGCGCGTGTCTCCCCGAAGGACTTCCGGGCCTTCCCTTCGCGCGAGCCTTCGCCGCCCTGTGGGTGGTCGGCGGCCTCGTCGCGATCCTGACGCTCCACCGAGCCGCCCCTGGCGTGGGGGTCTGGTGCCTCAGCCCCGCCCTGATGGCCCTCCTCCCGGTCTGGGCGGGCGACATCGCCGCGATCTTCGCGGGACGCGCCTTCGGAAAGCGGCCCCTCGCGCCCAAGATCTCGCCCAAAAAGACGGTCGAGGGCGCCGCCGCCAGCCTTCTCGCGGCGATCGCGACGGCGGGACTGCTGGGGGTCGCCCTGCACCTGCCGCCTGCCCGCGCGCTCGCCGCGGGACTGACGGTCGGCGTGCTCGGACAAGCGGGCGACCTGTTCGAGAGCTGGCTCAAGCGGCGCGTGGACGTCAAGGACAGCGGGACGCTCCTCCCCGGCCACGGCGGCGTGCTCGATCGGATCGACTCCGTCCTTTTCGCCGCCCCCGCCGTGGTCCTGATCCTGCTGGCCTAGAGGGCGATCTCGGCCATCGCCGCGCGCGTGATCGCCGCCGTTCGCCGCCACGTCGATTCCGCCGCCCGTGCCTGGGAAAGCGCCGTCCATTTCGCCCGGGGCGTGGACGACCCGAAGAACGCCGCGATCGTGGCGGCGATCGCCTCCGTCGAGGTCGGATCGAAGTAGCCCGCCGCCGCATCACCCGCGACCTCCTCCATCGCGCCGCCCGCCGAGGTCAGGACCGGAGCCCCCGCCATCATCGCCTCCAGGACGGGCATCCCGAACCCCTCGATCAAAGACGGATAGACGAACGCGGCGCACAGGGCGAAGATCCCGGCGAGCGCCTCGTCCGGCACGTAGCCGAGGAAGGTCACCGCGTTCTCCAGCCCGAGGGCCCGGAGTCGCTCGAAGACCGCTCCCTCCTTCCAGCCCCGCGCCCCCCCGACCACCAGCTTCAGATCCCCGAGCCCTAGCTCCCGGCGAACGATCGCGAGGGCCTCGACCAGCCGGTCCAGGTTCTTCCGGGGCTCCAACGTGCAGAGCGAGAAGAGGAACGGCCCCTCGGGAACGCCCAACGCGGCCAGCTTCGCACGATCGATCCGCGCGGGGTCGATGGGCGTGATCGCGTTGCCGGGCCCCAGAGGCGCGACCACGATCCGCTCGGGCTCGATGCCCGCCAGCTCCACGATGTCTCGCTTGGTCGCCTGGCTGTTGGTGATCAGACGCTCGGCCACGCGGCACGTCAGGCGAAGCTGCACCCTCAGGAACGCCGCCTGGGCCGTCCCGCCGTACTCCGGATGGCGCAGCGGGATCAGATCGTGGATCATCGCGAGGCGGGGAACCTTGCGGGAAAGCGGAGCGACATGGCCGGTCGTAAACCAGACGTCGTGCCCCCCCGTGTCCGCCCGCAGGTCCCACAGGGTCCGCGAGATCCGCCCCGCCGGGGCCACGGGCCGCACGGCCAGGCGCGGGGAGGACCAGCTTGCGGGCGGCTCGAACGCCGTCGTGGTGAACGCCTCGATCGCGTCGTCCTCGGGCCGGCGGACCAGCTCGTCGACGAGCATCCGGATGTAGCGGCTGATCCCCGCGTTCCGAAAGGAGGCCTCGGAGCTGGCATAGGTCGCGCTGATCCCGATCCGCATCGAGAGGTGAGGGTACTTCCTACAGCGCCCGCTCGACTACCGCGCGGTACCGCTCGCGGAACCGCGCGACATCGAAGGTCCGGGCGTGAGCGCGAAGCCGCTCGGTGTCGAACGTCGTCTTCCGGCTGGCGTGGATCGCATCGACGAACGCCTCCGGCGTCTGCTCGTGGAACTGCACGCCGTATTCCGGCAGCACCGTCTCGCTCGCGCCGCCGATGCCGTAGGCGACCACCGGCAGGCCCGCCGCCATCGCCTCGACGGGCACGATCCCGAAGTCCTCGTAGCCGGGGAACACCAAGGCGCGGCACCGGGTCATCAGCCGCTTTAACTCCTCGTCCGGCAGGCGACCGTGGAACGTGACGTTCGCCATTCCTCGTGCCTGCTCCTTTAGGGCCGCCTCGGATAGCCCCTGACCAACGATCTGAAGCCGCTCGCCCGTTCGCCTCGCCGCTTCGATGGCGAGGTCGGCGCGCTTGTAGGGGACGAGCCGCCCCCAGAACAGCAGCCCCGCATCCTCGGACTCGCGCGGCGTGTCCAGCCATTTCTCCGTGTGGACGGGAGGGTAGACCACCGCGTCCACCTCGCGCCCGTAGAAGCGACGGATGCGGCCGGCGGTGGTCTGGGAGTTCGCGATCAGAACCGTCGGATTGGCGGCGGCAAGGAGGTCGAGCCGCTTGAGGCGGCGGATGATCGCCTGTCGGGCCCATTTCGCGCGGCCCGAGGCGGCACGTCCGTCGATCTCCGGCGTCCATAGCGAACGGGCGGGAGTGTGGTAGTAGCAGACGAACGTGGCGTCAGGCCGCACTTTCACGCCATGGGCGAAGCTGTGGCTGTCGCACAGCACCAGATCGTAGGCGGTCAGATCCATACGCCGGTAGACGTCGCCCAGCAGAGGCGCGTAGAGATGGTGCTTCGTCCGGCTCATGGGAAGCCGGTTCACGAAGCTCGTCCGAACCTGATGACCCGCGACGAACAGAACGCGGTTCGGATCCCACTGCGAGCTGTAGACGACGCCCTTCGGCGCCATCGCGCACACTTCCGCGAACACGTCCTCCGCCCCGCCCGGCACGGTGAGCCAGTCGTGAACGAGGGCGGTCGGGCGGTCAGAGCCACCAAGCGGAGAGATTTGAGCGTCGGGCATCGAGCTTAGCGAGAACGAAGGTCCGCCTTAGGCGTCCGACCTCACTCTTTGCCTTCCACGATCGAAGGCTTGTCGATCCCGGTGACACGTCCACCATCGATCACGAGCACGGTGCAGATCAGGAGCAACACCATCGTGAAGCCGAACTGCATGGCGCGCATTTGAGTCTTCATCGAAAGTCGCCGTCCGCCTCGGAACATCTCGATCGTCGCGATCCACATCTGGCCGCCGTCGAGCGGCGGAAACGGAAGCAGGTTGAAGATGCCCACCGAGATGGAGAGCAGACCCGCGAGTCGAAAGATCGCCCAGATCCCGTCGTCCACCGCCGCCGCCGTCGCCGTGACCATCGTCGCCGGACCGCCGACGCTCTCCTTGAGTTCGGCGGGGTGGGTGACGCGCGAGGCGAGTCCCCAGACGGTATCGATGGGTGTTAGGAGGCCAAAAAGGACCGAATCCCGGAAGCTCAGCGGCACGACCTTCGACTCGGGCAGCGCGCCGAGACGAGTCTGCTTCG
This sequence comes from uncultured Fimbriimonas sp., assembly GCA_964516175.1. Taxonomy (GTDB): domain Bacteria; phylum Armatimonadota; class Fimbriimonadia; order Fimbriimonadales; family Fimbriimonadaceae; genus Fimbriimonas. The sequence continues at coordinate 35,773 of CAZEWR010000015.1, read as the reverse complement.
CCTCTCCGATCTTCTTTCCATCCTTATCGTAGAGATCGGCGACCTCCTTATCGACCTTGCCCGGGAAAGTCAGGTCGATCGGCTTCCCCGCCCGGTCGGCAACGACGTGGATCGGATTCGTCCCCTTTTCGCGAACGTTCTTCACGATGTCGAACCATGTCGCCGTCGGAACGCCGTCGATACTCACGATCCGATCATTGGGACGCAGGCCCGCTCTGTAGGCGGCGCCTTCGCGCTGAAGGCCGCCGAGAACGGGACGGCCCGTCACTTTTGGAAGGCCGTAGAACGTCAGGCCAGGCACGAGGAGAACGATTCCGGCGAGAACGGAGAAAGCGGGACCGGCGGCCAGCACGACCCAGCGCTTCCAAGGCGCCTTGCTGAAAAAGCCGCCTGGAATGCGGGTCTCCGCGCCGTCCTCCTCCGGCATCATGCCCTTGATCCTTACGAAGCCGCCGATGGGATAGGGTCGGAGGGTGAACAGCGTCGTCTCGCGCAAGGCGAGGCCGTTCGGGGTCTCGACGATCTCGGCGGGCGCCGTCGAATCTCCCCCTTCCATGCGGTTCTCCTCGCCCCGGTAAGAAGGATCCTCGTAGGGCGCGATGGGCACGAGGTAGCGGCGACGGCCGACGACCCAAGGCTTGCCGCCCATGCCGAGGGAAAACTCCTCCGCGCCCATGCCGAACACACGGGCGAAGAGGTAGTGCCCGTACTCGTGAGCGCCCACCAGGACGAGGAGCACGACCAGAAAGACGAGCAAGTAGAACAGGTTGTGCGGAATATTGGCGAGAAAGGTCATGCGCCCACCATTAGGTTACGTGCAACGCGCCGTGAGTCTTCGTCGGTTTCCAAAAGGTTCTCCAAGGTGGGTTTTTCGACCTTGTGCGCGGCCATCGTTCGCTCGACCGTCTCCGTGATTCCGAGAAAACTCACCTCGCCCCGCAGAAAGGCGTTCGCCGCCTCCTCGTTCGCGGCGTTGAGGGCGCAGGGCAGGGTGCCCCCGACGCGGGCCGCCTCCCGGGCGAGCCGCAGGGCGGGGAACGTCGCCTCGTCGATGGGCTCGAAGGTGAGACAGGGAGTTTCGACGGGGTTCCAGCGCTTGAGCCCAGCGGGAACGCGCTCCGGGTGCATCAGGGCGACGGAGATGGGCAGCCGCATGTCGGGCCAGCCGAGCTGCCCTAGAACGGAGCCGTCTGTCAGCTCGACCATCGAGTGGACGACGCTCTGCGGATGGACGACGGCCTCGACGCGATCGATGGGCACGTCGAAAAGCCACCGGGCCTCGATCGTCTCCAGTCCCTTGTTCATGAGGGTCGCGGAGTCGATGGTGATCTTGCCACCCATGCGCCAGGTGGGGTGGGCGAGGGCCTGCTCGACGGTGATCGACTCAAGGTCCGCGCGGCTCTTCCCCCGGAAAGGACCGCCGCTGGCGGTGAGGATCAGACGACCGATCTGGTCCGTACGGTAGCCGCGCAGGCACTGGAAGAGGGCGGAGTGCTCGCTGTCGATGGGCACGATGTCGATGCCCTTCGCCCGCGCGAGCGGCATCACGATCTCGCCCGCCGCGACGAGGACCTCCTTGCTCGCGAGGGCGATCGTCTTCCCCGCCTCGATGGCGGCGAGAGTGGGAAGAAGCCCGATCACGCCCGCGACGGCCACCACGACGGTGTCCACGTCCTCCCCGGTGGCGAGCTCGATCAGGGCCTCGATCCCGTGCGGGACGTCGTCGGCGGTCTTCTGGTAGGTCGCGATCCGGGAGACGCCGTACCGCCCGGCCTGCTCGCGCAAAGCGTCCAGATTGCATCCGGCGGCGAGGCCGACGATCTGGATCTCCGGATGGCGGGCGGCGATGTCGAGCGTCTGGGTCCCGATGCTTCCCGTGGAGCCGAGGACCACGACGCGTTTCATACGGCTTAAGTGTAGCCGCTCCGGGCTCCGCCCCTTCGACGGGTCGGCTCTTTAAAGGCGCCGATAAGCGCTCCGTAAATTTCTTGATCTTCTGGGAGAACTTTAGGAACCTTCGTGCGTAGTGCCTTTCGTTATGCGTTTCAAAGTCTCGTTCGTCGCGTTGGCCGTCATGGCCCTCGCAAGCGTTTCCTTCGCCCAGCAGGGCGGCGGGCAGGGTGGCCAGGGCGGCGGACGCCAGGGCGGCATGCGCGGCATGATGCAGATGGGCGGCGGCCAGCGGCTGACCCAGCTCCTGCGCAACCCGCAAGTCCAGGCGGAACTCAAGATCACCGACGACCAGAAGGCGAAGATCGCCGAGCTTCCGGGCGGTCGGGGCGGCGGACGCGGCCCCGGCGGTGGAGGCGGCGGTCAGCGCGGCCCCGGACAGGCGCCCACTCCCGAGGAGCAGCTTAAGCAGCTCACCGACGACAAGGCGGCGACCGCCGCGATTCTCACTCCCGAGCAGGAAACCCGCCTCGAAGAGCTCCGCGTCCAGTGGGCCGGTCCCCGCGCGGCGACCCTGCCCGACGTCCAGGCCGCCCTCGCCCTGAGCGACGACCAGAAGGCCAAGATCGCCGACCTGATGACCAAACAGGGCGAGGCGAACCGCGGCCTCTTCGAGAAGATGCGCAACCAGGAGATCGAGCCGGCGGACTTCCAGTCCACCATGCAGAAGAACAACGACATCCTGAAGACCGAGATCGAGAAGGTCCTCACCGCCGACCAGAACGCCAAGCTCAAGACGATGGGGGGCAAGGAACTCAAGATGGAGGCGCCCCAGCGCCGCGGCGGCGGCCGCAACGGCTAAGCCTCCCGTCTCCCCGCCTTTCGCTTGCCAGAGGAGGGGCAGGGGATGGAGAGCGACCACGTCGCGCCGCCTGAACCTCGTCCGACGAAAGGCCCCGGCATCCCGCCGGGGCCTTTCGTCGTCATAGGGTTCCATGGACAAGCGGCCCTTCGACGTGGACGAGGCGTTCCGTCGCCTGCGAGAGGCGACGAGGGACTTTCCGCAGGCCGAGATGTTCGCCCTGCGCGACGAGGGCTTCACGAGCGTGTTCGAACAGCTCGTCTCCTGCATCCTCTCGATCCGTACCTTCGACGAGCAGTCCGGTCCCGCCGCGCGCCGCCTCTTCGCGCTTGGGCGCACCCCCGCCGTGATCGCCGCCCTCGCCCCGGAAGCGATCCTCGCCGCCATCGCGAACGTCACCTTCGCGCCTGCCAAGGCAACCCAGATCCAGGCTATCGCGCGGCGCACCGCCGACGAGTTAGGGGGCGAGCTCCCCGCCGACTTCGCCGTTCTCACCTCGCTCAAGGGCGTTGGCCCGAAGTGCGCCAACCTGACCCTCGGCGTGGCGCGCGGCGTGCCCGCCATCGCGGTCGACGTCCACGTTCATCGGGTCACGAACCGATGGGGCGTCGTTCACGCCCCGACCCCGGAAGCGACCCTCGCCCAGCTTGAGTCTTGGCTTCCCAAAGACTACTGGGTTGAGATCAACGAGCGGCTCGTGCCTTTCGGCAAGCGGATCTGCACCGGTCGCGCCCCGAAGTGCTCGACCTGCCCCCTCCTGGAGATGTGCGCCCAAGTCGGGGTGACGGATCACCGCTAGGGACGCGGTTGGGTGATCCGCAAGCTTTAAGGACGACATCTCGCCGCCGATCTCGCCCAGCGCCTAAGGCGGTCGAAGCCTAGGAGTCGCTCGATGGCTTCGAGACGTATCTCGCGCACAAGAAGGCGAAGACGCCTCGACGGGATAACCCGAGGCGTCTCCGGTGTTAGATCGTCCGTCCCCATGGCCGCCTCGACGTTCGCCCCCAAACCGCCCTCTACAACGTCCTCCATCCCTTCACCCTTTTCACGCGAAAACGCATTGATCTCGTCGTTTATCTCTTTGGGACCGAAAAATCGCGTGCTCGGGAAGCCGCGTTTTCTCACCCGCCCCATCTTCGGAAAAAGGGGCTCGAACGGTTTTTCGTCGTGGATGGGTTCCCACAAAGAGAGAAGTCGGACTGCCGGGAAGCGCTGGCAACCCGTGGGGTTTCGCGGCTTTTCGGGATAGGAAACCGGGAGGCTTTGCGTATAGGTATCGAGTCCTGGGACGCTTTGGCGACCGACTCGTGAAGGTCGGGGGTCGAACCCGTCTCGCCATCCCACGGGAGGGCGAGAATCGCGAGCCGGTCGGAGCGGCCGGGGTCCCTTCCCTCTCCACGCCATGTTCCCTCTTCCCCTTCTCGTGCCCGCCCTGCTGGGTGGGCAGCAGTCGTCCCTGCCGCCGAACAAGGCCAACTGGAAGCTCGCCGACCGGTACTCGTCCGCCGCCCTCGCCCCCTTCACCTACAGCACCTCGATCACCCCGAGCTGGATCAACAAGGGCGACCGCTTCTGGTATCTCTGGCGCGCCTCCGACGGTCCCCACTACTGGCTCGTGGACGCGAAGGTCCGCAAAAAGGAGCCCGTCTTCGACACCGACCGGATCGCCGCCCTGCTCTCGGAGACCACCAAGCGGCCCTACGACCGGACGAACCTGCCGACCCTCCTCCTGATCTTCGATGAGAAAGACGAGGATCTCGTCCGGTTCAATCTCGACGGCAAGCGCTACGAGTACGACCGCAAGGCCGACGCCCTCAAGGCCATGGGCGACGCGACCCCGGACGCCCCGGCGGGCGGCCCTCCCGGCGGAGGCCGGGGCGGACGCGGCGGTGGCGGCCCGCGCGGCGCGAACGGAGACTACCGCAACTGGTCCCCCGACAAGAAGGCGTTCGTGTACGCCAAGGACTACAACCTCTACCTCGTCGAGGTGGTGGCCGACAAGGAGAAGCCGCCCGTTCAGATCAGCGCGGACGGCACTCGGTACTACTCGTTCGGCAGCAAGCAGGAGCAGGACGAGCGGGCGGAACGCGCCCGCCTCACCGGCCAGAACGCGGGACGCGGCGGCGCAGGCCGGCAGGGAACGAACGCGGAAGGCGGCGACGCCCCCGCCGCGCCGGAGACGCGGGTGCGCGCGAACGTAACCTGGTCCGACGACTCGAAACGGTTCTTCGTGGTGCGGCAGGACGAGCGCAAGGTGAAGGACCTCTACCTCGTCGATTCCCTGACCGAGCCGCGCCCCACCCTCCTCACCTACCGCTACGACATGCCCGGCGAGGTCGACGTGACCCAGACCGAGGTATGGGACTACAGCGCCGCCACGAAGCATCTGGATCGCCTGCCGGTGGAGAAATACAAGGACCAGACCGTCAGCAACCTCCACTTCCAGGAGAAGCAGTCGGACAAGCTGCGCTTCACCCGGCGCGACCGGCTCCAGCGCAACCTGGAGTTCTGCGAGCTAGACCTCACGACGAACAGGACGACGCCGCTCATCACCGAGTCGGTCGTCAACGCCTCCCTAGAGGTGCGCCCCGTGCGGTACGTGAAGCCGAACGGGGACCTGCTGTGGTGGTCCGAGCGCTCGGGCTGGGGCCACTACTACCTCTACTCGAACGACGGCAGGCTGAAGAACGCCGTCGACGCCGGTCCCTTCCGCGCGACCGCCATCGAGGCGGTCGACGACAAGAACCTCTGGCTGACCGCCGTGGGTCGGGAAAAGGGCGAGGACCCCTACTACCACCACCTCTACCGCGTCGGGCTCGACGGCAAAGGCATGACCCTCATGGACGGGGGCAACGCCGACCACGACGCCACGATGTCCGAAGACCGCAAGCACGCGGTCGACGTCTTCTCGCGCACCGACCTGGAAACCCAGGCCGCCCTGCGCGACGAGGACGGCAAGGTCGTGATGGAGTTGGAGAAGACCGACCTCGTCCGCCTGAAGGAGATCGGCTGGGCGATGCCGGAACTGTTCACCGTCAAGGCGGCGGACGGCGTCACCGACCTGTGGGGCAACATGTGGAAGCCCGCCGACTTCGACCCGAAGAAGCGGTACCCCATCATCACCTACGTCTACCCAGGCCCCCAGACGGAGGCCGTCACGACCGCCTTCGCCGCGACGGCGACGAACGCGCGGCTAGCCCAGCTCGGCTTCATCGTGGTGTCGTTCGGGGCGCGGGGTGGCAACCCCGACCGCTCGAACGCCTACCAGAACTACGGCTACTTCAACCTGCGGGATTACGGCCTCGCGGACAAGAAGGCGGGCATCGAGCAGCTCGCGGCGCGCTACCCCTGGATCGACCTCGACAAGGTCGGCATCTACGGCCACTCGGGTGGCGGCTTCATGACGGCGGCGGCGATGATGCTCCCGCCCTACAGCTCGTTCTTCAAGGTCGGCTGGTCCGAGTCGGGCAACCACGACAACAACGTCTACAACCAGAACTGGGCCGAGCAGTACCACGGCCTTCGCGAAGTCTCCGCGACCGCCGCCTCGGGCGCGACGCGCGGCGCCGGTGCCGGCGGCGCGGGGACCGGCACGCCGCCGGACGACGGCTTCACGCCGACCTTCCCCGACACGCCCCAGTTCCTTACCGGAGGGGACGGACCGACGAGGTTCCAGATCAAGGTGCCGACCAACGCGGAGCTGGCGGGCAATCTCAAAGGGCGGCTCATGCTCGTCCACGGCGACATGGACGACAACGTCCACTACGTGGGCACGTTCCGCCTGATGAACGCCCTGATGCGGGCGAACAAGCGCTTCGACCTCCTCATGGTCCCCGGCAAGCCCCACGCCTACGGCGACCTGACGCCCTACGTCCAGCAGCGGATGTTCGAGTACTTCGCGGAAGGGCTTCTCGGCGACCGCTACGGCGTCGGCGGAGCGGACCTCGACGACCATCGGTAGACCTCAGGATCGCGACGCGTCCGCAACCGCGGCTACGGGCGCGTCGCGTCTAAAACCCGGTCGGCCAGCTCGTCCACCGGCCTCTCCGCGTCCAGGTGGACGGCGAACTCAGGACGGGCGAGTGCGGCGAGACAGCGGTCGATCTGGTCGAAGGCCCATCGGTCGGAGTCGCGTTCGGCCAGCCTCCGCTCGATCGTCACCTTGGGAGCGACGAGGGCGAAGTGGTGGGTCGGGGCGATCCCTTCGAAGCCCCGGCGGATCGTCTCGTAATTTCCGGGATCGACGAGCGTCATCGGGACGACGAGCGTCCGCCTCTCGGCGGCGATCAGGGCGCGGGCGGTCTCGACGACGAGCGGCCCCCATGCCGGAAGATTTTGGAAGTCGCTCCGAATATCGAGGATCTTCCAGAGCATGAAGCCGACCTCCTCGGGATCGAACGCCATCCAGTCGGACCGGCGCTTGAGGAGCGCGGCGGCGAGCGTGGTCTTGCCGACGCCGAACGCGCCGTTGAGCATCACGATCTGGGACATGGCCGCCCCACCCTACCCGGATGAGCGTGTCGACGAAAAGCAGACCCTGTCGGTCGTTAGAGGGGTTTCTCGGCCTCTTCCTGCGTCAGCGTCTTGCCGATCGGCATCGCGGCGACCTCCTGGGCGCGCCAGCAGGCGGCGGCGTGGCCCGCCTCGACGAGCAGCAGGCCGGGCTCCTCCTCGCACTTCGCGAACCTCAGGGGGCAACGGGGAGCAAAGGCGCAGCCTGTCGGAAGGTGCGCGAAGTCGGGCGGCTGCCCGCCGATCGCCTCCAGGTGAGTCATCCCCGCACGCGGAAGGGCGTTCAGAAGGGCGCGCGTGTAGGGCATCGAGGCGCGGCGCAGAACGTCGGCGGCGGGCCCGATCTCGACGACGCGACCCGCGTAGAACACAGCGATCCGCTCCGATACGGCGGCGATGGCGCCGATGTCGTGGGACACGAGCATGACAGCGACGCCCGTCGTCTCCTGAAGCTCGCGCAGGAGGCGCAGGATCTGGGCCTGGAGGGTGACGTCGAGGGCGGTGGTCGGCTCGTCGGCGATCAGCACCTTCGGCTGACAGGCGAACGCGATCCCGATCACGACGCGCTGGCGCTGGCCGCCGCTCATCTGGTGGGGGTACTTGCGGGCGCTCGCTTCGGGAGCGGGAACGCCGACCCGCTCGAGCATCCGGATCGACTCGGCGGCGGCCTGACGCTTGTCCATGCCCCGGTGTAGCCGGAGAGCCTCCGCGATCTGCTCGCCTACCCGCATCATCGGGTTCAGGCTCGTGAAGGGGTCCTGCATCACGAGCGCGATGCCGTCGCCCCGGATCCCCTGGAGCTTGCGTTCGCCCAGCCCCACGAGCTCCTGACCGTCGAGCTTGATCGAGCCCCGGGTAACGCGTCCGGGATTCTGGAGCATTCCCATGATCGCGAAGCCCGTCTGCGACTTGCCGCAGCCCGACTCGCCGACGACGCCTAGGGTCTTCCCCGCTTCCAGGTCGAGGGAGACTCCCCGCAGGATCTCGGTCTTGCCGAAGGAGACGTGCAGGTCGCGCACTTCGAGAACGGCCACGGGGGGATTGTACTGGAAGGACGACGAAACGCTTTCCGCCACAATAGAGGCATGGCGACGCTGCCCGCCCTGCCTGGCCTTCTTCTCGCCGGACTCCTGACCGCCGCCCTCGCGACGGCGCCCCGAACGTTCCGCAACCCGATCTCTCCCGGCGCGGACCCGTGCCTGACCTTCTACAAGGGCTGGTACTACCTGTCCGTCACCACGGGGCGGGACGTGAGGATCAAGCGGGCCCGTCGCCTCGACGACCTGAAGGACGCCGAGGCGACGACGGTCTACCACAGCGACGACCCGGCGCAGAGCCACGCCGTATGGGCGCCCGAGTTCCACCGATTCGACGGCAAGTGGTACCTCTACGTGACCGCCGGTGGAGAACCGGAGCCGAGCCATCGGATGTGGGTCGCGGAAGGCCGGGGCGACACGCCGATGGGTCCGTACACGTTCAAGGCCAAGCTCCGGACCGACCTGAAGGACGAGTTCTACGCCATCGACGGCCATCCTTTTCGCACCCTTGACGGCCGGATGTGGTTCGTGTGGTGCGGCCGCCCGAGCGAGACCGGCCAAGGGCTCTACATCTCGCGGATGAAGAATCCTTGGACCCTCGAAGGACCACGTCAAGCCCTCCTGGTCGATGGCTTCGGCTGCAAATTCGTCCGCGAAGGGCCGGAGACGCTCCAGCGGAACGGCAAGGTGTTCCTCGTCTACTCCGCCTGCGGGGCCGACACGCCTGAGTACCGGCTGGGCATGACCGTCGCCTCGCAGAAGGCCGACCTGACCGACCCCGCCGCCTGGAAGCAGGACCCCAAGCCCCTCTTCCAGCGCGACGACGAAGCGGGAGTATACGGCCCGGGTCACAACTTCTTCTTCCGGTCGCCCGACGGGAAGGAGGACTGGAACGCGTATCACGCCAAGCCTTCGACGCGCCTGGACTACGGCGAGCGGGACACGCGGGCGCAACGGGTGACCTGGAAGGACGGGCGGCCCTTCTTGGGAACGCCCGTCTCGACGGACACCAACGTGATCGCGCCTTCGGGCGAGCGCTAGCTCCTCGGCCCCGGATAGGGTCGTTCGATCCGGATAATGAAGTCCATGGCCTACCAGAACCTCGCCGAAGGCGTCCGTTCCCAGTGCGTCGCGTTCGATGGCGACCGGTTGATCGCCCAAGGCGAGGCGGGCGACGTGGGCCTCGCGGCCAAACGGGTCCTTGAGGCGAACCCTCAAGCCCAGATCCTGATCTTCGACGACGAGACGAGCCGGACGGTCGACATGGATCTTGTGGGGACGGACGAGGAGATCCTGCGTTGGATGGGCCAATGGACCCCGAAGGCGGGGCTGGGATGGTCGAAGCCGGGCGGGGTGTCCCGCGAGGTCGCGCTCCTCCCACGCCACTGGGAATGGCTGGCCGAGCAGCCGGGCGGGGCCTCGGCGACCCTGCGGCGGCTGGTGGAGGAAGCGCGGAAATCGCCCAAGGACGCCGCGCGACGGGCGCAAGAGGCGGCGTACCGGTTCGCCGTCACGATGGCGGGCGACCGCCTGAACTTCGAGGAGGCGTCCCGCGCCCTGTTCGCGAACGATGCGGCGCGCTTCGCCGAGAGGACCGAGGCGTGGCCTCGGGACGTACGCGAACGCGCTCGGGAGCTGGTCGCGCGAGCCATCGCCGCGCATGAGAACGTTCCCGGGCGGAAGTCTTCCCCCTCCGGCTCGTAGAACCGCCATGCCGGACGAAGTCTTCGACCCGAAGACCACCGCCCTCGTGCTGATCGACCTGGAGCGCGGCGTCGTCGGACGCGATCTGGCGCCGCGCTCGGGGGCGGAGGTCGTGGCGGCGGGCGCGCGGCTCGCTTCGACCTTCCGGGCGGCGGGCGGAACGGTGGTCTACGTCCACGTCCTGCTCGACGAGATCCTCCCGCTCCCAGTGGACAAGCCTCGGGCGGGCGGCGGCACGCCGCCCCCGAACGCCTCCGAACTCGTCCCGGAGGCGGGATACCAGGCAGGCGACCTGCTCGTCACCAAACGCCAGTGGGGCGCGTTCTACGGCACCGACCTCGACCAGCAGCTCCGGCGGCGAGGGATCGATACGATCGTGATCGGCGGGATCGCGACGAACATGGGCGTCGAGTCGACCGCCCGCGCGGCGTTCGATCAAGGCTACGCGGTCGTCTTCGTGGAGGACGCGATGGCGACGATGACCGAGGAGCTGCACCGCTTCGCGATCGAGAACCTGTTCCCGATCATAGGACGGGTGAGGACGGTCGAAGAAGTCGTGGGCTTTCTAGGCCGTTAGAGGGCCGCCTTCCCTCTTCCCTGGTACCTTCCTCCCATGATCCTTGCCCATCTGCGCTGGCCCGAGGTCGAAGCCCTCGACCGGGAGACGACGGTCCTGATCCCGACCGGCTCGATCGAGCAGCACGGGCCGCATCTGCCCCTCGTCACCGACACCCGCCTCGTCACCGCCGTCGCGGAGGCGGTCGAGAGGCGGACGGAACTCCTTCTGACCCCGACCCTGTGGCTTGGGTGTAGCGCCCATCATCTGGGCTTCGCGGGAAGCCTCACCGCTTCGTTTCCCGGCTACGGCATGGCCTTGGAGTCGGTGGTACGAAGCCTCGTTCCCCACGGATTCCGTCGATTCTACGTCCTCAACGGCCACGGAGGCAACGACTCTCCGAACGACGTGGCCCTGAGGACGCTCAAAGCGGAGTTCCCGAACCTCGTTCTGGGCGGGTCGGGCTATTACGCGTTCGTGGAAGAGGCGGTGCGGACGGGGATGACCGGCCCTCAGAAGGAGCTTCGCCACGCCGATGAGGCGGAGGCTTCCCTCATGCTCCACGTCGCCCCGGAACTGGTGCGGCTTGAGGACGCCCACGACGACGGGCTCGTGCCGGAGCCGGAGGTCCGTGGAATCGTCGAGCCGTTCGACGCCCTCACGGAACGGGGCGCGTTCGGCTACCCTTCCCACGCGACCGCCGAGAAAGGGGCCGCGATCTTCGAGGCCGCCGTGGCCGGGGTCGTCGCGGAACTCGAAGCGTTCCGATCCTACGTTCTGCGCGGCAGATCGGCTATGATGCCCTGATGCGACGTGTCTCCCTGGCCCTTGGCCTGCTCGCCCTCGCCCCGCTCGCGCTGGCCCAGAACCAGCAGGCCCGGCTTGGGGTCTCCGTCAACGCGTACTTCTTCAGCGACAAGAACGTTCGCGACGCGCTGGGCGATCCGGCGATCACCTACGGCGTCAACCTCTCGGCCCTGAACCGCCCCCAGGCGAACAGGCTCTCCTTCGCCTACAACATCATCTCCGCGAGCAAGGACGACAGCACGCTCTTCCTGCTGCCTTTCACCGTGGGCTACGAGCGGCAGTTCGCCGATCGCCGGACCGCTCGCCTCCTCCCGTACGCGCGCGTCGAAGCGGGCGGCGCCTACTACGACGTGGCCCTCCACAACGGAGACTACGACAAGAGCTTCAAGACCTTCGGCGTGGTCGGCGCGGCGGAGATCGGAATGGTGTTCAACCGGAACTTCGCCCTGCGCGGACGCTACAACCTTTTCCAGGAGCGCTCGGGCGTCAAGCTCTCAGGCTTCGAGGTCGGCGTCACCTACAACTTCGGCGGCTTCTAGGCGGATGCTCTAGCGGGAACCGCATGGCAGAGGGCGGCGTCGAACCCCGTCGCCCCCTCTCAACGTGGAGAACCTTCGAGCTATCATGGACACCCAACTGAGAGACCGCCTCAACCGCCTTCCCGACGTTCGCCTCTTCGGCCCTGTCAACGACGCCCTGCTCACGACCTTTCTCGCCGCGTTCGGCCAAGCCTGCCTCCAGGGTATCGACCCTGTGGTCGAGCTGATGACGGACGGCGGAGTGGCCGATATCGGCTACCGCATCTCCGAAGACATCCGCATGGCCGAAGAGTCGTTCGGCGTCAAGCCGATCTTCCTGGGCAAGACCTCCGTCTTCTCGGCGGGCGTCACGATCATGAGCGGCTTCCCTCCCGAGCGCCGGTATCTGGCGCGCAACACGACGCTCCTGATCCACGAGCGACGCACGACAAAGGACGTCCACATCACGGGTCAGATCGGCGCGAGCATCCAGGTCGCCCGCGAACTGGTCGCCGAGCTCGAAGCGGGCCTGCGGGTGCAGAACGAAGGCTTCGCCCATCTCGTCAGGGGCACCGACGTCTCTTTCGAGGAATGTATCCAACGGGCGGCGACCGGCTGGTACGTCTCCGCGCAGGAGGCGCTCGACCGTAAGCTGATCGCCGGAATCCTGTAGCGACGCGCCGCGAAAACCGTTTCTAAATCGTGGGTCTACGGAGAGGTTCTCCGTAGACCCACGGTCCGGAAGGGCCTGGGAAAGAGTTCGCGCTTACCTTCCGCCCGTTCGCGAGTCCAGAAACCCGTAGCGCGCCTGGGTCCGGTCGGGTTCCGCGACGGGCTCGGGACCGAGCCGCATCACGGCGCCTTTCTGCAGCGTCGGCCATGTGGGGAGTCCGGGTCCGTTCGGATCGCCCGAGCGGACGAAATTCGTCCAGTACTGGATCAGGGCGCTGGAGGTTTTACGGTCGTCGTCCGTCCAAGCGTAGTGCGGGTTGAGGCCGAGGTTGCCAAGGGCGTACTCGATCTCTGCGGAATGGGACGCTCCGTTCTCGCCCGGACGGGGCTGGACGTAGAAATAGCGGTAGACCGGCTTTCCGCCCGTCTTCGCGTGAAGGTCGAGCCACTTCCAGGTGCCGTAACCGATAAAGCGGTCGCTCGCGAGATCGGTCGCGGCGCGTTGCGCCGCGGCGTCGTCCGTCGCGGCGTACGCCCGGATCGCCGCGTCCGCATCGTCGCCGTAGAGACGGCGAAGGGCCGTAGCGAGCCCTTCGGGAGTCGCGGGCGTGTTCCCCAGGACCGAGCCCGCGCCGCTCTCAGCGGAGTTCCAGCCTGCGAGAAGCGGCACGTGGGCCTGTTCGCCCGCCTCGTAGATCGTCCGGGCAGGCTTGGGGAGGAAGTATCCGTCCACCACAAGCCCAAAGCGGGTCCGTTGCGACTTCTCTAGGAGCTCCTGGGCGGAAATCGCCCGGAGGGCGGCAAGGCTCGGCGCGTCGATGGAGCCCCCGAACGCGGCTCCCGCTCGCTCGGCCTCCGCCAGCGGGAAGGCGGCGAGGGTCGAGCCGAGCATCGCGCCGCTCTCACCGATCGCCCCGGCGATAAGATTCTTCGAGAGGGGCGACGCCATCTGGGCGCTGACCGAGAAGGAGCCCGCCGATTCGCCGCCGATGGTGATCCGCTTGGGATCGCCGCCGAACGCGGCCACGTTCTTCCGGACCCATTTCAAGGCGGCGGCCTGGTCCAGAAGTCCGTAGTTCCCAGAGGCGTGGTGGGGCGATTCCTGGGTGAGCTCGGGATGGGCGAGGAAGCCGAAAATCCCGAGCCGGTAGTTTACGGTGATCGAGACGACTCCTCGCTGGGCCATCGCTAAGCCGTCGTAGCGCGCCTCGTCCGCCGCCCCGGCCTGGAAGCCGCCGCCGTAGAAGTAGACGAGCACGGGTCGTCCCTTGGCCTTAGGCGGCGACCAGACGTTGAGGGTAAGGCAGTCCTCGCTCACCCCCGGCGAGCGGAACATCATGTCGGAGTAGAGCGGAAGCTGCATCGGGCGCGGCCCGAACGCGTCGGCCTTGCGGACGCCCTTCCAAGGCGCGGGCGGCTCGGGCTCCCGCCACCGAAGGTTTCCGACGGGCGGCGCGGCGTACGGCACCGCCTTGAACTCTCGGACCCCGGTCGCGGCGTCCACCGTCCCCTCTAACGTTCCGCCGGCGATCTTCACGCGCGGCGGTTCCATGGCGATCATCCCTGTGAGCATCATCGTCGTTCCTCTACGGGGAGTATACGACCCTAGAGGTGGAGCGCCTCGGCGATGCCCCGGACGAGTTGGCGAACGTTGTAGCCGCCCGTGAGGGCGACGGTGGGCTTGCCCTGGGCTTTGGCCCGCTCCAAAGCGCGTTGGTAGCCCCGGCGGCAGAAGCGGTTCTTTACGACGATGTCCGCGTGGTCGACGTGGCTATCGAAGGCTCCCGGCTTCGTCTTGTGCTCGTCGGAGTCGGGCCAGCGGAGTTCGGCCAAGCCGAGTTCCTGCTCGATCGCGCGGCGCGTGTCTTCGCGGTTCGTGCCCCCGACCATCAGGAGGCTCTTGCCACGAGTCAGGTCGCGCACCTTCTCAAGCATCGCGAGGTAGGCGGGATCCGGCGCTTCGGACTCCGACTCCGCCTCCGCCTCCTGGCGCCGCCCGATCTCAAGGCGCAGTTCGCGGACGAGAGGCTCCAGAGCCGGGTCGTCGAGATCCTCCGTCCACTCGAGGAACGGTTCGCGAAGACGAGGATCGGAAGGGCGGACGCCGACGGCGAGGATCCGGAGAGCGAGGTCGGTCGGGTCGTCCTGAAGGCTCGCGAGTTCTTCGAGAAAGGGCGCGAGGGGATCGATCCCTTCTTGACGGCGCGGGGCGCGGAGTCGGAGTTCGTCCTCCAGGTCGTCTGCGTCGTCGTCGTGCCGAAGGGCGCGACCGATGGGCGCGATGGCCGCCCGGAGCTGATCGACCGCGTTCTGCGCCTGGGCGGCGGCGGCGTCGGACCCGGTTCCGAGCTCCATCGCGTCGGCCAGATCCTCGTAGGCACGGGCGAGATCTTCCCAGGCGTCGGGTTCCAGACGGTGCGTCGCGGAGAAGCCGAATACGTAGCCGTCTTCGTGGAACTCCAGGCGGTGCCGCGTCTGCAAGCGCCGGAGTTCCAGGGCCGCGTCGTCGTCGCGCCGACCTCGCGCATCAGCGCGGGCGATACGACCTTTGGCGCGGGCCACATCGGCTTTGAGGCGAGCGCGGTCGGCGCCGCTAGGGCCGCGGGCGGCGGGCGATCCCTCCGTACAGGCGCCTTGGATGGCCCGAAGGACGGTCGCGACGGTCGCGAGGTCGTCGTTCTGGTCGGACTTCAAGGCGGGCGGAGGCTGGAGCGAGACCAGCCAGTCCATGTCCGCGTCATGGGTCAGGGCGTGCCCGCAGGAGGCGATGGCGACATCGAAGCGCGTTTTCAAGGCGGCGATCCGACCGGCGTCGGCGGACTCGCTTCCGAGGCGGCGGGTCCAACTCTGGGCCTCGGCGGCGAGCGCGCGGTAGACGTCCGCCAGTTCGCGCCACTCGGCGGCGGAGAGCGTGTGCGTCTTAGCGAGCCCGAAGATGTAGTTGTCCTCCCCGAAAAGTCGAACCCGGTCTTCGCGCATCCGGTCAAGATCGCGCTCGCTGGCGTCGGTCGGAAATCCTGCGTCGCGGTTGGACTGGATCGTCGCCCGGAGTTCCGCCACCTCATACCGTTGCTTCAGGCGTCCGGCGGCGAGTTTCGCCCGGCGCGCGACGCCGGGGTCGGTCTCGGACTTGCGAGGCGGGGTGGGCAGGGCTGCGGGCTTCTCGGGCTGGATCCAATCGAGAAGCTGGGCCGACTGGTCGACAAGGACGTTAAGGAGGTTGCGGTAACCGTCGATGTAGGCGACGAGAAAATCGTTTCCCGCTCTTTGAGCGGCGCCTTCGAGGGCGGAGTGGATTTGGGGAGCAAGCTCGCGAAAACGCTCGATCGTTGAACGGTCGCTGGGGAAGGCAAAGGTTTCAGGCATGACTTTCGTCTCCAATCGCTCCTGTTTACTATCCGATGGAACTCGGGCGCTTGGGGTCTACAGATAAGCCAGCCAACGGTTTGCCTAGTCTAGAGGAACTACAGACGTCGGGGAAACGGAACGTTAGAGGCTTTGTCCATTGCGGTCACTTCGCCCTTGACGACGAGCCTCAGGCCTTCGATCTCGCTCCGCTTCGTAGCGCGAGCCCGGACGAAGCGGATCTCGAGCGCCCTTCGATCGATCCAACGAACGGTAAGGCGCTTCGTTCCCGAAGCCAGAAAAGCGTCTTGGGCGTCGACGCGTACCAAGTAGCCGTCCACCTCCTTGATGGCGATCACCGTCGCAACTCGGCTCATGTCGGGCGAGGCGACACGAGCGACCACCCGTTCCCCCGGCAAGTCCGCTTCGTCGGCGTTCCCGCGCCGGGCGAGAACGACCACCGCGAGGAAGACGGCGATCGGTACGCCGATAAACAGCGCGAGCCCCGCCCGCGCCGTCAACGCCCCACCCGGAAGAGAGTCGAACCAGCCACGCTTTACGCTACCAGGGCAAAGGGCCGTGCCGATCGAAGTAGGCGCCGGTGGGGCCGTCGTCCGGCAGGAGCGCGAGTCGAACCGTCGACTCGGCCCCCTCCTCGACGGTCTGGGGACCGCTGTTGCCGTTGAGATCGGTCGCCGTGTAGCCGGGATCGGCGGAATTGACCTTGATCCCGGTGCCGCGCAGTTCGTACGCGAGCCCGACCGTCATCATGTTCAGCGCGGCCTTGGAGGCGTTGTAGCCGACCGGCTTGACATCGTAGTAAGGCGAGCCTGGATCCGCGTTGAACGTGATCGAACCGAGCCCGCTGGAAACGTTGACGATCCGTCCTGCCGAACTCTTCCGGACGAGGGGGAGCATCGCCTGCGTGACCGCGAGGGTGGCGAAGAAGTTGGTCTCGAAGGTGCTTCGCACGACCTCGAGATCGGCCCCGCTCGGTGGACCGTCGCCCGCCACGCTGATCCCCGCGTTGTTGACCAGCACGTCCAGATGGCCGTGCTCGCGCTCGATCGTTTCCGCCGCCGTGCGGATCGTAGCCTCGTCGCCGAGGTCGAGAGGGAGCTCGCGAACGTCCAAGCCCTCGGCTTGGAGCTTGGCGGCCGCCTCGGCGCCGCGTCCGGCGTCGCGCGCCCCGAGCAGAACGGTCATCCCCGCCTTGCCGAGCTGACGCACGACCTCGAAGCCGATGCCTTTGTTCGCGCCGGTGACCAGCGCGACCTTTCCCTTGTGCCTATCGTTCACGACGCTTCTACGCGGTGAGACATCGGTCCGGCAGATCGTTTTCGGACCTTCGCCTTCCCAAGCGCCTGACACCGTCCGACGAAACGCACGACTACCGTCGCGCGTCCCGCTTCCGCCAGGTTCGACCGGTGGAAGCGGTCCGTCGCTCTGCCTTACTGAGGCGGGGCGATCGTTCCCGTGGGGCTCGGGTTCGGCGAGTCCATCGATTCCGGTCCCTTCTTATCGAAGTGCGTTCGGAAGTCGGGGCCGATAAGCTTGGTCGCGATGGAGATCTGGTTGACCGCGTACTTGCGGGCGCGGGGGGCTAGGTAGCGCACGTCGATGGGCTCGAAGTCGAACACGGGGCCTTGGGGGGTCCACTGGGCCATCGTGGTGCGCAGCCAGTTCTGGTCGTCGCGCTCGGGACTGTCGACCTTGAAGTGGGCGCCGCGCGACTCGTCGCGAATGAGAGCGCCGCCGACGATCGCCTTGCTCTGCTCGATCATGTTGACGACCGCGCGGGTGAAGGGCACCGCCTGGTTGTTCCAGCCGGTGTCGTCGAGTAGGTCGCACTGCTTGGCCCGCTCGGAAAGCTCGGCCAGCTTGTTCTTCGCCTTCTCCAGATCCTTCTGCAGGCGCCAGATACCGCAGTAGGTCCACATCGTCTCCCCTAGTTCCTGGTGAAGGCGATAGGGGTTCTCCTTTCCGTTCGAACGCGCGAGCGTGTCGTATTCCGACTGCCGCTCCCGGCGGGCTTCTTCCAGCCGCTCGGGCGAGATCGGCGCCACGTTGGCTTGGCCGAAGTAGGCCTGGATACCCTCGGAGACCATCTCGCCGCCGACGAGGCAGGAGAGAAGCGCGTTCGCGCCGAGTCGGTTCGCGCCGTGGAACTGGTAGTCGCACTCGCCCGCCGCGTAGAGGCCGGGGATGTTGGTCATGCCGTTGCGCGGGGAGTCGACGTCCCATGCGCCGTCGCCGTTGGTCTCGTAGTCCACCCAGAGGCCGCCCATCGTGTAGTGGACCGCCGGGTAGATGCGCATGGGAAGGTCGATGGGGTCCTCCCGCATAAACTTCTCGTAGATCTCCAACACGCCTTCGAGCTTGTCGTTGATCTGGTCGCGGGTGTAGGGCCCGCCGCGCTTCTTCTCGAGCTGGGTGATGTCGAGGTAGACCTGCTGGCGCTTCTTGATGCCCCGGTCCATGCGGCAGGTGCAGTAGATGATGAACGAGACGATGTCGCGGCTAAGAAGATTGCCGTACTTCGAGTCGAGCTCCTCGCAGACGTACCAGCGATCGGCCTCGGGGATGTCGGTAGGCACCCGCGCGTCCATCGGGTCGCGCGGCACCCAGACGCGGCCGCCCTCGCCTCGGACCGACTCGGAGATCAGGCGGCACTTGTCTTCGCCGGGGATAGCGGTAGGATGGATCTGCACCATCTCCGGATTGCCGTACTTCACCCCCTGCTGGTAGCAGATGGAAACGGGCGAGCCGGTGTTGATGATGGAGTTCGTGCTCTTGCCGAAGATCAGGCCGTTGCCGCCCGTCGCCATGACCACCGCGTCGGCTGCGTACGACTCGATCTTCATCGTGCGCAGGTCCTGCGCGACGATGCCTTTGCAGACGCCGTCCGCGTCCTTCACGATGCCGAGAAACTCGTTGCCCTCGTATTTCAGAACGCGGTTGCTGGCCTCCCATCGACGCACCTGCTCGTCCAGGGCGTACAGAAGCTGCTGCCCCGTAGTGGCTCCCGCGTAGGCCGTGCGGTGCTTGAGGGTGCCGCCGAAGCGGCGGAACGAGAGCAGACCCTCGTCCGTGCGGTTGAACGGCACGCCCATACGGTCGAGCAGGTAGATGATGGCGGGCGCCCGCTCTGCCATCCGCATCACCGGCGGCTGGTGGTTCAGGAAGTCGCCGCCCGTGATCGTATCCTCGAAATGGAGGTAGGGGGAATCGCCCTCGCCGCGCAGGTTCACCGCGCCGTTGATGCCTCCCTGGGCGCACACCGAGTGCGAGCGCTTGACAGGGACCACGCTGAACAGCAGGACCTTGTGCCCGGCCTCGGCGAGCTTCATGGTGGCCATGAGGCCCGCGAGGCCTCCTCCCACGACGACGACGGTTTTCGGTGCGGCGGCCATTGGCTTGACTATAGTCTACGCCGTGAAGAGCTTTCAATGCTGAGTGAAACGACGCTAAAAGAGAGTTCTCACGGAAGACGCCCTTCGCTCCAGAATAGACCGTGAGCGCTTTCGACGACTGTGTCGCCCAACTTCGCGGGACGCTGGACCGGCGCTTCGGCACCGAGCCCAGGGCGATCCACCTGCGCGTCCTCGGCGCGTCGTTTCTCTTCCTAGGCTGCTTCCTTCTCGGCGGTCGGGCAAACCTCCAATGGGCCGTCGGCTACGCGAGCGTCTGCTTCGGCTTCGTCGTGGCCCCCTCGCGGAAAGACCTGGAACGGACCTACGGCGCGCGGTTCGTCGGCGGGGTTCGCGCCTCGCTCATCCTGGCCGGCCTGTTCGCGATTCTGGCGTTCATCGTCACGATCGTCGCCCTCTCGGCCAAGGTCGCTCTCTCGCCTTCCGAACGTCCGGGATTTCGGGTCTTCTGCGGCCTGATCGTCGTCGTTGCCGCCGCCGGAGGGGTGGTGTTCGGCCGGTCGCTTCGGCGTCCGACGAAAGCCTAGCGATCGTCCGCCCCTCCCCTCCTTAGGGGGACGGAAGCTCTCGAGAAGCGTTCCGAATCTGGCTCGGGGTGAGCCCGGTGGCCTTCTTGACGTAGCTCGCGAGGTGGCTCGCCGAGGCGTAGCCGCACTCTTCGGCGATAAAAGCCGCCTTGTGCGAACTGAGCCGCAGGAGCGCGAGGGCCTTCTCCAGACGAAGCTGCGCGACGTGCTCGTAGGGCGCCTTCCCGTGCGCCCGCTTGAATTCCCGGCAGAGCCAAGAACGGCTCACACCGACCTGACGGGCGATCCGTTCCAGGGTCTGGGGCGCGCCGACCGAGCCGCGAAGCAGACGCTCCGCTTCGATCAGCGGAGCCTCGCGCGGGGACGCGGGGCACGCCCGCGACCGCCGCCGCAGCAGGATCTCGAGCTGGGCCGCGAGAAGATCGAGCATCGCCGCGCCATCGGGCGCCTGGGCGTTCCACTCGGCGAGGATCGCCTCGAACACCCGCCCCAGCGTCCGCTCCGGATCGTCGTACACGATCCGCTCGCACGCCTCCACGCTCGCGCCCTCCACGAAAAGGTAGATCAGATGGTACGGACGAAGGTAGACGTCCCGGTGGGGCACGAAGGCCGGATTGACGAGGACCATCCCGGAGGCGAGGTGCAGCGGCTCCCCGGCTTGGTGGGTGACCACCGCCCCGTCGCGCACGTACACCAGTTCCCACACCTCGTGGTAGTGCGCGGGGAAGTCGCCACGCCCCACATGGAGCCCGGCGAACGCCACGCGGAGCGGAAGGTCTTCCATGGGTCGAGTCGGGAGCTTACTTAAAGACGTCCGCCGAAGACGAAAGCGCAACCGCCGTGGACGATCTTGAAACGGTTCGCCCCACCGGGCCGGTTAAGCTGTGCCTCACGCCGGGAACCGCCACGGACGTCGATACCATGCTCCCCGTTCTCCACCTTGGCCCGCCCTCCCTGCCTGCGAGGCAGGCGACCCGACTCGCCGACGGGATCGTCGTTCCCCTGCGACGCGGAAAACTCCGCCTCCAGGTCTACTCGCCCGACATCGTCCGGATCCGTTTCTCGCTCGACGGGAAACTCGAGCCCCATAGCCTCGCCGTCGTCGCCAAACCCTCGAAGACCCCCTTCGCCGTCGTCTCGAACGGGAACGGCCTGACTCTGAAAACCTCCGCCCTCCAGGTCGTCGTCGACGGAACGACCGGCGCGGTCCGGTTCCTCGACGTCAAGGGAAAGACGATCCTATCGGAGCGGGGGGGACGCAGCCTCGAACCCACGACGGTCGCCGGGCAACCCACGCTCCGAAGCCGCCAAGGCTTCGCGCTCGCGCCCAAGGAGGCGATCTACGGACTGGGCCAGCGCCAGGACGGGCGCCTGAACTACCGGGGAAGCCGGGTCCACCTCCAACAGGAGAACCGCTTGATCGCCGTGCCCATGCTCCTCTCCAGCCGGGGCTACGGCGTCCTGTGGGACAACCCCGCCATCACGGACGTCGACGTCGCCGGGGCCAACGATGCGATCCTCGGCTCTTCCGTCCTGTTCGACGAGGACGGCCAGCCCGGTGGCCTGACCGGACGCTACTACCGGGGGAAGGCTTTCGAAAGCCTGGTCGCGACCCGCAAGGACCCCCAGATCGACTTCGAGTGGAGCGCGACGCCGCCCCCCGGACTCCCGCACGACGACTACAGCGTGCGCTGGACGGGCTTCCTCGAGATTCCGAAGGCGGGCGACTACACTCTCGTTCCGGGCGGCGACGACGGCGTCCGCCTCTTCGTGGACGACCGGCTCGTCGCGGAGGACTGGAACGACCGCGCCTACCTCGACGTGCCCACGAAGCTCCGTCTCACCGCCGGGCGCCACAAGATCCGGTTCGAGTTCAAGCAGGCCTCGAACGTCTCGAAGGTCCGCCTCGCGTTGCGGGTTCCCACCCAAAACGAGGCGCTCACCTGGACCTCGGAGTCGGCGGACGCGGTGGACTACGTGTTCTTCAACGGCCCCGAGCCGGAGAAGGTGATCCAGGGCTACCGGAAGCTGACGGGCCGAGCCCCCATGTTCGGACGCTGGGTCTTCGGCCTGTGGCAGAGCCGCGAACGGTACAAAAGCCAAGCCGAGCTGCTCGACGTGGTGCGCCGCTACCGAGAGGCCAAGATCCCGCTCGACGGCATCATCCAGGACTGGCAGTACTGGCCCAAAGACTCCTGGGGCACCCACCGCTTCGATCCCGAGCGCTACCCCCATCCGGCGGGACTGATGAAGACCCTGCACGCGGACGGCGTCCACACGCTGATCTCGGTCTGGCCCAAGTTCGACCTGGGAAGCGAGAACGCCAACGCGCTGGAACGGGCCGGAGCTCTTTTCCCAAAGGTCATCCCCTACGTGTATCCGCCCGGACAGGGCCGGTGGTACGACCCGTTCGCTCCGGCAGGCCGCAAGACGTACTGGAGCCAGATCTCCCGCGAGCTCGCGAGCAAAGGGTGGGACGGCTGGTGGCTCGACGGAAGCGAGGTCGAGCTCAGTGGGAACTGGGGCGAGTTCCGCGACTACAAGACCGGCATGGGACTCGGCATGGACGTCTTCAACGCCTACCCCCTGGTGCACACCCAAGCCGTCTACGAAGGCTGGCGAAAGGAGCACACGGACCGTCGCGCCGTCATCCTGACCCGCTCCGCCTACGCGGGCCAGCAGCGCAACGCCGCCATCTCCTGGTCCGGCGACATCGGCGCGACGTGGGACGTGCTCGCCAAGCAGATCCCGGCGGGCCTCAACTTCTCGATGTCGGGCATCCCCTACTGGAACACCGACACCGGCGGCTTCTTCGGGTCGCGCTCCACCGACGACGAAGGCTGGGCCGACCTCTTTACGCGCTGGTTCCAGTACAGCGCGTTCTGCCCCATGCTCCGCATCCACGGAACCGACCAGCCCAAAGAGATCTGGCGCTGGCCCCAACCCACGCGTGACGTCCTGACGCGGTTCGACGAGCTGCGCTACCACCTCCTGCCTTACATCTACTCCACCTCTTGGAAGGTCACGAGCGAGGGATCGACGATGATGCGGGCGCTGCCGATGGACTTCCGAACGGACGAGAGGGTCCTGGAGGTGACCGACCAGTTCATGTTCGGCCCTGCGCTCATGGCCTGCCCGGTGACGAAGCCGGGGGCGAGGACGCGGACGGTGGTCCTGCCAAAGGGGACGGAGTGGATCGACTTCTGGACGGGAACGCGACACCAGGGCGGGGCGACGATCGTGTCCGACGCCGTCGACAAGCTGCCGATCTTCGCAAAGGCCGGCGCGATCCTGCCCTACGGACCGTCCGTCCAGAACGCCGGGCAGTCCCAGGATCCGACGGAGCTGCGGGTCTATCCAGGAGCGGACGGGGCGTTCACCCTCTACGACGACGAGGGCGACGGCTACGCCTACGAGAAGGGAGCCTACGCGACGATCGAACTCCGATGGAACGACAAGGCGCGCACCCTGACCCTCGGAAGGAGGAAAGGAACCTACCCGGGCATGTCGCCTTCGAGAAGATTCCGGATCGTTCCGGTGCGTCCCGGGAGCGGAGTGGGTGTTCCCTCGACGGTCGGCACCCTTCGGGAAGTGCGATACGACGGGAGGCCGGTCGTGATCCGGCTCTAGATTCTCGCCGAGAGCGTCCTAGGCCGCGGCGGCTGGAACGCCCGCCCCGGCCAGCAGCGCGTACGACCGGAGCCGAGCCTCGTGGCCGTGGATCATCGTGGTGACCATCACCTCGTCGGCCTTGGTCCGGGCGGCGAGGGTCTCGATCCTCTCGCGAACCGTGTCCGGCGTGCCGGTGACGAGGCGGTCGCGTATCGAGACCGCGACCGCCAGCTCCTGCGGGTTGAACGGGTACTCCATCGCCTCCTCGGGAGGCAGGAGCAAGGCCCGCTGCCCCGTGCGCAGGCGGGCGAACGAGACGAGGACGCTCGTGGCGAGCCGCATCGCCTCCACCTCGCTGTCGGCGACGATCGCCTGGACGGCGAGGATCGCGTGAGGCTTGTCCAAGGCGCCCGGACGGAACTCGTCACGATAGGCGAGCATCGGTCCCATGGGTTCCATGTCGCTGAAGTGGGCGGCGAAGGCGAAGCCGACGCCCATCGAGGCGGAGAGGTGAGCGCTGAAGTCGGAGGAGCCCAGCAGGAAGAGATCAGGCAACGGCGCGTCGGTCGGCATCGCGGTCACCGGACGGCCCATCACCGCCAACGGTCCTTCCCCAAAGGCGATCAGCTCGCCCAGACGCTGCGGGAAGTCCTCTGCCCACAGGGCCTCGCGGCTTCCGCGCAGGGCGGTCGCCGACGCAGGGTCGGTGCCGGGAGCGCGGCCGATGCCCAGGTCGATCCGACCTGGGTAGAGCGACTCCAGCATCTTGTAGGTCTCCGCGACCTTCAGCGGCGCGTGGTTAGGGAGCATCACGCCGCCGGAGCCCACGTGGATCGTCGAGGTGGCGTTCGCGCTGAGGGCGATCATGATCTCCGGCGTGGTGCTGGCGATCGTCGGCATGTTGTGGTGCTCGGCGTACCAGACGCGCCGGTAGCCCAGCCGCTCGACGTGCTGCGCCAGTTCCACGCTCCGCCGGATCGCGTCGCCGCTGGCGACGCCCTTCGGCAGGGGCACGAGATCGAGGACCGAGAGCGGAACCATGCTCTTTTCTACGCCGCGCAAACTATGCCTGTTGTAGCGCTATCGACGATCTTTCCGGATCGCCGCCCGCTCCGCTTCGTACTTCTGAAAGGCCCGGACCGCGTTGGCGACGTTCTTATCGTCCGGATCGTCGGGGTCGCCTGACATCAGGCTGAGAATCTCGTCGTAGTCGGAGACTGCGCGCCCGGCGGCGGCCACACGCCAACGGGCAGCGAGGTCCGCGTTCTTCGTACAAAGAAACCGGATCGTCGCGGTGTGAGCCGGAGTCGCGGCGCCCTTGAGAACCGCCGCCAGCGGAGTCCGAAGGGATTCCGCTTCGAGCCCGCGCGTCTTCGTCTCAGCGATGAGGGCACGAACGAGCGAGGCCGCGTTCTCCTCGGGCTTTGCCGTCCCGACCGCCGCGCGAACGTCCGACGCCTCCGTCCACAAGCCCTCCGCGCGGGCGACGGCCAACTCGCGCTCCAAGCGGTAGCCCGGAAGCCAAGCGGAGAGGACGACCAGCCCAACCATCCCTGCTACCCCGCCTATCCACATCTTCCGACGATTCACAAAAATATTCTAGGACGCGGCGCCATGGGACTCGGGACGATCGGCCGGTCGGAGATTCCTCCGCCCTTCGCCGCTACAATAGACCATTCGATGCTGAACCTTCTCGCCGCCGCCCTCCTCCAGACGCCCGAGGCCAGCCCGGAGAGCCGGGCCGCCGCCCTCGTCGCGCAGATGACCACTCCGGAGAAGATCGGGCAACTCATGATGGACGCGCCCGCCATCCCGCGCCTCGGGGTGCCCGCCTACCACTGGTGGAACGAGGCCCTGCACGGCATCGCGCGCAACGGGGTGGCGACGGTGTTTCCCCAGGCCATCGGCCTCGCCGCGACGTGGGACCCGGACCTGATGCACGAGGTCGCGACCGCGATCTCGACCGAGGCGCGGGCGAAGAACAACCAGGACCCCAATGGGATCTACCACGGGCTGACCCTCTGGTCGCCCAACGTGAACATCTTCCGCGATCCCCGCTGGGGACGGGGGCACGAGACCTACGGCGAGGACCCGTTCCTCACCGGACGGATGGGCGTGGCGTTCGTCGAGGGCATCCAGGGCGACGGACCGATCCTGCGGGCCGTCGCGACGCCCAAGCACTTCGCCGTTCACAGCGGCCCCGAGCCGCTCCGGCACCGCTTCGACGCGAAGGCCCCCGAGCGGGACGTGATGGAGACCTACCTTCCCGCGTTCGAGGCCTGCATCCGCGAAGGCCGCGCGCAGTCGACGATGGCCGCCTACAGCGCGTTCAACGGCGTGCCCGCGACGGGCAACCCTTGGCTTCTTACGACCCTGCTGCGGGACACCTGGGGCTTCAAGGGCGCCGTCGTGTCGGACGTCGACTCCGTCGCCGACCTCTGGGAGGGCCATAAGGTCGTGCCCGACGCCGCGGCGGCGAGCGCGATGGCCCTCAAAGCGGGCGACGATCTCTGCAGCGGCACCACCTACCGAGCCCTTCCCCAGGCCCTGCAGCGCGGCTTGGTCACGGTCGCGGATCTCGACCGGGCGGCGACCCGGCTCTTCACCCTCCGCTACCGACTCGGGATGTTCGACGAGAACCCCTACCGGCGCATTCCCGCCTCCGAGATCGACAGCCCTGCGCACGACGCGCTGAATCTTGAGACCGCGAAGAAGAGTCTCGTCCTGCTCAAGAACGACGGCACGCTTCCCTTCGCCCCGTCCGTCCGGAAGATCGCGGTCGTCGGACCGACCGCCGACGATCTGGGAACGCTCGTCGGAAACTACAACGGCGATCCCTCGCACCCGGTGACGATCCTGGCGGGGCTCCGCAAGCGGGCGGACGTGGTCTACGCCAAGGGTTGCGCTCTGGCGGAGCGGCTGGACGACGGACAGGGTCCCTTCCCGCGCGGGTCGGTCGCCTCGGACGGCGCGCCGGGCTTCGTGCGCGAGGTGTTCCGGGGACGCGATCTCCAAGGCGAGCCGATCCTCAAGGGCCGCTCGGCGGGCATCGACCTGCGCTGGTCGCCCCCCAGCGCGCCGAACGGCATCCCGGCGACCGAAGTCTCGATCCGCTGGACGGGGAGCTTCACCCCGCCTGAGAGCGGCGAGGCCACGTTCGGCCTCGCCGCCGACGACGGGATGCGGCTCTATGTGGACGACCGGCTCGTGATCGACGACTGGACCCAGCACGCCGAGACGTCCCACGTCGCGCGGCTGGCGTTGACGCGAGGCAAGCCCGTCCGCCTAAGGGTCGAGTACTTCCAAGCGGAGCAGGGCGCTTCCGTGCGGCTTGGCTTCTCGATGGCGAACGCCAAAGGCGATCCTGGGATCGAGGAGGCCGTCGCCGCCGCGAAGGGCGCGGATGCGGTCGTGCTGACCCTGGGGATCACGCCCGGCCTTGAAGGGGAGGAGATGAACGTCGATGCCGTGGGCTTCAAGGGCGGCGACCGGACGATGATCGAGCTGCCCAAGCCCCAGCGGGCGCTGCTCGCGGCGATCCGGAAGCTGGGCAAGCCGACGGTCGTCGTGCTAACGGGCGGCAGCGCCCTCGCCTTCGATCCGAGCGGGGCGAACGCCGTGTTGGATGGGTGGTACTCCGGCGGACGGGGCGGCGACGCGGTGGCGGCCGCCCTCTTCGGCGACTTCTCGCCCGCCGGTCGGCTGCCGGTGACGTTCTACCGCTCGACGAAGGACCTTCCTCCTTTCGAGAGCTACGCGATGGCGGGCCGGACCTATCGCTACTTCGGCGGCAAGCCTCTCTTCCCGTTCGGTCATGGCCTCTCCTACACCAAGTTCGTCTACGGCAAGCCGGAACTCCGTCCTCTAGGGATCGTGCCGGGAGACACTTGGCAGATACGCGTCCCGATCACGAACGCGGGAGGGCGCGACGGGGAGGAGGTCGTGCAGCTCTACGCCCGATCCGCGAAGCCGCGGGCGGGCGACGCGCGGCGCTCTCTCGTGGGCTTCGCCCGGATCGCCATCCCGAAAGGCGGAACCACGACGGCGGCGCTCACGATCGTGAAAGACCGCCTACGAAGCTGGGACCCGTCCGCCAAGGCGTACGTCGTGCGTCCCGGCGAGTACGTGTTGGAGATCGGCGCCTCCTCGGCGGACGTCCGGGGTCGGGTGAAGCTCAGCCTCTAGAGGCTGAGCTTCGGCTCGTCGCTTAGGGTCTTCGGCCTTCCTTGTCGAAGTCGATACGGTGGCGGTCGTAGGCGAGAGAGCCGTGGATCTCGACCACCTGGGAGCCGCGCGTCGTGAGGCGGACCTCGCCGCCGTCGCGACCGGAGTAGGGGATGCGGAACGTCACCTCGTCGCCCCGGCGGCGGGTCTCGCCGGGAATTTCGAACCGACGCCCCTCGGCGCGGACGACGAGGCGGGCCTCGTTCCCCTCGCGCAGGTCGATGCCGTCGATGCGCAGGGAGTCGCGGTCGTAGAGGACGGAGCCCAGCCCCTGCGGCCCGCGCGGCGGCAGGTTGCCGCCCCATCCGCCGTCTCCCCGCCGGAAATCGATCTTGTCCTTGCCGAGAAGCTCGCTGTCGCGGCTCAGGACCAGATCGTCGCCCCGCCAGAAGAGGGTCACTTCCGTCCGGTCGTTCCAGTTCCGATCGCGATCCCGATCGCGGCCCTCGTCTCGTCCGCGTCCGCCGCCGTCCTCGTCGTTGAATCGCAGGACGACCTTCCGGTCGCGGATGGTCCAGCGTCCGATTCGGCGTGCGTCGCCGCCCCGCGCGGCCAGGTCGGCGAGACGCCCGTAGCGGTCCACGTCGCGGTCGCTCAGGCGGGAACGCCCGCCGCGCGAGTTCCGATCGTCTCGGAACCGGGTGACGATCTCTGCCGATCCGTCGCGATCGAGGCGAAGCGTGCGTCGGATCGTGCCGTCGCGCTGGACGCTCGCGTAGCTGCCGTCGACGCGCGGGTAGTTCCGGGGCACCTCGGGCCCTCTCTGAGCGAAGGCGACCGTTCCGGTCGAAAGGAGAAGCAAGGACGCCAGCGTCTTCATGATGAACGTTGGACGACTCTCGGACTTAAGCGTTACACAGAGTCCTGGGACTTCGGAGAGGCGCACGTCCCGCTTCCCGTGTTTCCGGCTTTCCTTTCCCTGTATTCTGGCAACCATGCTGTCCACTCTCATCGCTCTTGCCGCGGGGGTCGGGATCGCCGCTCCTAAGGCCATCGTTCCCGGCGCCTTGTGGCTCGACGACCGCGACCGACACATCCAGGCGCACGGCGGCGGCATCCTGAAGGTCGGCGACACCTACTACTGGTTCGGGGAGGATCGCGCGGAGGATAACCCGAAGGAAGGGCGGTTCGTCTCCTGCTACAGCTCGAAGGACCTGACCCGATGGCGCTTCCGCCACCGAACCGCCTTCACGCCCGATGCGAGCGGCCTGGGCGAGGTAGTCGAGCGGCCTAAGGTCTACCACGACGTCAAGCGCAAACGGTTCGTGATGTACCTTCATCTCGACGACGGCCGTTACCGCGCGGCCGAGGTAGGCGTGGCGGTCAGCGACCGCATCGACGGCGACTTCAAGCTGGTCAAGCACTTTCGTCCTCTCGGATGTCAAAGCCGAGACATCGGACAGTTCGTGGACGACGACGGCACGGCCTACCTCGTCTTCGAGGATCGTCCGGCGCAGGGCTTCCACATCGCCCGTCTTTCGGAGGACTTTATGGACGTGGTCGAGGACACCTGCCTCGTGAAGGCCCCGCTTGAAGGCGGGGCGGTGGTGCACTACGACGGCCTGTACTACGCTATCGGCTCCGCCCTCACCGGCTGGGATCCCAACCCGAACAAGTACGCGACGGCGAAAAGCCTCAAAGGTCCCTGGACCGAGTTCCGCGACGTCGCCCCGCCGGAGACGCGCACCTACGGTTCACAGTCCACCCTGATGCTGAAGGTGGTCGGGAAGAAGGGGACGAGCGTGATCTTTATGGCCGACCAGTGGCGACCCCGCACCCAGTGGGACTCGCGCTACCTCTGGATGCCGCTGGAGATCGGCGGCGGAAACCTGCGCCTGCCCGAGCCCCGCCCCTGGACGATCGACGTGAGATCGGGTCTGACCACCATCCTTCCCTAAAACTCAAGGCGTCGTCCGACGGCCCTCCTCACGGGATAACCGAGAGGGCCGTCGTTGTTCGATCGTATGTACGCCGATCCGCTTCGACATCCACTCTCGGCCTGGTCGCGCCCCGTTTCCCGCCTTCTCTCCGACTCGCGCGAAAAACGCGTTTGTCCCGAGAACAATCTCGTTGTGACCGGGAAATCGCGGGGTCTAGAACCTTTAGCCGCGCCCTTCGCTCGTCGACCTCGGAGGGAGGCCGACGCCCTTCCGGCGCGAAACGCGTTCCCCAGAAAACGTGAGAAAGAAGCCTGACCGTCCCCGGTCGGCTGGCGGATTTATTATCCGCCGGTTGGCTCGCCGGAGATACGATGGACTGCGACGATGGAGCCGAACGACGTTCTCGACGCGACCGATCCCGAGCCTCCGAAAAGCCGCCTCAACGCGGTGGTGGCGGTGACCGTCGCGATCCTCGCCACCTTTATGGGACTGTGTAAGGTCAAGGACGACAACATCGGCCAAGCCATGCAACAGGCCCAGGCCGACAAGATCGACGACTGGGGCTGGTACCAGGCGAAGAAGACGCGCGACGAGATGATGCAGGAGCACCTCGCGACCTTAAGTCTCGCCATCCCCGACCCTACAGCCCACGCCGAGGTCGTTCGCGTCCGATCGGAGCTCGAGAAGAAGAAGGGAGAGCTAAAGGACACCCAGGCGAAGGCGGAAAAGGACGAGAAGGACTACGACGCCCTGAACTACCGCGACGATCAGTT
This sequence comes from uncultured Fimbriimonas sp., assembly GCA_964516175.1. GTDB lineage: Bacteria > Armatimonadota > Fimbriimonadia > Fimbriimonadales > Fimbriimonadaceae > Fimbriimonas. The sequence continues at coordinate 5,423 of CAZEWR010000015.1, read as the reverse complement.
CGACCTTTCCGACAGCGCGCTCGCCCTCTCGATCTCGATGCTCGCGGTAACCGCTCTCACCCAGAAGCGCTTCCTGTTCTTCATCGCGCTGGTTCCGATGCTCTTCGGCGTCCTGATGGGCCTCGCCGGCCTCTTCGGCTGGCACATCCACCCGGATACGGCGGCCTCCTGGCTCGGAGCGTAAGACTCAGACAAGCCTCCTCGTTCCCGGCGGCAAGGTCACAATAGAGCGAATGGCCGATTATCGAGCGTTGCGGGACGAGGAGATGCCGGAGGCGGTCGATCTCTGGACGACGGTCTTCGGCGTGGGGAAGCCCTTCTTCACCTCGCTCCTGGAAGGTGGCGGCACGGGGGACAACGTTTCGCTCGCAGCGATCGAGGGAGGAAGGATCGTTTCGTCGGTCCACGTCTTTATGCGCCGGATTCGCGATCGCGAAGGACGGCCCCAGAAGGTCGGCGGCATCGGGAGCGTCTCGACGCATCCGGACTACCGAAAGCGCGGCCACTCGGGCCGTCTGCTGACGATGGCGATGGAGTCGATGGAGCGCGAGGGCTGCGTCTGGAGCCTGCTCGGCACCGGGGTCAACGACCACTACGCGCTCTACGGATGGCGAACCGTGAGCACGCCGGAACCTTGGGGCGCTCTACGAGCGGACACTGCCGGACAGGCGGCGAGGCTCGTTCCAGACGACGCGACGCTGGCTGAAATGGCGCCGCTCTACGATGCCACGAGCGCGACGCGTCCGATGGCGACGGTCCGCAGCGAACGGACATGGCGAACGGCGGTCCGCTACCGTCTCAATCCTGCGGATCCGTTCTTGTTCGGCGCCTACGAAGGTGACCGGCTCTCCGCCTACCTCGTCGTCCGGGTCTCCTCCGACGGATCGTCCGCCGACTTCGTCGAGGCGTCGGGCTCTCCGGAGCGACTGCCAAGCCTGTTCGGGGCAGCCGCCCAAGCCCTTCGCGCCAAGGGCATCGAGAGGGTCACTAGCGCGTTGCCCGAAGGTCGGGAGTCGGAAGCTTTCGCCGGGGTGGTCGATGCCGTTCGACGGGCGGAGTCGCGGGGGGCGATGCTTCGCCCGATCGCGGATCGGATCTCGTGGCCCGATCTGTTCGCGCTCTACGGCGATCCGCGCGGGCGTCACTGCGACCTGGATACGTTCTAGGGATCCGCCGATCGAAGGATCCCTTGCCGTCTTCTTCGACGGCAAGGGGAGAGGCGCTTCTTAGTCTTTCGCCCAGAACATCTCACCCGCGTTCTCGAAGATCACCGCCTCCTTGAGGACGCTAAGGGCCTTTCGCAGGCCTTCGAGCGAGTTCATGAGACCGTCTTCGTGCTCGATGCTCAGAACATGGTCGTAGCCCTCGGTGCGAAGCACCGAGCAGAAGTCCTTCCACCAGCCCAGCGTGTGGCCGTATCCCACGGATCGAAAGACCCAGGAGCGGTTCTTGATGTCGCCGTAACCTTTCGTGTCAAGGTTGCCGTTGCGCCCCGAATTGATCGGGTCGATGCGGGTGTCCTTTGCGTGGACGTGGAAGAGCGCGCCCGCACGAGCGAGTTCGCGTACGGCGGCGATAGGGTCGATGCCCTGCCACCAGAGATGGGACGGATCGAAATTCGCGCCGATCCGGGAGCCCGCGGCGTCTCGAAGCTTCAGCAACGTGTCGTTCGCGTAGCAGACGAAGCCCGGATGCATCTCGATCGCGAAGTTGACGTCGTGTTCGTCGAGGAATCGGTTCTGCTCCGTCCAGTAAGGGATGACCTTCTCCGACCATTGCCAGTCGAGGATGGCTCGGTACTCGTCCGGCCAGGCGCAGGTGACCCAGTTCGGGTTGATCGCGTTCGGTCCGTCGCCAGGGCAACCGGAGAAGCCGTTCACGATGCCGATGCCGAGCTTGGCGGAGAGCTTGACGCTGTTCACGAAAGCGTCGTGATGCTCTTTGGCGATCTTCGGATCTGGATGGAGCGGATTGCCGTGGCAGGAGATCGCAGAGATCGTCAGCCCCCGGCTCTCGACGTCGTAACGCAGTTCGCGGAGCTTGCCCTCGTCCTCGATGAGGGCGGCGACTGCCTCGTTCGTTCCACCTAGGTGGGCAGAACCGGGATAGGCGCCCGCGCCGAACTCGACAGCCTTGATACCTTCCCCGGCGATAATGTCCAAAGCCTCGGCACGGGTCTTGTCTCCGAACAGGGCGGTAAAGATTCCGATCTTCATTGGTCTAGCCGCAACTATACCGTGGCGTGGGCGGCCCGCCTACTTCCGGCATCGCATCGCTCGTTGATATCATCGAGGAAGCAAACGATTCTTTCGAGCATCGTCCGGCCTATCTCGTCCGTCCTTTGGCTATGGCCGATTTGCGGAGGGAAGAAGTTCGACGCCTTCGGCATGCCTGTCGGAGCGTTTCCGAGGCGATCCGATCTATTCGGGCGGTTCGAACGGGCCTGGGATCGGGACCGGGGTATCTGGAATGCCGTAAAGGCGACTCACTGAGTCTGCCGGACTCGGTAGAAGCGAGCGTCTTCGAAGCGGTTCGTCCGCTGGACCGCGCGATCGCCGACTGCCTGAGTGAACGGCTCGCCGAAGCCCGGGAGGCGCTCGCCTTCGCGAAGGCGGCGATTAACGACCGTGAGTGGGCGGACGCGACAAAGGACCTCGATCGATGTCTTCTCGCGCTGGAAGACGTTGAGCGACGTCTGCATCGGGAGCTTCCGGCTCCTCTTGGCTGGCTCCGGGCCTCGCTACGCTAGTCATTTTGGCGTCCAAATCCGGTACTGCCCGCTCGCGTGGAGCAGGCCGAACAGGTATAGCAGCCCGTCGTAGTATCGCCACTGCCCGCTTGGCACGGGCGCGTTCCAAAGAGCCTCGATGAACGCGGGCGCATCCTTTGAGCTGGCCGCCATCGCCGCCACCGCGTTCATCGCGACGTGGCCACCCGACTGATAGGCGACGGTCGGCTTCCCGTCCAGGGTGTAGCCTGAGACGTAGGCGGGCTTCTGGGTGGCGAGGAAGGTCAGCATCCGGTTCGACTGCTCGACCTGCCACGGGTCCTTGCCGAACCAGAGCCAGTCCATCGCAAGGTTACCGCCAACGCGGAAGGCGTCGGAGCCGAATCGGTCGTTCGTGCTCTGAGGGTCCCAAGGGGCTTTCTGTGGCTTCCCGTCGAAGCCGGAGTAATCGGGATAGAGACCGGTCGTGGGATAGGCGGCACAGCGGAGAAGTTCTCGGCTCTTCGTGGCCGCCTCCTTCCAGAAGGGTCGGTCTTCTTCCGCCCAGCGGGCCCACAGTTCGTAGAAGGCGGGCAGATGGTAGGAAGGGTCGGTGAACTTCGCGGCGTCGCCGCTCGGCACGAACACGACCTGCTTGGCCGTCGGGTCGAACATCGCCGTTCCGGGCACGATCCGCTTGCCCTCGCGCATGGCATGGAGAATCGTGTCGGCCTCTTTTCGATACGTTTTGTCGCCCCAACGTCCAGCGGCGAAGAAGAGGGCGGTCGCGAAGTATTCCTCGCCGTCGGAGGCGGGCGTCATGCCCCGAACGTTCCCGGACGTGTCGCACTGCCAGGCGAAGAAGCCCTTGTACGGCCCGTCCGCGTAGCGCATATACCTCTTTGCCCATCGCCAAAGGCGATCGAACTCCTCACGATGGCCGAGTTGAACGGCGATCATCATGCCGTAGGACATCCCTTCCGTGCGCACGTCGTCGTTGCCCACGTCTTTGATGTAGGCCATGTTGGAGCCGACCGGATAGTAAACACGTTGGATCGCGTCGTCTCCGTAGAAGAGTTGCCGCCAAGCCTTGTCGAGTTTGGCGATGATCGCCGCGTTCCCCTTGCCAAGATCGCGAAAAGCGTTGCGATATTTCCGGGTCGCGAAAGAGCGGGGACTTTGGATCTTCAAGGGACGAACGATATCGCTAGTTAGGACCAGAGGGAGGGCGGAGAGGAGCATAGGAGAGTTCCGAGCGATCTTTGATCAGAGACGGATTTACCGTTATATACCCTCGTCTCAGGAGGCAACGCTCAAGGATTGTCGGCCACCGCCGACTCGACCGCGAGTTGGAGCTGAACGAAATCGGGAAGGTCGCCGAGACTCTTCGTCTTTTCGGAGTAGGTGACGACGCCCCGGTGGTTGATCACGAACGAGGCGCGGGCGGCGACGGCGAGTCCTCCGAAATCAGGCCACACCACGTCGTAGGCCTTGGTGACCGTAAGGTCGTGGTCGCTTAGGAGCGAAACCGTTATGTGATTCGCCGCCGCCCAAAGCTCCTGCGCATAAGGAGGATCGGCGGAAATGCCGTAGACCACCGCGTCGTCCAAAGCCGAAATCTCCTTGCCCGCGCGACACATCTTTTGGGTGCCGACGGGGGTATGAACGGCGCGGAAAAAGAGAAGCGCGATCACGTCCTGCCCCCGATGCTGGGAGAGGGTCACCTTTTTTAAAGTTATCGGAAGTGGATGTCGTGAGGATGAAACCGGGAACGATGGTCCTGGAAACAAGCGGTAACCGCGAACGGTACCCTTTTCCCTATGGACTTGAAGTGGGGCGTGGACCTAGGTGGAACGAAGATCGAGTGCGCGGCGCTGGACAACGGACGGGCGATCGCCCGCCGACGCGTCCCGACGGAAGCGGAACAAGGCTATGACCATATCCTCGGGCAGATCGCGAAAGTGTTGGATGAGACGGCCGCTGAAGTAGGGCAGAAGCCTCTGGCGGTCGGCGTCGGAACGCCCGGCAGCGCGGACCCGAGGACGGGTCTGATGCGCAACGCGAACACGACCGCTTTGATCGGTCGCCCCCTCCCCGCCGATCTCCAGCGAAAGCTCGGTATTTCGGTTCGCGTAGCGAACGATGCGAACTGCTTTGCCCTCGCAGAAGCGACCCTCGGAGCGGCCAAAGGATACGGGACCGTGTTCGGCGTCATTCTAGGAACGGGCGTCGGCGGCGGGGTCGTGATCGACGGCAAGGCTTTGGACGGTGCAAGCGGCATTGCGGGGGAGTGGGGCCATAACGTGCTGGAGCCAGGAGGCGAACCCTGCTACTGCGGCAAGGTCGGTTGCGTTGAGACGGTGTTAAGCGGACCTTTTCTCGAACGCTGGAATCTGAAGCGGATCGGGGAAAGGCGTTCGCTAAAGGAGCTCGCTTTCGAGGACGGAGCGACCATCGACCGGCTTTGCGAGATGTTCGGACGAGCCTTGAGCGTGATGGTCAATATTCTCGACCCGGACGCGATCGTTTTGGGCGGCGGAGTGAGCAACGTGGATCGGCTTTACTCCGATGGAGTAGAGTCGCTCAAGCGGCACGTCTTCCACGACGCCTATCATCCCGTCGTGCTACGGCCTCTGCTGGGAGACAGCGCGGGCGTGTTCGGCGCGGCGATGCTCTGAGCCCGCGTTCGGGGGACGCCCCCCCCCTTCGGACGCAC